>CAMDYX010000127.1 GCA_945910395.1 uncultured Agathobacter sp. | reverse complement strand
CGGCGTACCGCTGATGTGGCTGATGCTCTCGCACCGGCAACAGGAACGTATTCGATGACTGTGTATTCAGTTTTCAAGGATCAAGCAGCCGATTTTCTTTGGCTGTATCTAAATTGTACCTGTTCCTCATGCAAGTTTTTATTGCCTCGTAGGTATAGTTTTGAGGTTATTCACGACCTAAAAATATGTAATCAAGGGTTGTCTCAAAGCGCACAACCAGTTCGATTGCCAAATCAATAGAGATACCTCTGTTGCCGGTTTCAATTCGTGCAATGGTGTTTGCGGCAACACCTAACTGCTCCGCAAGCTGTTCCTGTGTAAGCCCATGTTCCTTTCTCAAGGCTTTAATTCTTTTTCCGCTTTCAACCAAGTCGTAATACATTTTCGTTCCTCCGTGTTTTTGAATTTGTGAAGTTGCAAAATCAAAAACAGCGGGAGGAGATCGTGCCCGATTCTCAATACCCTTTGCCATCTGCCTGTCCTCCTTGCAGGCATAAAAAAAGAGCCGGAGTAAATTACTCCAAGCTCTCGTTCATGCCTTTGTGTTAATTATGGGGGAAAATAGGCAGGTATAAAAAAAGCCCCGTACCCATTACAGGCACGAGGCGTAACTCTCTCTATTCAATTTTATGCCGCTATCTCCCAGCATAGCCATTTTAACACTGGACAAGTCGGACTTTCAGTAGGGGAACCGTCGTATTTTCATCGGATTTTAGTCGGACTAAAATCCTGTCTTAGCATTCACAATAACACAATGCTTCTTCCTCCCGGGCACTTTCCAGGAAATCTTTCAATTTAGGAATGGCTGTTCCCCAAAGTGACAGACCAAATAACAGTATCGCTTCTTTCTTTCGGTCATAGTAGGTGCTGCGTTCCATATTCAAAACCTCCAGCATTTCTGATTCCCTGTACTTGAAGCGGTTGAGATATGCCTTTGAGATAATCTCACAGTACAGAGCGCCTTTATCTGGATATTCTCTGATTTTCAACATAGCCATATCTACCAGTTCAATGATCCACTTTGTCTCAAATAAGCTGCGAATGCGTTCTTCAAATCGTTCTCTCGCTTCATCCGGAGCAAAGTTCTCCAGATAAATCAATGCACCATCTAAGCTGTCACCGTAAGTACAAATAAGGGTATCACATACATCATTCGCACGATCAATGGTAGACCAGCACACCTCTCGATATATGGATAAAATCAGCTTTGCTCTTTCATACAGAACCTTCTCGTCAATGTTCTGCATCCGGCAAAGCATTCGAATACTGCTTAATACCTGTGTATTATATCTGCTCATTCAGAATCTCCTTTCAGCCTAATCCATAAAATAAGAATTCCTTTCTAACTCCTGTCACTTGGCTAAAGGGAAACAAATACCATGGGACAAGAATGACTATAACTTCCGATATTTGATTAAAATAACAGAAGTGAAATCGGAAGTTCTTGACTTTATAAAAGTTCCGATATATAATTAAGTGGAATTAAAACTTCTGTTATGATTCTTATTATAGCATTTTCCAGAAGTTTGTCAACAAATAATCGGAAGTTACGAATAAATATTTTTTGAAAGGAAGGATACTACCATGACATTTGGAGAAAAAATTAAAGAAGCTCGTTTGGCTATGAACCTATCTCAAACGGAGCTTGCCCAGATGACCGGCATTTCCGAAAGATCCCTTTACACCTATGAGCAGCTCGGAACACTCCCCAGAAAAAGCAACATCAGAAAACTTGCTGAAGCACTGCATATCTCTGTGTCCTATCTTTTGGACGAATCTGAAACGGATAGCCAGAGCCATATAGATCAGGATATGTTTATTTTAGAGGCAAAGGAAAACTTCGGTTCAAAAGGAGCAAAAGAAGCTCAGGAAGTGTTGGGTCGTGTAAATTCTCTGTTTGCCGGTGGAGAATTGGACGAGGACGCAAAAGATGTATTCTTCCAGGCGATTATGTCAGTTTATATGGACTCTAAGAAAACAGCACGGGAAAAGTACACTCCGAAGAAATACAGAAAGCATAAAGATAAAGAGTAAAATCCTCAAGCACAGAATATGTTTTCTGTGTGCGATTCGGAGGTGAAGCAAATGAAAACGGCAGAGCATATCATTGAAACTGTCGATAAGCTTGTGCGAAAATATCACACCAGAGACCCTTACGAGCTGTGTCAGCTGTTAGGTATCAAAATCCATTATTACGATTTACAGAAGAAATTGAAGGGCTTCTTCTATTACCAGTCCAGACAAAAGAATATCGTGATAGATCACAATGTGAATGGTATCTTGGAACGTATCTTAGTCGCACATGAATTAGGACACGCTGTCCTGCATACGAAAATCGCTATGATGCACGGCTTTCAAGAAATGGAAGTTTTTGATGATAGATCAATCGAAGAAAATGAAGCAAACTTCTTTGCGGCGGAGCTTCTGTTAGAAGATGGGAAAGTCCTGGAATGCCTTTCGGAACACACATTTTTTGAAACGGCTAAAATGCTCTATGTACCGGCAGCATTATTAGACTACAAATTCAGCCTGCTCCACGAAAA
>CAMDYX010000126.1 GCA_945910395.1 uncultured Agathobacter sp. | reverse complement strand
ACAGACTGAAAGAATCATTTGATAAGCTGACGCGAGAAGTGATGGATTTTGATTACCTAGGAAATCACTACGCAACACTGGAAGATTGCGCCGTGTATCTGAACGACCGATACGGTATGGGGATTGATGTAGAGCGCACATCAATGTGCCAGGAATCATCGACAGCCGATAAGACGAAAAAGAAAATGGCGAATGTAGATGAGCTGATCAGAGTACTGAAAGAGAATGGATTTGACAGTGCTGCAGAATTTATAGAGAAAAAGATTTAATAAAGGAGACCGGAGCTTCCCGGGAAGATGCGCATCGGCTCCTTGAAAGGAATATGATGGATATGGAAAATCACAAGAAGAAAATAAAGTGCGAACTGTATAGAGATTCTATGCAGAACTATAAGAAATACGCAATACCTCCGGCACAGTTAATTATTGCAGATGTACCTTACAATGTCGGAAATAATTTCTACGGTAGTAATCCAATGTGGTACAACGGCGGAGACAACAAGAATTGAGAAAGTAAGTTTGCTGGTAAAGCAGCATTCAATTCAGATTTCAATTTTAATCTGTATGAGTTTTTTCACTTTTGCTCAAAAATGTTGAAGAAAGATGATATGAAACCTGTGCAGAGAGGTAGGAGCAGTAATTCCCCGTGTATGATCGTATTCTGCAGTTTTGAACAGATTCAAACGCTAATAAAGGCTGCAGCAAAACATGGATTCGTCCATTACATACCGCTTGTATTCTGCAAGAATTACAGTCCACAAGCACTTAAAGCAAACATGCGTATTGTTGGCGCTACAGAATATGCACTTGTGCTGTATAGGAACAGACTTCCGAAATTCAGAAACGGAGTGCAGAACGACGAAAACGGGAAAACAATCCCTGGAACTGGAAAGATGGTGTTCAATTGGTTTACATGGGAGCGCGACGGAAAGGAGATTCCCAAAATACATCCGGCACAGAAAAGCGTAAAAGTATTGAAAAAGCTCATTGCGACTTTTACAGATCCGGGAGATGTAGTGATTGACCCATGTGCAGGAAGTGGTACAACTTTAAGAGCTGCGCATGAACTTGAAAGAAGCGCTTTTGGTTTTGAGATTGATAGGATTTTTTACAAAAAATCAAAAGAGGAAATGCTTGTATGGAAATCAGAAAACCAGATGAGTTTTGAAGATTTCCCGGAGGTGATGCCATGAAAGAGATATGGAAAGATACATACATCTACGGAGCTCAGTACCAGGTAAGTAATTTTGGTAGAGTAAGAAATAAATTAACAGGGCATATTTTAACACCACAGATTGATAGCAAAGGATATTTGAGGGTTAGAATGAGTCTCAATGATAGGAAGGCTACAGCAAAAGTCCATAGACTTGTAGCAATAGCATTTATTCCTAATCCAGAAAATAAACCTCAGGTAAACCATATAGATACTGATAAGCAAAATAACAGCGTTGGAAATCTCGAATGGGTAACTAATGGAGAGAATCAAATTCATGCTTACAAGACGGGACTAAATTATGTGACTGGAAGAACCGGAAGAAAGAAAATTCCTGTGCTTATGATGGATGATTCCGGAAAGACTATAAAAAAATTTAAATCAATAGCAGAGGCTGGTCGTGCTACAGGAATTGAGAGAAGAAACATTGAGAAAGTAATAAAAGGCGAAAGAATGAAGGCAGGCGGATATCGTTGGATACCAGAAAGTGAGGTGATGCCATATGCAGAAACAGTTAATTATTGATTGTTTCGCAGGCTGAGGGCGGCGGTGGAGCATCGGTAGGAATAGAAATGGCGCTTGGCAGACCTGTAGACATTGCCATTAATCATGATCCAGATGCCATACTGATGCACAAGACAAATCATCCAGATACGCTGCATCTAACAGAGGATATCTTTAAGGTTGATTTGCAGAAATATGTAAAAGGACAGCATGTAGCTCTGATGTGGGCGAGTCCAGATTGCACAAGCCACAGCAAGGCAAAAGGCGGAAAGCCACGCGAGAAAGGTCTGAGAATCCTTCCGTGGGCGGTGTATAAGCATGCGAAAGCCATTCTTCCGGATGTAATTATCATGGAGAATGTGGAAGAAATACAGCAGTGGGGACCGTTGGATAATGACGGGCACCCGATACCAGAGCGGAAAGGTGAGGACTATAAGAAATTTATTACTGCTATGAAGTCACTTGGATACGTATTCGACAGTAGAGAGCTTGTAGCTGCAGACTACGGAGCGCCAACTACACGAAAACGATGGTATGCAATATTCCGAAGAGACGGGAAAGATATTGTCTGGCCAGAACCTACACACAGCAAAGATGGCGTAAATGGACTTGAACAGTGGGAACCAATATATAAATATCTGGATTTATGGAATTTTGGAAAATCCATTTTTGGAAGAAAGAAGTCACTTGCAAAAAATACCATGAACCGGATAGCAAGGGGGTTAGAAAAATTCGTATTCAACTGTCCAGAGCCATTCATTGTTCAAGTTAATCATGGCGGTGATAACTTCCGAGGTCAGAGCATTCATGAACCGATGCCGACAATCACACAGAAACATGGATTTGGAGTAGTTACGCCAGTCACTTGTCCGTTCGTAGAAAAATCATATGGTGGAAATTATAAAGGATCTGGAAGTGGTATGGAAGAGCCGTTGCACACGATAACTACAGTTGACCATAATCATTTAGTATCGCCATTACTGATTCAGTATCATTCAGATACTACAAAGAGCGGAGTAAGAGGACAGCAAGTGACAGATCCTATACAGACGATAGACACCAGCAATCGATATGGATTGGTGATGTCATATCTGACAAAGTTTTATAAGAGCGGATCAGGGCAATCAC
>CAMDYX010000125.1 GCA_945910395.1 uncultured Agathobacter sp. | reverse complement strand
TATAGCCGATAAACCATCCGTTCACATCCTGTCCATCCACACGGCCGGTTCCGGTCTTTCCGTAGAATGTTCCGGCATCGGAAGAGGAAAGGCAGATGGCATCTTTTACTGCATTGATATTTTCAGGGGCGAAGCCAAAACTGTTATCCTGCAGCTTGGTTAAAAGTTCGACCTGTTCTATTGGAGAAATCTCCAAGGATGATTCCATCCAATAAGTGGAGAAATCACCACTCATGTTTTCGTTACCATATCCGATTTCTTGAATATAGCTGTAAACGTCAGAGGCTCCAAGCTGTTCATCTACTGTCTGGAAATACCAGTTCACGGAGGAGTTCATTGCAGACTGTAGGGTCTGATCCGCATTCCATGCTTCAAATGGATAGCTTTCTCCATTCCACGCAATAAAGGAGTTTTCTGGTGTAATGACACCTTCTTCCAATCCGAACAGGGCATCGTATATCTTGTAGGTGGAGTTTGGAGCAACTCGTAAGGTGGCATGCTCCATGTCGTGTATGCTCCATGCATCATTTTCTAAATCGTATAAAACAAAGCTGCCTTTGTATTCTCCAAAGTATGTAGAAAGGTCTACATAGGATATATTTTCTGATGAGCGATCCCATTGGTAGTGGTTTCCATCTGCTGCGTATGTAGAAATAAAAGGTGCGAATCCAAGGAGAAGAACAGCGGTCAACATGAATGCAGTCATGCCTTTTATTCTTTTCATAAATGTTGGCTTCTCATAAGAGGCAATGTTGATAATTCTTCGTTTCATCTGCTCCATGTTTCCACCAAGGCCGGCAGCAAACGGAAAAGGAGTAAGTGAAACCTTCTCTGCAAAGTTAATCAATGTATTGCCATAACCTTCGTAAGCATCCTCTTCAAGCATTTTCAAAACGGAAGTGTCACAGGCAACCTCTCTGTCATTACGCATTTCTTTCAGTGCGTACCAGACAAGAGGATTGAACCAATATATTACTCCGGTAAGGTTCATCAGATAACTGGCAATAGCATCTTTGTGCTTATAGTGCTGCAGTTCGTGCAACAGCATATACCGCATATCGGATTCGTTGTAATCAGAGATCAGATGAATCGGCAGATAAATACACGGTTTCAAAAGTCCCACAATAATCGGAGATTTCAAAAATGCAGTACTGTAGATAGGGATATTTCTGTGAATTCCCATTTCCTCCAAACATCGATAATATAGTCTGCGTACTTCCGGGTTCTGAAGGGGAAGTGCAGATTTCTCCAAATTGCGTAGGCGGAGTGAGGATTTGATTACTAATATAATCATTGCAAAAATGCCTACAATCCATATCCCCAATAATATGTATCCGGCAATGGATGGTGTCTCGCTATTTACAGAAAGTGCGAAATCATTCATCCAGTCTGTATTTCCGGTCGGATGAATTCCCACAGCTTCTCCCATAGCGGTTGCGGTACCAGAAGCAGGAGAGCTTCTTAAGCTACCAAGCCACGAGAAGATTTGTGGAAATCCGATGAGACGGAACGGTATAAAGGGAACTGCCAGCAACCCAAGAAGCAGGAACCACAGATTATACTGCATCCGGCTGGAAAGGTTGTTTTTGAATATCCGCTTGGCTATCAAAAGAATTCCGATGATACCGCTGATAAATACATTGCATATTAAAAAGCGTATCATAAAATTAGCCACGTTAATTTCCTCCTTTTTTTGACCTCTTGGAAAGAAGGGAACGTAGGGTGTCTATTTCTGTTTCAGACAGTCTGTCATTTTCTATATAGGCAGACAGCATGGCAGCGATATCCCCGTCATAGTATCGTTCCAGAAAAGAGTTGCTTTCCTGGCCGATGTATTCGCTTTCTTTCACGACTGGGGTATAAACAAACACTCGGCTCTGTTTTTCATAAGTCAGAACGCCTTTTGTTACGAGACGTTTGATTAAAGTCTGTATCGTCTTAGGACTCCAGCTTGTGGTCTGTAATAATTTATCTGTTATTTCATTGGTACTGATCGGCGCATGTTTCCATACGATTTTCATAACTTCAAATTCAGCTTCAGAAATCTGTGGTAAATCGCTCATTTCAAATTCCTCCTTAATTCTTACGGATGTAATAAAAACATTATAATCGTAATTTTCGTAGTCGTCAATTTCAAGAAAGATATTGACTTGAAATCTTTCCAATGTAATGATTTAAATATTACAATTGTAAGAATTGAAAAGGAAACAAAAAAGAACCAAAATTTCAACGGATTAGGGGGTTTCTTTACTCGTTTAAATTACCTCTTTTATGCATGAATGCTAAGAAGTATTCAATTTCTGGAAGAAGTTCGGTTGCCGCTTGCTCATCATATTCCTGTAGCATCAATAACAGTCTTTTCTTTTTCAACCCGTCCGTGGCAGTGACAAGGTGGAAAATCTGGTTTGCAGGAATTTGTAAATAAATGATGATCTTGTACTCCATTTTAATGTTCGCAAGGGAACTGAAGGAACTGGGGGCGGTATTTTTTTAGAACAGAACAATAACACTCTATCTGGGGATGGTGAGATGATGCTTGCCGTCCTTGTTTCTTTTCCACAAGAAGAAAGCAGAAGCATGAGTGAAAACAATAAATGGTCCATTCGGAAGAAGTTTGAGAGAGGGGAAGTGATGATTACCACATCCCGCTTCCTTGGTTATGACAAAAACGAATATGGAGATTTGATTGTGAACCGAAAGGAAGCAGAAATTGTCAGTCTGACTTTCGACCTTTATCTGATGAATGTCGGCTCGTCAAGGATTGGGGAACTGCTTGATTACCTGGGCGTGAAAACGGTGACGGGAACCACATGGGAGAGCGGGACTATCAATGGGATGCTTTGCAATGAAAAGTACAAAGGGGATTTTCATCTGCAGAAGT
>CAMDYX010000124.1 GCA_945910395.1 uncultured Agathobacter sp. | reverse complement strand
CCTGATCTATATCCAATAATCTGCCTACCGGTACCTCCAATGCTGCAGCCACCTTTTCCAGACCCACACGTCCCATCTTCTTTCGACCGGTTTCCACCTGGGAAATATAGGATATTGACAGATTTGTCGCTTCTGCAAGTTCTTCCTGAGTCATTTCTTTTTGTATTCGATACCTTTTTATTTTTTGAAAAGTTTTCATTTTTACATTCCCATCTGAATATTTCGATAAGTAAATTTTAATAAAATATTGCAAATTATGGAAGAAACCAGAAGTCACTGCATATGGCGCGTCCCAACGGCCGGTTTTGCGGAGCAAAACGGCCGAAATGCGAAGCTGAACAGCCGTTAGGCTTTGATTGATACAGAAATCTCTAGGATAATATATTCATTCATCTATCAGATGAAAATATATTTCTTAGGAGGATGATGTATGCTGGACTACAAAAACATCATTATCAAACGTTATGCGCTTTCCATGTCAGGAAGTGAAATTGCCCGACAGCTTAGCGTAAGTAAATCAGGAGTCAATGACTTCCTCAGAGCATTTGAGAAGTGCGAAAACCTTTCTTATCCTTTGCCACCGGGTATCACTAACTACGGTATTGCTGAATTAGTGTATGGATCCATTCCCGGTTCCCCAGGTCGTAATGAATCCATTGAATACCCTGATTATGAGGAAGCGGCCAGACTTATGGCCACAAGGAAAAACATGACTCTCGTTTTTCTATGGAATCGCTACTCAAAAAAGTGTGCTGAAGAAGGCAAGCGTTTCTATCAGTACCGCCAGTACTGTGAGCTTTTTAACCGATGGTGTGAGGAAAACTATGAAACTGCGCATTTCGGTGCAGTTATTGCACAGAAGATGGAGGTCGATTTCGCTGGGCAGACATTTAACATGACCGATCCTCTTACCGGTGAGATTCTGACGATTGTTGTATTTGTGGCTATTCTTCCATACTCACAGTACATCTATGCCGAAGGGATGCTTTCGACAAGGGAACCGCAATGGATTGAGGTCAATAATCATGCTCTTGATTACTTTGGCGGTGTGCCGGCACTGGTTGTATGCGATAACTGCAAGCAGGCGGTAATCGTTAATCAAGACTGGATTGAACCCGAACTGAATAAGGATTACGCTGACTGGGCTGATCATTATGGAACTGTAATTCTTCCAGCCAAGGTCAGAAAGCCCAAATTTAAGAGTTCAGTAGAAAACGCGGTAGGTATTCTTGAGAAAGGTCTCTTCCATAAACTTGAAGAACAACAGTATTTTTCGCTGGATCAGTTCAACAAAGATCTTTGGAAGGAACTGGAAGCTCTCAATAAGGAGCCGTTTAAAAAGAAAGAACATAATAGATACTACTATTGGGAAGAGGAGAAACTTGAATTGATGCCGCTCCCCTCCATGCATTACGAGTACATGGAGAGAAAAACGGCAAAGGTATCAAGCGACTTCCACGTACGCTTTGACAATGCTTATTATAGCGTAGACAAAGCATTTTTGCACAAGAAAGTATCTATCAAGGCATCTTCTTCTGTTGTTCGCATTTATTCCCTTGCAGGCGAGTTCCTTTATGAATGGCCGAGAGCAACCCGTAAGGGTCAGTGGTCAACGGATCCAGAACATCTGCCTGAGAATTATAAAGGATTTACACAGTGGAACGGACCTTATTTCATTCAAAAGGCTTCTCTTGTTGGCAAGAATACTGAGACTGTTATCCGTACGATCCTAAAGTCAAGGCAGTATGAAGTGCAGACATACCGCATGTGTCTTGGTATCCTGAACTTTACCAAAAAGTACAGTAACAAAGCTTTAGAGGAGTGCTGTAAACAGGCAATCTCATTAAACAAACAGAAATATACCTTTATTAAGAACACCATCTCTGTCATTGCAGATGATCTTGGCGATGCCGGTTATCGACATGGGTCTGTCCAAAAGAAAGAACCAACAAGGGGTGGTTATGTCATGCCTCCGGAAGCCTCTAGCATTGATACTCTTTTATCCCGCAGCAAAGCGCTTGCGGATCAGATGAGAGAGGAGGCAGATGACTGATGCTTACCGGAACCGAACTCATCAATGAGCTTGTTGATGAACTCAATGAGCTGAAACTATCGACAATGGCTGCAACGCTGGATGATCTGTATCATAAGCCTGGATTCCTTGAAATGGACCGTCTGACACTGATTGCAGAGCTTATAGAACCACAGTTTCAAGAAAAAGTCAGTACTACACTGAAGAATCGATTAACGGCAGCTCATCTAAAAGGATCACCTGAAGAACTGTCTGAGTGCATTGACTCTGATAAGAGAGAATACCTTCCATCAGGGATAACCGATGTTCTTTCTTCACTGGATTTCATTGAAAGGGGCTATAATCTTTGTATTCTCGGCGAATCTGATGCCGGAAAGTCCTATCTGGCCAAGGCCATTGGTATTAAAGCCTGCAATAGATATAACGTTGGATATTTTCATAGTGAAGAGCTCCTGGAGAGCATGGTTGCTCTTAAAGAGCAGGACTATGATAAATATGCCCGCAAGATGAAAAAGTATCTTAAATGGGATCTGATCATCCTTGATGACTTTCTGCTTCATACGATCACAGATGAGCGCGAAATCAAGATTCTTTTTGAATTACTGGAGAAACGCAATGAACAGCACCGGAGTACGATCGTTTGCTCTCAACGGGATCCAGACAGCTGGAAAGCTATGATTTTGAATGATGAAGTGTCTGCTAATTCCATCATGAAAAGAGCAACAAAACACTACACAATCAAGATAAACATACGATAACTTATCAACAATCAACTAAATACGAGCGGCCGTTCTGCTCCGCATAGCGGCCGTTGAAAAACGCATTTGCGACCGCCAGAGGGCGCAAACTGCAC
>CAMDYX010000123.1 GCA_945910395.1 uncultured Agathobacter sp. | reverse complement strand
CCAAAAGTAATGCTTGTGGAAGGATACATACCTTTTTTATACAACAAGAATTTATCATACACCACAGACTATAAGGAACGTATCATGGCGCATCATACAAGGGAAATTGAAGATATACTGAAGGCAACCGGCATCACCGATTACAAGCTATGGGAGCGTATGATTGAAATCAACATTACCGAGGATTATTCTCTTGAAAATCTCGCCACTGTGATGATTACTTTGGATGATTTACTTGATTACAATTATCGCAATAATACCATTGGCCAGGATTCTCTTGGCAGTAACCAATACTGGAACTGCCACGACACATATGACATTTTAATCGAACAGCGAGGCAGCGATAACGAACTGCTTCTACACGAATCATTCCTTTTTCCCGACAACAATCATATTGCACTTACACATAATAAGGTTCTGAAAACGTTGGAACTGAATCAGATGATGAGAACATCAGATACCAGGCTCAATATTGTACAGGTAAATGGTGAACTCTATTACGATTCCGGAGAAGTGACCCAGGATGAAAAGACAGGCAAAATGGATGGTACTGCCCATACGTTTTCCTCCCTTGTGCCAAAACAAAACGACCATGCCAACTTCGGTTCCGGTAGCGTCGATTATCAGTTTGCACCTGATGGAACGCTCTATGTCTTTCTGTCAGACGGTCGTCATGTTTTCTTAAAGTATTAAATTTATAATGCATCAAAACACTGCCATTCTATTTACCTTTCTCTGCTGCTCCGTATCCGGTAAGGATAGCGATGACTAACACAAAGAGCATGCAGATGGAATAGAAGTTTACAAACGGAATGGACGCCGGCGCTACTGCAAAATTTTCCCCAAACTGGGCTGACTGTTGGGCCGGAATCACGCAATGTACCGTCCATGGAGATAAGAAGCAGAATACACAGCCGGTACAGTCAAGCAGATTGGCGCGACGATAAGGATTCACGCCATTTTTTTCGCCAATTTCATTAACCAGGTCACCCAATGCCACAATCGCCACGGAAATAACTCCCGTAATCATGCTGAGAATTCCAGCAGACAAAACAATGGTAGCTTCCGCACTTCTTTTGGATTTTGCAAAGCGATTCAATAAAGAGCCCACACTTTCAAACATCCCACTCGCTTCCATCACGCCAATCAGAGCAAACACTCCAATTAACATACAAACGGTGCCTGCCGTGCCTGTAATGGCTGAAATCACAAGCCCCTCTACCGCAAATCCGCCGGGAAAAGTCAGGAAATCGTTTACGGAATAAATTCCACTAAGCAACCCCACTACAGTACCGGCTACAATCCCCCATGACAATGCCACCACAAGATGCTTACGCTTGAGACACAGAATAATAATCACAATAGGAATCACGAACATGAAAAGACTTACCGGCTTAATCACAGTTTCTTCTATTCCTTCCAAAGTAACGGCAGTTTCTGTGGTTTTGGTAAATGCGAAAAACAAAACCAAGGCCCCGATTGCTGCCGGAACAGAATACCGGGTGCGGGTTTTTACCACCATTCCCAATTGGGCATGCTGGGTTGTAGAAGAAGCAATGGTAGTATCCGAAATAGGTCCTAAATTGTCACCAAATGCGGCTCCCGAAACAATCGCTCCAATCATATATTCCGGGGCTACTCCCACCATTACCCCCACCGGAAACAAAATCGGAATTACCACAAAATAGGTGCCAACCGATGTACCTGTTGCAAATGCTAACAGACAAGTCATCACAAAGGTAGCTGCCACAAACAGACGTCCGGTAAATCCAACCGAAACCACATATGCCGCAATGGTTTGTACCATACCGCTTGAAGAGATCATTTTTCCTGAAATGGCTGCCAGTATAACAGCAAGTACGATGACAGAAAAAATGGGTTTACTCAATCCATGAATGATAGCTGCCCCATAAGCTTTATCATCCTTTGCAAAAACTGCACCCACAATTATCGCCACAAAAAAAGCAACCACATAACCGTTCACATTGGACTGACTGCATGCAGCCCATACAATCATGAAACACGCCGCTAAAAGTGGCAAAAACCTACCTGCTTTTCCAAAATAAAATTCTACTCGTTTTAGATTATTTTTCATTTATGCCCCTTCCTTCTTATTCTCTATTATAAACAGAACAAGGTAGAACACAAACAAAATATGTCGAAAGAATGCCAATCTTATTTTGATTTCTTTCCAAAAGTTATCGTTTAAAGCCATAGGACTACCACCTGGCCGTCCCCAAAATACAAAAGCAGCTGATTAATTTTTCAAATCAACTCCTCTTGAGAGTGCGTTTTTTCGCAAACAAAAGAATCATTGTAGGCAGAATTTCTTGTTGTGTTATGTATCATATTTTCCTCTATCCTTACTATCTATTTCACAGATAAAAACTCAAAGCGATTGCTTCCGTAATTCCAAGTAATATTAAAATTCTTCAAAAAAGACATTGTACTCTGATAGATATCATTGCCTTCCCATTCACTGGCAGCCATATAGTTCTCGTGATTCAACAACAGGCTCTCTTTAGCATCTATATTTTTTACTGCTGCTAATAGAAATAGTTTAAACGGAGACTCTGCATTTTTACCAGCAAAATACTCCTTGAAACCATCCAAACCGGTTTCTCCATCCCATGTAGCATTGCTGCAATATACAAAATCTTCTGGTGGTGCCATGTTTACATCATGGAAGTTGCCGCCTATTGCCCGGTCACGGTTAATCTGCCATTCCATGGAATCCCATACGCCATTAAATGTGATTCCTCCATCCAGTGTAAATCTTGTATGCTGCTCTACATAAGCAAAATCCACTGATTCTGTTCCGAATTCCTCCGTCAGTTCATTTGCTGTTTCCTGAAACAACTTCTGCATTTCTTCACAGGCATAATACCACTCCGAATTGTAATAATAAGTTCCATTCCAGTTGACACCACTCTCTTCCATCAGATCCTTTCCTTCCTGCATATTTCGTGAACAGGCATTT
>CAMDYX010000122.1 GCA_945910395.1 uncultured Agathobacter sp. | reverse complement strand
GTGCCTATCAGTCTTTGACGGAGGAGGTGCTTGGCAATGAGTAAGGCAGGAAGTGCGGCAAAGGTAAAGCTAAACAGTTTTGATGATTTATTCGGTGCTTCTGATATGACAGCGGGCACCGATCAGGTGCAGGAGATACCTCTTTCAGAGCTTTATGAGTTCAAAGGACACCCTTTTAAGGTGCTGGATGATGAAAAGATGCAGGAAACAGTGGAGAGCATCAGAAACTATGGTGTGCTTATGCCCGGTATTGCAAGACCAAGGGCAGAGGGCGGTTATGAGATAATCGCCGGACACCGTAGAAAACACGGCTGTGAGCTTGCAGGTCTTTCCACCATGCCTATGTTTATCAGAGATTACAATGATGATGAAGCTACAGTGATTATGGTGGATACCAATATCCAGAGGGAAGATATTCTCCCAAGTGAAAAGGCAAGAGCCTATTCGATGAAGTATGAAGCCATGAAGCATCAGGGCAAAAAAGGAAATGGAAGCAGTCTTGATGAAGTGGGAGAAGCAGCCGGAGAGAGTGGCAAGACGGTTCAGCGTTATATATGGCTTGCCCGTCTGTCAGATGAATTGCTGGATATGGTTGATAAGAAAAAAATCGGTCTGGTACAGGGTGTTGACATATCTTTTCTGACAGAGCAGGCACAGGAATGGGTGCAGGTCATTCTTGAAGAAACGGGTGCAGCTATCTCGACTACCCAATCATCAAAGTTAAAGGAATATGGGAAAAACGGCGAGCTGACTCTGCCAATGGTAAGACTCATATTGACAGAGGAAAAGCCAAAGGAAAGAAAAGTTACAATCAAGGCTGATAAAATCAGCAGATATTTTACGGAGGATTATTCCAGTGAGGATATAGAAAATATTATCTATCAGCTATTGGAAGAATGGCAGAATAAGCAGTAAAGGAGGCACGGTAAAGTGGGCGATACAATAAACTTTGATTATTACTACGGAATTGAAGCAGAGCAGTTCTCTTTTTATCGTGTTCCCCGACTTTTGATTAAAGACGAGAGATTTAAGGGGCTTAGCAGTGATGCTAAGCTCCTCTATGGGCTGATGCTTGACAGGATGTCATTATCCATGAAAAACGGCTGGCTGGATGATGAAAACAGGGCGTACATTATTTATACGGTGGATGCCATTATGGAAGATTTGGGATGTGCAAAGGCAACCTGCGTTAAGATTATGAAAGAGCTTGATACCGAAAACGGAATCGGTCTGATTGAAAAGAAACGCCGTGGACTTGGAAAGCCGGACATAATTTATGTGAAGAATTTTTCTACAATTACTGATGCACAGACAGAAGAAAAGTCCGATAATGCTGATAAAACCACAGAAGTTCAAAAACTGAACCTCAAGAAGTCTAATATGCATACTTCCAGAAGTTCAGAAATTGAACTTCAAGAGGTTCAGGATTTAGAACACCAGAAGTTCACAATGCAGACTTCAAGAGGTTCAGAAAGTGAACTTGCAGAAGTTCATAAAGCAGACCCTATTTATACTAACTATAATCAAACTAACCAGAGTTATACTGATATAAGTTATACCAATCCTATCAATCAATCTGGTAATGAGAGTAAGTCGGAAAAAAGGATTGATTTGATGGATGATGTCAATGCATACATAGAACTGATTAAGGATAACATCGAATATGAGCATCACATGAAGTACGATGACTGGCAGAACAAGGCTTTGTATGAGGAGCTTTTTGAGGTTATCTGTGAGGTTGTATGCGTAAAGCGTACAACAATCCGGATTGCAGGAGAGGATTATCCTTATGAGCTTGTAAAATCTAAATTCCTGAAGCTGAACAGTGGACATCTGGAGTATGTGATTGGCTGTATGCATGATACAAATACGAAAATAACCAATATCAAGGCATATATGGTTACTGCTCTTTATAATGCACCCTCAACGATAAACCATTATTATCAGCAGGAAGTGCAGCACGATATGTACGGAGGTGGCTGGCATGAAAAAGGCATTGTTTAAAATAATTATTCCGGTATGCGTTCTTGTTCTGTGGATGATTACCTGTTATCCGGTTTGCAATAAAGCAGATGGGTTTGATTATTTCCTTTATTGGATTTTGGTAGGATGTCCCTATGGTATCAGAAAAATGTGTATGTTTCTTGTGCCGAAGAATTTTGGAATTGCAGGAAGTATGGGAATACTGGCACTGAATTGTATCGTTGGAGGTCTGATTGGTGGTATTATTGTTCTTGTGAGGATTATCGTTATATTTACGGAGATAATAAAAGTAATAGCAGGACACTTCTGGACACAATGTCCAAAGGTGTAAAAGAAAAAAGAGCAACAAAAAAGGCATTGTCAATCAATCATAAACAATACCTCTACTTGTCATCTGGAACATATTCCATAATATCTTCAATCCGGCAGTCAAGTATCTGACATAGCCTGTTCAGAATAATGGTCTTTACTACCATATTTTGCCGGAGCCGCTGAAGCTGTGCTTTGTCAATGCCATAATCTTTAATGAGCTGGTACTGACTGATGTTTTTAGCCTTAAGCGTTTGCCAAAGGGGATCGTATTTAATCATACAGGCAACTCCTTTCCTACCTTGTATTTTAATGGCAGGGAACGTATAATAATATGGTGCGTGTAAGCACCATAAAATATGCAAATGGTAAAGGAGATAATGATTTTTTTCTGAAGAATGAGGATATAGATGCAGGTAGTGTGGTTTTGAAACAGGAGGATGGTTAATTGTGAAAGAAAAATACATTACAGACGATGAAAGGGAGAAATGCAGAAAAGTTGCAGATGCTTTTGCAGAGCTGTATGAGATTGAAAATATACTTGTTGTGGATGCTGGAAGATACGGTTTTGTCAAGTTACAGTATTATAGACCACCGCAAGGTTTTGAAGATGCAATTACCTTTACGGATAGCCGGAGCATGTTTGAAAACTTGTGGGAGGAATGGCTTGACACGCAGCTTTTTCTTCTGGCAAAAGGAACACCGATGGCAGGAATGGGATATAATGAGATATTCCGGTGTCTGCCAAAGGAGAAACAAGAGGAACTTATGAATAGAAAAGCCGGATTTGCAAAAACGGCAGGAATAGAATAATCAGGTAACAGCGTTAGGGCAGTTATGAGTGAAATACTTGTAGCTGCTTTTTTTGTGCTTTTGGACACGATGTCCAGAAGCGGGAAGGAGAGATATATAGATGGAATCAATGAGAGATATTAACAGGGTAATGGAGCGTGAGATAGCGAAGGGGA
>CAMDYX010000121.1 GCA_945910395.1 uncultured Agathobacter sp. | reverse complement strand
GAGAGCGTTTCAAGGCACAGGAAGCAGCTCTCGCCGCAGGCGACGAGGAAGCCAATACCACCGACGAGGACTTCATGAATGCTCTGGAGATCGGTATGCCCCCTACGGGTGGTATCGGATATGGCATCGACAGACTTGTGATGCTGCTGACCAATTCACCGGCGATCAGGGATGTACTTCTGTTCCCGACGATGAAGAGTCTGAATTAGTGTATGGATTTCCTGAGCTTTACCGAAATCCATAGAAGTCCAAATGTATCCAATCTTGCCTCGAATGTACCACAAATCTTATGGATTTGAACGGACTTCAATGGCGTAGGATGGATTCGAATGAAAAACTCAACTTACCTCTATGGATTGTCAACGACGTGGCAAAATGAGGTATAGCCGGTTCAAAAACGATTGAATTTAGGCACTCGTATTTAGTAGAAATACTGAATATGGGTGCCTTTTTTGTATTCAAAAATAGGCATGTCCAAGAATAGCATCTCAAATCGGAAAGGAGGCAAATATGTCAAAGGCACCGCCTGTGGATTTGGAAAAATATTTGGTAGGCAGAAATCATAAGTATCTGACCTATCAGCAGGCAGCAAGATTATACGGATTACCCTATTGGGCGTTCGTAACAGTGGCTAAGCAAGCCAAGGCTACTTGGGCACTGAGAAAAACAGCGATTGTGGATATCGTGGTGTTTGAACGGTATCTGGAAGAGCATTGTGTAATAACCGAGGACGAAGATGTTATTTATGAAATGGAGGATTATGTCATGCCAAGAACAAGAAAAGAAGTACAGAACATTGAGGAATTAGTTAAGTCAAAAAAGAAAAAGTATGTGAGATATGCAGAGGGAGCGGAGCTGTTTTCTATGGGACTTCATAGCTTTCAATCTCTTGCAAAGGATGCAGGAGCCATAAGAAAGGTAAAGGGCTGCGTATTGGTTAATTTGGAAAAGGTAGAAGAGTTTGTTGAGTCATTTGCTGAGGAGGATTTCTAAGATGAGAGAAGAGAATAAGTGTAAAGTTATCGCCGTTGCCAATCAAAAGGGCGGTGTTGGAAAGACCGTAACATGTGTAAATTTAGGTATCGGACTTGCCAGAGAAGGTAAGAAGGTATTGTTGATTGATGCGGACCCGCAGGGTTCGCTGACAATCAGCTTAGGTTATTCGGAGCCTGACCAGATGGAATATTCCCTTGCCACTGCTATGATGAAGATTATCAATGATGAGCAGGTGGATGTGAAGAGAGGTATTTTGCATCATGAGGAAGATGTAGATATTCTCCCAGGCAATATTGAATTATCCGGTTTGGAGATTTCATTGATTGGAGTTATCAGTAGAGAAACCATTCTTAGAGAGTATATCAGCTATGCCAGAGAGAATTATGATTATATTATTATCGACTGCATGCCGTCGCTTGGAATGCTTACTATCAATGCGCTTGCATCTGCGGATTCTGTGTTGATACCGGTGCAGGCAGCATATCTTCCGGTAAAGGGTTTGCAACAGCTCATTAAGACCATTGGCAGAGTGAAACGTCAGCTGAACCCGGGGCTTCAAATAGAGGGTATTCTGCTTACTATGGTAGATAATCGGACAAATTATGCGAAGGATATTTCCATGCAGGTGTATGAGGCATATTCGTCAAGTATCAATGTATTCGCAGTGGAGATTCCTTTGTCTGTAAGGGCGGCTGAAATCAGTGCAGAGGGAAGCAGTATCTATGAATATGACCCGAAGGGGAAAGCGGCATTTGCTTACACAGCGTTAATTAAGGAGGTAATCGGAAATGGCAGGTAGAGCAGGACAGAAAATCAAATTAACAAGCATTGATGAGTTATTGTGCGTTCCGGAGACAGAAGGAACCGTAGATATAGATGTAAGAGCGATTTATCCCTTTGAGAACCATCCCTTTAAGGTGTTGGATGATGAGAAGATGGATGAGTTGGTGGAGAGTATTAAAGCAAACGGAGTACTGACTCCGGTACTTGTAAGACCGGATGATGAAGGCACCTATGAGATGATTTCCGGTCATAGACGATTACATGCGGCTAAGAAAGCAGGACTCCTAAAGATACCGGCAATTGTAAAAGAAATGACGAATGATGATGCTGTAATAGCGATGGTTGATGCAAACGTCCAAAGGGAAGAGGTATTGCCAAGTGAAAGAGCGTTCTCATTAAAGATGAAAATGGATGCGATGAATCACAGAGGAAAAAGAACAGATTTAACTTTGTCGCATGAAGAGACAAAGTTCCATTCGGCAGAAAAAATTGGTGAAGCAGAAGGTCTTGGCAGAGCACAAGTACATAGATACATTCGCCTGACGGAACTAATTCCCAAGCTCCTTGATATGGTGGATGAAAAACGTCTGGCACTATCTGTTGCAGTAGAGATTTCCTATATGAATAAAAACGTTCAACAGTGGATATATGAATTCATCCGTGAGAATGGAATGATTAAGCAGGAACAGCTTATGGAACTTCGCAAGTACCGTGATGATCAGAATATGACGCAGGAGCAGTTGATTAATATTTTGATAGGAAGTGTATCCACGGTGCCGGTATCCAAAAAAATAACGATCAATGAAAGAAAGCTTCATAAGTTTTTCCCTGCTTATTATTCCAAGACAGAAATGGAGCGAGTCATATTTGGACTGTTGGAACAGTGGAAGCAGGCACAGGAGAGTGAGGAGAAATGAGAAGTATGAAAATGAATTATTTTTATGGTGCGCAGGCAGACCAGTATAATTTTATAAAGATACCAAAGGAATTAGTGGTGGGGGAAGGTTTCTCTTCCCTCTCCGTTCAGGCAAAGATTCTATACGGAATGCTTCTGGATAGAATGGGAATGTCCTATAAGAATAAATGGCTGGATGAAGAAAACAGAGTCTACATTGTTTATTCTTTGGATGATATTCAGTCGGATATGAATGTATCAAAGCACAAGGCTATAGACTGCCTGTCAGAACTCGAAGATGTTGGATTGATCGTAAGGCGAAAAAGGGGTAAGGGATTACCGAATCAGATATATGTTAAAAATTTTTCCAAAGCGCAGGTAGTGGCTTCGGTGTAGAAGTGCAAAAAATGCACTTCTAGGATGATTGGAAGGAGGATGCAAAAGTGAGCGAGAAAATAACCTTTTCCTATTATTATGGGCAGGAAGCAGATATGCTCAGCTTTTATAGAATACCGAAGCTGTTGTTTACGAATGAATATTTTCGAGATTTATCTACCGAGGCAAAAGTGCTGTATGGTCTAATGCTTGATAGAATGTCACTCTCTATAAAGAATAAGTGGTTTGATACGGAAGGTCGGGCTTATATCTATTATTCATTGGAAGATATCATGGATGCTTTGGCTTGTAGTAACAAAAAAGCAATTACCATAATGAGGGAACTGGACGCAGAAGCCGGGATTGGATTGATCGAAAAGAAGCGGCAGGGACAGGGAAAGCCCGCCATGATTTACGTGAAGCAGTTCGTGGTTCAGGATGTTCAGAAATGTAAAAATTACACTTCTGAGG
>CAMDYX010000120.1 GCA_945910395.1 uncultured Agathobacter sp. | reverse complement strand
ATATCAACATCCTTTTTCTTTACCCAGCTTTTGGTAGATTTGTTTTGTGCCAAGTACGTAGACAGAATTGGATACAGGGTATGCATTGTTGCTTCAGAAGTGTGTTCGGCAGCAGGACTTGTTGGATTGGCCTTTTTACCGGAAATAATGCCCTCTCCATTTACAGGTATTATTGTAAGTGTAATTTTGTATGCAATCGGAAGCGGCTTAATCGAGGTTTTAGGCAGTCCCATTGTGGAAGCATGTCCATTTGAGAACAAGGAAGCTACCATGAGCCTGCTGCATTCTTTTTACTGTTGGGGATCAGTTGGAACGATACTTGTTTCGACAGTTTTCTTTTTGATATTCGGAATTGACAGCTGGAAATGGCTTGCTGTTATTTTCGCGTTGATTCCGGCTGTAAATATTTACAATTTTGCAACCTGTCCGATTGAATCATTAGTAGAGGAAGGAAAGGGAATGGGAATCAGAAAATTATTTTCAAATCCCATGTTCCTGATTGCCATTGTGATGATGGTCTGCTCCGGGGCTTCTGAGCTTGCCATGGCGCAATGGGCATCTGCATACGCAGAATCAGCACTGGGTTTCTCAAAGGCGGTAGGAGATATTGCCGGACCTTGTATGTTTGCTGTGACGATGGGAATCTCACGAGTACTGTTTGGAAAAGCCGGTGACAAAATGAACCTGAACAGATTTATGATTGGTTCCGGAATCTTATGTTTTGTATGTTATTTATTAGCGTCATTTTCAGAAAATCCGATCATTGGACTTGTCGGATGTATTGTATGCGGGTTTTCTGTAGGAATCATGTGGCCCGGCACAATCAGCATTTCTTCCAAGGCATTTCCAACAGGAGGAACTGCAATGTTTGCGCTTTTGGCAATGGCAGGTGATCTTGGAGGAAGCATAGGTCCTGCCATTGTAGGAAAGGTTGCGGACATGTTTGGAGGCAGTATTCATGTGGGCATGCGCATTGGACTTCTGTTCCCGATTACATTATGCTTTATGCTGTTTTTATTCTCCCTTTTTAAGAATTGTGTTCCCGCTGAATAGCAATGTATCATTATAAAGGTTGATGAAAAGGTTCGATAAACATGGAGGAAATACAGATGGAGAAAGCGTACAAATTATCGAGAATAATCATAGCGATTTTTATGATGATGGTTTCGCTTATCATGCTCATGAATGAAGACATTTCAGTCAAAATTTTTGGAATGAGCCTTTTTACTTCAGTTGCATTTCTTGCAAGCTTTCTTGGTACTAGAGTAAGTCGGAAAATGCAAATAGGCAGTAGGAACACTTTTCCGAAAAGGGAGTTTTTATTCAATATACTGAACCATAATGCGAATAAGCAGAACTGGAAGCCATGTACATGTATTAGTTAAGTAGTTTGTGTATCATATAATTTAAACATGACACACAGATGTCGTGTTGCAGGCGGTATGATAAATCAGGAAGTGAAAGCGGTATGAAAATAGATAGACTCATAGGTATTCTTTCCGTACTTTTACAGAAAGAGAAAGTTACCGCGCCGGAACTGGCAGCAAGATTTGAGGTTTCAAGAAGAACAATCAACAGAGATATTGAAGATTTATGCAAGGCAGGTATTCCGATTTTTACATCACAGGGTGCAGGTGGTGGCATTAGCATAATGGATGGCTATAAGATGGATCGGACAATTCTGTCATCTAAGGATATGCAGATGATTATGGCAGGTCTTCGAAGCCTTGACAGCGTAAGCGGCAGCCATTATTATGGACAGCTTATGGAAAAACTAAAGGCTGGATCATCTGATTTTGTCAGTGGAAATGAGTCTATTCTTATCGACCTGTCATCATGGAATAAGGCTTCTCTGTCACCAAAGATTGAACTGATTCAGGATGCTATCGAGCTTGGAAAGATATTAAAGTTTCAGTATTATGCTCCGAGCGGTAATACGGAGAGGGAAATAGAGCCGTATTTTTTGATTTTCAAATGGTCAAACTGGTACGTTTACGGATACTGTCTGCTAAGGAACGACTATCGAATGTTCAAACTGAATCGGATGACAGATATGGTGCATGCCGGAAGCTTTGAAAAGCGAAGTGCAGTGCCAATACCGGACTTATCAAATGAAAAGCTGTTTCCGCCAAAAGCAAAAGTAAAGGCAGTGTTTGAGGCCTCCATGAAATGGCATCTGGTTGAAGAATTTGGAATAGAGTCTTTTACAGAGATGCCGAACGGAAAGCTTCTGTTTGAACATGAATATGCTGATGATGAAGGGCTGCTCTCTTGGATGCTTTCATGTAAGGAAACGGTTACTGTTCTGGAACCGGAGTCAATAAGGGAGGAACTGTTTCGCATCACTTCTGAAATCGCAGAAAAATACGGGGGGCTTAAGGAATGAAGAAATGGTATGAGGAAGAATATAGATTTTCAATAGAGGTAACAGGTTTTTTACGAGGCGACCATACAGAACACCTATGTAGAAATGGTGAAGAAATAGGTGATAAATACACCTGTACATACGGCTGTCCCGTGAATGAGCAGGGCTATGGAATATGTTCTAAGATGATGCAGATTCTTTATGGTGATATGCAGGCTGTTAGAAGTGGCGGAGACTTAACACTTATCGGAGGAGCGGAAGCGAATATAAAGGACTATGTTTGTCCGGACGGATGTGTATGCTTTCGGATGACAGTCGAAAAGACAGGCGCAGAGAATTTTTACAAGGGTAAATATTGTGAGGAGTAGAGAGAAACTGGCAAAATAACTGATTGTTTTCAGCAAAATAGAAGATACAAAGCACCTTGAATACGGAATCTATTTTGAGGGTAAAATCATTGGCTTTGTCAACGACTGCGGGATTGAAGGCGATGAGATTGAAATCGGATATGTAATTCATCCCGACTATCAGGGACACGGGTATGCAACAGAGGCCGTGCGAGCAATTCTTGCTGAACTTTGTGAAATGGGATTCCACAAAGTGACTGCAGGCTACTTCACGGAGAATGTTGCAAGCTGCCGCGTTATGGAAAAGTGCGGAATGCATAAGACGGATGTTACAGACGAGGAAGAATACCGTGGTAAGCATTATATATGTCGTTATTACGAAATTTTTTTTTGATAAACTCTATATTTTTCGAGGTGACTTATGTCTGAACTGTGGGATGCATATGACAATTAATTCAATAGAATGAATGGTATTACGTTAGAAATGGGTGAGAGAAAAAAGCGTCTGAAAGGGCTATAAAGCTAATCAAAGAATTTCACTGGTTGTATGTTATGCGTCTTATTACACACCAGTTATGCAAAGAAACGCCTATTAGCCAAAAACGAAAAAATGTTGAATTTGGCTAATAGAAAAGTTAACTGAATAAACAAGGGCATTAGTCGGACGATTCTATCATCATGGAATAAGGATTTTCTGTCACTAAAGATGGAACTGATTCAGGATGCTATCGAGCTTGGGAAGACACTAACGTTTCAGTATTATGCTCCGAGTGGTAATGCGGAGAGGGAAGTGGAGACGTATTTTTTGATTTTCAAATGGTCAAGCCGGTACATCTACGGATACTGTCTGCTAAGGAACGACTATCGAATGTTCAAACTGAATCGAATGACAGATAT
>CAMDYX010000119.1 GCA_945910395.1 uncultured Agathobacter sp. | reverse complement strand
CCTTTGGCTCTTTTAATTTGAATATTCAATTTACACCATTATACGGACGTAACTGGGAATAGGCTAGTTTATATGTAGAATTCAGTTTCCGAGAGATGAATCTTGGTATGTAATTACATATAAGAGGAGGGGAATAGGCTGGTTTATATGTAGAATTCAGTTTCCGAGAGATGGAGCTTAGCGTGTAATTATATATAAGTGGAAAGAAAAAGGCTGGTTTATATGTAGAATTCAACTTTTAGGGGATATATATTAGATTGGAATTGACGATGCTTCTATTTCAAACTATAATAAAGGCAGTTGCAAATGCAGCTGTCCTTTTTCTTTAGATTTGGTTTATATCCGGGTGTGTACCCAAATTCCCAAGTGCGTTTAAGAAAATTTTAGTCCCTCTTCGAAATAATGTTCCTGAGAATGAATAATGCTATTTGAATCAGAACGTTTAAAATGCGTCGGCACTTAATGAGCAATGCATTGCGAATTTAGTACCGTTACGCTTTTTACAAACGAGAGTGGGTTCTGATTCAAATATGCAAATTCATTCGGGAACACTTTTCCGAAATGGGAGAAATTTTATTGTTGACAAAGAAATCAAAGTATACTAGTATTATATCTAGGAAACGAACATAAGTTCGCTTTTGCAAAAGCAAAGATGCAGATACGAACTGAAATATTAAAAAGTGTAAAGGGAGAAATAACATGGCAAAGGAAGATAAATTAAGAGCACTTGATGCGGCAATCGCCCAGATTGAAAAACAGTACGGAAAAGGTTCCGTTATGAAGCTGGGGGATAATTCAGCAAATATGAACGTAGAGACAATACCGACAGGATCCTTAAGTCTGGATATTGCGCTTGGACTGGGAGGACTTCCAAAGGGACGTATCATTGAGGTATACGGACCGGAATCCAGTGGTAAGACAACGGTAGCTCTTCACTGTGTAGCTGAGGTTCAGAAGCGCGGTGGTATTGCAGGCTTTATCGATGCAGAGCATGCCCTTGATCCGGTTTATGCAAAGAATATTGGTGTAGATATCGACAATCTTTATATTTCACAGCCGGACTGCGGCGAGCAGGCTTTAGAAATCACAGAGACCATGGTTCGCTCCGGCGCAGTGGATATCGTTGTTGTGGACTCCGTCGCAGCCCTTGTTCCAAAGGCCGAAATCGATGGAGATATGGGAGACTCCCATGTGGGACTTCAGGCGAGACTTATGAGCCAGGCGCTCCGTAAGCTTACCGGTGTGATTAGTAAGTCCAATTGTATTGTAATTTTTATCAACCAGCTGCGTGAGAAGGTTGGCGTGATGTTTGGTAATCCGGAGACTACTACCGGAGGTAGAGCACTGAAATTCTATGCCTCTGTCCGTCTGGATGTAAGAAGGGTAGAAGCTTTAAAGCAGGCAGGAGAGGTTGTTGGTAACCATGTCCGCGTTAAGGTGGTAAAGAACAAAGTGGCACCTCCATTTAAGGAGGCAGAATTTGATATCATGTTCGGAAAAGGAATCTCAAAGGAAGGTGATATCTTAGATCTTGCTGCTGACGCAGGAATCATCGTCAAATCCGGTGCATGGTATGCTTATGAAGGTGAGAAAATCGGTCAGGGACGTGAAAATGCCAAGATTTACCTGAAGGAGAATCCACAGTTCTGTGACATGATTGAGGAGAAGGTTCGTCAGAAATTCTTCACAGAGATGGATGAAAATAGTGGTGATTCCGGAAATGATGCTGAGGTATTGGAAAACGAGTAATCTATGAGTATGAGCATTGAAATCTTGCAGGTAGAGGCACTGGGAAAAGGAAAGTGCAGAGTTACTTTTGAAAATGGAACAGTATGCCTGATGTATAAAAGCGAAATGCGGAGCTTTTCCATTACAGAGGGAGCGTATATTACGGAGGAAGACTTTGAAAAGCTTCTTAGCGAGGTAATTGGTAAAAGAGCGAAAAAAAGAGCAATGTACCTATTAGAACAGATGGATCGTACAGAAAAGCAGCTTCGGGAGAAGCTGCTTTCTAACGAATATCCTCCATGTTGTATTGAGAATGCCATTGATTATGTGAAAAGCTTCCACTATTTGGATGATTACCGGTATGCATGCAATATGATCCGATACTCCGGTGAACGTATGAGCCGCGGACAGCTTCGACAGAAATTACTTTCCAAAGGGGTCCAAAGAGATTTGATTGAGGCGGCAATGGAGGAGGAGTACCGGGCAGATGAAATGAATCAGATACAAAAGCTTTTGATAAAGCGGAAGTATGACCCCGAGCAAAATGACCAAAAAGAAATGCAGAAAACCTATCAATTTCTACTCAGAAGAGGATTTAAGAGTAGTGATATTTTAAAAGCTATGAAATCTTGACATAATTACACAAAAAGGCTACAATTTGTATGTTGTTATTTATGACATATATAAGGTTTTCTTTTTTTGTTATATGTACAATGAAAATTTAATAAAGGAGGTGCTCCTGTAAATGCTGCCGTATATCATTACTGTTGTAGTGGCCGTCCTTATTTCTGCAATTGTAGTATGGCTGATTGCCGGTGCTTATCACAAGAGTTCAGCAAATTCCAAGATTGGAAATGCTGAAGAAAAAGCTCGTGAGATCATCGATGAAGCTGTTAAGACTGCAGAGACCAAGAAGCGTGAAGCCTTGCTCGAAGCGAAAGAAGAGAATATCAAGGCCAAGAACGAACTGGATAAGGAAATCAAGGAACGCAGAAATGAAATTCAACGGAATGAACGCAGAATTGTTCAGAAGGAAGAAACTCTGGACAAGAAGCTGGAATCCATTGAAAAGCGTGAAGCTGGTTTCGCAATTAAGGAAGAAGAGCTCAACAAGCAGAAGGCCCAAGTTGCAAAGTTAAATGAAGAGCGCATACAGGAACTGGAAAGAATCTCTGGATTAACCTCCGAACAAGCAAAAGAATACCTCTTAAAAGCCATTGAAGAAGATGTAAAACTTGATACTGCAAAATTAATTAAGGAATTGGAAACTCAGGCAAAGGAGGAAGCGAACAAACGTGCAAAGGATTACGTTGTCACCGCTATTCAGAAATGTGCCGCTGATCATGTATCAGAGACTACCATTTCTGTAGTTCAGCTTCCAAATGACGAGATGAAAGGACGTATTATTGGACGTGAGGGGCGTAATATCCGTACCCTTGAGACCATGACCGGTGTTGATCTGATTATTGACGACACTCCGGAAGCTGTCATTTTGTCAAGCTTTGATCCAATCCGCAGAGAGGTTGCAAGAATCGCTCTGGAAAAATTAATCGTAGACGGACGAATCCATCCGGCTCGTATTGAAGAGATGGTTGAGAAGGCTCAGAAGGAAGTGGAGACCATGATCCGTGAGGAAGGCGAGAGTGCCGTTCTTGAAGTTGGATTACATGGAATTCATCCGGAGCTTGTCCGCTTACTTGGTAAGATGAAATTTAGAACAAGCTATGGACAGAATGCATTAAAGCATTCCATCGAAGTAGCACAGCTTACTGGATTATTAGCTGCTGAAATTGGTGAAGATGTCCGCTTGGCAAAGCGTGCCGGTCTGTTACATGACATCGGTAAGGCTGTTGACCATGAGATGGAAGGTTCACATATTCAGCTTGGCGTTGAATTATGTAAGAAGTACAAAGAATCCGCGTTAGTGATCAATGCAGTAGAATCACATCACGGAGATGTGGAACCAACCTCACTTATTGCATGCTTAGTACAGGCTGCTGATACCATCAGCGCAGCTCGTCCTGGCGCAAGAAGAGAGACTTTGGAGACATACTCTAATCGTTTACAACAGTTAGAGACAATTACAAATGGTTATAAGGGTGTAGAAAAATCTTTTGCTATTCAGGCAGGTAGAG
>CAMDYX010000118.1 GCA_945910395.1 uncultured Agathobacter sp. | reverse complement strand
GCCCCTTCAGGGCATCGGTGGTTTTCCCTTTTGAACGTGCCTCCAGCATTTTTCCCAAGGTGATCAGCGCAAGAATCGTTGCAGCAGATTCAAAGTAAAACTCGTGCATATATGACATCACAGCATCTGCGTTACCTTTGACCTGTGCATCCGTCATAGCAAACAGGGCAACTGTACTATAGACGAAAGCTGCCATAGAGCCCAATGCAACCAATGCATCCATATTCGGAGCACGGTGCCACAGGCTCTTAAAGCCGCTGATAAAAAACTTCTGGTTGATCACCATAATAATAACCGTTAACAATAGCTGCAAAAGTCCCATCGCCACATGGTTGTCATCAAAAAACGGCGGTAGCGGCCATCCCCACATCATATGCCCCATGGAAACATACATAAGTACTATCCAAAAGCCCAGAGAGGTGATTAACCGTTTTATTAACACAGGAGTTTCCCTGTCCTTCAGTGCCTCCTCGTCAGAGGATAAACCTGTACTTTGATCTTTATTTCCCTTTTTCAGAGATGCTTCATATCCTGCATCACGAACTGCCGCTATGATTTCCTCGGCAGATGCTGTTCCCTCCACCCCCATGGAATTGGTCAGCAGGCTCACCGAGCAGGAGGTAACTCCGTTCACACCTGATACTGCTTTTTCCACACGGGCTGTGCAGGCGGCACAGCTCATACCGGTTACTGTATATTGTTCCATAATTGATTCACTTCCTTCTATTTCATGAGTTTTTGCAGAGTTGCAACTAACTCATCGATTACTTCATCCTTACCCTCACGGATATCTCTGGCAACGCAGCCTTTGATGTGATGTGCCAGCAATTCCTTGTTAAAAGCATTGACCGCAGCATTCACAGCGGCGGATTGCACCAATATATCCGCACAATAAGCATCTTTTTCCACCATCCCCCGAATCCCGCGAATCTGCCCTTCAATCCGGTTCAGACGGTGTATCAGTTTCTTTCGTTCTTCCTCTGTGCGGGCTGTCGTTTTTTCACAACATCCGCATATTTCTTTATCAGGCATTAGGTTTCCTCCTTTTTAATACCCCCATAGGGTATCTGTATAATATACCCCATCCGGGTATATGTCAACAGAAATCAAGATGCTGTTGGTACATATCTCCACCTAATTCAATGCGTGAACCATATCGTTCCTTTTCTCTTTTTACCAATCTTTCAATACGTATACTCTGTTTCATTTCAATTCTTATAGCCAGGGTGAAATATGGAATCAACTCATCTCCCCAATCTGTAAGCGAACCAGATATTACAACATTCTCTGATTTATTGATATCGTTTTTCATTAGTTCTATTCGCTCTTTTTAGGGCGTTTATGCGTGAATGGGGGTTCTGTCGGTATCCAAAAATAATTATCTGTATCCATTAATGTATACCCTAATTCTTCACATATTTTTTACCCAACGTTGTTGTACCAGAACCAGAAGCGCCAAAGATATGAATTACATTTTTCATGATAAACACCTCGTCAAATTTGCCTATATCTAATAGTCATTCTCTGCCCAAATACTTCAAGAAGTCTTCTTTGGGCAGACTTTTCCGCTTCATTTCTCATCTTTCCCTGGCTTTTGTCTGCCCATACCCACAAAATAGCATTCTTTGGACAGACTTTTCCTCTTCATTTCTCATCTTTCCCTGACTTTTGTCTGCCCATCCCACCTAAATAGCCTTTTTTAGGCAGACATTTCCGCCTTATTTTTCATTTTCTCTTGGCTTTTGTCTGCCCATACACGCCGAAATAGTTTTCAAAGGCAGATAAACCTGATTTATTTCCGGATTCTTTTAATACAATAATCCACCGATTCCATTTATCATTTTCGATTTGTTCTAATTCCTGTTGAATAAATTCTTTTGTTTTGGTAATATCATCGCTGGCTTTCCAGCACATATACCTCGATACTTCTTCATCCTGCATCCCTATCTATCACTCTGTTTCTGCTTGTAACATAGATATGCCCAATTCCAAAAATAGCGCCAAAAATAATTAGTAGATAGTGCTGCATTGTTATACCGCTTAACAAAAAAAAGCATGTGGGAATTACCGCTAAAGACATCTGCTCCACCAATGATTTCTAGATCATTTGTCATCTCGCTATAACCTCCTTCGCAAAAAAGAACCAATAGAATGGTCTTTCCTTGATTATACTAAATTCTGCACATTCCTACAGCTATCTCATTTAGCTTTGCAGGATAATTTATGGACATCCAATCGAAAAACTGCAACTGCATGAAACAATTCTTCGTTATAACTCCACTCTGCCTTTTGAGTAGTCTGCTTCATCACAGCATTCAGTCCGATTTTCTTTTCCTCTGCATCCTCTACTAACTGTAGTGTCCCCGTACCAATCACGCTTTGAAAAGAAGCAGAAAAACCACAGGCCATTTCATTTTTCAATAGTTGATACTTGCCGTCTATTTCAAATCCTACTTCCGGTCTTAATTTGCTAAGTTCGTATTTCCTTCCTGCTTTTGCCCCATGAAAATAGAAGGAATACTTTTCATTTTCATATGTGTATCCGTAGTTGACGGGCACTAGGTAAATATCCCCGTCATCATAAAATGCAATCCTAAGAATCTGCTCTTCTGCAACAAATTTTTCTATTTGTTTTTTATCCGTAATTTCTCTATCACTTCTTCGCATAAGTATTCCTCCCCAAATTTTTATTTAAGTCATCACAACTAGGCAATTCTGTTGACTTTTTTCAAAGAATTGCTGTTTAGGTCATTGCCTCACATATATTTTATTGATTTCCTTTATTATAAAAAGGATACTACTTTTATTAAACACTATTGTAGTTCTTCTGTCATTCTCCAATTATAAAAAGTCTTTTCTCCCCTCCAAAATCAAAGAAGAAAGACCGGCCGGAGTCCCGACCAGTCTTTCCTTTTTACTACTATACTTTTACTATAATATCTTTTTTACTATATCATTTTTCTATGATATCAACTCTTACAAATTCTTTACGGTTGCGATATCCACCGGGGTGAGCTTTCCGTCTGCGGTCTCAAGGGACCGTGCAAGGGCATTGGCGGTATCCATTGCGGTAATACAATATACGCCCGTTTCAATTGCATTTCGACGAATCAAAAATCCATCTCTGGTCTTATCTCCGTTGCCCTGAGTCGGAGTATCGATGACAAGGTCGATCTTGTGTCCTAAGATAAGGTCCATAACATTTGGAGATTCCTGTGTAATCTTATTGACACGAAGAGCGTTCACTCCATGCTCCTGCAAGTATTTTGCAGTACTTCTTGTGGCGTAAATCTTGTAGCCTAAAGCCTCAAAACGCTTTGCCACCTCAACAGCCTCCGGCTTATCTGCATCCTTTACGGTCATAATCATCTGCTTATATTTTGGCAGTTGTATGCCGGCTCCAAGGAACGCTTTATAAAGGGCTTCGTTAAAGGTCTTTGCAATACCCAGACATTCACCGGTTGATTTCATTTCCGGTCCAAGTGAAATCTCGGCACCGCGAAGCTTCTCAAAGGAGAATACCGGCATCTTGATTGCGATATAATCTGCCGTTGGAGCAAGTCCCGGCTCGTATCCCATACCCCGGATGGTCTGTCCCATGATGATCTTTGCTGCAAGGTCAACAATGGGAATACCGGTTACCTTACTGATATATGGCACGGTTCTTGAGGAACGTGGATTCACCTCGATGACATAAATCTCATCATCCATATCAATGAACTGGATGTTGATCATACCTACCACATGGAGGGCTTTTGCAAGGCGCTTGGTATATTCCACTAAAGTTTCCTTTGCCTTCTCACTGATCGTGTGAGCAGGATATACGGAAATACTGTCTCCGGAATGTACACCGGTACGCTCAATATGTTCCA
>CAMDYX010000117.1 GCA_945910395.1 uncultured Agathobacter sp. | reverse complement strand
TCGGCTGCAAATCGACAGTATCGGTAAACTCCAAATCCGAACGCAATTCTTCAAGTTCTTGAAGAATCAGCCGGTATTTTCTGATATAGTTTTCACACTGACGTGATTCAGAAGAAAAGACTTCGATATTCCATTTTTTACAAATCCAAAGCCCAAACCTACTTTGTTTATTAATCTGCATAAGCACAAAACCACGCATTACTTTATAAAGACAAAGTGGCAGTGCATATAATAAAAAAGGGATATCTGCAAGTACAATCAGGCATCCTAATAATCCAAAAACAAAGCCGAGTTTTGAGAACATCATTCCTCCACTGATTGCCATCAGAACACCAAGTGGAAGTATCAGAATGATGGCAAGAAGTGTAATGCCAAAGGTTTTCACATCCTTTTTTTCCTCGTCTTCCCTTTTTTTCGCACTCTGATATTGACTCATAACCTGATAAAGGGCAAAATCCAGCTGCTCTTTATACTTCGCAACCAGATATTGCCCTTCATTTTCAAATTCATATTTTATCTTTGGCGGTTGAACCTTTGCCGGTTCTGCCGCTATATCTTTTGGATTGTCCTTTTCTAACTTATCTGCTTTTTGTTTCGCATTTTGCCATTCCATAGCAATCTCTCCGCCCATCACTCATGTCTTAAGGCTTCAATCGGGCTCAGTTTTGCGGCACGTTTAGCGGGATAAATTCCAAAGAAAATACCCACTGCCGAAGAAAACAATGTTGCAACTAATACGGTCATGATCGATACTTTTGCCTGAAAACCAATGGCGGCACAAATGACACAAGCCCCCAACGCTCCCAAAACGATGCCGATAATTCCACCTAATAAGGTTATGATAGCAGATTCAAATAAAAATTGCATTAAAATTGATTTGGTCCTTGCACCAAGTGCTTTTCTTATACCAATCTCTCTCGTTCTCTCTGTCACGGATACCAGCATAATATTCATGACTCCAATACCGCCTACCAGCAACGCAATGGCAGCTACCAATACAATAAATACCGTAATCACATCAATGATACCGGTAATCTGCTCCAGTTCATCGCTAAAGCTTTGAACAAGCACAACGCCCTGTCCGGTCACCTTATGTCTTGCTTCTAATAATTGCTTGGACTGCTTTGCAATTTCAGAAGCATATTCATTCCCCTCTCCATAGATCATAATCTGATAATAATCACCTAAATTAAATCCAAAGTTCATGTAAAACGTTGTAATCGGCATGTCAAACTCAACCTGATCATATGCTCCCATCATGTTTAACAATGCTGATGCATTGTCAGCCCGCACACCCACAATCCGCAATTCAAAAGTCTGTCCCCACTGTGAAATTTCAAATGTCTTTCCTATTACATCGGTAGTACCAAACAATGCCATGGCACCACTTTCCCGAATGACACAGACTTTTGCTGCATTCTCTACATCACTGGCGGTAAAATAGGAACCTTTGATAATCGGCTCCGCAGAGCCGTACTCAAGGTACTGATTTCCTGCATAGGTATAAGCACGAAAATCCCCTTTAGGTCCAACCGCATCCACATATGCACCTTCATTTCCACTGGCTCCCTTTACATGTGGTATTTTTTCTACCAAAGCATCAATATCGCTCTCTGTAAAGTATACTGATTCATACTCATCATTTGAAGTCGAGTAAATAACAACCTGTCCGTTTCCGATATCATTTAACTGACTGCTGACAGATCCTGACACGCCATTACCAACCGAAATAATCATGATAACCGATGAAATACCGATGATGATACCTAACATTGTCAAAAATGACCGACCCTTATTGCTTTTAATATTTTTAAAAGCCATTTTTATATATTCTGCAAACTGTCCCATAGAAGTCCTCTGTTTTCTTTCCTTTTAACACATTCCTTTTGACACATTTTCACGTCTCGTTCAACTATCATGTTCAACTATTCTGTCGCGTTATTACTATCTTCCAAAACCATCACTTCCATGCCTTCCACAATGTCACTTGTCACCTCGGAAATCACAACATCCTCATCCGTCACACCACTGACAATCTCAATCTTTTCATCGGAAGACATACCGGTAACTACGTCTTTTCTTGTGACAATACCATCTTCTACCACATAGCAGAATGCCCCTTTGGTGTCATAGTTTACGCAGGAAAAAGGCAGTACACACGCATCCTTTACGGTGCCACACTGGATTTTTACTTTTCCTTCTATACCGATAAAGATCTGATCATCCGGATTGTCAATGTGTACATCCACATCAACCGTTGCCGCCCCGTTGGAATTGGTTCCGGCAATTTTACTAAGTTTTGTGACAGTTCCGTCATATGTAGAACCATTTATGGTAATCTGCGCTTTTTGTCCAACTGCAATCTGTTGTAAATCATATTTTGTAACCGCTACCGATACTTTCAGCTTGTCAACACTCTGCAAGGTAAATAACTGCGTTCCCTCTGCCAGCGTCTGTCCTTCTACCACACTGACATCGGAAATAATGCCGCTAAAATCCGCACATATTCCTTCTGCAGCCTTCGTCAGGTCTTTATCAGCATTTTCTTTTTCCATTTCATTGATTTCTTTTAATACAGCCTGCTGTTTACTCTGGCTTGCCAAAGCCGGATTTTCTATCTTTTGGGCTTTATACTGCTCTGCAAGTGCTTTATACTCGTTCAATTCTTTACTGCAGGTCTGAACCGTACTTTCTAAAGTTGCATAGTCATATTGCGCCTTTTTTTGTTCCAGTTCGGCAAGCTGCGCCTCACCCTCTGTAATCATCTGAGCAAGTGCTTCGTTTGGAACCTCATTTTCAGCCTGTTGTATTTTATATCCGTCCACCTGTGCTTTCAGTGCATCATAAGCACTCGCTATACTCATAGCCTCATCGTAATCACGGCTTGCACTTTCCAGACATGCGGACCAATGAACAACAAAGGCCATGGCGTCATCATATCCCTTTACTGCTTTGCTGTAATCACTCTGCTCCTTTTGAAGCGTCGCAACCGTGGCATCAATGCCATACTTCTCTGCCTGTGCGCGAAGGGCATTCTCTTCGGAAGTCCTCTGCATATCTTCTAAATCATAGGTCAAAAGAACATCTCCCTTTTTAACTTCTTCTCCGGCTACGGCATTCATAGAAGAAACCATTCCGGTAACCGGCGAAAAATAGGTCTTTGTCTCCTCGCTGACAACCAGTCCGGATACCTCAATTTCACTGGAAATATCCTCTCTCACAACATTAGCCGTTGTAACCGGATAACCAGCCGATCCATTGGATGCTCCCGCAATAGCTCCAATAACAACGACCAAAACAACGACAATGGCAACTGCAATCACGATTATTTTCTTTTTACTCTTCATTTATGTAATCCCTTTCCACTTTTCCGTCTTTGATTCGAATAACGCGCTTTGCCTGAGAGGCAATTTCATTGTCATGCGTAATCAAAATCACGGTTCTTCCTTCAGCATGAAGCTTTTTTAAAATATCTATAATTTCCTTACTGGATCCCGAGTCCAGATTACCGGTCGGTTCATCCGCAAGAATAACCGGCGGAGCCTGCGCAATAGCTCTGGCAATTGCAACCCTCTGCTGCTGTCCACCGGACATTTCCGACGGCTTATGTGTCATACGGGCTCCCAATCCAACCTTTTCCAATGCCTGAATGGCTAACTCATGCCGTTTGGCTTTGGAAACGCCTCTGTACAAAAGCGGAAGCTCGACATTTTCAATCGCCGTAAAACTCGGAATCAGATTAAATCCCTGAAAAATAAAACCGATTTCCTGATTGCGGATATCCGACAATTCATCATCGGACAGGCATGATACATCTCTTCCATTTAATATGTAGGTTCCGCTTGTTGGTACATCCAGGCACCCCAGCATGTTCATCAATGTCGATTTGCCGGAACCGGACTGCCCGATAATGGCCACATACTCACCTGCATCAATCGTTAAATTGATATGATCCAGTGCACGAACTTCATTTTCGCCGGGAT
>CAMDYX010000116.1 GCA_945910395.1 uncultured Agathobacter sp. | reverse complement strand
CCACCGTCAACGGAACAGGCACCGCAAGAACAAGTTTTGAAATCGTGAACGGAAGTGGACTCAATAACATCTCCACAAAGCTTACATTGGATTGCATTTTTGAGAATTGACATAATTTCACCCCCTACGGAACAATATCAATGTTATCGGAATAATATTGTTTGAATTATCGGAACAATATGTCAGTAATAATTTTTGGAGATTCGTTTTACGAGGGATTTGGGGTATATACGGTTCCATGATTTCCGTCATACCTGCGCCACGCTGGCTTTGCAGAACGGCATGGATGTGAAGACCCTATGCAATCGGAAGTAATATAAATAAATACTGCCGTTTTCTCAATGAAAAATTAAAGAAGTTTGAGGAAAAAACACCGAAAAACAGCTTGATCAAAAGTGTGGCTGTAAAAATCCAGGCAAGGGATTTTTGCGGCCAAAAATAAATTTCATCTTTCATAGAAAAAAGGATCCTACGCAAGGTGGAAGGCTAACAAGCCTTGTCCTTGCAGGGATCCTTTCAATTGCTACTGAGGATGCCGAAATGTGATATTAACCGACAGCCCCTTCTGCTTTACTTTATTCTATATCTTTTTGTAATCCGTTCATTCGACAACCTCTATCTGGCACGCTTTCATGACCTTCAGTGCAGTCTCATGACTTTCCGGTGTTACCCCTGCGTATCTCGTTTAAATACGAGCTACACCGGTTCTCTTTGCTGCCTCAGCAACCGCTTTGGCTACCGCTGGTCCTACTCGCTTATCAAATGCCTTCGGAATAATATACTCCGGAGAAAGTTCCTCATCTGTGATCAGATTTGCAAGTGCTTCAGACGCTGCCAATTTCATTTCGTCATTGATTTCTTTTGCTCTCACATCAAATGCACCACGGAAGATTCCCGGGAAAGCAAGTACGTTGTTGATCTGGTTCGGGAAATCACTTCTTCCTGTGGAAACAACTTTTGCTCCGCCTGCCTTTGCATCATCCGGGAAAATCTCCGGAGTCGGGTTCGCACATGCAAAAACAACTGCATCTTTGTTCATGGTCTTAACCATCTCTGTTGTAACAGCACCCGGTGCTGAAACACCGATAAATACATCAGCGCCAACCAGCATCTCTGCAAGAGAACCGGATTTTTTAGCCAAGTTAGTAACTTTAGCCATTTCTTCTTTGATCGGATTCATGCCTTCCGGGCGTCCCTCGTAGATTGCACCCTTTCTGTCGCAGAGAGTGATATCTTTGAATCCTGCTGTCAGAAGGAGACGTGCAATAGAAATTGCAGCAGCTCCTGCTCCGTTCATAACGATACGAACATCTTCTTTTTTCTTTCCTACAACCTTCAGTGCGTTGGTCAGACCGGCAAGAGTGATAATCGCTGTACCATGCTGATCGTCGTGGAAAATCGGGATATCACATTTTTCTTTTAATTTCTTCTCAATTTCAAAACATCTCGGTGCTGAAATATCTTCCAGATTTACTCCGCCAAAAGAACCGGAGATCAGATAAATTGTATTAACGATCTCATCTACATCATTGCTCTTGATACAAAGAGGGAATGCATCTACATCGCCAAATGCCTTGAAAAGTACACATTTTCCTTCCATTACCGGCATTCCGGCCTCTGGTCCGATATTTCCAAGTCCAAGAACAGCTGAACCGTCAGTTACTACCAGACACATGTTCCATCTTCTGGTAAGATCATAAGATTTATCCACATCCTTCTGGATTTCGAGACAAGGCTGTGCAACACCTGGTGTATAGGCAAGTGACAGATCATCCTTATTTTCTACAGGTACTCTTGTTACAACTTCAATCTTACCTTTCCATTCTCCATGCAGTCTTAAAGATTCTTTTGCATAATCCATTTCTATTGTCCTCTCTGATATCTTAAATTTTGCGAAACCGTATCATTCGACTCTTCTATTGTTGCTGTTCACTCCGTTCACAGCAATCTTCTAATCTGTTAATAATTACCGGTAAAGAATTTGCTTCCTTTTGGAAGCTCATATCCATCAAAATATTTATTAAAGTCAAGTCCGAGATATTCACACAGATTAGCAAGTTCGACCATCGTATTATCGTTTACAGGTAATCCATGCTCTCTTCTATCTTTTTCTGCCAAAACTTCTTTTTCACCATGTGTATAAATACGATCTTTGCCTTCTGCCTTCGGACTTTCTCTCAAAGCTTCCAGGTATTCTGAAAAGTGTCTGCGGATTGCTTGAGGATCACCAAATGCAGCCGGATCGATTGCCATAAATCCATGACAGATTCCTGTTTTATCCGGGAATGTGCAGCAATGATCCGAAGTAACACCCATAGAAAGAATGGAACTGAATAGTTCACACAGCATACCATATCCATATCCCTTGTGGCTTCCTGTAACCTCTTCATTTCCACCAAGGGGCATGATTCCACCGCCCTTCTTTGCAACAATATTGGAAAGGACATCCGGTGCATCTGTACTTGCATGACCATCTTTGTCCAGGGCCCATCCATCCGGAAGTGGTTTCTCCATTTTATTGTACATTTCGAGTTTTCCTCTTGTAACTACCGTGGTAGAACAGTCAAAGAAAAACGGATACGGGTCTGCCGGCATAGCTACTGCGATTGGGTTTGATCCAAGCATGGCTTTTTTGCCAAACGTAGGAACCATAATAGCCTCTGAATTTGTACAGGCCATTCCCAGAAGTCCCTCATCGCACGCCATCTTTGCATAATATCCGGCGATACCGAAATGATTAGACTCACGGACAGTTACAATTCCAACTCCGGTCTTTTTGGCTTTTTCGATTGCTTTTTTCATTGCATAAACGGAAATAAGCTGTCCCATTCCATTATGACCATCAATCACTGCAGATATCGGTGTTTCAAATACAATTTCAGGCTTTGCCTGCGGATGGATCGTTCCCTTTTCGATTCCCTTATGATAACGCACCATTCTCTGCATGCCATGACTTTCTATTCCATAAAGGTCAGCCGTAAGAAGCACATCCTTGATCTGATTGCTTTCTTCCTCTGTAAAACCAAACGCCTTGAATACGTCTCCGCAAAAATGATTCAGTGTCTCATGTGACCATTTCACATATCCCATTGTTTCGTCTCTCCTTCTGGTGTTACCGGTATTATTTATTGGCATTACCAATTTATATTTTAATTATACCGCCGGTATTACCAAAATGCAATAGAGGTCATATCAATTTATCCTGTAAAAATGCCCAAAATTTCTCAGGAATTTTTTTGCATTTCTTCCATATAACGTTCAATCGTATCCATATGTTCGGACATACAGCGTTCCGCCAGCTCTGCATCTCCGTTGATGATTGCCTTAACAAGCCGATGATGCTGGTCATCAACCTCTCTGACAGAATTATTCTTTTTCATAATGTAGTCTCTCGTCCCGGAAACAATATTCTCAGTAAGCTGATCTGCTGCCGCAAGGACACTGTAAACCATCGGGTTATCTGCGATCTTTGCAATTTTCTTGTGAAGTTCGCGATCCAGTTCACCCCGTATCTTTTCATCTTCTGCGGCGTCCAGCCGTGCAAGAATCACCCATAATTCTGCTGCATCCAGCGGTGTGCACTTTCGTGCCGCAAGAATTGCCGCTTCTCGCTCCAGTGCCGCGCGGAACTGCTGATTCTGGCGCAGATATCCATTATTTAATTTAAAAAGTATGGATAAAGGTTCGATCAGCCAGGTATCCAGGTCCTCCGTAATATAATTTCCGCCTCCCTGCACCGGCTTGACTATTCCCAGCAGTTCCAGTGCTCTCAAAGCTTCTCTGACTGCCGGTCTGGATACTCCCATGATCTCCGCCATTGTCCGCTCAGCCGGAAGGGCATCGCCCGCTTTGAGACTGCCATTCTGAATGTTCTCTATAATCTGATTTAAAATCCCGTTGAAAGCCCGTTCATCTCTAATTTCTTTAAACATGGTCCATTCCTCCACATCCCATTTCCGTCCGTGTATTCTTACAGGCGGTATCATTTTTTCACCGTCTTTCCCATACATTTTATTTTTGGTACAACTGTACAGTACGACAGATATTTCTTATA
>CAMDYX010000115.1 GCA_945910395.1 uncultured Agathobacter sp. | reverse complement strand
TACTTTCTCCGATTTATGAAGAACAGTTTTCAGAAAACAGTTTTGGCTTTCGCCCATGCAGAGGTGCACACGATGCACTAAAGCAATGCCAGACAAATGTAAATGATGGATATGTATATGTGGTAGATATGGACTTGGAGAAATTCTTTGATACTGTATGTCAAAGCAAACTTATAGAAGTACTATCACGGACCATCAAGGATGGAAGAGTTATTTCGCTCATCCATAAATATCTTAATGCAGGAGTAATAAGCAGAGGGATATTTGAAAGGACAGAAGTAGGAACGCCACAAGGCGGACCACTTAGCCCATTACTCAGTAACATAATGCTGAATGAACTAGACAAGGAACTAACACGCAGAGGACACAGGTTTGTGCGCTATGCAGATGACTGTATGATTTTCTGTAAGAGAAGGAAAAGTGCAGAAAGAACCTTGAAAAACATCACACCATTTATCGAGGGAAATCTTTTCTTAAAAGTAAATCGAGAAAAGACCTGTGTGTCGCATATCAGCAAAGTCAAATACCTTGGATACAGTTTCTATAACTATCGAGGCAAATGCAGATTCAGAGTACATCCAAAGTCGGTTACAAAGATGAAGAATAGAATCAGAGAACTGACAAATAGAAGCAATGGATGGGGAAATGAATATCGAGCACTAAAACTGACACAGTTTATAAGAGGTTGGGTAAACTACTTTGGAATGGCAGATATGAAGAAGCTCTTAAAAGAAACAGATGAATGGCTACGCCATAAAATAAGGGCAATCTATTGGAAACAATGGAAGAAGGTCAGAACAAGATATAGGAAACTGAAAGAACTCGGAATGAAGGAAGAGTATATCCAATGGCACTCTGCTATGCGACAGGGTATCTGGAATTGTAGCAGTAATAGAATGGTACAGTTTGCCTTGAATAACGAAAAACTCCGTGAATGGGGTTATCCCACATTCACAGAGTTCTATTTGAAACTATGCGAAAACTAAAGAACCGCCTTGGTACGGAACCGTATGCCGGGTGGTGTGGGAGGACGGTAAATAAAATAATTATTTACCTCCTACCCGATTGCCATCACCATTTAAAATGTCAGCAAAACCAAGGCTTCTGTGGATTTTGAGAATGAAGTGTGCTGCTGATGCTTGAGAGTGATGGCGAGTGATGGCGATGGATTGCGAGTGCTTGCAAGGGATTAGCAGGTAGGCGAACCACGATGAGTGGTTCGCCTACCTGCCAGCAGAAACTTGATATTTTTTGTGTGGTCAACACGATAATATTGTTTGTCCTTTTCGGGATAAACGAGGGTGTCCATTAACAACCAAAATGCCGAAAACCTACATTTATGTGGGTTTCCGGCATTCTTTTTAGTAATGACTCTACCTATGCAAAAGCGACAGAATGTGATATATTATAAACAAAATTATACTATTGGAGGTATGAAAATGGCAATGGATAGACGTCCGGACAACATGGTTAGAATCACAACCCCTGAACTTGCAGATGCATTTATCGAGGAACAGATTGCAGAGCTTCGAAATCAAATCGGAGACAAAAAGGTTTTACTAGCACTTTCCGGAGGTGTTGATTCTTCAGTTGTTGCAGCAATGCTAATTAAGGCGATTGGGCAGCAGTTAGTTTGTGTTCATGTAAATCATGGTCTTTTAAGAAAAGGCGAACCGGAGCAGGTTATTGAAGTATTTAGAAACCAGATGAAGGCGAATCTTGTTTATGTTGATGCAACGGATCGTTTCCTTGACAAGCTCGCAGGTGTTTCAGACCCTGAAACAAAGAGAATGATTATTGGTGGTGAGTTTATCGAAGTATTCGCAGAGGAAGCCCGCAAGCTTGACGGAATCGAATTTCTTGCACAGGGAACAATCTGGCCGGATATTTTAGAGAGCGAGAAAGGAATCAAGGCGCATCACAATGCAGGAGGACTTCCGGAAGATATGAAGTTTGAACTGGTAGAGCCTGTAAAAATCCTATTTAAGGATGAAGTAAGAATTGTAGGCGAACGCTTAGGCCTTCCGGCAAATATGGTTTATCGTCAGCCATTCCCGGGTCCGGGACTTGGTGTCCGCTGTCCGGGCGCTATAACAAGAGATCGTTTGGAAGCTGTTAGAGAGTCCGATGCAATTTTACGTGAAGAATTTGCAAAGAACGGTTTAGAAGGCAGGGTATGGCAGTATTTCACTGTAGTTCCTGATTTTAAATCAACCGGTATCAAGGACGAAAAGCGAGCATTTGAGTGGTCCGTAATTATCCGTGCTGTAAATACAACGGATGCTATGACCGCAGAGGTGGAAGAGATTCCGTTTGAACTTATGAAACACCTTGTAAAGAGAATTACAAGCGAGGTTCCGGGCGTAAATCGAGTACTCTACGATTTCACACCAAAGCCAACCGGAACGATTGAGTTTGAATAAGGAGTAGGGTCAAAAAAGTCCAGTATTTATGCGGTTTCCAAACAAATTTGTTTAAGTTTTGGCAACGGTTTGGCAACGGATTTTCCTTATTCAATGAATAAGATTACTTTATGAGCATAAGAAAACCTTACTGATTTTCAGAAATGACAACTGAAAATTGGTAAGGTTTTTTTGATGTCTATTTTTTCTTTTTACGCTTTGCTTCTTTCTTTTCTTCTTTTTCCATTTCTTTTAATCCGGCGAGAAGCATATCGCTGATTTCCTGTGAAGGAACCTTAGCCCAGACTTGGTGTGTATCCAGTTCCGGATATTTGTAACGCCAGTTATCATATTCCTCTTTGGTGCTTTCGCCATTCTCCAGCTTTTTAGCTTCGGCGAGCCATGCACGGAGCATTTTATCCATTGAGGAATAGGTAGAATAGTCGGACTTATCCAAACGTAAGACTACTTCACCATCCATTTCGTCAATTTTCAGTCCATACATATCTTCCAATGCGAAAAAGGTGTGCATAAGACCGATGTAGGTATCTATATCCGGTACGGTAAGTGCATGGGTGCTGACATCAAAGATACCAGCCATTTCTTTTACGAGATCATGCTTGGGTACTCTTGATTCTGATTCATATTGTGCCATACGGACATCAGAAGTCTTGCCAAGAAAGCCGAGGACTTCTCCAAGCTGCTTTTGTGTCATGCCTTTTCTGTTACGGAAAAATCGAATTCGTTGCCCGATTGCCATAGTAATGCCTCCTGTCATGTTGTTGCCATTTATCTGTTAAGTAAAACAGAAATGTTTAAGTAGAGTATAACATGTGTTAATGAGTATAGCAAGAAGAACTTAAATAAAAATGTTTAAGATTATTCTGAAAACCACTTGACTTAACGGAAAATGTTTAGTATTATACAAAACAGAAACTTAAACAAAGTAAGTTAAGTTAAAACTAAATGACCGTCCGAGCAGATACCATCCGGAAAAATATGCGATGACCGAAAGTGAGCGTACGAAGGGATGGAAACACGACAAAGTACCACGCAAGGCAACTTGTCAGGAAGGTGTAAGGGAGAGCGGCAAACAAAATTTTGAAGAAAGGGGGGAAAGCACATGGAGAACAAGAACTTTATGACGGTGGACGAAGTGGCACAAGAGCTTAATGTTTCTAAGTCCTATGCCTACAAGGTTGTCAGAGAGCTGAATGCGGAAATGCAGAAGCTTGGTTATCTGACTGTTACCGGAAGAGTGAATACCAGCTTCTTCCGTAAGAAGTTATGTTACAGCGAATAACACAAAAAGATTTTCTAAGGCAATAAAGGACATTGCCTAACAAAATCTATGTTTTGTGTAGAAGAATGCTGAAACAGCATTCTTCGGAGTATTGATGGAAAGGAGAAAAATGATGGCTGTATACAAAGACGGAGACAAATGGCGTGTTATTTACCGCTACACCAATTATAAGGGCGAGCGGAAGCAGACACAGAAACGAGGATTTGCAACCAAGCGTGAAGCGGTTGCATGGGAGCATGAGGTCATGTTAAAGAGTGAATCCAAGCTGGACATGACCTTTGCCAGCTTCTTTGAGATTTACGAGGAAGATAAGAAAAAGAGGGTAAAGGAAAACACATGGGAGTCCAAAAGCCATGTGATCCGTACCAAAATACTTCCCTATTTCGGGGAGCGTAAAATTGCGGAGATTGAGCCGAAGGATGTGATTGCGTGGCAGAATGAGCTTCTTGCCTATAAGGGAGAAAATGGGGAAGTGTATTCCCCGACTTATCTTAAAACCATTCATGCACAGTTAAGTGCTATTTTTAATCATGCGATAAGGTATTACCATCTGCCGAGCAATCCGGCACAGAAAGCAGGCT
>CAMDYX010000114.1 GCA_945910395.1 uncultured Agathobacter sp. | reverse complement strand
AGTGGGTTCTGATTCAAATATGCAAATTCATTCGGGAACACAATTCCGAAATGGGAATATATAAATAATTTCATAGGTTTGACAGAACATTGCCGGTAAAAGGATTTACCGGTTCATAAGGAAAGGAGTCCAATATGAAAATCACAAACAGTTCTATCGCTATGGCCTCAGAGCACCATGAGACTTCCTTTACGTACAAGGAATCCATGACCATGGAGGCCGCAAAGTCAAAAGACGTTGCCGGAGCAATTCTTACTCTGTCTGCCGAGGCAACCGGAAAGAATCTCAAAGAAACAATGGCAGAGTATCAAAAGCAACAGGAAGAGGAAGCAAAAAAGAAACAGCAGGAAAACGAAGCTCGTTCCCTGCAACAGATGGCGGAGCATTTGAGAACGAAAAAGGAAGATAACCAGTTTGAATTTCCGGATGAATATGACATGAAGATCAAGATGCTACGGCAGATGTTAGCTTCGCTTCGCGGTGAAAAAATTTCGAAGGAATGTAAGACAAACTCGGGAAATGAAGGCAAAATTTTAGATCTTCGCTCAGCCAGATACAGGAGGATGGAAGGACTATCCCTTAGCGCAATGTCCGGGAAAGCAGTAAGCCTCGGAACCATAGAAAGAGGAACCACCGGGGTAGGAACAACCTGGCAGAAGATTACCGCCACTTCCGGATTTGCAGCAGAATCTGAAAGTACTACCTTTGCTTCCACAGGAATTGTAAAGACGGCAGATGGAAGAAGCATAGATTTTAATATCGAGGTATCTATGTCCAGAGCGTTTATGAGTCAGATCGATACCCTTGAAGTAAAAGAGTATATCAAGACAGATCCACTTATGATCAATATCGATACCAACATTGGATCAGTAAGTGATCAGAAGTTTTTCTTTGATTTGGATTCCGATGGAAAGGAAGAAGAAATCTCCTTTGCAGGAAAGGGCTCCGGCTTTCTGGCTCTGGACAAAAACAATGACGGAAAGATCAATGATGGCTCGGAGCTTTTTGGAACAAAAAGCGGGGACGGATTCAAAGATCTGGCTTCCCATGATGAAGATGGAAACGGATGGATCGATGAGAACGACAGCATTTTTTCTAAGCTGAAGGTCTGGACAAAAGACGAAAATGGACAGGATTATCTCATAGATTTAAAGAAGGCCGATGTTGGAGCAATCTATCTGGGAAATGCAGATACACAGTTTTCTCTTAAAAATGAGGAAAACAACCTGAACGCGGAAATTAAAAAGACAGGAATCTATTTAAAAGAAAGTACAGGGGCAGCAGGGACGATAAATCATGTGGACCTGGTTGTATAAATGGAAAACTGCGTAAAATAGCGGGGGTCTCCCCGCTGTTTTTCTATTTTGGTATACAAACACGAAAGAAAGATAGTATAATATTAGAAAGCCTTTAAAGAGGATAGGCAGACAGAAAGAATAGGAGTGATGAAATGGATAAGAAAATGCGGCAGAGTTTGATATTGATTGCATTTGGGATAATTCTCTTTGCTGCGGTAATGAACCTGAATTATGTTATTCTGGTTTTCGGAAATATTGTGGGTATGATCGTGCCGATTTTAGCGGGATTTATCATTGCCTTTGTATTGTCTGTGCCGATGAACGGATTTGAGAAAATCATTCATAAGCTATTTCGCAAAGCAAAGCATAAGCCGGGGGAAAAGGCAGCACGTATCTGCAGCCTGCTTCTTACACTCATGATGATTCTGCTAGTAATATTCGTAACGATAACAACTGTTGTGCCGGAAATCATGACCTCGGTAAAGAGCATCGGAGTAATGATACAGGAAAAGTGGCCACAGTGGGCGCTCATTTTAAAAAGCTATGATATCGATACTACTCCAATTACGGACTGGATGGAAAATCTGGAATTTGAGCATTTGTTTACCAATCTGGTAAGCGGTGCAGGCGCGGTATTGGATGTGATTGCAGGAACCGCAGCCTCCACCATCTCCATAGTGGTAACCACAGCGATTTCGATTGTAATCATGTTCTATGTCTTATTAAGCAAAAAGGATCTAGAAAGACAAAGCAAGAAAATTTTGTACGCATACCTGAAAAAAGAGCGGGCAGACTGGATTGTTTCCGTAGCGTCTCTGGTACACAACACCTACACAAAATTTTTGTCCGGACAATGTGTGGAAGCCGTGATCTTAGGACTGTTAATGTTTGTTGCATTCTGTATATTCCGGCTGCCATATGCAGGGCTGGTTGCCATGCTTACGGGGGTTTGCGCCTTTGTACCATACATTGGAGCCTTTTTTTCCTGTGGCGTCGGAGTTCTGCTTACACTGATTGCAAACCCGTCCCAGGCAATCCTATGCTTCGTTGTATATCAGGTGGTACAGTTTATAGAGAATCAGTTTATCTATCCTCACGTTGTAGGAAATTCCGTGGGGCTTTCTCCGCTTTGGACCCTGATGGCGGTCCTGATTGGCGGAAAGCTCTTCGGACTCATCGGCATGATTTTTTTCATCCCGCTTGTGGCGGTGATTTATACCTTAGTCCGGGAGCATACGAACAAGAAACTGAAGGAAAAGAAGATTTTGATTGAATAGAACAGGAGAGAAAAATGTCAAAAGCAGCATGGATTTTGTTTGGATATCTGTCCGGAAGCATTTTGTATGCACGGATTTTTGCAAAACTGTTCCGAAAAGAAGATATGATTGAAAAAAGCAGGGACCGTAATCCGGGAGCAGGAAATGCGTTTATGTATGGCGGCTTCTGGTGCGGAGTATTGACGCTGACCTGCGATATTTTAAAGGGCTTTTTCCCAGTATATCTGTTTATGCAGTATGCACTGGAGCTAAGTCCGGATATGCTTTCGATTGCATTTGTTATGGCAGCCCCTGTTGTGGGACATGCATTTCCAGTCTTTTACAAAGGAAGGGGAGGAAAGGGAATTGCAGTTACCTTTGGCTGCCTGTTGGGACTTTTCCCGTTTTTAGAGCCCTTTGCAATATTGGCGGCCTTCTTTATCTTCTTTTCGTGTATTCTGCGGATAAATCCGCATTATTACCGGACGCTGGCAGCATATATGTGCGCGTTGATTGGAATGCTGCTTTTGGTGAAACAGCCTATGGTTCTTCTGGGATTTGCGATTATTGCAGTAGTGGTTTCAAGCCGCATGCTTCTCAGTGAGGAAGAAAAGGAAAAAATGAGGATAAAATTGTTATGGATGCATTAATACTTTCCTGCGGAACCGGAGGAGGACACGACGCTGCCGGAAAAGCAGTATATGAGGAGATGAAAAAGCAGGGACACCAGGTTACGATGCTAAATCCCTACACCTTAAAAAGCAAAAAGCTTTCGGAAGGAATCGACCGGACTTACATATCAACCGTGCAGCATATGCCGGGGGCATTTGGTGCGGTATACAAAATCGGAAATTTATACCGACGGCTGCCCTTCCGTTCCCCGGTCTACTTTATCAATCGTGGGATGACGGATGTAATGCAGGAATATTTTGCAGAGCATCCTGTGGATATTGTCATCATGCCCCATCTTTTTCCTGCGGAAATTCTGACCAACATGAAGCAGCATGGCATGGAAATTCCCAAAACCATGTTCATTGCAACGGATTATGTATGCATTCCCTTTACCGAGGAGACAAATTGCGATGCCTATGTGATTCCTGCCCCAGACCTGACAGAAGATTTTGTGGGAAAAGGGATTCCCCGTGAAAAGCTTTACCCTCTTGGAATTCCTACAAACAGCAGCTTTTTGGAGGAAAGGACGCGGGAGCAGGAAAAACAATTGCTGGGGCTTAAAGCGGATAAAAAGTACATTCTGATAGCCGGCGGAAGCATGGGTGGAGGAAAAATAGAAAAAACGATTGAAGAACTGCAAAGATATTTTTCTGATCGAGAAGAGGTAGAACTTATTGTCGTCTGCGGAAGCAACCAAAAGCTGCACCAGAAATTGCAGGAGGAACATTTCCCGGGAGTAACTGTTTTGGAACATACGGACCGGATGGCTTCCTATATGAGGGCCAGCCATTTATTTATTACAAAGCCGGGGGGACTATCTTCTACGGAGGCAGCAGTATGTCATGTCCCGATTCTGCATACATCCACAATACCGGGCTGTGAGAGCTGTAATGCCCAATATTTTGCCGGCCATGGCATGAGTATTTCGGAAAATCTGACGGATGAACTGCCGCGTATCGTAGAGGAGGTGCTGCAGAATCCGGATAAAGGTGCAGAAATGGTGGCATGCCAGAAAAAAATAATAAACGCAACTGCGGCGGCAGATATCTGCCGTCTGGCAGAACAACTGGTCTAAATTATTTGTGCTGATTTCGCCATTCTCTCGGAGATACCCCATAGATTGACTTAAATGCACGTGAAAAATGAAGCTGATTTTCATATCCGACAGCAGAACCGATTT
>CAMDYX010000113.1 GCA_945910395.1 uncultured Agathobacter sp. | reverse complement strand
AAGAAAGGGGGCAATGCCTATTGTAAGAAATTCATTTATACAGATGTCAAAACTGACAAATTTAAAAGGAAGAATTAACTATATCTCTAGTCACGCAAGGCAGGAAAATTTGTACGCAGTTTATGAAACAACTGACCGTAAATTTTGGACGGAACTTGCCAAGTGTAACCAAGAGGAATTTAAGAGAAGCGGAACAGAAGGTAAGTGCATTGAAGCAAGGGAACTGATTATTGCGCTGCCGGAAAGTTTTGTGGATTATGAGCCGGACAAGCTGCTGAAACTTTTTACGGAACACTTCAAGCAAAAATATGGTGTGGAGTGTATCGCTGCCCTGCACCACAACAAACACAAGACCAACTATCATATCCATCTTATCTTTTCGGAGCGAAAACTGCTTGATGATCCTGTGGAGAAGATTGCCAAAAGGAACATGTTTTATGATGAAAACGGAAAGCATGTACGCACCAAAAAAGAGATACTGGATGAAGCTGGACAGCTTCGAAGCGGGTGTAGAATTATTCCCAAGGGAGAGGTGTATGAGCGTAACATTTTTACCATTAAGGACAATCGATTTAAGAGCGACGGTTTCCTTGATGAAGTAAAGCGTTCCTATACAGGCCTTATCGATATTTATGTGCGGAATGATAAGGAGAAGCTAAAAGTATTTGATAAGAATGGTGTGTATTTGCCCATGAAAAAGGTTGGCAAGAACAATCCGAAAGCAGAGCAGATAGAAGCGGACAATTGGGTTCGCACCATGTGGAATCAGACGGTGGACAGAGCATTGGTCAGCGGGGTGCCGGAGAAACAGATTCTGGATGTGAAGCAGAGTGAAATCGGGCAGAAAGCAAAGGTTACGATTCAGAAGTCAGGGAGAAATCCGGTACTGTTTAAAAGCCTGGTTATGACGGCTATATATGCTTTGGAACTTCTAATTGGTAAGGTGCTTAAAATGGTTTTGGAAAAGGCTGATAAGGTTACGGAAGCGTTTACAAAGTCAGAACCGGAGCAGACGAATGTTCGGGCAGTCAATGAGCCTGTGATGGAGAAAAGTGAACCGATACCGGAAATACCTAAGAAATCTGAACTTGCTTCCAAGTATCCAAGACTTGCGGATATTTATAATAAGCAGGAGAAGCAGAACGAAGCTATTTATCAAAGGAAGCAACAGCTTGCAAGTGTAGAGAAGGAGATTGCCGGAACAAAGGGTATCTTCAAAGGAAAACAGCGCAAGGAGCTTCAGGAACAGGCAGAGCAGTTAAAAACGCAGATAGCCAATATGAAGCAGTACCTATCAAGTATCGTGCAGGGTTATGGATATAAGAATGTGAAGGAGTTCTTGGTTGAATTTAAGGCTTCTAAAGCAGAATATACCGATTATCAGTCGGCAGTTACAAAGTGGGAACAGCAGACCGGAAATAAGGCAGAACCGGACAGCTTAAAGGCAAAGTTGCAAAGAACGACGCAAGAAGTAAAGGAACGAGAAAACAACAGACAGAGCCAGCATTACCGGAGCGATAGAGGTGGCAGATAGGAAAATATAAAATCATATTGACAAACAAGACTACAAGTGATAGTCTCTAAATAAGACTACTGCTTGTAGTCTGTTGGTTTTAGGAGGATACATATATGGAAATTCAATTAGGTGTGATTGAGGCAAGATATGCAGATATGATTTGGGAGCATGAACCAGTTACTTCATCGGAGCTGGTAAAGATGACGGCAGTGGAGTTTAACTGGAAGCGCACAACTGCACACAATGTTTTGAGAAGATTGATTGATAAGGGATTGTTTCAGAATGAAAACGGACTGGTAACAGCCGTAATATCCAGAGAGGAATTTTATGCCAGACAGAGCAGACAGTATGTAGAAGACACCTTTGCGGGTTCTCTTCCGGCATTTATTGCAGCATTTACGCAGGATGCAAAACTGACACCGGAAGACGCTGAGGCAATTCGTAAGATGATTGACCAGGCGGAGGAAAAGTGAGTATGGGAGATATTTTCTTAAAACTGCTAAATATGAGCATTACAGCCAGTTGGTTGATTTTGGCAGTATTATGGATTCGCCTTTTATTCAGGAAAATACCTAAGTGGATTACCTGTTTATTATGGGGTGTGGTAGCGATCCGACTGATATTTCCGTTTTCCATAGAAAGCGCATTTAGTCTGCAGCCAAGTGCAGAGCCTATCAGGTCCAGTACTATAGTAGAGGGGGAGGTGGTGCCTTATGTACCATCCATAGACAGTAATATAGGTGTTGTTGAAGATACTGTAAATCCCTTATTGGCAGAAACTTTTGCATATCAGGAAACAGAAAGCGTGGCTCCGTTGCAGGTATTTACGGGAATTGCAGGAAGTGTTTGGCTGTGCGGAATGGTGGTGCTTCTTATTTTTGCATTGGTGAGTATGATAAAATTGCGCCTATGTGTAAGGGAAGCGGTGCGCTACAAAGAAAATATCTATATTTGTGATGCTGTAAAGTCCCCATTCATTTTGGGGATTATCAAATCAAGAATTTATCTTTCTTCTGCTTTAAATGAGGAGGAGATGGATTATATTATTGCACATGAAAAGGCGCACCTAAAAAGAAAAGATCATCTATGGAAGCCTTTTGGATACCTGCTTTTGTGTATCTATTGGTTCAATCCTTTGTGCTGGATTGCCTATATTATGCTGTGCAGGGATATTGAACTGGCTTGTGATGAAAAAGTAATTAAGGATATGAGTTTTGGTGATAAGAAGGAGTATTCTAGAGTATTGTTGTCCTGTGCCACACAGAGACGTTTGGTTTCAGTATGTCCCCTGGCTTTTGGAGAAGTGGGAGTGAAAGAAAGAGTGAAATCAGTGCTAAATTATAAGAAATCGGTATTTTGGATTACCATACTGGCAATCATAGTATGTATTATTGTTGCGATTTGTTTTCTGACGAATCCAGAAAAGGAATATCAGATTAGAATTACCATTCCGGCAGGTAGTACAGAAGAAATTGTTTATCAGGAAGATTTTTTCTACTCAGATGAAGAAATATCTCCAACAGGCAATAAGATTACCATTTCTTTAGGCGAGGGCATGGGAGATACGGAAGTTGTACTAAAACCGATTGAAGTCAGGGAAGAGAATGCCTATGAACCGACCTATATTACACCCGGCATGCCTGTCAAAATGGATGTGGAGAAGAATGCATGGTTTAAAATTGGAGTAAATATGCAGAATCCCACAACGGAAGATATAGATATATATGTAAATGTTCGTAATGTGGAGGTCCGGATTGCAGAGAGCGAGCCTATAGAAGAAAACAGTAGTGAGAGCGTGGAAGATGTTTCAGAACGGATTACGGAAGAACTCAATGTAGAAAAAAGAGATATAACACATGATGGAGTGGCGGATTATATTGTCACTTCCATGACATATGATCCTGCATATATGGATGCAAATGTAACACTGGCAGATAAAATCAAACAGCAAGTGATGTATGATAGTGTTTGTGTCAAAGTATATGAGGGAAGCAACACTTCGGATACATATAGTGAAGAACAGTTGCTATGGAGTCAGGAATATTCGAGTGTGCATGCGGGAAATGGACAACTAAGTGTAGTGCGAATGGATGATAAGGATTATATTTTGACAAGCGACCTTTGGGCAGGTCAGGGGTTTGCAACATGGGAGTTTGAGGTGTTCTCCCTAAAAGAAACGGGAGAAAAAGATGTTATAGATAAACAAACGGTAGGGTTTGAATTGCAGGAGGATACCTTTGCGGATGAGGAATGTTATGCGGAGTTTAATCATTCGTTAAGGAAATATATTAACGATGGAATACTGATTGTAGCGTGTGATATTGATTTTGTACAGCAACTTATCCGTACACAGGAAAGTCAATATATTCCACGGGATTATTATAGTAATGCATTAGTAAAGTTCAATAATGTGGAAGCTGAGCAGGAACAATATACTGAAAATGCAGTAGAAAGCACAGAAGAAAATACGGAAAAGCCTATAGCAGAAACTACGATGGTAGATACTTCTAAAGTTTCCAGTATTGTAGTGACAAACGGGAATACGGGAGAACAGATAACACTTACTGCAGAAACTTCTGCATATAATGATTTGCTCAAACTCTATTGGCAGTTGGATTTTACGGCAGAATATGAAGAAAATACACGAGTTGGTTATCAGTATAGCATGAAATTGTTGGATGCAGACGGCAATAAGTTGCAGAGTGTGACTCCGTATAAGGATGGATTAACAGTAGATGGTATTTTTTTCGAGTATGATAATACAGGAAATGATGCAGTAGCTTCTTTAAATCTAATGGAATATTTGGAATATATATGTAATCCGGAATGATCGCTTATGGCAAAGCCTATTACGGAGGTACCGGTCAACGCACTGGAAAATGTGACTATGACGATGGCAACATATAATTCTTGTGAAGGAGATCTTGAAATAATGAATCAAACCGGTAGTGAGCTTGCTGCTGGGGAATGGTATTCTATTCAAAGATAGGAAGATGGAGAATGCCGTATTGTAAAGGAAGTGTATTTACATTTAGAAAACAGAATAGTTGCTGAGTATGAGTTTCACGAAGATTAATAAAGAACTAAATTTATGAAAAATAA
>CAMDYX010000112.1 GCA_945910395.1 uncultured Agathobacter sp. | reverse complement strand
TGCATAGCCAGTTGTTGCCTAAAGGTGAATTTACACACAAAAAAGGACTTGACCATAGTTTCGAATCAAAAATAAAGCTGAAAAACTGAAGCTTACATATAAGCGATATGAAAAAGATGAATTTATCTATAATTATCGGCCCTTTTTGAATGTGTTTTTTCTTTCAATTACATATAAACAATCAGAAATTCTTGAAGTTATATGTAGCCTTTGCCTTCTGAGAAGCATTTGTCAACTTGAAATTACATATAAGAGCCAAGAAATCCATCCCCTTATATGTAAGCCCCCTCGCTCCTATGATGCATTTGAGCCGGAATTTACATATAAGCAGAGCGAAAACAAAGTGCTTATCTGTAAATAGCCCTTTTGGGCGGCTGAACCAAGCCTGAAACTACGTATAACACCTATAGAAAACGGTACTTTCCAATTATGGAGAGTACCGTTTTCTTATAACAGCTTCAATTGTTCTATAGCATGCTCGCTTAAGATGCACCTTGCATGCTCCTGCAAAAAGGCTCTTTTTTCTGCTCCCACCTGAATATTCGAAGCATACTCATCGGTAAGAACAGACAGACGCAGTACTTCTTTTTCATTGCAGGAAGATAATTCCGTTGTAATAATGTATTTCTCTTCCCACTTATATAATGCATTTGGAGGAACCGGTTCCACATCCACCTGCTTTGCGAATGCAGTCACAATGTCCATAGAGTCAAAGGTAAAGAGTGCGATCACCCGCACCTCTTGTTCCTCGTCCTTAGTCTGCTCTGATGCTCCTGCAGCCCCGCCTGCTGCGGCAGCATTTTCTGCTGCATTTGCAAGCTCCTTCGTTGCCTTTTCCAGTTCCTGTGAAAAGTCGCCTAATTTTTCTTTTGCGAAGGAACCGATGAGTCCGCCTATGATATCCTTTAAATGCTCCATCATTCCATTTACAGGATGCTCCGAAAAGGTAAGGGATAAGGTGTGATCCGACATAAAATCTGCGCGTACCGTCTTGATGCCCAGATCAAATTTTGTCTGAAACTCCTTCTCTGCCATATCAAAAATCTGATTCATGAATTCCTGCGTTCTGTCACTATTGCTCAAAATATCGTCAATGGTATAGCCCAAATCTCCGATTTCCTGCTCCGTGATGGTACATTTAATCGTATGCTCGCCGATACGTGAAAATTTCATTCTACTCACCCACTTTCAAATTTCCGATTTTTTTTCGAATTCGTTGAATTGCGTTATCTATGGTCTTTGGTTCCTTTCCAAGCTTCGCTGCGATATCCGTATACACAAACCCATCCAGATACAATGGTAACACCTGCTTTTCCATTTTGCTAAGCTTATCTTTTAGCTTTTCAAAGATTCCCTTGAAAAATTCCTGTTCAATAATCTGTGTCTCCGGATTATCTACCTTTAAGCACTCTAACATTTCTTCCAAGGTTTTTCCCTCTTCTCCCTGCTCCTGGGACAGGGACAGCGAGTTATTTAACGGGGAATGCTTCTGCCGGTTGGACCTCGTAATCGCAGTATAGATCTGCCTGCTGATACAGGTATCTGCGAAATGGAAAAAAGAGCATTCTTTTTCGGTACTGTAATCCCGAATGGATTTAAACAGGCCAATCATCCCCTCCTGTATCAGATCCTCATGCTCTGCCCCGATCAGGTATAGACCATTTGTTTTTTTCGTAACCAGAGGCTTATATTTATTCAAAAGAAAGCTCATTACTTCATCCGCTTTTTCGGAATCGCTGTTCTCCAGCCTACGGATCATTGCAATCAATTCTTCATCGGATAAATTTGTATAATCTGTCAATTTATTTTCCTTTCCCAATACGCTGACGAACAATTTCGTAAGCCAGCACACCTGTGGCCACCGACGCATTTAAAGAGTCAATGTCACCCTTCATCGGAATGGATGCAACCATGTCACAGTTTTCCTTCACAAGCTTGCTGACTCCCTCTCCCTCATTTCCGATTACAAGTCCAATGGAACCGGTGAGATTCAGATCGTACATGGTAGTCCCTCCCATATCCGCACATACGAACCACATTCCCCGCTCTTTCAGTTCCTTAATGGTATTGGAAATATTAGTAACCTTTGCCACCGGTGTGTAATTGATTGCTCCTGCCGAAGTCTTTGCAACCGTCGGTGTAAGTCCTACCGCTCTTCTTTTTGGTATAATGACACCATGGGCTCCGCAAAGATTTGCAGTACGAATAATCGCTCCCAGATTATGGGGATCCTCTATTCCATCCAATATAAATACAAATGGGGCCTCCCCTTTTTCTTCTGCTCTCTTTAAAATATCTTCCACCTCTGCATAGGAATAGGCTGCGGAAATTGCAATGACGCCCTGATGCTTCCCTGTTTCGGAAAGCTGATCCAAACGCTCCTTTGCAACGTAGCTTATGATGGTGTCATGCTTTCTTGCCTCTCTGGTAATGGTCTTTACCGGCCCATCCTGACATCCGTCCAGCACATAAAGCTTATCAATCGTCTTTCCGGATCGAAACGCTTCCAAAACCGCATTTCGCCCTTCTATTTTACTCTCACTAACCTGCCCAAAAAGTTCTTCGTTTTCCATTCCTACTCCTTACTCTACTACATAGAATATCTTCATCTTCCAAACCAGCCAAAGACTACAAAGAAATACTGTCGGTCTTGCTAAGTCCCAGCCGGACAAGCTCCACTGCTCGCTCAAACTGATCCGTCACATACAAATATCCAATCAAAGCCTCTAACCCCGTTGCCTTGCGGTAATCGGACATGGAGGCATTTTTTGCCATTGTAGGTGATTTGGCATTTCTTCCGCGTCGGTACACATCCATCTCTTCCTCTGTCAGATAGGGCACAAGTGTTTCAATCAGCACCGCCTGACTGTGGGCCTTTACAATCTGACTGGTCCTTAGATGCAGCTGGCTTGCCTTTGTATTTCCTTTTCCCACCACAACGGACCGGATAATCAGGTCGAACACCCCATCTCCCATATATGCCAAGGTAAGAGGAGAATAGGTTTTTACATCCACCGGGGATATTTCAAATTGTTCCTTGATATAAGAATCAATATTTTTTCCCATTTACACAAGCTCCCATACAACGCCTTCTCTGGTATCCTTGATTGCTACTCCCTTTGCAAGAAGCTCGTCACGGATTGCATCTGCGGTTGCAAAATCCTTTGCCTTTTTTGCTTGTGCACGCTCTGCAATTTTCTCCTGGATAAACTGCTCCAATTCCGTATCAACTGCTGCACTCTCCTTTGTTGCCTCTGCTGCGGCGAGAAGGTCTAGGGAAAGAACATAATCAAAGTCTCCAATCAATTTTCGCTTTGTCTTATCGTTTATATCGGCTTTCAGCAAGTCGTAGATAACCGTAATTGCCATGGAAGTATTCAGATCATTGCAAAGTGCATCCTCAAATTTCCTGCGGTAAAGGTCATAGGCAGCCTGATCCACTTCTCCCTCATCTGAAAGCTTTGCGATTGTCTTGGCAAGCTTATTGTATGCTACAGTCATATTGTCAAGCACTTCATAAGAAAATTCAAGAGGTTTCCGATAATGGGACTGCAGACAGAACAAACGATATACCAGAGGATTGTATCCCTTCTCCTCAAGGAGGGAAACCGTAAGGAAATCTCCCTTGGATTTACTCATCTTGCCGGACTTATCATTTAAATGATGCACATGGAACCAGTTGTTGCACCATTTATGTCCAAGATATGCCTCTGACTGTGCAATTTCATTGGTGTGATGCGGGAAAATATTGTCCACGCCACCGCAATGGATATCCATGTGTTCCCCAAGATGCTTTAAGCTGATGCAGGAGCACTCGATATGCCAGCCCGGATATCCAACACCCCATGGACTATCCCATTTTAAGGCCTGGTCTTCAAATTTTGATTTGGTAAACCAGAGTACAAAGTCATTTTTACTTTTTTTGTTCGTATCCTCCTCCACATCATCCCGGACGCCCACCTGAAGCTGCTCCTTTTCCACTGCGGAAGAAAACACAAAATAGTCCTCTAATTTTGTGGTGTCAAAGTAAACATTTCCTCCTGCCTGATATGCATAGCCTTTTTCGAGAAGGACTTCGATCATATGAATAAATTCCGCTATGCAATTTGTCGCAGGCTCCACAACGTCCGGTCTTTTGATGTTTAATTTCTTACAATCGGAGAAAAAGGCATCTGTATAGAACTGCGCAACCTCCATAACCGTCTTATGCTCACGCTTTGCCCCCTTTAGCATCTTATCTTCACCGGTGTCTGCATCACTAGAAAGATGCCCTACGTCAGTAATATTCATGACACGCTTTACATCATATCCGATAAAGCGAAGGGTCTTCTCCAGCACATCCTCCATAATATAGCTTCTGAGGTTTCCAATATGTGCAAAATGATATACGGTCGGTCCACAGGTATACATTGCAATTTTGCCATCTTCATTTGGTATCAGTGTGCCGACCTCTCTTGTTAAGGTATTGTACATGCGAAATTTGTTTTCCATATTTGATGCTCTCCTGTTTCGTTTTTTCTTTCTACCTGCTAATCTGTAAAAAATTTATCTCTTTTCGGATTTGTGTTCCTGAATGAATTTGCATATTTGAATCAGAACGTTTAAAAAGCGTCGGCACTTAGTGAGCAATTTATTGCGAATTTAGTACCGCTACGCTTTTTACAAACGAGAGTGGG
>CAMDYX010000111.1 GCA_945910395.1 uncultured Agathobacter sp. | reverse complement strand
CGTTCAAAATGCAAAACGATTATACATACAGGCGGGAATGCAATTTGATCTTAAATCCACGCCTGAATTGTTGCGGAATTTGGAATACCACCAAGATACTATCTTCATCAGATAGTTATGCAGGGACCATTTCTTGAACCTTACTGGTTTTAATACTCCGGAAAGTCTGATGAAACGGCTGTCCATTCATTCTTTCCTGTCAAGGCTGCTGACGCTTCGGTACGGATGTGAAAACAAATAGAAAGGAAACACCATGTCTGCACGGTCATATTATTCTTCCTCAATTGAGGATTTCCTTATTACACATGAAAACTACATTCTTGCGGAAATGGTCAGGCAGCATCCCTTTGATTTGAATGACTATACCCGGGATTCCTGGCTTTCAGAAATCCGGATTTTGAAGAGGGAACTAAATAGCATGCCTGGCGGTCATATCGCGCTGGAATTCAAAATCCCGCGCATGGGTAAGCGCGTGGACGCGGTTGTGTCGTATCGTGGTATTCTGTTTTTGTTAGAATTTAAGAACGGTGACACCGAATATCGTAACAGCACATTCAAGCAGGTTATGGATTATGCGCTGGACCTGAAAAATTTCCACAAGGGTTCCCGGGACAAATTCATAGTTCCTATTGCTGTTCCCACAGAGGCTCCTGCCAACTCTCCGTCTATTCAAAAATACAAAGACGGCATATTTCGCCCGTTTGGTGTGAATCAAAATCAAATTGGCGATGCCATTCGTTCAGTCGGTGAAAGATGGGCTCAATCTGAGATAGATTTCGAGGCATGGGAAACCGCAGAGTATATGCCTACGCCGACGATTGTTGAGGCAGCACAGGCGCTCTACAGCAGCCACAATGTTGCAGAAATCACCCGTTCTGATGCAGGCGCCCAGAACCTGAACCTGACAACGCAGGAAATAAAGCGAATCGTTACACACAGCAAAGAAAACAACAGAAAGTCAATAATATTCGTGACCGGTGTTCCGGGTGCAGGAAAAACCTTGGTTGGCTTAAATCTGGCAAGTGAATTTCATAACAGCGACCTGGAAGAACATGCTGTTTTCCTCTCAGGAAACCTGCCGCTTGTCACTGTGTTGCAGGAGGCTCTTGCCCGGGATAAGGTGAAGCGGGAAGCGGAGGAGAATCACAGACATATCAGCAAAGATTACGCGTTGCGTGAAGTCAAGAGCTTCATTCAGATTATCCATCATTACAGAGATGAGTATGTTGGTAACAATATATGTCCTTCGGACCGTGTTGCAATTTTTGATGAGTCTCAGAGAGCCTGGACACAGGATGAGATATCGTCGTTTATGGCGCGTAAGAAAGGCGTAAGAGATTTCAAATACAGTGAACCGGAGTTTCTAATCCAAACGATGGATCGTCACAACGATTGGGCTGTAATTGTTTGCCTTGTCGGTGGTGGGCAGGAGATAAATAAGGGTGAAGCAGGTCTGCCAGAGTGGTTTGATGCACTCAGGAGAAGTTTCCCTCATTGGGATGTGTATGCAGCGAAAAATCTGGATGATTCTGAATATCTTCGTGGACGGACATGGAGCGATTTGGCTTCCGGAATCAATCTGACCATATCAGACGGGCTGCATTTGGCCACATCAATGCGTTCATTCAGGAGCGAAAACGTATCTCTGCTGATTAAGCAGATTCTGGATAATGCTACAGAAGATGCCAGGAATACATTCTGTGCAGTTCAAAAACATTACCCGATTTATATTACACGTAATCTGGATGCGGCAAAAAAGTGGGTCAGGGATATGGCTCGGGGAAGCGAGCGATATGGACTGTTTGCAAGCAGTAATGCTGCCCGCCTCAAGCCCAGGGGGATCTATTACGCTAAAGATCGCAGCAGTCTGTCTCCGGAAAACTGGTTCCTGAATTCGGAAGATGATATAAGATCAAGTTATTTCCTGGAAGCGGTGGCCAGTGAATTTGAGACACAAGGTCTTGAGCTGGATTATGCTATTGTTGCTTGGGATGCAGACCTGCGCATTGAAAACGGGAAGTGGGCACATTATCAGATGAGCAACCGGCTTTCCCCGCCTAATTGGTCCCGGATAAGAAGCGAGAATAACAAAATATATCTTAGCAATGCGTACAGGGTGCTTCTGACACGTGCCCGCCAAGGATTCATTATCTATGTTCCTGAGGGCGTGGATGATGATGCTACGCGTAAGCATGAGTTTTATGATCCGACCTTCTTTTATTTGAGAAACATTGGTATTCCTGAACTATAGGACCTCTGGTTATTCAAAAGTTACCTCAGTAAATAAACTGGGAACCAAGAGGATTACAATAATGATGTATGGAGCATAACTATAATAGATATGAACGCACCGCCATTACACGGCCAAAAAGCAAAGCGATGGAAGGAGAAATTATGAATCTAAGTGTGTTGTTGCAGTCAGCAGATGGCTTTTTACAGGCTGGGAAACTGTTATATTCAACTCATGATAACGGTTTGGCCTTTCTTCGCACTTATATTTCTCCCTGCAGTGTAAATTGCGCTTTTGCCTGTGAGCTGTATCTCAAATATCTATACATCAAAGAGCACGATGGAAGGAAAGCAGAGGGACACTATTTAACAGATATTTTCAAGAATCTATCCCCAGATACGCAAAACAGAATCAAAACAGAATACGAAAAATGGTCATCGATACTGTCATTTGAAGATTGCCTTGAAATTCATAAGCGCACTTTTATCGATTGGAGATATATGTATGAGGACGACAAAGCTATTTCTGTCGAACCGCAATCTCTATACAACCTGATGATTTCGCTACACAATGTATGCAAAGAGAATAGGACTGTGGAATGAGGAAAATGCTCATCAATTACATGCCCTTCATCCCATAACCCGAGGAGAGACAGGTGGTTTTGGGGCATTTCAACCAAATTTTGCGCTACAAGGGCCCCTCCAGCAGAGGATGTCCCCGTTCGAAATAAACGCTGATGGCAACCTTGTTGCAGCATGGGAACTATAGAACAGCAGACAACCCGGCAAGATCCCTTTGGGTCTACCGGGCTATCTGCTTTGCATGCGGGTTTGATTATGAACAGGAGTTTCTCCTACCTTAATTTTCTACTTTTTGCCTCTATCGCATGGTGGTAAAGGTGTGTTCGTTCGGTTCACAAAAGGTTCTTGTTGTGTTTCCCGAAAGTAAGGATTGACCATGTTTTCTCTGATATAATTAAAGGTGCTCTTTGAAGAAACACAATTAGTGGTTTTAAGAAATCTGCCGGAAACCGGTTGGGAATGCATCTGTGATATTAGATTAGTCTTCATCAACATCACCTCTTCTTATTTTATCAAAATGAGAGTAGAAATACTGAGGATTATATTTCCGGTCAAAATAATGCTTGCGCTTCAACCAAATAAATCCATCGCCTTTGGAAATGATTGCAACATCGATCGGACCACCAACAGTACCTATGTTTCTGTCCAATGCAACTTTTCTCCTTAGCGATGTGATGTTAATCATTGATTCCGCCAGCAACGCCAGTTCTTCAATCGGAAGGCTGGATACCGACTGAATTATCGGGCGCATATAATCATTCCGTGCAATTTCTGCTACATGCTGAAGTACATGTTCCGTCACCTTGTTTATCTGTGCACGAACAGAATCCTTCTTCCCCGGGGCAAATAGGCTCTCGTCAATACTATCGATATTTTGATTGATTTGAATGGGCATTTGCTGCGATAAATCTGACAAAAACCTATCATTAATTCCAAATAAAAAAGTCTGCATGACATCTGTTTGCGCCAATGGAACAACAGAGGCTGTATTATCCTCCTGAATGCTGACTGTCTCCCGAATACAGTATCTCAGCTTTCTATTCAGATATCCGCTTATATGCATATGGATCATGTTTGGATAGATTTCGCTGTTACCGTAACCAGCCACAGCAATACCAACATATCCACTTCTATAAAAATCTGTGTCAAAAATCTCGCAAGACTTTTCGCATAATTCCTGGACGAGATCTTTTGCTATCCACTTAAATGAAGAATCATCTAACAATAGTTGAATAAAATGAGGTAGATAGTTTTTCTTTACATAATCGCTGAAATTATTATCTGCACGCTTTGGGATGGAATCAACAAATGTTAATGTCTGCTTGCATGCTGTCTCAAATGTTGCTTTCGCTTCTTCGTCGGTTAGGGGGCGCTTGAGATTATCTATTTGAGAACAAACCATATTCTTGTTGTCACAAAGAAGACCATACATCAAATCTTTAAAAACACTAGTTACATAATCCTCCTCATTGAGGTTCAAACGGAATAGTTCGTTATTCGATTCAATATAGGCAATAAAATCATTAACATAGTCTTCGAGCTTTTGAAATGATCTATCGGCTAATTGTTTCTTGTACTCTTTTACAATTATTTCAACCGGAACACTCATTAGAGAGGCATTTGCATAAATGATTAGACCAACTGGCGCTACTCTTGAGAGTGAAAATAGTTTATTAGCAGAATTATGTATCGCCGCATGATCTCCCACGGTAACAGCACTATCCGCTGCCAACGCAATCGCTTGCTTATTCATTATACAAATACCGGCACTCATTTTCTATCCCCTCTCAATGTTATTCGTATGAATATAGTATTGGACTGGTGATCAATGGCGTACTAAGAAAAACGTAAGAATGCAATCGTCGATTCAGTTCCAGTGATAGTCTATCATAAGCAAA
>CAMDYX010000110.1 GCA_945910395.1 uncultured Agathobacter sp. | reverse complement strand
CCGCTACGCTTTTTACAAACGAAAGTGGGTTCTGATTCAAATATGCAAATTCATTTGGGAACACAATTTCGAAAATGGACTTTTCTATCCCTGAAATTCAAATGCATTTTCGATATGCCTTATGGAATTGTCCCCATAGATTGCAATTACATCAAATCTGCAGGCAGTATCCATTCCATACCCATGCTTTGCCAAATAGTAAAGCGCCGTTTTGCATATGCGGCGCTGTTTTCTTACATCCACAGCCATAAGAGGATCTCCGTATCCTTCCCTCGAGCGGTACTTACATTCAAGAAATACGATAGTCTCTTCCTTTCTTGCAATAATATCAATCTCTCCGTAGGATCCCCGGAAATTCTGCTCTAATATATGATATCCCTTTTCCTTCAGATAATTTACCGCAAGCTCTTCATACTGTGCTCCGATTGTTCTGGTATTAATTATTTCATCCCTCCAAGTTTTGCTTTCATCTTATCCATATCATCTACAAAGACAAGGATTTCCGCCACCACCTCATACAGCTCCGGCGGAATCATATCACCGATTTTCAGTCTCGACAAGGTATCCGCAAGCTTATTATCCTTGTATAGCGGTACATCATGCTCCTTCGCAGTCTCAACAATTTTTTCTGCAACCGCACCCTTTCCTGTCGCAAGAATCTTTGGAGCTGCGTCTCCCGGCTCATATGCAATCGCAACAGCCGTCTTTTCTTCCTTTTCCTGTTTCTGTCCGAAAAGCGGACGAAATCCGTTTTCTTCTGCCATATTTACGCCCTCATATCAAAGGAATAGCGATGCACAAGTCCCGCAGAAGGCTGATCCTTTTTTAGAAAGTCTTCTACAAAATTGACATGCTTTCCTTCATTTTTCACAGTAATCTTACAGTTATAGCCCTTCGCCTGTAATCTTTCCTCCAGCTTACCCAGATTTGCCTCAACAAGCTCGTATGCTTCATCATTCTCAAAATAGAATTTCGTATCCACCTGCCGGCCCCTTAATTTTACAGATACATCCGTCGAACCGAGATGCTCCATATCCAGATGTAAAAATGCAGATAACTCATCGGTGCCCTCTGCCAGCTTTTTCTTGTTTGTATATACATACAATTCTCCGCTTGCATTCTGACCGGAAAGCTTTAAGGGAATCTGTACATAGGTATACGCCTCATTGATCTGGTTCATAAACTCCACATTGCTTCTGATGTTCTGCGCCAGGGAGGTAATGGTTTCCGATTCCTGTCCCAAGGCCTTTACCACCTGCTCCATCCGCACAATCTGGTTCTCCAGCTTTTCGTACAATCGGTTGATTTTGCTGCTGTCCTTTAAGTCGCCGGGTTTGATCAGCCATTGCTGCTCTAAGGCATCCTTTACAAGGGCATGAAACTCCTTACTAAAAAACAATTTCATGAACGACTCTTTCTCTATGCCTTCCCCATCCGAAAGCCTTTCCATAAGAGCATTTAACACGGCAACCGTACTGTCATTTCGTGAAAAAACGACCTGGGAGCGTTCTCCCTCCTCATTCTTTGGCATAATCTCAGAGAAGAGAGCCTCCAGGGTATGGATCTGTTCTCCCTTTAGCACATTTCCCAGAGTATATGGAACATTTCCTTTTTCCTCCAAAATGGTCTGCGCCTTAAGTGCTTTTGGGCTCTCTGAATTTTCCTCTAAATCCAAAAGCTGTGCCGCATCTTCAACCGGTATATTTTGCGCTTCCAGCTCCAGCATGACTCCCTCTGAGCTTACGGTAATCCCGGTGGAAGGTGCAACGAAATCCGGAAGTCCTTCTGTCACAATCGAAAGGATTTCCTTTCCCATCTGCTGCATATTTTCTCTGGAAAGTTCCTCGCTTGTAAGTGTCTTAGGGAGCTCCAGCATAAATTCATCCAACGCTTTTGTAATTTCCTGCTTATCCAGACTGTAATTCTCAAATTGTGAGGTGTTTTCCGGGGTGATGGGTATATTCAGCTTCTGCATCTGGATCAAGGTTTTTACATCCACCTGTGGATTGGACGTTACCATCCGTGACATGGTCATCAGACTTCCCCGGTCGATGGACATCTGTTCCTCCATCATTGCGTTGACCATCGCAAGATTTCTCTCGTCGATGGGAAGGTTTGCCGCCTTTAATGCATCCATCAGAGTCAGATTCATACTATTTCCACCCACAGTATAGGGCCGGATTGCAATGGTTCCTCCCTCATTGGTCTTAACCAGAAAGAACATGGATTCTCCCACCTTTAGAGGCACTTTTCCCTCTATTCGCGCAGTTACCGTCTGGCCATTTGATAAACCAAGAACCACCTGCCCATTTTTAACAGAATTCACCGTTCCCTCAAAAATGCTGCCGGTCTTCATCTCCTTTAAGGTAGATGCCAGCTTTTTGGTACCACTGGTCCCTGTTACCTGGGGTTTTGCTGTGGAATTGTTGTACTGTCCAACTAAATCCGAAATCTGCATCTGCTGCTCCTATACATAATTCTTGATAAACGACGCTCTGTGAATCGGGGAAGGGCCGTATGTTTTCAGTGCTTCGATATGCTCTTGGGAGCCATACCCCTTATTTGCCGCGAAGTGATATTCCGGCATCATCTTATCATACTCCACCATCAAACGGTCCCTGGTAACCTTTGCTATAATGCTGGCCGCACCAATGGAAATGCTCCTGGCGTCCCCTTTTACAATCGGTATCTGTTTTATATCTACCATTGGAATTGTAACCGCATCATTTAAGAGCAGATCCGGCTTTACGGAAAGCTTTCCGATTGCCTCTCTCATTGCCTCATAGGTTGCCTGCAGAATGTTGATCTCATCGATCCTCTGTGGACCTGCCATCCCGATTCCGGTAGCAACCGCCTTCTCCATAATAATGTCGTACAACTCTTCACGTTTTTTTTCGGACAATTGCTTGGAATCGTTAATATACAAAATGTCACAATCTTTTGGAAGGATTACGGCACCCGCTACCACAGGACCTGCAAAAGGGCCCCGTCCCACTTCATCAATGCCGCAGATATACTCATATTCCGCGTATTTCTTTTCGAATTCTTTTAGTTTTTCGATCCGCGCCCTCTCTTTATCCAGCTTCTCCAATTGTTTTCTGGCGGAAAGGACTAATTTCTGTACGCCCTGCCGTTCATCTAAAATGTAGGAAGCAATAAACTGCTCTAAATGCCCCAAATTGGTGTTTTGAAATTCTTCTTTGATTTCTCCGATTGCTTTTGCCATGTCTTATGCCTTTTCCAATGTTATATTTCCAATTGCTCCCGAGCGGAACTCTTCGATCAAAAGCTTTGCAGCCTTACTGTAATCCAGCTCATTTCCTTTTCCGATACAGTTACGGTTCTTTGCGATTTCAAGCAGAATGTCCAGCTCCTTTTCCACGTTTGTCAGATGATATCGTTCCTCTAAAATCTTTGGATAATCCCTGCGCAGCATCTTGATCAGCTCTAACGCCAGCTCATCCGTATTTAAAATCTCATCATTGATCGCCCCAATCATTGCAAGGCGAAGTCCAACCTCCTGGTCTTCAAACTTCGGCCACAGGATCCCGGGCGTATCTAAAAGCTCCACATTTTTATTCAGTCGAATCCACTGCTTTCCCTTTGTAACCCCCGGCTTATTTCCGGTCTTTGCGCAGGCTTTTCCTGCAAAGGAATTGATAAAGGTCGATTTTCCGACGTTCGGAATTCCCACAACCATGGCGCGAACCGGGCGATTTAAGATGCCACGTTTTCGATCCCGCTCAATTTTCTCCTTGCAGGCCTCCATGATCACATCCGTAATCTGCTTCATGCTGTTTTTCTTTCTTGCATCGAGGGCAACCACATAGAACCCTTTCTGTCTAAAATATTCACTCCACTTTTTTGTCTGCTCCTGATCCGCCAAGTCAGCTTTATTCATAAGGATCAGGCGGTATTTATTCTTTCCCAGCTCATCAATATCCGGATTTCTGCTTGAAAGCGGAACTCTTGCATCCACAAGCTCGATCACAAGATCAATCAGCTTTATATCCTCCTGCATCTGACGCCTGGCTTTTGTCATATGTCCCGGATACCATTGCACATTCATCGTATGAAACCTCTCTTTTTTGAATTAAAATAGAACCATGCTTTTCCAAGCATATATTCTTCTTTTACCATGCCGATATTGGCATATCTGCTATCCTCACTGTTATTACGGTTATCTCCCAGAACAAAGTATTCATCCGCTCCAAGGGATAATTCCTCCGATGCCATCCCTGCATCTGAGGTAGAAACCACCTCTACCGGTTCATCATACATCAGCCCATTTACATAGACTGCACCATCCTTGATCTGTACCGTATCTCCCGGCGTTGCAATCACGCGGCGCACATAATAGTGGGACTTCTCATTTCCGTTTGGTAAAAAGACCACCACATCGCCCTGCTTTGGTTTGCTGACAAGGTAAACAAATTTATTGATCAGTATCTGATCCCCATTCGAAAGCTGCTCTTCCATTGCCTGTCCGACAACAGATGTCCGAAATCCAAAGGAAGTCACCGTAACATAAGCAATGACGATTACAATCATAAGCTCCACGATCCAGGAGAGGATCTCCTTGAGCAGTGGAATATTTATCTTTTTTCTCTGCCGGCCAAAATTCAAGCCGCCTCTTCTTCTTCGCACGTTTTTTGCTCCTTACCTTTTTCTTCACTTCATTTTACAAAAAATTGTGGGAATACGCAATAAATTAACTTGTTTATGATAAAGAATTAATTAATGCAGATAAGAGAAAATACATACCAAGAAGTTTTTTCAATTATTGGTATGTATAAAAGGAAATGAAATACCTACAAATATGCAATTTCATAATTTGTTGTATGTATGGAAATGTAGGTGTACCTACCATAAGACCTTTTTCATAACTCCTAGTATGTACCCTTTTACTATCTATACATACTCAACCAACATTTTTTAGTTACGTCCGTATAATGGTGTAAATTGAATATTCAAATTAAAAGAGCCAAAGGG
>CAMDYX010000109.1 GCA_945910395.1 uncultured Agathobacter sp. | reverse complement strand
ACCCCTACCATGCGTTACATCTTTTGGCATTGTAAAATAGGTTGTTTTATCCATACGTATATTATACCATATGTTTTACATTTTTACAAGAAAAGCCACCTAACTCACAACTAAAGTCACGAGTGTGCGGTGGCGACTTATCAAATTGTTCAATTTGACCTTTGAAATCACACCAAGCATTACTATAATAGCAATACTCAAATCAATGCCTTCTTCGTAATGATTCATAATCATCTACCTCCTTTAAAAAGTGCTACCATTGGTAGCCTGACATTTTAATCTTGGTAAGCGATTCGACACACATAATAAGTGTATCAGAAAATCACATTTTTCGCCAAAAATAACGCCCCAGCTATAAGCCAGATTGTCCCATAAACAATCCTCCTTTTTTCTTTTCCCTTTTTTAAACTGCTCCTAATGTAATATAGCTTCCCATTGTTTTACTAACTGTTCTATCGTATCCTCATAGTCATTTGACTTATGAAATAGTTCATAGGGTGAGTATCTCAACTTTTTATTTCCTTCTCTTAGTTCCATAACAACATCTTTAGTGAAGTCACCACCATATACTATGTATCTTGTTGTATTTGGAAAGTGCTCATCAACAATGTCATTTAAGCGTTTGATAAAATCATGTATATCTGTCATAATACCAACTCCAACCTCCTTATACTTATCCCACGCATAGCGCCCTTTCAAAAAAGGTCTTGTAAATTTCGCGAATCCCAAAAGTAAAGTCTATCCCTTATCCAACGCATTGACTGTTTTTGCTTTTCGACTCTTATACACGTTCTCCTCCAGCATCCTCTGGCCTAAATAACATTAAGAGAATTTTTCTCATCCAATTTGCGAGACAATTCTTCAAGCAAAGCCTATTGCTCAGCATTAAGATTATTGATGTCAATTTTTATTTCGTCGGAATAAAAGAACAATTTCTCTTCATTCATCCTTTATCCACCTGCCTGATTCTCATATTATTATTCCATTACAATGATCAATCTCATGCTGAATAATCTGTGCAGTCCATCCGGAATACTTTCCATGCTGTTTCTTAAAGTTCTGATCAAGATAATCCACTTCGATTTCCTGATATCTCGTGCATGGTCTTACTCCTTCCAAAGAAAGGCAGCCTTCCTCGGTCTGATATGCCCCAGATTTCTTTGTAATTACCGGATTTATCATTGCAAACTGGAATGGTCCGGCTGCTACTACAATGATATTCTTTTTTTCTCCAATCATATTGGCAGCCATACCAACACAGTGTTCTAAATTTGCCCTAAGTGTATCAAGCAAATCAGTCACAATCTGTTTATCTGCCTCTGTTGCATCCACTGACTTCTGTGCCAGAAACAGCGGATCATGCATTATCTTCTTTACCATTAATTCCATCCCTTCCATACATCAGGCTGATATCCAAGTGTAGATTGCTTTCCATTTCTTACTACTGGTGTTTTAATTACCTGCGGATTCTCAAGTACCTTTTCCAGTTTATCTTCATCTGCAATGTACTTAATAAGGGCAAGTGTATCCTGATCTTTGCCTTCCCAGTTAATCATATTCTCAAGACCGCCATTAGCCTGTGCAACAGACGTAAATTCTCCCTTACTCATACCTTTTTCTTTCATATCAATGAACTGATACTTAATGCCTCGCTCCTTGAAAAAGCGTTCTGCTTTCTTCGTATCGTTACACTTCTTTGTTCCAAATATCTGTATATTCATATCAATATTCCTTTGTTATTTCTTCATTTATTCCATACATGGTTTTAAATTTTTCAAGATCTGCCAAGTTCTTTATCAGCATTACCTCTTCGATCTTCCCTGTGTGGATATCTTTAAAACCTGCAATCTGCTCACCATTACAGATACTTGCTTTGATTACCGGTTTCATATTTTCCTTGTCATAAGTCTGCACTATTGTCTTCTTCGCAAATAATCCCATGATGTTCTCCTTCTTGTGTACCTGCCACGAGCACTAGCTTTTCAAATGACTGTGCAAATCTCTTATCATCTTCCTCCGTCCTTTTCTTAGGACCTTTCAAATGATTCTTGTGAGAGCCTCGTCTTGCTTTCTTATTAAGGTGCCTCTCCATTAACATCTGGTCAATGTTGTCATTTGTGTACCATTTTCCCGATTGATGGATTGCATACGCCCCTTTTCCAAGCGCCATTGCTGCCACTCCATAATCCTGTGTAACAATGATATCTCCTTTATGGCAAATACTGATTAATTTATAGTCAACTGCGTCTGCTCCTGCACCAACCACAATGACTTCGCTATAATCGGAAGTCAAAATGTGATTCGTATCGCAGAGCAGTATTACAGGAGTATTATATTTTTCAGCAATCTTTTCCACTATGCCCACCACAGGGCATGCATCAGCATCTACAAATATATGCATATTCATATTTTTAAACCCTCACATACAATCGCACTTTGCTCTTAACATAATAATACTCCCATCTTATCGATATCCGCAACTCATGATTTGCCTTTCCCACACCTCTTCAACTTTTTCAAAACTTTTTTCAATTTTCTTTTACGAATTCCTTAAAAGTGGACCTTATACATTATGAAGTGTTCAAGAGAGGCCACGTTTTCCTCCTTTTATAAATCGCCATATTCTGTATCCGGCCTCTCTTTTTTCGCTTCAATATAAGAAAGGGACCAAAGAAAATGAACACACCAAAAAGAATCGAAATCCATGTAGACAGGCAGTATTGCCTCGATAGCAATCAAAAGAAGACCACCGATTTAGAAAAGCAAGGATACCGATGTATCCGCTGCGAGGATACGAATCGAATCAATTCATTGACGTATGATTACATTGCTAATCTGACGTATGAAAAGACAATATATACCGCAGTGTATACAGCTAAGGATGGCGCTGAAGATATCCTTATTCCAATATCTGAACCCGAAATTCATCTTTATCGTGAGGCCGGCGTGCCCTTTGTCACAGAATAGAAAGGAGACCTATTATGTTCCAAAGCGACGAAGCTCTCTACTCTGCCATTTATTCCTGGATAGAAAAAACTCCTCTATCTGATTTTCACGAAGCGATTCGCAAGCGAGTCATTGGTCAGCCTATACTTAAGGATATCTGCTCTGCTGTCTACAGCTATCTGTGGTGCCTTTTACATGACACGATTCCTAATCACAACTTTATACTTGCAGCCCCATCTGGAAGTGGAAAAACGGAAACCTACCGTGCCCTCCGTGACTACTTTCTCCGTGCCATCCCACAGCTTCCTGTATACTCAGTTGACATCTCGCAAATTACAGCAACCGGATTTCGAGGATCTGAACCTGTAAGCATACTAGAGCCACTCGCAAGACGTGGAGATGCCTTCCCGGCCGCTATCATTTTTTTAGATGAATTTGACAAAGTACTAATGCCCGCATACGGCTCGCATGGTGATGTGCATGCCAACCTGCAGGCTAATCTCTTGACTCTTATCGAAGGAGGCACCTTCACGTTGGAACACCGTCCCATGCAAATCAATACCAGTAATATTCTATTCATTGCTGCCGGCGCCTTTGAGGATTTCAGAAAAAATCGTTCTGCGAGTCAGGTGCCATGCGGATTCAAGTCGGACAGTAATCTTCCTTCGGTCGTACCCGCATCCTACTCGCCTCTCTCTAAAGAGGATCTCCTGAAAGTAGGAGGCATTACAGAATTGGTCGGTAGATTCAGTTACATTTACAACTATGATGCGCTTCCGGATGATGCATACACCGATATCGTCAACAAGATCATCGCGGTCCTTTCCGATACCTTCCAATGCAACATCACCATCGATCAAGGACTTGTATCCGATATTGTTGCAAATGAGAAAAACTCCCCGTTTGGCATTCGAGCGTTAGAGTCTTATTTTCAAGAAATGGTTTTACACGCTTGGTCAGAAATCCAATATTCAGGAGTCAAGTTGTTGGATTGTGATTTGGTGCTTCATTTGTATCCGGAGGGATATGACTACGAAATTGTCGAGTTCCCAGAGGAAGATGCCGAAAGTATCCCTGAAGATGACCCGCCAAGGCCTAGCGCATCTAAAAAGAAGGAACCCAACAGCAGTTGACAGCTGCATGTGCCGGCAATTGTAATGTCGGCAGCTCCCGCATTCAGTATCATTAACTATTACCTTTTATATTACTGGTACCAATAGTAATCCATTTATCCCTTAGGATCCATTCCATTATTTCGGATGGTTGGACTTGTAGATATTCGCAGACTTTGTTTAAGGTGTCACTGTTCTTCTGGAACTTAGCAATAACATAGCTAACAAATGGATTAGGTTACATTATTACATTACTTACTACGGATTTACCATTCCGTACGGATAGTATGCTGATGCTTCTGTCGTTTTTCAAGCAAACCAATCAATCTGACAACATTATTCGGTACCTCTTATTATCAAACACCCCCTCTCACATCGAGAAGAAAGGAGCGGACACTTATGGTCGCAAAAAACACCACATTACTCACCCAGCAACGCGCAGGAGCAATCCAAAAAATCATTGACTTCTGCAAAAAACATTCTGCTTCCGGCGCGGATCTAATCGAGCATCTGTTTGAAGAAATTAAAGCATTTGATCATCTGGATTCGTCACTCGCTATTCAGCAGTCAATCGAACAGGGGCTCTTTGTCACTTTCCCGGACGACAACGTACTCTATTGTCTTACTGACAGCACCCCCGAGTATGATTATCCTCAGCTTGCATGGTACCTGGCGGAGGAATGCAACGATATTGTATTTAATGACTTCAGTGAAACCGAACCGGAGATGCCGGGCTCTTTTCTCATGCCAAAAGATATCAACCGGGGATAAAGCACATATTTATGTATGCAACATATCAATCAAAGAAATACCCCTGCAGGAGGATCCCATTATGGCAAAAATGACAAAAGTATTCCGTTATCGCACAACCGCAACCGAAGAACAATGGAGAGAATTATCCCAAGACTTAACAGCATTGAGCGATGAGGAGTTTAAAATCAAATACGCGTTTTCCAAGTCCGGCATCAAGAGATACCACGACGAGCATTTCGGCATTCTGTCGCCGATTACTCCGGGCACCATTCCCTATGTGGCCCCATCCGGCTATGTCAAAATGACAATCCAAATTTCCGTCGAAGCGAAGGCGGACCTGGATGAACTGCTGAATCAGCTTGAACAGCAGACTGGTTTGCAGCGACGCTATCTGACCTCTTATCTGATTACGCAGCAAGTTCATGCTTTCCACAAACAGTAAGGATACAATCCGACTCCGTTCCTACTCCGGACGGCGATTTGGAAGAGTTCCGGAATAATCGCTCCGGGCAGACAGAAAAAAAGGCCCTCAAGTCATTCAATGACTTTGAGGCTTGACTCCAACTATGGCATTTACTCTCTCCATGTGTTCTGGCATCAACCTTCTCTACGTATAGATGTCCATAGGAGTTCGTTGGGACAATAAAAATGATACAATCTTAACGATTGTACCATTCGGGGGGGGTTCAAAAGAGGGTTCATTTGAACCCCCTTCTAAACGCATTATTTCCTATTAAATTCAGTACCCATAACAAAGGTCCA
>CAMDYX010000108.1 GCA_945910395.1 uncultured Agathobacter sp. | reverse complement strand
GACGCTTTTTAAACGTTCTGATTCAAATAGCAAAATTCATTCTTAGGAACACAATTCCGAAAAGGGATTTTATATATTTTTTATCGGCACAAATCCATAGATTGTTTAGTTCTGTCGCTCTCCTCTTCCAGTACTTTTTCCTCCATCACACTCATATATGCCGGTCGGATAATTTTATCTGCACCAATCATCTCCTCGATTCTATGCGCACTCCAGCCAACGATTCTGGCAATTGCAAACATTGCGGTATAAAGCTCTACCGGTATGCCTAGCATGTCATAAACGAATCCGCTGTAAAAATCCACATTTGGACTTACGCCCTTGAAGATATGTCTTTTCTCTGCAATGACTTTCGGTGCAAGCACCTCGATATTCTCATACAATTCGAGATCCTTGTCTCTTCCTTTTTCTTTTGCCAATTGTTCTACATATCCTTTAAATACTCGTTCTCTTGGGTCGGAAATGGAATAGACCGCATGCCCCATTCCATAGATCAATCCCTTTCGGTCAAAGGCTTCCTTATCTACGATTTTTCTTAAATATGCCTCTATCTCATCCTGATCCGAATAGTCCTTCACATGCTCCCGGATATCATCCATCATTTCCATGACCTTGATGTTGGCTCCGCCATGCTTTGGTCCTTTTAAGGAGCACATTGCTGCGGCTATCGTAGAGTAGGTATCCGCCCCGGAGGATGTAACAACTCTTGTGGTAAATGTTGAATTATTTCCTCCTCCATGTTCCATGTGCAAAATGAGTGCCGTGTCTAAAACCTTGGCTTCTGTAACCGTATATTTCTGATCCGGTCTCATCATCATCAAAAGATTCTCAGCGGTGGAAAGCTGCTTATTCGGATGATGAATATACATGCTTTCATTTTTTTCATAATGATTGTAAGCATGATATCCATATACCGCCAGCAGCGGAAATTCGCTGATTAGCTGAATGCACTGCCGTAGTGAATTGCTCACGCTGGGATTCTTTGCCTGCTTATCATAGGAGGCCAGCGTAAGAATGCTTCTGGTCATGGAATTCATCACATCCTCCGAAGGAGCCTTCATAATGACATCTCTGGTGAAATTGGTGGGCAGGGTTCTGCACTCTCCGATCATTTTTTTAAAATTAGCCTCTTCCTTTTCATCCGGCAGATTCCCCATCAGAAGAAGGTATGCCACTTTTTCAAAGCCAAACTCATTTTCTCCTAAATGATGAATCAAATCCTCCACCCGATACCCTCGATACCACAATTCACCATCGCAGGGCACCTTTTGATTGTCTATAATTTTTGAAGAAACAATCTTTGATATATTTGTAAGTCCGGTAAGGACACCTTTTCCATTTTCATCCCGAAGTCCCTTGTTTACCCCATATTCCTCAAACAAACGCGGGGCAATCGTATCATTTTTTACACAAACCGATTCCAATTGGCTGACATAATCAATCATCTGCTCCGTCATCATTTTTATCCACCTCCAGATTTTCCATCTCGCTGCTCATAACCGTCTCTAACTGCTTCATAAGCGAAAGTAACTGAATCAGATTATCCTTTCCGAACTTTTCAAACACCTTCCCATAATAGTTTTTTAAAATTTCTTCCTGATTCTTTAGCAGGTTTTGTCCGCTTTCGGTGATTGTCACATAAGTACCTTCGCTGCCGTCCCCGTCATGGGCCCAGACCACATAGCCGGCATCCCGCAGCTTTTCCACCATTTTAGAGATCTGCCGCATCGTCATCTGAAGCTTATCCGATAAATCCTTAAGATAAGTCCGGCCGGAGTAGATCCCCGATGCTTCCTCCATCGCAATATACTGCAAGGCAATATATTCCGGGATACTCAGTTTCATAAAAACATCTTTTCGGTGTTCCCGATTGAATAAATGTCTCTGATAGATCAATTCATTGGATAGTTTGATAATATCTGTGTTTTCCTGCATTCTACTCCTCCTTTTTATGTTCCACCACTGCTTTAGCAAAATAAGGGAAGCAACAGAAGGTCACTTCCCTTATTAATATAAAAATGATAAGAAAATAGCATTATTTTAGTATCCCATATCCGGCTGTGCAGGCATTGCCGGTGCAGCTTCCTTGATATCTGCCACAGCAGCCTCAGTGGTAAGTAAGGTGGATGACACACTAATGGCATTGGAAAGTGCGCTTCTCGTAACCTTAACCGGATCAATGATTCCCGCGTCGACCATATTGACGTACTGCTCGGAAACCGCATCAAAGCCTATACTGTCATCAGATTCTTTCACCTTATTAATAATGACTGCGCCCTCTAAGCCGGCATTCTCAGCAATTGCGCGAAGCGGAGCCTCCAGAGCCTTTGCCACAATCTCTGCTCCTGTTTTCTCGTCTCCCTCCAGGCTTGGGATCATATCATATACCGCCTTTTGTACGTGAACGTATGCAGCTCCTCCGCCGCTGATAATACCTTCTGCCACAGCAGCTCTGGTTGCATTCAGCGCATCCTCCATCCGGTACTTGGCTTCCTTCATCTCGGTTTCTGTTGCAGCACCAATTTTAATAACTGCAACACCGCCGCCAAGCTTAGCAACCCGGTCTACCAGCTTATCGCGGTCGAATTCCGATGCGTCTGCAGCCTGTCTCTTGATCATTGCAATTCGATCTTCAATATCCTCTTTCTTACCCTCGCCATCTACGATGGTTGTATGCTCCTTGGTTACCTTAACTGACTTTGCCTGACCTAACATATCGATGGTAATGTCCTTTAGCTGCATACCGATGTCATCGAGTACTGCCTGTCCGCCTGTCAAAATTGCAATATCCTTTAACATTTCCTTGCGGCTGTCACCATAGCCCGGTGCCTTTACTGCTACAACCTTAAGAGTTCCTCTCAGACGGTTTACAATAAGTGTTGTAAGCGCCTCACCTTCCACATCCTCTGCAATAATCAGTATTTCTCTTCCCTGCTGCATTACCTGCTCCAAGATTGGAAGAATGTCCTTGATATTTGAAATCTTTTTGTCTGTAATCAAAACGTATGGATGATTCATGTTGGCAATCATTTTTTCTTTGTCATCACACATGTAAGCAGATAAATAGCCATTGTCAAACTGCATACCTTCCACAACATCTATTTCTGTCTGCATCGTTTTGGATTCCTCAATGGTAATGACCCCATTCTCTCCAACCTTTTCCATTGCATCGGCAATCATGTTGCCCACTTCATCATTGCCTGCAGAAATTGCTGCAACCTTTGCAATGTGTTCTTTTCCTGTAACCGGTTTGCTCATGCCAACCAATGCATCAATAGCGGTATCTGCTGCTTTCTTCATTCCTTTTCTCAAAATGATCGGATTTGCCCCGGCAGCGATATTCTTCATGCCTTCATTAACCAGAGCCTGCGCTAGAACGGTTGCGGTTGTTGTGCCGTCTCCTGCAATATCATTGGTCTTGGTAGCAACCTCTTTCACAAGCTGTGCACCCATATCTTCATAGGGATCTTCCAGCTCTATCTCCTTTGCAATCGTAACACCATCGTTGGTAATCAAAGGAGTTCCGTAAGATTTTTCCAGGACAACGTTACGTCCCTTAGGTCCGATTGTTACCTTTACGGTATCTGCCAGCTTATTTACGCCTGCTTCCATCTTTTTTCTTGCATCAATATCAAACAAAATTTCCTTTGCCATATCAATTCCTTCTTTCTGAAAATTAAGTAGTCTTTTTTTAATCCTTATTCCACAATTGCAATAATATCTGACTGATTTACGATGATGTATTCCTCATCCTCCAGCTTTACCTCTGTACCGGAATACCGGGAATAAATCACACGGTCACCTTCCTTAACCTGCATTTCTGCCTTCTTCCCATTCGTTTCACTTCCCGGTCCAACAGCAATAACAATAGCCGTCTGGGGCTTTTCCTTGGCACTCTCCGGCAAAATAATTCCGGATTGGGTCTTCTCTTCTGCCTCCTGTTGTTTTAAAACAACACGATCTCCTAATGGTTTCAGCTTCATAATCATTACCTCTTTTCTTTTGTTAGCGCTCTGCTTTATTGAGTGCCAGGCCTTTTTGAAAAAATATATGCTTCATACGAAGCATAAGCATTTGGTTTGTTTCCAAACCTTTTGTTTACAAACGATTATAGCACACAAAAAATAGATGTCAACATTTTTGTAAAAAAAATTGTGGCGCTAATTGCTTAGCACCACAGTTTCTAATTCTCTTCCAACAATTTATCTATATTTTGATTAATCTGTTCCGATACGCGATTAAATACTGCCAAAGAATCTTCATCTATTCCCTCCACCACTTTGGAAACCAACTCTGACCAAAGCTTTTCCATCTCCTGGCAGATCTGCTCCGAGGCATCCGTCAACTGATATTTCACATATCTGCGATCCTTGTCATCCCTTTGGCAAACTACATAGCCTTTTTTCACAAGGTTATCTAAGGTGGTGGACATATGGCCTTTATTCATCTGCGTGTAACGGCATATATCGGTCTGTGTTGTCATCTCATCATAATGAGACAGTAAATAGATGACCTCCAGTTCCAGCCTGTTTAGGTTGGTCCTGCTTTTTGAATCAATCATAGCTTTTTCGAGAAGCCGTTTAAACTTTCCGCCTCTTAGGTTTTTTTCAATATTCATCTGATCTTTGCCCCTTGCTTTGTTTCCAAACCATTATAGCAAATTCTCGTTTTAATTCAACTGCTACTGGATTCTCTGTGTTTAAACTTCAGTCAAAACCTCGGTCATTTTTTTGACCGAAGTTTTTATTTTAAATCGCTGAATTATTATTCCGCAAAAACACAATTACTTTTGCATCAACACTTGATAGGCTCTATAAAGTACTTCCTATTTTACTTTTTTATACTTACGACCTTTTATAGCTCCATTATCCACAAGTGATCCCTCTTCAACAAGTGCTCTGAGTAATGCTTTAGTTCTTGTTTCCCTAACTCCTAACACATCTACTAATTCACTTGCTTTATACCATACATCCTCTTCCATAAATGAAAGAATCATATCATAATGTGCCTGCGTTTTTTCTGTCACTTTTTTTCTGTCACTTTTTTCTGTCACTTTTTTTCTGTCACTTTTTTCTGTCACTTTTTTCACAAAAGAAAGCGACAGCACCGTTCTGTCCGGGTCAAATCTTTCTTCAATGACGGGTTCTTCCCAGCCTTCATCTGCCCAAACATTAAAAATATTCGGCACACCGCTTCCGGCACGTTCACCAATATTGATCAGATTAAACATTTTCATAAGAGCCTTGTTTCTTGGATCGGATTCGCCACCAAGACGCATCTGCTTTTTACCCGTTCTGACATAACCGGGATTTGCAAGAATCAACTTGTCCGGCTCTTTTCTGATTACAACGCCACGCAATCCATGATAATCTGCGTTAATCAAGCAATTTGCCAAAGCTTCACGAAGTGCCTTGTGTACCGGCGTATCGTCAATGCGTTCACCACCGACCATTTTGAAAGGTACCTTAATATCTTTGATAATCTTGTTATATACTCTAAAATAAAAGTCGCATACATTTCCGGACCATTCCCCAGAACTGGACTGCAATCTGTCGCTCCAACGAGTGGTAGGGTCCAACTCTTCTCTATAATCCAAGAAATATTCAGGGAAGTGACGCACAATGTTGTACTCGTCGCCAAACATCAGCATTCCTGCTGCCGTAGGATGCAACTGTCCATCTTCCTCAGAAATTGCAGCGGCACCAATACTTCTCAAATATTCATGGTCACTCAGACGCTCAAACGGATGTCCTTCTTTTAAAGAACGATGGCTGTTACGATATCCATGAATGGTATCATAATTCAAATCCTCCATGGGAACTTTATCAAGTACTTCCATGTCCATGATAGAGTAAACTTACTGTCAGTTGGAGAATCGCAGAGAGTTCCTGCTCTAGATT
>CAMDYX010000107.1 GCA_945910395.1 uncultured Agathobacter sp. | reverse complement strand
GAATTTTGAAATTTCCAGCTAATTTATGCTTGACTTTTCATAGCTGGTCTCCTTCCGACAAGGTGGTCACACAGCCTGACTCCTTTGTACTATATTTTTTTCATTTTACTCTGACGCTGTGTTACATCCCCTAGGGGCGGTCATTATCTCTAACAGTTTAGACAAAGGGGAACGGTGCTGCCCCCTCACGCATAAAAATAGCGAAATCAAACGGGGGATTAACCCCCAATACAGATAAATACTGTACAAGGGGGTATACATCCCATGCAATATGATAGAAATAAAATCAAACAATTCTAATGAAAAGTGTGATTATTCCTCTGTATCTGTCATCTGAACAACCTTGATTGCTTCTTTTCTTACCAGTTTTCCATCAAGAAACTCAAATGCAAGATATCCAATCTGATCATATAGTATAAACTTCTCTAACAGCGTTCTTACCGATACTGGTTTTCTTCCCACAATCCAGTAGTAAGAAAAATCACCAAATGCAATCGGCTTTGTCCCCGCGCCAATGTCCGGCATATATTCTGAAATAATTACCTGCTTACCCAGAATTGTATCATTCGTCTGGTTCCACAAATAATTCCCACCTGCATCCTTCAGTTTTCGGAGAGCAAGTGCTGTCTTATCATTCATAAGCCAGATACCATTTCTTCTGTACTCCTTTTCCACACTGAAATATAAGGAAATCACATCATCGTAGGTAAGGTTGGATGTTGCCATCCCCACTTCTGCACCATTTCTATCATGAAGAATACCTATTGGCTCATCTTCCCCTGTTCCATTGATGAATGCATTATCCTCCGCTTTTCCAAAACATTTTCCAAGTTTTTCTGTGAGATACTTTTCAATGTTAAATCCGGCATCACAGACAAAGTCCTCATCCAGTGTCACGATGGAAGCCAATTTGTGACTTCCAATCGCATTTTCCTTAAAATCCCCTGCACCTTCATAAACAGGAATTGTAGCGCCTTCTGCTACGAACTCAGCTTTATCTTTACAGTCCTTCGCAAAGATTTTATAACCAGTCTGATATGCACGGATAACTGTTGCAATCTTTCTGAAATCAGATTCTTTTTCGATCTCGCTCATAATCTTCCCGGCTGCAACCGTTGGCATGCTATAAGTACCCGTACTGATATCCCGCCCTTTAGCAAGAATATCCTCTCTCACTTCCTTATTTCTCATTGCATTCCAGAATTCAATATCATACTCCGGCTGTGCTGTGATTTGTACGTTATCTACCATAATTCTTTCCCCCTTACTTTCTATCACACACAGGGCACTTATAAAGTCCCAGCGTATTAAATGTCAGCTGTCTTCCAATCTGTTTCAAATAATTTCTACACTTCGGGCAATGGATTTCATAAGCAAAAGCCATCTCCTCGCTGTGGTCTTTACTTGCATGAAGTCTGTAAGTTCTCTTTATTATTCCGGTTTCATCCTGATTCAGTTCATCCGTCAGATATAAGTCGCACATTCGCTGTGCATACTCCTCTGAATAATATGAATTTGTCGGTTGTAATAAGGTACCTTCCTTATTCAATTTTACTAATGGAAATACCATAATATAATCCTCCCTCTCTCTATCGTCTGCACCTGTCACAGGTGTACAGCCCAAGTTTATTTGCATCGTGGTTTTCAAGCACCTGTCTTAATCCGGCTCCACATAACGGACAATGAATTATCATTTGATCCGTTTCCCTCCGGCTCTTTGATTCTTTCGAATAAAGTCTGTAATGATTAGGGATAATCTCCGACAGATACAGTTTGCTATTCTGCCGGATTGTCTCCCCGTCCGTTGATAAAAACAACGGAACTTTCTCCCTTCCATCTGTGTCTCCATCAATGAGCGGATGATATCTTATCATCTGCATTTTCTACACCGCCTTTCCATTTATTCTTGTAAATCTTCCTCTGCAAAAGTCCATTGCATCTTCATAAGTTGGAAATACCAGACACGAAAATCCATACTGCACTTTCCATATTGGAAAATCCTTGTCCATTTTCTGAGATACTGCCACTGGCATTCCAGACTTTCCCTGCAATAAAGCCTTACATTCATATCCATCCTTTGAAAACATCTTCTTATCGGAATCATTCAATTTAAAATCCGAACCGTAGAAAATCCTGTGTGTCATGTTTTTTACTCCTCCTGCATAATTTATTGTTTTTCCTCTGTAATTCTCTCCAAGGCTCTTACATAATGCCCGGATTGCTGTGTCCCTTTTGACATCCATTTCTCTCCCTTCTTCATATGCGGGTAGCAGTAATTAACTTTGGGTAGCAGTACAGGTAGCAATATTTTCAGGAACTGCTACCCCATCAATTCCTTATATTTCAAGGCTTTGCAACCTCCGGGTAGCAGCAGGTAGCAGTTCTCACAAAATAATAATCACAATTCTTCTTTTTCATATACCGTTATATTTCTACATTAAAGTTTTAATTTTCAGCTTAGAAGTTGAAAAGTCTGCTACCTTCTGCTACCAATATCCAAAAGCCCTTGTATTTACTGGCTTTGATTGGGTAGCAGTTGTGAAAATTACTGCTACCTGTACTGCTACCTCTGCCCCCATACTGCTACCCGGCTAAGAAATCAGTCTCCTCATAACCATATTCTTTTGCATACAACTCTTTTGTTTCCTGCGTAATTGTAAGGTCTTTATAATAGGTGTTACCCTTCTGTCTGGTCGTAATGTCAGCAAATGTGCCTCCGATGTGTGCAGCAAGCTGTTCACGGAACTCTTTGGCAGTCCTTGCATAACCGTTATTATTCTCCCTGCACCAAGCCTGGTAAACTTTATAGATTCTGCCCGTAGTACAATGCCGGACAATCTTTCCGTCTTCCCACGGACACATGCATTCCTCATAAAATGAAATCACGGTACTGTTTGCACTCTGATATTCTTTTCGTGCCTCTGATACACTGTCCGGTTCTGTAAAGCGGTAACCATTCGCTATAACATTCTGCAGTGCCGTGACTGCCTTTCTCACGATTCCATCACGCTCGGCATACATCTTATCCAGAAGCTGTTTGTCCTGCTGTTCCTTCGGAATAACGTTCGGGCACTCCACAACCATAATGCGCTCGTATACCCATTTGCCATCATCCCCACCAAACTTCGGCAGACGGTTCATACAGAACCATAAAAGTCCATTAAATGTGAATTCAAATGCCTGTTGACCCTTGAACTCCGCAAAAAGACTGTCCCCGCCCGTCATCTTCTTAAAGGTTTTCAGTTCATCCACTGACAAAAAACTCATGTCCGAACTTCCGGCAAGCCTTGTTCCATAGATGGCTCCTGTTCCAAAACGTGATTCAATTTCTTTCAGATCAATACCTATGAAATTTCCTCTTCCAAGCAGCCGCTCTACCAGACTTTTTAATTGTGATTTTCCGGTATCCCCATCTCCAACAAGAAACAAAGCTTTTTTCATCCGCCAGCCCTTCACATTGGAAATACACACGCCTATAAATTCAAGCAGAAGCTGTTGCACTTCCTTATCCCCATTCGTAAGTGTATTTAGATATGCATCAAACACAGGTGTTTGTACTGGCGCGTCCTGCCACTCACATGGTATCTGTATGGTAGAAAGCACTGTCGGGCTATGCGGTTCCAATATGGCTTCCGTAGCTGATATTCTAAGCAGTCCATTCTGAAAGTTGATGATATTTTCATCCGCATTTAACTCGTCCTGCCCCACGTAATTCAGATCTGTATTGATGTGCTGCAAAGTTTCATTTACCTTGCTCATCTTTACCAATTCCTCATCATAATCTGCAATATACTGCTTAATGCGCCCCATCATCATGTTGTCTGCATAAAGTCTGTAACAGCCGTCTTCATAAACATATTTCAAAAGTGCCTGTTTCCCATTATCTCTCACAAGCACGTACTGCATATGCTCTCTAACGTGCTTTGCCAGAAGTGGAACGCTGATGTACGGCTTAAAGGTTTTCTCATCAAATTTGACAAACTCCGGATGTTCCATTACAGATTTGTGGAATACTCCGTGACAAGCCTTTATTCCAAGTGCTATCGTGGCTTCACGATAATCGTCACGTTCCCATTTATCTCTGAAAAGTTTGGAATCCCGGAATATCTTGTCAATTGCCTCTGCATCTTCTCCTACACGAAAAGCTATCATGGCACAGAGGGCTGCATCCGCCTCCGACTGTGAACCATAATCACTGATATCTCCCTTGTCATACAGTTTTATGAATTTCTCCCCATTTTTCTGCTTACGCAAATCTGCCACTACATCAAACCGAATTCCCTCGTCAGCATCTGCCGGATTATTCTGAGTTGTCCTGCGCATATCCTCATCAAGAGTTGCAAGTACTGCATCCGTCCCCTCCGTAAGAGGAAGATTATTGATTACATTTCCCGTAAAGGTAGCAAAACGATTGGTGATACTTCCGATATAAAGTTCCACACCAATCTTGGAATTTTTCTGATAGAACTCATTACTCAGAACATTACGCTGTTTCTTCCCGTCATAAATAATAGGAAGTTTTTCCGCATCACAGGTTCCAAGAATATGGATTCCCTGCCCGCTCGGAGAGAATTCTGTATAAGAATTGTGCCTATCAACAAGTTTCTGTAATAGCGGGTCTGTCATTTCCTTATGGTCGATATCCAGAAAATACATATCTTCCGGCACTTTAAATCCGATGCCGGATGCACCACATTTCTGCAAGGCATCATATGCTTCATCATAAGTAGCCAGTGTATCTTTGTGCTTATCATCTGTACCCGTTGCTCCACCATAAGCCGAAAATGGAACTTTGGTCATCTTTCCATTTTTGCCCGGTCTAAGATTCCACAAAAGCCATATCTTTTTTTGCTTCAAATCTTCTATCGTAATCTCACTCACGCTCTCACCTCCTCCCGACGTAATAAGTACAGCCACTAATCGTTAACTGCATTTTTCAGTAGCCACTCCCGGTATGCCTCTACCGGAATCAGAATTCTTGTTCCAATACGGATTGTGGGAAAACCCGGTGTTTTCACAAGCTCATATGCTTTGGGAAGGCTGATTCCCATTTGTGCTGCATGTTCCTGCACACTCATCGTTGTTTTTTCCATTACGTATTCCTCCATTTCATTTTTTTGCAATAAAATACCACCAGTCCTCTGGTGGCTATCTTAATACCAATGTTGCTGTTCCTCTTGAAACAATTTGTTTTACGGCATTATAGGCAGTCAAATCTGTAACTCCATGCCCGTTCTTCTTGTCAAGAATTTCTTCCCTTTGCTTGAGTTTCCGATTTGCCCGCTGTCGTATTCTGTTTTTAATTGCAAACACCCCTTCTTCGAGACATAGAGCAATCCCGTCATTCCGGGAAACATATTAATGACATCCGCAATGTCCATTTCTAACATTTTGTTGAGTATTCCGGCTCCTTTTGAGCCACCTGTCCGGATTTTGAGAGCCTCCATTCCGGGGGTTCAGAGCCACTGTTCCGGTGGTGGAAACTATCATTCCGGTAATTAGGAAACCACTATTCCGGCACAAGGAAATCAAGATTCCGGATCTGTGGAAACCATTACATAGATTCCTTATACTGTAGTCATGCACCGATTGGTGTAAATACACTATAAGGAGGGTCAAAATCATGACCAAGTATCGCGAAATCATCAGACTTCATAGTCTGAACTTCAGCGAACGGAACATTGCATTAAGTTGCAGTGTGTCCCGAAACACTGTGTCAAAGGTTCTCAAAAAAGCTGATGAGATAAATATCTCCTGGCCTCTTGATGAAACCATGACAGATGATGCCTTGGAAAACATTCTCTTTCCCAAGGAAAAGTCAGCTACCAATAAGCGTATGCCTGACTATGCTTACATTCGCAAAGAATTATTGCGAAACGGAGTAAGCAAAAAGCTCCTGTGGAGCGAATACTGTGAGGATTGCCGTATGGCAGGCGAAGAGCCTCTCATGTATTCACAGTTTTGCTATTACATCCAGCAGGATGAGCAAAAGCGAAGAGCAACCATGCACATCCCCCGAAAACCCGGTGAACAGGTTGAAGTAGATTGGGCTGGAGATCCAGCTTATATCATCGACCCTGATACCGGCGAGATTACAGAAGCATGGCTCTTTGTAGGCGTTATGACTTATAGCATGTACGCCTACGTGGAAGCAT
>CAMDYX010000106.1 GCA_945910395.1 uncultured Agathobacter sp. | reverse complement strand
GTGTGATGATGGGACTGAGCAGATTGATATCATTGAACTGTAAGAACATATTTTTATATTTTATGAGGTGATTTATGTCTGAACTGTGGGTTACATTGAAGAATTTCTGAATCACTTTTGTCCCTGAAAAATTTTACCTCTCGATATTTGGCCTGAAAATGCGAGGATATGCACGAAAAAATTCTGTATGATGGGCATATCACAAAAAGAGGAGCAGTCATATGGAATGGGTTCAAGGTATGAATGAAGCCGTAAACTACATAGAAGAACACATTTTGGAAGAGCCTGACTTAAATGAACTTGGGAAGCTGGCCGGATGTTCTGCACATCATTTCCAGAGAATCTTCACATACATTGGTGGTATTACACTGACCGAATATCTGAGAAAAAGAAGAATGTCACTTGCAGCTGTTGATCTGAAAAAGGAAAACACCAAAGTTATTGGTGTGGCATTAAAGTACGGTTATGATTCGCCTACTGCATTTAACAGAGCATTTCAAATGGTTCACGGTATCTCTCCATCTCAGGTGAGAGACGGCAGTGCAACATTAAAAGCATTTCCACCTCTTGTATTTCAGATGACTGTTAGGGGAACACAGGAAATGAATTACAGAATTGAGAAAAAAGATGCAATTCGAGTGGTTGGAAAAAAGATACCTCTTACATCAACCCTGGAGGAGAACTTCCGGATTACGCCGAAGTTCTGGGCTGACTGTGCAAAGGATGGAACCATTGAGAGACTTGCGGGCATGATGGACACGCCGATTTATGGATTGATGGGTGTAAGCACTTGCAATGAAAAGGATGAATGGGAATATTATGTAGCCGTGGCTTCAACGAAAGAAACGAAGGAATATGAAGAGTTTGTGGTTCCTCCTTCGACATGGGCTGTTTTCTACGAAGAAGGACCTGTCATTAAAATGCAGGAGTTAGAAACCAGAATTGTGACCGAATGGCTACCAACAAGCGGGTATGAGTGAGTACGCAAATGCACCGGAAATAGAACTGTATCTGAATCCGGATCCGCATAACACAAAGTATGAGATATGGCTACCAATCGTAAGAAAAGGGGAGGTTTTATAAATATGAAAGCAGACATAAGAAAGTCCGGAGATTGTAAAAAACTAAGCGGATTGAACTGTTCGCCGACCTGTTCAGGTGGTTATCAATTTACAATGGATGGTGAAGAATTTAAGAAATGCAAAAATATGGCTTTCTTTCACTCTCTGAGAGAAGAAAACTATGATGCGATAAAAAAACTGATTCGTTCGGAATTAGGTGAATAATATGTCCGATGCAAGAAAAGTTGTTTCGGAAAAGTAGAGGACTGTAATCCGACATTCAATATGTAAAAAGGAAGTGTAAAGAAAATGAGCAAAGCCTTAGTAGTTATAGATATTCAGAACGATATTACAAAGAACTATAGAGATATCATTGAAAATATAAATAAAGCAGTGGAATGGGCGCAGAGCGAAGAAATGCTTATTGTCTATATCAAGCATAATAATATTACAGCCGGCACCAGAACCTTCAAGCCGAATACGAAGGGTGAGCAGTTTGTACCGGAGCTTTCCGTGGTGTCAGACCATATTTTTGTAAAAACGAAAGCAAACGCATTAACCAGCGAAAGCTTTGCACAGTTTATCGCCGATAATGAAATCGATGAGTTTTATATATGTGGAGCTGATGCAACTGCTTGTGTGAAGTCTACCTGCTATAACATGGTTAAAGCAGGCTACAAGGTACATGTGCTCTCGGATTGTGTTACAAGTTATGATTTGAAGAAGGTGGATGAAATGCTTGAATATTATGAAAAGAAAGGCTGTGAAGTAAGGCGACTTGATGAAGTATGTTACAAATGAGCAGATGAATGATAAGAGATTTTTAAAACTACTATCAAAATAATAGTACGGAACTCTATACTGAAAATGGTATGGAGTTCTTTTTAGTTGTCATCTTGACAACCTAACGGTTGTTAGATACAATGCATCTAACGACTGTTAGGCAAGGAGGGAATACTGTGGAAACGAAAGAACTTATTCTGAAAAATGCACTGGATATGTTTGCAAAATCAGGTTATAACTCAGTATCGATAAGAGATATTGCAAAAACGGTGAATATAAAAGAAAGTTCTATTTACTATCATTTCAAAAATAAACAAGACATTTTAGATTCACTTGTGGAGAAGTATGAAAGTCATATCAAAGAACTTACGGATATGCTGCAGTCATCTATGCTCAATCTACATAATGTCAGCTCATTTTCATGGGATTGGTTAAGGGAGTTCTATTTTGAACGATATTTATTTGATACATTTTGCAATCAAATGATGCGTTTTATGATGATTGAGCAATTTCATAATGAAAGCATGAGAATCTTATATGAACATTATCTATTTAAATTGCCTCATAGAATTCAAACACAATCATTTATGATATTAACTAAGTTTGGAATGATGAATGAGAAACAGGCAGAAAAAGCCGGTAATGATTTTTTTGCGTATATTACAATGCTTACATTTCAATATTTATTAACCGGGGAATTGACAAAAGCAAAGAAGGATGCTTTTGACCAGGAAGTTTTTGCCTATATCAATAGAATGTTTCAGGAGGATTGAACATGTCAAATATATTAATAGTAGGTGCTAATCAGGGTATTGGGTATTACATGGTGGTTCGTTTGCTGGAGAAGGGCAACAAAACAGATGAAAATATGCTATCGTCATCCCCTCTATATGGGAAAAATAATGTGGAAAATGACACAGAGAACAAATAGTGTTGTATAATGGAAATGTATTGGCAGTAATGGTATTTATCAATCCACAAAAATGTTTAGAACGCAGCATCTTGAAGAGTTTGATCCGGGAGGAATTTTATGAAAAATGATCCGTTTAAAGAATATTTTATACAGGCAGAACCGGATAAACGAGATAAAGGCTATGCGTGGCAGACAGCTATAGGATTACAGGCTGTTGATGGATTGAAAACGTCGAAATATCTGATTGATACTGCAATTAGAAATATTGAAGGCGATATTTCGATTGATGAGGCACAGGAACTTTTAAACAGTTATTATGAGGAAAAACAACAGTCTGACGCAGGAGACAGAACGGAGGAAGCGGATAAGGTGTCGGTGAGAATTGCCAAGATTTTATCAGAAAAGGCTTTCAGTTTTACTCCAAATGAATATATATCAATTCATAAAAAGCTGTTCGCAGATATATATAATCATGCAGGGAAAGTAAGAGATTATAATATTACAAAAAAGGAATGGGTATTAGATGGAGAGACTGTAATTTATGGCAGTGCTTCGGAGCTTAGAGCAACTCTGGACTATGATTTTTCGGAAGAAAAGAAATTTAGTTACAAAATCTTTCCATGAATGAAGTTATTCATCATTTGGCTGTTTTTGTTTCCAGATAATTCATGAAACTACAGAATATCTGGAACTGTTTTTAAGAAATCTTTTATTAAATGAAAAAAACGAACTTCAAAACCGAACCATGCATATCCGTAGTAATATGAATAACAATAAAAAAGCGGACATTGAAACGGGAAAAGCGGACATTGAAATTGTAAAAGCGGACATTGAAGAAAAAATGCGTGCATATATGCCTGAAATATCAGAAAAAACACTTCGTCATATATTTGCTTTATATGATGAATGCGGGAAAGAAAAAGTATTTGGCAGAAGTTTTGTAGAAGAGATTACCGGATTAAAGTCCACGAGAGCATCAGAATTGTTAAATGGTATGTACAAAGCAAAAGTGATACATGTTGTTAAGGGAAGCGGAAAAGGGAAATATCGTTTTTAATGATAGTATTGCAGGCACTTTGCATATCCGAATATGTCAGAAACTTTTCGTATCTATTGATATATTTATCTGTTTAGTATATACTATGTATATACTAAACAAGCGGAGGTATTTTCATGCAGGCACAGATAAAAGCGTGGGGAAATAGTCAGGGTATCCGTATTTCAAAAGAAATTTTGCAGGAAGCAAATATCGAAATAGATGATGTGTTGGATGTAAAAGTATCTGATGGAATGATTATGCTTGTGAAACCTTTCAGACATAAAACTCTTGAGGAAAGGGCTGCTGAATTTGATGGCAGATTGAATCTGGATGGAGAATATGACTGGGGAGAACCGGTAGGAAGAGAGGTTTGGTAATGAAGGAATCATTACATCAGGGAGATATCATAAAAATAGAAAAAATCAAGAGTCCTGTACTTGTAACAAGTAAGGACTTTTTTAATCAGACCGGGGAAATCATAGGCTGCCCGATTTTTCGAGATGGCACGGCAGGACCTTTGCACATCCGGATAAAGGCTGATTCGGTAGAGGGTTATGTTCAATGTGAAAAATTAGCGTTATTGGATATGAATGTAAGGGGCTTCACGGTAATTGGCAGAGCACACATGGAAGATATTATTAACATTACGGACGCGATTCAAGGTATTTTTGATTATGTGTAACGATTCGGAGTCATGCATGAGCAAAGGAGAAGTCTCTCAGAGGTGATTTTGCGGATTAGGTAAGGTTATAGGGGGTAGTGTATGAAACAAATACCATATGAGTATCACAATTTACCGATTCCCGGCGGTGGATACGTTACAGGTTTTCTGTATTCGGAAAAGGAGCCGAATGCACTGTATATCAGGACGGACATCGGCGGAACATACCGCTTTGATGCAAATAAACAGAGGTGGATCAGCCTGATTCCCCATGTGACTATGGAGGATTTGAGTGAGACATTTCCGATTTCTCTGGCGATAGATGAGGAAAGGCCCGGCAGTCTTTATATTGCCTGCGGCGTAAATCGTCCCGGCTCCGGTGTGCTGGCAATTTCCGAGGATTACGGAGAGAATTTCGTCTACAAAAAAATCCCGGTGATGATACACGGTAATTTGAATGGGAGAGGTACGGATGAAAGACTGTGCGTAAGGGGCAATACCATTTATTTCGCTTCGCAGCAGGAAGGTCTGTGGCGCAGTGAGGATAAGGGGCATAGTTGGAAGAAACTGACTGCGATGCCGGAGGAGTATCTTACCTTCGTGGCCGAGATAGAGGGGATGCTTCTTGTGGGTACAGCAGGGGTGGTTACAGGAAATAAAACAAATTCCATGCGCGGGCACAGCCTTTACATATCCTATGACAACGGTGTCACCTTTGAAGAGGTGCAGGAGCCGGAAAACCACGAGATTGAGGGCTGCAGGCTGAATGGTCTGGTGGCGCAGCGCTGGTGCAGAGACGAAAAATATCTCTATGTCACTTTTGCCTCCACGGGCAGACGCTCCTATGTTTTGGAAAACGGCTACAGCTGCGATTCCGGAGATACCATTGACGGGCATATTGTCAGGTACTCTCTTGATCACAAAAAATCTGAGTATTGCCTTGGCAGGATGGAAGATATCACACCCGGAAGTGCATCTGCGGTAAATGGAATCGGTCAGGAGAACATCAAGCGGGGAGATGTTCTGGATTACGGCTTTTCCGGCATCAGTGTGTCGCGGCAGACACCGGGGATGCTGGTTGCGACCACCATTGTGAAGGATGACGGGGACAGTGTTTTCCTTTCAAGGGATTATGGAAACAGCTGGCAACAGGTATTGTATGATTTGTCTGAGGGAGAGATTACCTTTCGTGCTCCCTATATGCGTCCTGCATGCAACGGTGGACATTCTCTGATTCACTGGCTCAGTGATATCAAGATAAATCCTTTCGATGACAGAGAGGCCTGGTTCAATTCGGGCACGGGGGTATTCCGTACCCGAAATCTGAAGGATGAGGTCTGCAGATTTACGGATTGGTGCGATGGTATTGAGGAGACGGTGCATCTCAATGTTTACAGTATGCCGAAGGGAAAAGTACAGGTGATTGACATCCTGGGTGACCTGGGGGGATTTGCCTTCGAGGAACTCGACAAACCCTGTCAGAATTCTTTCGCGGACGCGGAAGGAAATCGATATATTACCTGTATCAATGCCGACTTTTCCGACATGCATCCGGAGTGGCTGGTGGTGACACCCAGAGGAAACTGGACGGGAAAGACCTTTGGCGGATTGATTTTGTCTAAGGATCAGGGAAAGACCTTCGAACGCCTTCCCATGCCCTTCGGACTGACGGAGGATCTGGACGGAGCACTGCATCTGATTGAACAGCCCAATGTGAATTCCGGTTGGGTTGCCATGTCTCCGGATGGGCAAA
>CAMDYX010000105.1 GCA_945910395.1 uncultured Agathobacter sp. | reverse complement strand
GGTGTCGTAAGACACCTATAGGAAGCACGCGACTTTAGTCGTGTGAGGCTTCACTATCTTGGCTACGGCGGAATGAAGAAAAACTATACACAGCGGGGCGGTACACTTATTACACGAAAGGCGGATAACAGCGTAGATATTAGAATGGTGCCCCTTGAGGCGGTGGTGTCCACAAGAGTTCGCGGAGTGAAGGAGGCTTCGAAGAACAATTGAAGTAACAGAAATGGTGAGATCGGTTCAGAAAGAGAAAAAGACGATATTTGTTATGTTTTGCTATATTATTTTTTCTCCATACCTAAAAATTATGAAAAAAAGTCAATTTTCGCTATTTTAAAAGGCAGATTGTAAGGTTCTGCAGTTCTGATTTCAGTATATACCTAGGAATATTTCATTTCTTAGGTACAGGCTGAAAATCCTCTGCTCAAACCATACAATCTGCCTGTTTTTATGGCAATTTCGGGCTGCTTTTCAAAAAAATTAGGTATACGAAAATTATTATAATGTGAAACCTGACAAAACGATTAAGAAAATAAAAAGTGCCCGCCATTTAGTCTTGTATGTTTAAAAACTATTTTGAAATTCAAATTGCAAAACTCATTTGAAAAACCATCTTATCATGCGTGCTCAATATTTGTATATTCGGATATTTCCCTGCTGATCGTGCAAAGGTCATCCACGGATAGACCATGGATATCCTTATTGCCGGTGATTCTTGCAAAGGTTCTTAACTCCTCCGCAGAGCATTTGAGATAATTCTCAATTCTCTTGGCTGCAGCATCAATATGCAATCTTTCTCGCAGAGTCTTATCCTGTGTGGCCATTCCTACCGGACACATTCCGGTGCCGCAAATACGGTATTGCTGACAGGCTGCTGCTACCATAGCCGCTGAAGCAATCGCAACGGCATCGGCTCCCATGGCAATGGCTTTTGCAAAATCGGAAGATACCCGAAGTCCGCCGGTGATGACCAGATCAATATCGGAGCCGATGGAGTCTAAATACTTTCTTGCACGGTAGAGTGCATAGATTGTCGGAACGCTGGTGGAATCCCGGATGATGGCAGGAGATGCTCCCGTTGCACCGCCCCGACCGTCTATGGTAATGAAATCCGGTTTGGCATAGACACAGAATTCCAAATCCCGTTCAATACGTCCGGCGGCAATCTTGATACCGATAGGTCTGCCCTCGCTTCGCGTACGAAGCTCGCTTACCAGATCCCGCAAATCGTCGGTACTGCTGATTCCCGGAAATTTGGAAGGACTGATGACATCCACACCCAGTGGCTTGTTTCGGATTTCTGCAATTTCAGGTGTAACCTTGCTGCCCGGTAAGTGTCCGCCCATTCCCGGCTTTGTTCCCTGACCGATTTTAATTTCAATGGCATCAGAGGTTTTTAAGTTTTCGTCTGTAACGCTATACAGATTTGGTACATATTCAAAGATATATTTATAGGCTGCTTCCTTTTCTTCCGGGAGGATACCGCCCTCACCACTACACATTGCCGTGCCCGCCGCCGCACTTCCTTTCGCCATGGCGATTTTTGTTTCTTTGGAGAGTGCTCCGAAAGACATATGGGAAATATAGACCGGCATGTCAAGCTCCATCGGCTTTTTGGCATGCTTTCCAATTACGGTTTTTAAAGATACATCTTCATGCTCATCTAACGGCATTGGATTTAATTGTGCCCCCAGCACAAGTATGTCATCCCAGTTTGGCATTTTCATCTGGGTGCCCATTGCCTCAATCGCTGATTTTCCGGTAACAGCCATCTCATGGATTTCCTTCATGTACCGATAATTGCTATCGGTTTTTCGGGTTTCCTTCGGATAATTTAAATCCAGACCCTCTGCGTCTATGGAAGCGGGTTTCCTTTCTGCTTCCGGAAAAACGGCTGTTGTTTTTGGCGGTTCCACGGCTTCAAAACGTTCCGGTGGCTGTTTGCAGAGCGGACATTCTGTCAGCTCAGAAAATGGCTTCCCCTCTTTTTCTTCATCATATAAATACCCACAGATAGTACATTTGTATACCATAAAAAATACCTCCTTCTATGGTATATAATTATAAATTCTTTTTCGATTGATGTCGAGAGCATCCGCATATTTTGTCAAATTATAAAAGCATTTCCACATTTATACATTTTTGTGGTATGATATGGATAAATATTTTAGTATCTTTATCGGATATGGGCTTTTTAATCCGATAAGGGACATACTGTAAAGAACATAGGAAAGAGGGGGAACGGAAATGTTTCAATTTACAAATGATTGTCTCATAGGGGTAGAACAGCTGGATCAGGAGCATAAGCATCTGTTTGAACTGATCAATTCGATTCTGGATATGATTCATAATCACTATATTTCAGACCGCTATTCTCAAATTAAAGACCTTTTGGAAGAATTAGAAAACTATGCAGAGCAGCATTTCGGGAATGAGGAAGCCTACATGGAGAAGATAAGAGACCCGGAATTGATTGTCCAGCGTTCCCAGCATGTGGTATTTCGAAATAAGGTGCGCAGCTGGGAATTTAAGGATATCGATGAGCTGGAAGCACAAACCGATATGCTGGAGGAAATGATGCTGTTTCTTGCGGAATGGCTGTATCAGCATATCATCGGTAGCGATACCATGATTGGCAAGCTGCCGCCGCTAGAAGAGTGGATGATGAAGGAGAATATCTGTGAGTTTTCAGAGGAATATCTTATAGGAAACACACTGATCGACAACGAGCACCGGGAACTGTTTCGCTTGATTGGGAAAGCAAACGATCTGGTCCGGGAAGGAGTGGATGTCGGTCAGTGCGATGAAATAATGGAAATTCTGGGAGAGCTTAAGGCTTATACAGAGTTTCACTTTTCCGATGAGGAGGAGTATATGGAAAGCATCCATTATGAAGGTCTGGAAGCACAAAAGCGTGCCCATAAGGCGTTCATATATAAAATTGCCGGAATCCAAAAAGAAGAAATTGAAAAGCAGCCTCAGGAATATATGCAGAGTCTGGTAGAATTCCTTCTGGGCTGGCTGATTAACCATATTCTGTATACCGATAAAAAAATTCCTACGTTATAATGGAAAAACCAAGTTCATGAACCCTCCCTTGTGGGACTGTACCGCAAAATGCGAATGTAGTGATTTGCTTCCCGCAGCACATGGTCGGCTAACAGAGGGAGTATGATGGAAGCAATGTTGCTGTCTAAGATGCCCTTTGTACCAGCCGCTTTAAAGTCGCGGTATTTTAAGGTTTCCTCCAGGGTTTCCTGAGTCAGCCTGCCGGATGCAATATCATCCTGCTCCTTTGCCATATCCAGAGGCTTTCTATAATCGATGGCAAAATCATTTGCCATGTTTACCAGCTCTTCTTCAGACGGATCAAGCAGCCCGCGGATAAAGAGTGCATGCTCCATCATAATCTGATTCCAGAAGCTTTCGGTTCCCCAGAGCATCTGGTAGGAAGCATACTGGCCATGTATGAGATTATCGATGGTAGTTCGGTATAATTGTGCTTCTCTTATGATATGCTGAATGAGAAGCGGATAGTTTGCTGTAAAGAGTCTTGCCGCAGAGACTTCGTTTAAAATACTTTCCTTGAAGCGGATCAGTTCGTCTAACAATTGAAGAGAACGTCTGTTAGCAGAATTCACAAAATGAACAATCTGGTTGTTGTTTCCAATCCAGGGAATGCACCGGAGGCTTTGCTGCATCCGGGTAAGATCCGTATTAATCGGAATTCCACTTAGAAGCTCTGTCTGCTTTTCTGCACTTATGGTAAATTCTGTTGCAAGCTCATGGGAATCCAATATCTCGCAGCCGATTCTTCCATTGCTGATGGTTACGACATCGGATAACAAATCTTCGAACTGCTGTCTGAAAAATTCGGCGCGCTTTATCCAGAGATCGTTTTTGCAGGGAAATCCTGCTTCCAGGAATAACGCATGTTCTTTCATAATTCGGGCAAAGAACAAGTGCGTTTCCAGGGATAAGGTAATATAATTTGGTGTCATCCCCTGACTCCTTTATAGGTGTTTAACTTACTGTATGATATGCGGGTGGTAGAAAAAAAGTGAGAAATACTGCGTTTATATGGCAAATTTCGTGTTGACATAAACAGGTTGTTATACTAAAATTTATTTAGATATTGTTCCATCGGTTGGTAGGCTTTCGATTTCATACAAATGCCTGCAAATATTTCAGAAAGAGAGGTAAGAAGATGATTGTATTAAGAAGAGAAAATGTAAAAACTGAATATGTCGTGATTACCTCGGTTTGTAAATATTAATTTATAGTTTGTATATGTGATGTCTATTTCGCCGTGGCTTATTTTGCTACGGCTTTTTTTATGAACTATAGGTCTGTTTTTTCTATTTCACTTCGGGTATCTTGCATATTCAGCACAGATTTTATCAAAATCTCATTTCGGAAATGTATTCCCGAATGAATTTGCATATTCGAATCAGAACACACTCTCGTTTGTAAAAAGCGTAACGGTACTAAATTCGCAATAAATTGCTCATTAAGTGCCGACGCTTTTTAAAAGTTCTGATTTTAATAGCAAAATTCATTCTAGGGAACACAAATCCGAAAAGGAATTTATCAAATTAATTTTAGAATATGGGAGATCATTCAATGAAAAATATCATAATACGAAAAGAAACAAAAGAAGATTATAAGAACACAGAGTATATGACGCTTCGGGCATTCTGGAATATTCATGGGCCGGGCTGCAGCGAGCATTTACTGGTTCATACATTAAGGGATGCAGTATGTTTTCTGCCGGAACTGAGCAGAGTTGCGGAATGCGACGGAAAAATAGTCGGAACGATTATGTATTCCAAGGCAAAGGTGGTGGACGGGGATACCGTTCATGAAGTACTGACCTTTGGTCCCTTATGTGTCGAGCCTACCTTCCATAATATGGGAGTCGGAGGGAGGCTTCTTAAAGAGACGATTCCCCTTGCAAGGGAGGCCGGATATGCAGGAATCATTATTTTTGGAGAACCGGATTATTATCCGAAGCATGGTTTTAAGTCCTGTGACCATTTTGGAATCACAACGAGTGATGGAGGAAATTTTGACGCCTTTATGGCATATCCTCTTGATGAGGAAAAATTTTCTAAAATTCATGGCAGGTTCTATGAGGATGAGATCTTTGAGGCCTGTAAAGAAAAGGAAGCCTTAGAGACTTTCACGGCACAATTCCCTTATCATAAACCTCTAAAATTATCCTGCCAATGGCTCCATGAGGAAAGGCTGGGACGTATCTGTCAGATACAGAAGAATACCTATATCATCCGGTTCTGGGAGCAGGAATTATCCGGAAAATTGAAAGGAACCTTTTATAGAGAAGGCTGGGAGCTGCCGGTGGTAGGAGACTATGTAACATTTTCATACAATCCGCTGGGAGATTCCATAATCACCTCCGTTTGTGAAAGAAGCAGCATCTTGAAAAGACCGGACCAGTCAGGGCATGCAATCGGATATGTAAAAAACATGCAGGAACAGGTCATGGTTTCCAATTTTGACTATGTGTTTATCGTGGCATCCTTAAACGATAATTATAATTTTAACCGGATTGCAAGGTATGTGTCCATTACGTTACAGGGGAACGGAATTCCGGTGGTGATTCTTACGAAAGTGGATCTGTGCAGCAATCCCGGACGATACGTAAGAGAAATAGAAGGGTTGTCGGATCTGGTTCGGGTCCATACGATAAGTGCCCTTTACGGAATCGGCATTGACGAATTAAATGAGTATGTAAAGCCGGGAAAAACCATTGCCATTTTAGGCTCCTCCGGAGTCGGAAAATCTACGCTGGTAAACGTATTGGCGGGTAAAAACATTATGAAGACCTCTGAAATCCGAGAGGAAGATGCAAAAGGCCGTCACACCACTACCTACAGGCAGATGATCGAGCTGGAAAATGGCGCAGTTCTCATTGATACACCGGGAATGCGGGAGCTTGGAATGTGCGATGCAAACGAGGGAATTGATGAGACCTTTTCCGATATTGCAGAGCTGGAGCTGCGCTGCAGATTTCGTGATTGTAAGCATGATACAGAGCCCGGCTGCGCGGTGAAGGAGGCAATTTTAAATGGGATTCTATCCCCGGAGAGATATGCTCTTTATAAGAGTCTGCATTCCGAAAGCAACAAAAACGCAAAGATGAAGGCAATTTCAAAATACAGGAAAGAAATAAACAAAATCCCATTTCGGAAAAGTATTCCTGAATGAATTTGCATATTTGAATCAGAACCCACTCTCGTTTGTAAAAAGCG
>CAMDYX010000104.1 GCA_945910395.1 uncultured Agathobacter sp. | reverse complement strand
TGGAAGGTGTATATGGGTTATATGTCTTAATTCCCATTGTTTTTCTCCTTTCGATATTTGTTATCGTGCATCTCTGCACATAGTTGAAAGCTTATCTTACAGTCCTGCGAAGATCTCGATATCCTTGCTGTCTGCTGTCAATGTAACGATTGCTTTCTTGGTCTTAGCAGTCTTTCCTGTAACCATTCCACGACGCTTGTTCTTTCCTTCACAGTTCATGGTGTTCACAGATGCTACCTTTGTTCCTTCGAACATTTTCTCAACTGCTTCCTTAATCATGGTCTTGTTTGCTTCCGGATGAACAAGAAATGTGTATTTCTTTTCAGCCATAGCTGCCATACTCTTCTCAGTTACTACTGGTTTGAGGATTACATCATAATATTGTACGTTTGCCATTATGCATACACCTCCTCGATTGTTGCAACAGCAGCCTTAGTAACAACTACTGTATCATACTTTAATGCATCAAATACATTAAGCTCGTTAGTCTGAGCAGTCTTAACGGTTGGAACATTTGCTGCAGATGCGATTACATTTTCATTCATGTCATCTAATACAACGAGTGCCTTCTCAACCTTAAGGTTATTCATAACCTCAACAAATTTCTTTGTCTTGATTTCGTCTAACTTTAACTCATCAACTACTACGAACTTTCCATCAGCTACCTTAGAAGTAAGAACTGACTTTAATGCTGCTCTCTTTTCCTTCTTATTAAGCTTGAATGAGTAATCTCTTGGTGTTGGAGCAAATACAACTCCGCCGCCTGTCCACTGTGGAGCTCTTGTAGATCCCTGTCTTGCATGACCGGTTCCCTTCTGTCTCCATGGTTTTCTTCCGCCACCTGAAACCTCAGAACGTGTCTTTGCCTTCTGAGTTCCCTGGCGATTATTTGCAAGCTGCTGAAGCACAGCCATATGAACTAAATGCTCATTAATTTCAACGCCGAAAATAGAATCGTTTAATTCGATAGAATCTACTTCTTTGCCTTCCATGTTATAAACAGCTACTTTAGCCATCGTAAAGTTCCTCCTTTCCTATTTCGCACTATTTACCTGACTTAACGGATTCTTTTACTGTGATAAGAGCTTTCTTTGCTCCCGGAACAGCACCCTTGATCAGGAGAAGATTGTTCTCTGCGTCAATTCTTACAACTTCAAGGTTCTGAGTTGTAACCTTTACGCTACCCATGTGTCCAGGCATTCCTTTTCCCTTGAATACACGGCTTGGTGAAGAACATGCACCGTTTGAACCCTGATGGCGATGGAACTTAGAACCATGAGCCATAGGTCCTCTGTGCTGGCCTAATCTCTTAATAGCACCCTGGAAACCTTTACCCTTTGAAATAGCAGTTACATCAACCTTATCTCCTTCAGCGAAGATATCAGCCTTGATTTCATCTGCCAGATTGTACTCACCTGCGTTCTCAAACTTGAACTCGCGAACAAACTTCTTAGCTGAAACTCCAGCCTTTGTGAAGTGTCCCATCTGTGCCTTGTTAACGCCGTGTCTGTTTCTGATTTCTTTCTTTCCGTTGGCATCCTTTGTAACAGCCTTTTCCTTAGCGTCTGCAAAAGCTACCTGAACTGCTGAGTAACCATCGTTCTCTACAGTCTTAATCTGTGTTACTACACATGGTCCAGCCTGAAGAACTGTAACCGGTACTAACACACCATCTGCATTGAAGATTTGAGTCATTCCGACTTTTGTTGCTAAAATCGCTTTCTTCATTTCTTTACCTCCTGTTTTCTACAGCGGAACGGTTCTACCGTTCATCCTAGTAACTAGGATATTTTTAACTTTGCTTTCCTTTTAATAAGGAATGTGGAGATTTATTTCTCCTTCATTTTGATATCAATGTAAACACCAGCTGGCATCTCAAGATGTGATAAAGCATCTACAGTCTTCTGGGTTGGTGTAATGATATCGATGAGTCTCTTATGAGTTCTCTGCTCGAACTGTTCACGAGAATCCTTATACTTGTGAGTTGCTCTTAAGATCGTAACTACTTCCTTCTTTGTTGGAAGAGGTACCGGTCCGCTCACCTGTGATCCATTCTTCTTTACAGTCTCGATGATTTTCTTTGCGGATGAATCTACTAATTCGTGATCATACGCTTTGAGAGTGATTCTCATTACTTGACTTGCCATAAAAAAAGCCGCCTCCTTTTCGCACTTATGTTTCAGTACGACAAGTGGTGACTGTACACTTCTCCGTGTGTGTCCTTGTAAAAAGCACAGCCCTTTCGGGGATGTTTTCTTGTTACTGTCCTTTCACACGTTGTTTCTACCTTATGTAGACCGTTTTTGTACAGTGACTTGCCGTCAGTTTCCTAACTTGACATTCGCTCCACGGAAAACCTACAACTTTGTGTAGCAACCTCACGCTTCATCGCTATCATGTCACAGCAAAAGCTATTATACATTCTTAAATCACAAAAAGCAAGCACTTTTTACAAAAATTTTAAATAAATTTTGTAAAAAATTTTGCCTGCTTTTTTTCATCATATATTTCCTTCAAATCTTCCGCTTGCTCCGCAGGGAAGAACCAGACCGTTGCTTGAAACCGGAAGCCCGATTTCAGAGGATATTACGGTTCCTTTGTATTTTTTCAGAGTGGTACTGAGCATATAGGTAAGTACCGCCGGCTGAAGTCCGGTGGTATAGGAATTGATCAAGAAGAACAGCGGTTCTTCTGTTAGGATCTGCTCACACAACTGAATGAGTGGATATACCGCCTCTTCAATCTTCCAGATTTCCCCTTTGGGTCCCCTTCCGTAGGATGGCGGATCCATAATAATTGCATCATAGTGATTTCCACGCCGGATCTCCCGTTCTACGAATTTCACACAGTCATCAACGAGCCAGCGAATCGGCGCATCCCCAAGTCCCGATGAAATCGCATTCTCTTTCGCCCATGCAACCATTCCTTTTGCCGCATCCACATGGGTAACGCTCGCTCCGGCAGCTGCCGCCGCAAGGGTCGCACCTCCGGTATATGCAAAAAGATTCAATACTTTTATTTCTTTGTCCGGATTTTTCTTCCTTGCATCTGCAATTTTTTTGGAAAACCAGTCCCAGTTTGCAGCCTGTTCCGGAAACAGTCCGGTATGCTTAAAGCTAAATGGTTTCAAATGAAAGGTCAGTTCTTTTCCAATCGGCAGCATATAATGGATGGTCCACTCTTCGGGAAGATTGAAAAATTCCCATTCTCCACCGCCCTTTGCGCTGCGATGGTAATGTCCATTCATTTTTTTCCACTCCTTTAGCATTTTTGGAGTGTTCCAGATAACCTGCGGGTCCGGACGAACCAGTATATAGTTTTTCCAGCGTTCTAGTTTTTCGCCAGCACTGCAATCCATTACCTGATAGTCTTTCCAATTTTCTGCAACCCACATATCCGTTGCCCTTTCTTCTATATTATTAAAGCATCTTCTTTCTTCTTAAAATAAGAAGAGAAATGATACAGATCACTACTGTAATCACACACACAATTGCAAAACCCCATACAGAATTTGCAAAGGGCATCCCTTCCGTCTTTACGTTCATACCATATAATCCGGAAATCAACGTCGGGATGGCAAGTACGATGGTTACAGAAGTGAGGATCTTCATGACATTATTTAATCGGTTATCAATGACGGAGGACATCAGCTCTCTCGTACCGTTGATAATATCACGGTAAATTACCGTCATCTCAATGGCCTGCTTGTTTTCCACGATCACATCATCCAAAAGTTCTTTATCCTCCGGATACTGTTCGAGTCTTTTATATCTGGTAAGCCGGTCCAAAACCACACTGTTCGCACGAAGGGATGTTGCAAAGTAGACAAGGGTTGATTCCAATTCATGTAATGCAATTAAGTCCACTTCCTCTGTGTCGTTTCCAACACGTTCCTCGATATCCGTTCTCATCTTATCGATTACCCGAAGGTTGCTCTGGTATAATACGGAAATCCGGTACAGGATCTGATATACAAAGCGAAGCTTTTTCTTTGTAGAAAACTCCTTTACCCGGTTGTTCAAAAATACCTGTAGCACCGGCGTATCCTCTGTGCAGATCGTTACAATCTCATCCGGGGTAAGAATAATACCAAGTGGTATTGTAGTATAAGATTCTTTTTCATGTCGGATTTCCGTTGTGGGAATATCCACAAGAATGAGGGTATATCCATCCTGAAGCTCGATTCGGGAACTTTCTTCTTCATCGAGAGCAGCAAGCACATCTTCGATGTCAACATCAAGTGCATCCGCCACAGCCTGTCCCTCTGCAACACTGGGATTTATCATCTGAACCCAAACGCCACTGTCAATTTCTTTTACTTCATGGATCTGTCTGTCGTCTGTTTTATAATACTTTACCATTTGGCACCTCCTTCTTTACTCTCTTTGATATATGATTTGATAAATACTTAAATCTACCCATTTGCCAAACTTATATCCGGCATCCTTGATTTTCCCACAGTAAGAAAATCCCAATTTTTCATGCAGATAGATACTATGTTCATTCTCCGATGTGATCAGGGATACAACCGTATGAATACATTTCTGGTTCTTCGCATAATCCAAAACCGCCTTCATCAAGGAACTCCCTACTCCCTGATTCTGAAAAGCTTCATCTACATAGACAGAAATCTCCACCGATGGATCAAAGGCCCGTCTCTCACGATATTGGGATAAGGATGCATACCCGGCAACTGTTTTGTCTATTTCTTCCACAAAAAGGACATACGGTTCCGTTTCATGCTGCTCATACCACCTCAAACGATCTGCATAATCCTTGATTTCTGTATCATAAGTTGCTGTTGTGTGTAAAACAGCATCATTATATATTTTCTGTAAAGCAGGAATATCCTCCAGAGAGGCTTTTCGAATCACTAGTAATCCCTCTTTTCTCAAAATGAAAGGCGTCACCCATTGATTCCCATCACTGTATGACACCTCATCATTCCTATTTTTCTACACCGGAATATTTTTCGCTCTGCACACGAATTAATTCTTCGTCATCAAAATAGTTAATTCTCATTGCACGTTTTACCTCGGACAAGGTCTGGGATGCTGCCTCTCTTGCAGTCTCGCTTCCCTTTTTCAAGATATCGTAAACTGCCGGAATATCCTTTTCAAATTCAGCTCTTCTTGCACGAATCGGAGAAAGCTCTTCCTGAATAACATTATTTAAGAACTTTTTGATCTTGACATCGCCAAGTCCGCCTCTCTGGTAGTGCGCCTTCAATTCATCCAGATTCTGATATTCCGGAAGATATTCTGCAAAATGCTCCGGTCTGCTAAATGCATCCAAATAGGTAAATACACAGTTTCCTTCAATATGTCCCGGATCCGTAATCTGAATATGAGTCGGGTCCGTATACATACTCATAATCTTCTGTTTTACGTCTGCTTCTGTGTCGGAAAGATAGATGCAATTGCCGAGAGACTTACTCATCTTTGCCTTTCCATCTGTTCCGGGTAATCGCATACACGCCTCATTATCCGGAAGAAGAACCTCCGGCTCCACTAAAACCTCATCGTATATAGAATTAAACTTACGGACAATCTCTCTCGTCTGCTCAATCATTGGAAGCTGGTCTTCCCCCACCGGAACTGTTGTAGCCTTAAATGCAGTAATATCGGCAGCCTGACTAATCGGATAAGTGAAAAAGCCCACCGGAATACTAGTCTCAAAATTTCTCATCTGAATCTCAGATTTGACAGTAGGGTTTCTTTGTAAACGGGAAACGGTTACAAGATTTGAATAGAAAAAAGTAAGCTCTGTCAATTCAGAAATCTGGGACTGAATAAACAGATTTGACTTTGCCGGATCAAGTCCAACAGATAAGTAATCAAGGGCTACTTCAATAATATTTTGTCTAACCTTCTCCGGGTTATCAAAATTATCCGTAAGTGCCTGCGCATCTGCAATCATAATATATATTTTATCGAATTCCCCGGAATTCTGTAATTCTACACGTCTCTTTAAGGAACCGACATAATGTCCGACATGAAGTCTTCCTGTTGGTCTGTCTCCTGTTAATATGATCTTCTCCATGGCCTTTCGCCTCCTAAACTCCATATATACCCACTTTAGCAAATTAAACAGCTAATATCAACCTTAAAAAATAAAAAAACCAGCAAACTGTGTTGGTTGCTGGAATTAAAAAATGCCTAGTTCCGGAATCGAACCAGAGACATAAGGATTTTCAGTCCTCCGCTCTACCAACTGAGCTAACTAGGCATAATGCTTTTGTGCATTGAGTTGCGGGAATAGGATTTGAACCTATGACCTCCGGGTTATGAGCCCGGCGAGCTTCCAGACTGCTCCATCCCGCGATATGAAATTAAATCTTCTTAAAGAAGAATGGGCAGAGGTGGATTCGAACCACCGAAGCAAGTTGCAGCAGATTTACAGTCTGTCCCCTTTGGCCACTCGGGAATCTGCCCATAATACAAAATCAATATGAAATTGTATAAAGCCGATGATCGGACTCGAACCGATAACCTGCTGATTACAAATCAGCTGCT
>CAMDYX010000103.1 GCA_945910395.1 uncultured Agathobacter sp. | reverse complement strand
GCTACGCTTTTTACAAACGAGAGTGGGTTCTGATTCAAATATGCAAATTCATTCTAAGAAACACAAATCCGGAATAGAATTTTTCTAATCCAGCGTCGTATTTCCAAATGCAACGATACTTCTCGTTACAAGCTCCTTAAATTTTGGAGCTACCTGATCTGCCATCTCCTGTACCTCCGCATGGGAAAGAGGTGTCGGATTAATTCCTGCAGCAAGATTGGTCACACAGGAAATTCCAACGATTTTCATTCCCATATGCTTTGCTGCAATGGCCTCGCATACCGTGCTCATTCCAACTGCATCTGCCCCGAGCATCCTGCACATTGCAATTTCCTGGGGCGATTCATACTGCGGACCGGTAAGCTGCAGATAGGTGCCCTCCTGAATCGGAAAGTCCATATCATATGCGCATTTTTTTATGATATGGGACAGCTTCTTGTCATACACCTCGCTCATATCCGGAAATCTTGGTCCCAGCTCGTCCAGATTAGGACCAATGAGAGGTGATGGCACAAAGCAGCTGATATGTCCGGTAATCAGCATAAGCTCTCCTGCATGCATACCCAGCTTAATTCCGCCGGCGGCATTGGTAAGAAACAGCACCTTTGCCCCTAAGAGCTTCATGAGTCTGGTTGGCAGAACCACATCCTGCATGGAGTAGCCTTCATAATAGTGAACACGCCCCTGCATACATACCACAGGCACGTCCTCTACATAACCAAAAATAAATCTTCCTGCATGTCCCGGCACCGTAGATACCGGAAATCCCTCGATCTCGCTGTAAGAGACCGTATCTACCACCCGGATTCCGTTCGCATAGTCTCCCAGTCCGGAGCCTAAAACCAGGGCAACCAAAGGCTTAAAATCGGTTTTCTTTCGAATACTTTCATAACAATTCATTAATTTCTCGTATACTGGGTTCATGTTTTTTCTCCTTTCAAGGGCTATTCTTTTGCCGCGGTCATCGCCCTTTGCCAGCTTTCATTTATTAGCTTTTTAGGTATTTCGCCAAATAAATTTTACGCTCTACCTAATTTTCATCAATTTTGCCCTCAAATAGCCGATTTTTTAAGCTGATTTTATTTTTTACAGTTCTGATTTCAATGCATACCTAGAAATCTTCTATTTCTTAGGTACCAGTGAAAAAGCATCTTCCAAAATCATACAATCAGCCCTAAAATCCGATGAAAATCCATTCATTTCTATTGCTAATTTTTATTATACCAAATCTTTACATAAAACAAAGAGGAAAAAATATCAATATATCTATATTTCTTTTTCTAAGCTTCCTTTTCGGAATACTGTTCCCAAAATGATTTTGCTATTTGAATCAGAACATTTAAAAAGCGTCGGTACATAATGAGCAAACACTTGCGAATTTAGTACCGCTTCGCTTTTTAAAAACAAGAGTGGGTTCTAACTCCTTGATTTTCGAAATCAGAAGCAGCATGCCCTCCTCATACTTTTTTGTATTCTCTTCGTTCTAGTAGACTTTTGTTAGCTTTAATACTTCTTCCATAAAATAGCATTCCTCCAACGATTCCTTTACGTTAATGCAAAATTGGGTGTGAGAACTGCTTTTTTAGTTCTCCACACCCAATTCTTCGACTCTATTCTCTTATTTTGGGTGTAGCCGCTTCTTTTCCTTGCCTTTACACCCATTTTCAGCTTATCTGTGGCTCTCACCTGCCTCTTGGCACCCAAAATTGGGTGTGGAGACTGCTTTTTCACTGCTCCACACCCAATTCTTCCACTCTATTCTCTTATTTTGGGTGTAGCCGCTTCTTTTCCTTGCCTTTACACCCATTTTCAGCTTATCTATGGCTCTCACCTGCCCCTTGGCACCCAAGAAGGAAAAGTTAAATAATAATGCAGATCATTCCACCATTACTGTCATTTACGATCTTCTGCATGGTATCCTGCAGTTTCATCTGGCATTCATCATCCATCTGGGCGATCTTGCTCTTAATTCCGGATTCCATAAGCTCACCCACAGACTTTCCAAAGATATTTGTCGTCCATACACCCTCATCGTTTTCTTTTCCGGCTTTGATGTATTCGATCAGATCCTCCGCCTGTTCCTTATCTCCAACGATTGGCGCAATCTCCGTCTCGATGTTGGCTTTAATCATATGAATAGAAGGGGAAATGGCTTTCATTTTTACTCCATACTTACTTCCATGGGAAATTAGGACCGGATCATCCATGGTGATATCCGATAGGTTCGGAAGGACTACACCATATCCCTTTTGCTGTACTGATGAAAGAGCATCCTGTACTTTTTCATACTCGCTCCGTTTTTTTGCAAGCTCCTTGATCAGCGAAATCAGCTGATATTCTCCGTTTATGTTCACGCCGGTCATCTCACTGATATTGTCAAAATAATACTTTTCCTTAACATCAATGCAAAAGGCAACGCTTCCCTTGGCAGGAGACAGATTCATAAGGGATACAGATTTCATCGGACAGGTGTCTGAGGTGCGGTCCTCCTCTGACAGCTTCCACACATCCTCTGACACATCTCTCATTTTATTAATATTGCATAATATGTACTTCGCATATGCGATCAATGCTTTTTTTACCGTATGATCAGCCTGAAGCATTTCCGTCCATTTCGGAATATAGAAGTTCATTTTTGTTACCGGAAATTCATAAAGCACACTTTCCAGAATCCGATTGGCATCTTCCTTTTTCATCTGCTTGCAGTTGATTGGAATAACCGGAGCATGATACAGGGCTTCCATATCACTCTTAAGCGAAATGGTCTCTTCGCTATATGGTTTCATGCAGTTTAAGACGATTACAAAAGGTTTTCCTATACTTTGCAGCTCCTCCACCGTGGTCTGCTCTGCATTCATATAGTTTTCTCTTGGAATTTCCCCGATGCTTCCATCCGTTGTAACAACTACGCCGATGGTTGCATGATCACGGATTACCTTTTCGGTTCCTATCTTTGCCGCATCCACAAATGGAATTTCTTCCGGAAACCACGGTGTTTTTACCATTCGGTTTCCATCCTCTTCCATATGTCCGGTAGCGCCCTCCACCATAAATCCCACACAGTCGATCAGGCGTACCTTGATTGATCCCGCATCCTCGAGTTCGATTTCTGCCGCCTCCTGGGGAATAAATTTGGGTTCCGTGGTCATGATGGTCTTTCCCTGTGCGGATTGCGGAAGCTCATCGACGGTACGGGCCTTTATGTTCTCATCTTCCATGTACGGAAGAACAAACAATTCCATAAAACGTTTGATAAATGTTGATTTTCCCGTCCGGACCGGTCCCACCACTCCTATATAAATCTCGCCGTTCGTCCGGCTTTGAATATCTTTATATAGATTATTATCCATAAAAAAGTCCCTCCTCACTCATATATTCCCAATATATGAGCAGGTGGGACCATTTATTCTTGTATACTTTTTTATTTTATCCCTTTTCGGGAATACATTTGGAAAAAGGAAGTCTATTTTTCCTTTGTCTCAACCGCCGGCGCTTCTTCTAGTCTTCCATACATCTTTACATATTTTCTAACACGTTTTGCCAGTACATTATTTATCTGGTCTGCGGTTGCTCTCCACTTCCAGTTCTCACCCAGAGTCGATGGTATATTGATTCTGGCTTCAGAACCCAGACCGATAATGTCCTGCATTGGAACGATTGCCATATCCGCCACAGAGGACCATGCGGCACGCATCATTCCCCAGTTGTATCCCTCTTCCTTTGTAAGATTCAAATATTCCTTTGCAAACCTTACGGACTGCTTCGGAGCTGTCTTCATCCAGCCCATGACCGTATCATTATCATGTGTACCGGTATAAACCACACAGTTGGTTGGATAATTATGAGGAAGGTAATCACTGTCTTCTCTTGAGTCAAAGGCAAACTGAATTACCTTCATTCCCGGGAATCCGCAGTCGGCAAGCAGCTTATGTACAGAAGGAGTTAAAAATCCAAGATCCTCTGCGATAATCGGAAGCTTTCCAAGATTCTTCTCTAAGGTTTCAAAAAGGCCATATCCCGGACCCTTCTTCCACGTTCCATTCTTTGCGGTATCATCTGCTGCCGGAATTGCATAGTAAGAATCAAAGCCACGGAAGTGATCGATGCGCACGATATCGTAAAGCCCTGCAACTGCTTTAATTCTCTTTGTCCACCAGGTATATCCGTCCTTTTTCATGACATCCCAACGGAACAACGGATTTCCCCAAAGCTGTCCATCTGCGGAAAACGCATCCGGTGGGCAACCTGCAACCTCGATTGGATTTAAATCCTTGTCTAAGTAGAACTGCTTCGGATTTGCCCAGACATCCGCACTGTCAAGGGCAACATAAATCGGAACATCACCAATGATCTGAATTCCTTTTTCATTTGCATAGCTCTTCAGCTGCCTCCACTGCTTAAAGAAGAGATACTGGAGCATCTTATAAAATTCAATATCTTCTGCATAGGATTTTTTTGCATTCTCCATTGCTTTTACATGGCGACGCTTAATATCGTCATCCCAGGTAAGCCAGGAAGCACCTCCATTGGCATCCTTAAGCGCCATAAAAAGTGCATACTCATCCAGCCAGTCGCTTTCCTTTTTACAGAAGTCAGCAAAGTCCTGTGGTGTATTTTTCTTAAAACGACCATATGCCTTCTTTAAAAGCGCATATCTTGACACATACATGGTACCATAATCCACATAACGCTCGTTTTCTCCCCAGTCAAAGGATTCACATTCCTTTTTGGTAAGAAGCTTCTCTTTGCATAAATACTCCAAATCTATAAAATATGGATTCCCCGCGAAGCTGGAAAAAGACTGATATGGAGAATCTCCAAAACTAGTCTGACAGATTGGAAGAATCTGCCAATACTTCTGTCCTGCCTTTTCTAAAAAGTCGATAAATTTTCTGGCAGCCTTTCCCATTGTTCCAATACCATAGGGTGATGGTAAAGAAGAAATTGGCATTAAAACGCCACTCGCTCTCATTAATTTGTCCTCCTAAGAAAAATACTTTAGTACTATTTTTTATCATATCATTCTTTTGATTTACCTGCAACAATCCTTTTCATTTTCTTACTTGTAAAAATAATAGGTCAATGTTACTATTTTGTATAGAAAAATCAGAGGTAAATACAAATGAATGATGTAATCAAGCACAAAATTAAACACAACCTCCACCGTGGGGTTGTTTCTGTAAAATGGGTCGTTTTTTCAATCATTGTCGGAACGATTGTCGGTCTCTGCGGAACCGCATTCTACTATGGCATGACCTTAGTCACTTTAGTCCGCGTCCAGAATCCCCGGATCATTTTTCTCTTACCAATCGGTGGACTTATTATTGTCGGACTCTATCACTTGCTCCATGACGAAAAGGACACCGGAACCAACCTTGTGATCTCCGCAATTCACTCCGGAGACAATCTTCCTTTTCGCATGGCTCCGCTCATTTTTATCTCTACGCTGATCACCCACCTTTTCGGTGGTTCTGCCGGCCGTGAGGGAGCTGCCCTTCAGATTGGCGGCAGCATCGGAAATGCTCTCGGAAGGCTTTTCCGTTTTGATGAAAAGGATAAGCATGTTATGATCATGTGCGGCATGAGTGCTGCTTTCTCCGCACTCTTCGGAACTCCCATGGCCGCTGCAATTTTCTCAATGGAGATGGTAAGTGTTGGAATTATGTACTACATTGCCCTTGTGCCATGTGTCATCAGTTCCTTGGTCGCACACGGAATTGCTGTCTATTTTGGTGTATCAAACGAATTATTCCTGATAGACGATATTCCGTCCTTCGGAATTCTTTCATCTATCAAGATTTCTGTTCTTGCCATCCTGTGTGCATTAGTCAGCATCCTCTTTTGTGTGGTGCTTCATCAATCTGAAGCTTTATACAAAAAGTTCTTTAAGAATCCTTATCTTCGGGTGTTTGTCGGAGGCTGCATAATTGTTGCTCTCACCCTTCTTGTAGGGAATCAGAACTATAACGGAACCGGAATCAACATTATTGAAAAATGTCTGGATGGCTCCGTCCGCCCGGAAGCATTTTTGTTAAAAATCATCTTCACGGCATTGACACTCGGTGCTGGTTACAAGGGCGGTGAAATTGTTCCTTCCTTCTTTACCGGAGCGGCCTTCGGATGCCTTTTTGGAAATCTCCTGGGCTTTTCTCCTACCCTTTGTACCGCGGTAGGAATGACCTCCGTATTCTGCGGAGTAACCAATTGTCCGATTACCTCACTTCTCATCAGCTTTGAACTATTTGGATATGATGGAATGCCCTACTTTTTGTTATCTGTTGCCTTCAGTTATATGCTCTCCGGCTATTTCGGTCTGTATCGAAGCCAGAAAATCATCTATTCCAAGTACAAAACCAACTATATTAACAAAACAACCCACTAATTTGCAAAAACACAGAAAGCTCCTGCAGCAAAGGGCTGCCGGACTTTCTGTTTTTTTACTTTTATCCCATTTCGGAATTGTGTTCCCGAATGAATTTGCGTATTTGAATCAGAACCCACTCTCGTTTGTAAAAAACGCAGCGGTACTAAATTCGCAATAAA
>CAMDYX010000102.1 GCA_945910395.1 uncultured Agathobacter sp. | reverse complement strand
AAGTGCCGACGCTTTTTAAACGTTCTGATTCAAATAGCAAAATTCATTCTCAGGAGCACCATTTCGAAATGGGATTTTTGTACTAAAAATCTGAATATACCACATTTCCGCCGCAAATGGTGCATTTTACTTTTCCGGTTACCGTTCTTCCGTGAAACGGTGTGTTCTTTCCTTTTGATGCAAATTTGTCTTTATCAATAGTGTAGGTCTCATTTGGGTCAAAGATTACGATATCGGCAATCTTTCCTTCTGAGATATCGCCCTTATCTACAGGGATGAGCTTTGCAGGATTATAGCTCATTTTTTCTGCCATCTGCATTGGTGTAAGATAGCCTCCTAACACCAGCTCGGAGTAGGTCAGGCTGGCAGCTGTCTCAAGCCCCACAATTCCGAAGGGCGCTTTTTTCATGGAAGTATTCTTATCATCAAAGGTATGCGGTGCATGGTCTGTTGAGATGACATCCATGATTCCGTCACGAAGTCCTGCCTTTAGTGCCTCTACATCCTTCTTTGTACGAAGTGGTGGATTCATCTTATAATTGGTGTCCGCATCCATATCAGATGGTACCCGGACTGCGCTGATCATTTCCGGTGCATATTCCCGGATATCATCGGAGGTCAGCGTAAAATGATGGGGGCAGACCTCTGCGGAAACTGAAATTCCTTCCTTTTTGGCCAGCTCTACCATCTTTACCGAATCTGCCGTGGAGCAGTGGCACAAATGAAGTCTTGCGCCGGTTTCCTTTGCAAGCAGAATGTCTCTGGCGATAATCACATCCTCTACTGCATTGGTAATTCCCGGCATATTCAGCTCCTTCGCCTTGCTGTCCGCATTCATGACCCCGCCACAAACCATATTGATATCCTCGCAGTGGGCAAGAACCGGAATATCCAGCTTTGCGGCAATTTCCATTGCTTCCCGGTAAAGCTCGGCATTCATCACCGATTTTCCATCCTCGCTGATGGCAGGGCTTCCCGCTGAAACCATCCCCTCGATGTCAGAAAGTTCTTCTCCCTTTTGTCCCTTTGTGACAGCTCCCACCTGCAATACATTAATACAGCTTCCGTTTGCCGCTTTTTCATGTACATAATTTACTACATCCTTACAGTCGCAGACCGGCTTTGTGTTCGGCATGGTAAGGACCGTCGTATATCCACCATGGGCTGCCGCTGCCATTCCGGTAATGATGTCTTCCTTTTCTGTAAAGCCCGGATCTCTGAAATGCACATGCATATCAATAAATCCCGGCATAACGAAGCATCCCGTTGCATCGATCACCCGGTCTGCATCTCTTTTTGCATTTTTTCCCAAGGAAACAACCCGGTCCCCCTCGATATAAAGATCCAGTACTTCATTTGTGCCTGTTGCGGGGTTAATCACTTGTCCGTTTTGAATGAAAATAGACATTTTCTTATCCTCACTTTCTTGTTTCACAGATATTCCTGTCTTCTTCTATTTTGTGGCAATTACTTCGCGGCAATGACGTCGGCCATATCATATTTTCCGGCCGGCTTTCCTGCAAGGAATTTTGCAGCTTCCACCGCTCCCTTTGCAAAAACAGCCTTTGAATATGCCGTATGCTTGAATTCGATGACCTCATCCTGCCCTGCAAAAATCACCTCATGCTCTCCTACAATATTTCCGCCGCGGACTGCAGAGATTCCAATCTCGTATTTGTCGCGCTTTTTTCGTTCCTGGCTTCTGTCATACTTGTACTCGTATGCATTGTCCAAAGCCTCGTTCATGGAATCCGCAAGGGCAATGGCGGTTCCGCTCGGTGCGTCTAACTTCTGATTGTGGTGTTTTTCGACGATTTCCATATCAAATCCTGCCGGTGCAAATACAAGGGCTGCCTTTTTTAGCAGCTCCATCAGGGTATTGATTCCAAGCGACATATTAGCGGATTTTAAAATAGCAACCTGCTTACTGCATTCCTCCACCTTGCAAAGCTGTTCCTCTGAAAGCCCGGTGGTGCACAGTACAACCGGAATCTGCTTGTCCACGCTGTAGCAAAGAAGGGCATCCACTGCCTTTGCATTGGAAAAATCGATAATTACGTCTGCCGCAATATCACAATCCTCTATGGTCTTAAAAACCGGATAATCATTTTTAATTCCATCATATAAATCAACCCCTGCAACGATTTCAATATCCGGGTCTTCATTTACAATACTCGTAATGTTCTGTCCCATCTTACCGTTGCATCCGTTCATAATTACTTTTGTCATGTTCACTTTCTCCTTTATCTAATGTAGCAATAGCCCCGGAAACTTCCGAGGCTATTTCATACTTATTATGCGAGCAAAATTCCGTACTCTTTCATTACTTTTGCGAGCTTCTTTGCATGTTCTGCTTCCATCTCGCACATCGGAGCACGAAGTGGTCCAACCTCAAGTCCCATCAGATTCATTGCCGTCTTCACCGGGATTGGGTTTACTTCTGAGAATAATGCATCCACAAGCGGAAGCGCTTCTCTCTGAAGCTTCTGTGCTGTCGCTAAATCGCCCTTAAAGTAGCTCTCGCAAAGTGCATGAACCTTTGCCGGTGCAATGTTGCTCCATACGGAAATTACGCCGATTGCTCCGATTGACATAAGCGGAAGAACCAGTCCGTCCTCTCCGGAATACATATCTAACTTTCCATCTGTCAGATACATGGTCTTGGATGCCTGAGCCATATTTCCGGTAGCTTCTTTAAGTCCAACGATATTCTCTTCGTTTTTAAAAAGTTCTGCAACTGTTTCCGGAAGAAGATTACAACCTGTTCTTCCCGGAACGTTGTACATAATAATCGGAGTTTTTACGCTCCGAGCAATTTCTGAATAGTGCTTAATGAGGCCCGGCTGAGTTGCCTTATTGTAATATGGCGTTACAATAAGAAGTCCGTCAACGCCGGCTTCCTCTGCCTCCTGCGATAGCTGGATCGCAGTTTTGGTACAGTTACTTCCTGTTCCTGCAACGACAGGAACACGATGTCTGGTAAATCTGACAGCGGCCTCAATCACTTCCTTATGCTCCTCCATGGAAAGTGTGGAGCTCTCTCCGGTAGTTCCTGCAATAATAATTGCATCAGTTCCGCTATCAATCTGTATATTAATCAACTCTTCCAGTTTGTCATAATTTACATCTTCATTGTTTTTCATAGGTGTAACGATAGCCACACCAGCGCCCTTAAAAATAGCCATGTTTTTCTCCTTTGTTTACGAATTATTTTTCCGGTGCTATATTATAGATCTCATCCGCAAAGGGACGGATTCTGTCATCCAAAACTCTTCCGGTAAATACGACGGTCATGTCCTCCGGTTTTAAAGAAAGCATTTCTTTGATCTCATCAATCGTAATGATCCCAAGATCTACAAGGCCCAAAAATTCATCCAGAACTACCATATCGCAGGCCCCTGTTGAAATGACCTTTTTACTGTAATTAAAACCATTTTTCAGGTTGAAAATCTCTTCCTGCTTCTGTTCATCGGTAAGCTCATCAAAGCAGGCGTCAAATTTCGCAAACCGAAACAGCTTTACTTCCGGTTCTAAGCGTGTAAGGTATTCCTTATCGCTTTCCTTCTTTGCTTTCAAAAACTGAATCAGCGTTACGCACTCTCCGTTGCTGGCTGCACAAATTGCATTTCCCAATGCTGCTGTGGACTTTCCATGTCCTTCACCATAATAAATCTGAACCACACCAGTGCCCATTTCGGACCTCCTAACAAAGCTTTGGTATGTATCATAACACATTTTTTCCCCGAAAAAAAGCTTTTCTATTCCAAAAATTCTATTTTACTAACAGAAACCTCATAGGCAGTACGCTGCTCTACTTCTGTTTCACTGATTTTCTTTACATATTCGCGGCTTTGGATACGTCCCCAGATCTGTACATGGGTGCCGACAACAAAGCCTGAAGCAAACCTTGCATTCCTTCCCCAGCAAATACACGGAATATAATCTGACTTTCCATAAGAACGATTTACTGCAACTAAAAGATCCGCAATCTCACGTCCGAGAGGCGTCTTTCGATAGATGGATTCCTTGCAGATGTAACCATCCAAAAAGATCTGATTGCATGCATCCTCATCTGTCATGCCATCCATGAGCTCAACTTCTCTTGCGAAAACCGAAAGCACCAAACGGTTTTTCCGTTCTTCGTGTCGATTGAAGGACCGAAACTGCCCGTTTATGTACACAAACTGCCCCTCATAGTCCTTTGTAACGTCGATCAGTCGCTCTGATACCATCACCGGAATGTAATCCACGAAATTGGACAGACGGCTTACGGATACATCTACCATATAAAAGCCCTCTCCATACACCTCGTGACTAAATCGAAAATCCGATACGATTTCTCCAACGATGGACACCTGGTTGTTTTCAATAATTTTATCTGCCATGAATTTTCTCCCTTCCTTTTGTGGAAATTATGATTAGGGTTAAGTTTTACCACCTGGACAAGCGAAGAAATTCGCAAAAGCTGTCGACAAACTTAAAAAAGCAATGTTTTTGCTAAAAGGCTTGCGTTCTAATAGATTTGTGATAGAATAAACAAGTCGGTTTTTCGGAACCACATATAATAAGAAGAAAAATTGTTAATCAGGATTTTTTCAGGGAGAAAATTTTCCCCAGAAAAGTGATTTAGTCAAAGAAAAGAGGATATTTATGAAAACGACCAGAGAGGACATTCGTAACATCGCAATCATCGCACACGTTGACCACGGAAAAACAACCCTCGTTGATGAGCTGTTAAAACAAAGCGGTGTATTCCGTGAGAATCAGGAAGTTGTAGAGCGTGTCATGGACTCCAACGATATTGAGCGCGAACGTGGAATTACCATTCTTTCCAAAAATACTGCCGTTATGTATAAGGGTACCAAAATCAACATCATCGACACACCGGGTCACGCAGACTTCGGCGGCGAGGTAGAGCGGGTTCTTAAAATGGTAAACGGTGTCGTACTTGTTGTAGATGCCTTTGAAGGAGTTATGCCACAGACAAAGTTCGTTGTGATGAAAGCTTTGGCGCTTTCCCTTCCGGTTATCGTCTGCATCAATAAAATGGACCGCCCGGAGGCAAGACCTGCCGAGGTTGTAGATGAGGTTCTTGAGCTTTTCATGGATCTTGACGCCTCCGATGAACAGCTTGATTGTCCGTTTGTATATGCTTCTGCAAGAAACGGTTTTGCAGTCTTAGATCCGAATGATGAGAAGAAGGATATGACTCCGCTTTTTGAAACTATCCTCAACTACATTCCTGCTCCGGAGGGAGACCCGGATGCCAATACCCAGGTACTTATCAGCACCATCGATTACAACGAATATGTTGGCCGTATCGGCATCGGAAAGGTGGATAATGGCTGCCTGAAAGTCAATCAGGAGGCTGTTGTGGTGAACCACCACGATCCGGACAAGCGGCAGAAGGTTCGTATCAGCAAGCTCTATGAGTTCGATGGACTTGCAAAGGTGGATGTGGCAGAAGCCAATATCGGTTCTATCGTTGCAATTTCCGGTATCTCGGATATCAAGATCGGTGATACCATCTGCGCACCGGAGAATCCCCAGGCAATTCCTTTCCAGAAGATTTCCGAGCCTACCATCTCTATGAATTTTATCGTAAACGACAGTCCTCTTGCCGGACAGGAGGGCAAGTTTGTTACCTCCCGCCACATCCGTGAACGATTGATGCGGGAGTTAAATACCGATGTGTCTCTTCGCGTAGAAGATACCGACAGCCCGGATTCTCTTAAGGTGTCCGGACGCGGAGAGCTTCATCTTTCCGTTCTGATTGAAAATATGCGCCGTGAAGGATATGAATTTGCAGTAAGCAAAGCGGAGGTTCTTTACAAGACCGATGATCGGGGCAAAAAGCTTGAACCAATGGAAATTGCCTATGTAGATGTGCCGGATGAATTTACCGGAGCCGTAATCTCAAAGCTTCAGCAGCGCAAGGGCGAGCTTCGTAACATGGGCTCCATCGCCGGTGGATATACAAGACTGGAATTTCGGATTCCTTCCCGTGGATTGATCGGATATCGAGGAGAATTCATGACCGACACCAAGGGAAACGGTATTATCAATACCATCTTTGATGGCTACGACGAATTCCGTGGGGAAATTGCATACCGTGCAACCGGTTCTCTTATCGCCTTCGAGGATGGTGAATCCGTTGCTTACGGTCTCTTCTCCGCCCAGGATCGTGGAACACTCTTCATCGGACCCGGTCAGAAGGTGTACTCCGGAATGGTCATCGGACAGTCTGCAAAGGCTGAGGACATTGAACTGAATGTCTGTAAGAAAAAGCATCTTACCAACACCCGTTCCTCCTCTGCGGATGAGGCACTTACCCTCGTTCCGCCTCGTATCTTAAGCTTAGAGCAGGCATTGGATTTCATCGACACCGATGAGCTTCTTGAGGTTACTCCGGAAAGCCTTCGTATCCGAAAGAGAATTCTTGATCCGACCCTTCGCCGCCGTGCAGGATATGCGAAAAAGGCTGCGATGAATTCGTAAATTTTTCTATATAAAATCAAAAAATGGCTGTTCCAATTCAGAACAGCCATTTTTTATTTTTCATTGAATACAGAGCTACGATTGTATGATTTGAACAGATGCTTTTTACTGTATACCTAAGAAATGAAGGATTCCTAGCTACACAGTAACTCTCCGTAGCCTCTCGGCACACAAAATTGGGTGTGAGGACGACTTTTCCAACGCTCCACACCCAATTCTTCGACTCTATTCACTTATTTTGGGTGTAACAGCTTCTTTTCCTTGCCTTTACACCCATTTTCAGCTTATCTGTGACTCTCCACAGCCTCTCGACACGCAAAATTGGGTGTGGAGACTGCTTTTTCACTGCTCCACACCCAATTCTTCGACTCTATTCACTTATTTTGGGTGTAGAAGCTTCTTTTCCTTGCCTTTACACCCATTTTCAGCTTATCTGTGATAAAGCGTCGGCACTTAATGAGCAATTTATTGCGAATTTAGTACCGCTACGCTTT
>CAMDYX010000101.1 GCA_945910395.1 uncultured Agathobacter sp. | reverse complement strand
AAAGGCAGACAGTCAGATGATTGAATTACAGGAAAGCGTGAAAAAGTATGGGATTTCCTTCGTTTGATTGTATTGGGAGTCACATTGGTGACACTTTTTCAGTTACCGTTCCTCATAAAAGAGCATAAGCATAAACAATAAGCGGAAACCATGGGGACAGGAAAAGAGCCATTTTCCCCGTCCCCGTGGCTTAGTTTGAGAAGACTTCCAGCACTTGATTATGGCGATAGTTTCTGGGAGAGATACCGAACTGCTTCCGGAAGCATTTGCTGAAATACAGAGGGTCAGAGAAGCCTAAATCCATGGCGATATGGGAAATGGATTTATCAGAGGAGCGCAGTTCTCTGGCTGCAACCTGCATTTTTAATTGTATATGGTATTGCATGATTCCAACACCATACACGCCACTGAAGGTTCTGGTCAGATGCTTGTAGGTGAGATGGAATTGCTGTGCTATTTCCTCGCCGGTAAGCGTTTTGCGAACCCTGTGCTGCAGATATTTCGCGATTTGGCCGGACAGATCGGAGGGGGCAATGGGACTATCCTGCTCGTAGATGTCTAATAACAAAGTATGGAATGCAGAGGAAACTCTGTTTTTGGACAGCGTTTTATTTGTATCAGAAAGCTTGATTAACTGCTTTAGCCTTTGGGGAATATCTGTTTTAGAAAGGTTTCCAACTGTTTTTGGCAGAACAATTTCAGAAGGCTGATCATCGCGCCCCATGGTGTTGATTTCTGCATTATTAATTTCCCCGTGGTAAAAATGAGCAAAAATCCAGGAGGTACCTGCAGCAATCAGTTTTTTGCCATATTGATGGGTGCCCTGCTTCAGCAGAATCATCTGGCCGGGACCTATTTCATAATTCATCTCTTCTTCTGTCACATAGATATATCCTGAAATCACGTAGATCAGTACATCGTATTTTGCAATTCTGTCAACATGGTAGAAGGGTGTATGTGTGGTGAGTAAATCAATGAATTCCACATAGACGCCTTCTGTTTCTTTTATCACAATTTCATGCATAGTGGACCTCTATCTTTTACGCGTTTTATGATTTCGTTTTCGTCAGATGCCTTTTTCTGTTTCGACTCAGGAATGACGCTCAGGAATTGGCTGATATATAGTGCAGAAGCGAAAATATTCCATGTATTTACATATTTTAGACCTATAATCATGTATTAAAAACGATTATAGTACATATATGGGCAATTGTCACTAGGATTGTCACTAGGATGTATCACCATAAAAATTGTTGTATCAAATGGAGGGAAAAATATGCAGGCACTGAAGGTATCAGAGGCAAGGCTGACGAGCGGTCTTTTTAAAGAAAGGGAAACAATCAACAGAGAGTATTTGATGGAGTTGGATAACAGGGCTTTGCTTCAAAATTTTTATCTGGAAGCAGGAATTCTTCTTCCCGGGTTGCAGCAGGTTCCGGATCCGGAGGATTGTTATCTGCACTGGGGATGGGAAGCCCCCAGCTGTCAGCTTCGCGGTCATTTCCTGGGTCATTGGATGTCTGCAGCAGCACGTCTGGCTGTGGCAAACAAGGATCGCGAATTGGAGGCAAAGTTATTTACAATTGTCGATGAATTGAAGGTGTGCCAGGAAGCCAATGGCGGACAGTGGATTGGTTCCATTCCGGAAAAGTATTTTAAGCGATTGGAAAATAATGAGTATATATGGTCTCCTCAATATACATTGCACAAAACTCTGATGGGTTTATTGGATGTGTATGAATTTACAGGCTATCAGGTGGCACTGGAAATGTTGGACAATGCTTCCGAATGGTATGTGAATTGGGTAGACAGCCTGAAGGACAAGCCCTGCGTAGTGGTCAAAGGGGAAGCCGGCGGTATGCTGGAAATTTGGGCAAGACTGTATGGTATCACAAAGAAGGAAAAATATCTTAAGCTGGCCAAGGCGTACAGCATTTATCATGATTTTGAGCTTCTTGCAGAAGGGAAAGATGCCCTCACAGACAATCATGCCAACGCTTCTATTCCGGAGGCTCATGGTGCGGCCTGTATGTATGAAGTGACGGGGGATGAAAAGTGGTTGAAGCTTACGCTAGAATTTTGGAAACAGGCGGTAAAAGACAGGGAAGCTTATGCAACAGGAGGACAGAATGCGGGAGAATTCTGGATCCCACCCCATCATTTCTATGAAGCAATCAGTGACAGAACCCAGGAGTTCTGCACCATGTATAACATGGTTCGCCTGGCCGAATATCTGTATCGTTTTACCGGCGAAAGAGAATACAGTGATTATATTGAACGCACATTATACAATGCTTTCTTAGTCCAGCAGAACAGATTCACAGGCATGCCCACGTACTTCCTGCCTATGCGGCCGGGCAGCCGTAAGGTATGGGGCAACAAGACACGAAACTTTTGGTGCTGTACGGGAACCATGGTACAGTCCCAGACAATCTATCCATCTCTGATTTACTATAAGGACGAGGGCAAGAATAAGGTTTCCGTGGAACAGTACATTAACTCAGAAGCGGCTTTCTCTTTAGGAGATAAAAAGGTATCCATTTGCCAGGAAGTGAACATGGATTATTGCTCCGGCGCTTTGTTTGGGGAAGAAAATGGTAAGAATTCCAAATCCAGATGGGCATTGAAATTTACAGTGGATTCCGAAGATGTGATAAATTTCAGCTTCAGAGTTCCTGCCTGGGCAGATGGCTGCATCATAATCAATGGTGAGGAAATCCATACGGAAGAAGCGTATTACACAATTTCCAAACAATTTGAAAAAGAAGAGATTTCCGTGGTATTCAGATCTCATCTTACCGGGGAAGGCTTATCTGATAACGAGAATATTACAGCCGTTTTTGACGGACCAATTGTTTTGGCGGCCATTGGTGAGGAAGGGAAGCACTACCGCTTAGACGGAAGAAGCATGGAAGAAGCGCTGACGCCCTTTGTGGAGCATACTTATGAGGCATATCCCTGGCAACAGAGCAGTTACAGATCTTATTCCGACGGTACAGAGACATTGTTCCTGCCTTTGTATGCTGTGACAGACGAAATGTATACCATTTATGTAGAAAAATAGACATATGTGTAGAGGAACCCTCTTTTTGAGGGTTCTTTTACGTTATAGGAAATTTATCAAATCGGCAGAAATAGTGTATAATGGTTTGGAAATAAAAAGGGCATGACAAAAGAGCGAAGGTAGTGACTTCGCCATGACGTTGTTTGTGTAGTTTTTGTTTCGGTTTAGGTGGAACTGCACTATCTGACTATGGAGAAAGAATTATTATGCGAATGGAATTATCCATATCCCATGACCTTTCGATATCGTTCAAATAGTGCAGTTTTTTTGTAGTAAACTTCTAAAACCGACATAGAAGTACCACATTCGGAACAACGAAGAGGGTCATAGCCAAAGGTCAGAAGGATGGAATTACGCCAGTCATATATAGATAACCATATTCTGTCCCATTCTGTCCGATTATACCATCATCATCGTATCCCAATCTGCTCGGTTGATGTGAAAAAGCTTCAGCCAGTGCCTGCCACTGTGTAATAGTGCTACCTGCCCTTAACACATCAAATCTTCTATTTGAGCCATGAAACCAGGTTCCATCTTCTTTTATTTCAATTCTCATAATTCCCCCTTCATTAAGAAAAACAATAAAATTTCATTCTGTTTCTTCAAGGTCATTCGTTGTCTATTCTTCGCTTACCAAAGAATTTCTTGCTGAGTATGATAAGAAGCTGATGCAGGAGCGGGATGCAGCAGAAGAAATTAACCGTAACACAGAGGCCAAAATCACTTTCCAGAGTGCATGGAATGTAGTGCAGAAGTTTGGGGAGAAGCAGTAGGCAAAGTGATGAGTGCCGGTTTTGAGGACGGAAAGACTTTTCAGAAGCTGCGAGATGCAACGATAAAGAAGAAATACAATACAGAAGAAGTGAAGCTGCGAGTGACAGGACATATCCTGTATCGCGAAGCAGAAATGACATTCAGTAGAAAAGCATTCTTAAAGATATTTGATAATCAGGAGTTTACACAGTTAGTGTATCGATAAAAAAGAGAAAAAGGCATTATGAAAAGAAAAATGAGTATAGTGCCAACTTTTACTTGACTGAATCTAATGGTCAAAAAACCATCGACATCCGACCTCATGCACGATATAATATAGGTAATCTAATAAGAAAATAGTGTTATCATTACTGCTTTGATAAGAGCGAATGGTAGCCATAGATATGAATTCGTAGGAACGGAATGGTTGAACCCTCAGGGTGACAGTGCATTAAGATCATTTGAGTTATCATAATCTATGTTATTGCATATACAGGCAGTTCAAAAAGAAATCGGAAAGAGAAAACGATACATTGATATAACCGGAAACTGGTTAAATCACCCCAATGATTATCTTGCCAGAATTTTGGCACAGGTAGTGATCAAAACTCTAGGAATGTAAAAAAGGAGCCTACAATGAGCAAGTTAAAGATTAAAACAAAGGAAAGACGATTTGAAACAGCCAGGGATTTATACGGAATCTTTTTTGAAGACATTAACCGTGCCGGAGACGGAGGACTTTATCCGGAAATGCTTCGAAACAGAAGCTTCGAAGATTCCGTTTTACCGGAGGGTTATATACAGCAGGAGGATGGCGTCCATGTAAAAACCGTATCCGGATGGCTGGATGAGTTTTGCAACGGAGAAGGCTTATGCCGCTGGGTAAAGGGCAACAATATTCCGGAAACAGAAATACCGGCATGGTATACACACAATGCAAAGATGGAGCTGGAACTGACGGATACCCTGAATGAACATCGGGACGCAGCTCTGCGTATGCAGTTTGAAAAGGACGGATCTCTGACTAATACCGGTTACTGCGGTATATCCGTAAAGGCTGGAGAAAGTTACTCTTTGTATTTATTTGCAAAAGCAAAGGAAGAAATAGGACTGGACGTAGCGATCGAATACCAGGGAAAAGTACTGGCTGGAAACAGTCTGGTGGTTTCCGGTCAGGAGTATACAAGATATGACATGAAGCTGATAGCAGCTGAGGATTGTCACGAGGCACAGCTTACTATTTCCTGCAAAGAAGGCGGAGAGATTCTGCTGGGATTTATTTCACTAATGCCTGACAATACCTACATGGGGCATGGACTCAGAACAGATCTTGTAGAAAAGCTTAAGGGAATGAGTCCAAAGTTTATGCGTTTTCCCGGAGGCTGTATTGTGGAAGGAACGACACCGTCCACAGCGATGAGATTTCGGGATACGGTAGGTCCGGCATGGGAAAGACCCAGTAAGCTGTTTGTATGGCATTACAGAAGTACATTAGGACTCGGCTTTCATGAATATCTGCAGCTTTGCGAGGATCTGGGGATGGAGCCCCTGTATGTATGTAACTGCGGAATGACCTGTCAGGGAAGAAAGAGTGTCCTTCTGGAAGGAGAGGCTCTTGATGAAATGGTACAGGATACACTGGATGCCATTGAATATGCTATCGGCTCTAAGGAAAGCAAATGGGGAAGGCTTCGTGCTTCTATGGGGCATCCGGAACCCTTTAAAATGACCTATCTGGAAATTGGTAATGAAAACTGGGGTCCGGATTATGAAAAGCGATACAACATGATTTATAAGAAGGTAAAGGAACTGTATCCCCAGATTAAAACCATAGCCAATGAGCATGTAGAGAAAAATGGTTGTCCTGCCGAGTGCGTGGATGAGCATTTTTACAATACAACAGAGTTCTTTGCAGAACGTGTAAATTATTATGATGACTACGATCGTAAGGGACCAAAAATCTTTGTAGGAGAGGTGGCTGTAAACGAAGGCAACTATATGGGACAGTTGTATGCGGCTTTGGGAGAAGCGGCTTTCCTTATGGGTATTGAGAAAAATCAGGATATCGTAACATTGGCCTCTTATGCTCCATTATTTGAAAATGTAAATTACAGAGCGTGGTATCCTAATCTGATTCGTTTCAATAATCATCAGAGCCTTGGAATTCCTACTTATTATGTCTGGAAAATGTTCGGTCAAAATCGCGGAGAATATGTGGTGCGATCCGAAGATGAGGGAGGACGTGTTTATCGTCCGAGAACCGGAATGGCATCTTTAAAATCCAATAAGGAACTTCGCTTCAGAAATCCCATTTGGAATGGAGAAGAAGCAAAGATCACTCATGAATTAATGGGACATGTGCAGGATACAGAGGATGGCCGCCTGCTTCAGCTTCCGGATGAGGAGCAGAAAAAGGAATTTCACAGTATTCTGGAATGGGCTGATGAGACCAAGAGCTTTGTGGTATTTGGAGAAGAAGACCAGACTTATGGAAGATTTGAGACCGATATTTTTGTTGAGGAAAATGCTTACTTCGAGTTGGGTATATTCAGTGCCAGGGTGGTTCGTTCCTATTATGAGGAGCAGCTCGTGATTACGGCCGGAGTGGAAAAAGAATGGGATGCAGCTCTGGTGCGTCCGTTCCTTTGGAAGGTTAATGGAGGACAATGTTCACTGGAAGAGTTTGACTATATGCATGACAAAAAGCTGACTGAGGACTTTGCTATTTCAGTAAAACCGGGAGAATATCACCGCTTTGGATATGAAACGGACGGAAAACAGATTCGCCTGTATGTTGATGGTGAGCTTCAGAAGGAAATTTCGATTCCCTACGGACCTGCTTTTGTTTCGGTAGTAACTGACACCAAGGACGAAATTATTATTAAGGCGGTTAATTTTGCAGGAGATGTGGATCCGGTTTCCATTACACTGGACTGTCAGGTACAGGGCGACTATACCGTAACACTTCTTAGCGGTGAAAAGGGGGATGAAAACAGCTTTGAAGAGCCGGAGAAGGTGAAGGATATTACCGTGAATATGCATGGCGCTTCCTCAGAGTTCGTATACGAGGCACCGCCATATTCTGTCAGTGCTTTGCGATTGAAGAAGTGCGAAGCTTTTTAGAGGTTGACGCTGAACAGAAGATAAGAGAATAGAATGCTATTTTCTGCAAGGAATGACCATGACCTGTACGATTGTGCTTCGAAGCGTCGGACAGGTGAAT
>CAMDYX010000100.1 GCA_945910395.1 uncultured Agathobacter sp. | reverse complement strand
AAAAAATAAAAGGATTTTTATTATTCTTCACTTGACATCACACCGCTGGACTTTCACATAGGTATATCCATATTATACCAATTTAGAAAATCTACGCTACCTATTATAAAATGAAAGCTCTCATATTTACAATGGCTTTACATAAAATTTACATTTCTTTGAATATCCCCTTTAATGCCGGATAAATGTTTGTGAATTTTTTATATGCATTTTCATATTTTTGAACGAGGATTTCATCCGGTTTTGTTGTATCCTTAATACGGATGATGGCCTCACAGGCAGCCTTCACAGTTGGAAAAACCTCACAGGCTACTGCTGCAAGAATCGCCCCTCCATAGGCCGGTCCTTCCTCCACTTCCACGGTATCCACACTTAGGTTCATGACATTCGCAACAATCGTTCTCCATAGAGGGCTTTTTGCGCCGCCACCGCAGATCGTGGTTCTTTTTGGGGCAACTCCCAGTTTTCTTGCCACCTCCAGGGAATCCCGAAGTCCATACGCAACTCCTTCAAAAACAGCCTGAAGCATATCCTCCCGCTTTGTTGCAAGGCTTAAGCCGATAAATGCCCCCTTGGCATCGGGATCATTATGGGGAGAGCGCTCTCCCATGAGATACGGCAGAAAATATACGGAATTTTCTCCCAGCTTTTTCTCCTGCTCCCTCACAGCAATCGGCTCCTGCTCCAATGCAAAATCGTCGGTTTCTAAAATATCCTTCATCCACCAGTTATTACAGCTTGCAGCAGACAGCATGCATCCCATCAAATGAAAGCTTCCGTCCGCATGACCAAAGGAGTGAAGGGCGTTATTGGGGTCCACGCCAAAGTGATCATTGGTAATAAAGATGGTTCCGCTTGTTCCGAGTGAAAGATTGCATTTTCCTGTCCCCACGCAGCCTGTTCCCACTGCTGCCGCAGCATTGTCACCTGCCCCTGCCGCAATGACACAATCCCTTGGGAATCCCAGCATATCTGCAATTTCCGGCAAAAGTGTTCCTATTTTCTCATAGCTTTCAAAAAGTGTCGGAAGCCACTCCTCCTTCACCTCACAAATGGCAAGCATTTCCTTTGACCAGCACTTGTGCTCCACATCCAAAAGAAGCATTCCTGAGGCGTCGGAATAATCTGTACTTTGTACTCCCGTCAGCTTATAGGCCAGAAAATCCTTTGGAAGCATCAGTTTTCGGATTCTCACAAAATTTTCCGGTTCATGCTCCTTTACCCAGAGAATCTTTGGCGCAGTAAATCCTGCAAACGCAATGTTTCCGGTAAGTGCGGACAGTTTTTCTTTTCCGATCACCTCATTCAGATAGTCGGTCTCCTTACCGCATCTTCCATCATTCCACAGAATTGCCGGGCGTATTACCTCATCCTGCTCGTCCAGAATGACCAGTCCGTGCATCTGTCCTCCAAAACTGATTCCTCTGATTTTTGATTTATCAATGGAATCCGTCAGTTCTTTCAATCCGTCAATGGTCTTTTCCCACCAGTCCATTGGGTTCTGTTCGGACCATCCCGGTTTTGGAAAAGAAAGAGGATATTCTCTTGACACGATTTTTTCAACGGCTCCGTTTTCTCTCATAAGCAGCAATTTTACTGCTGAAGTACCTAAATCGATTCCGATAAAATACATTTCAAATCTCCTTTATATAAAAGTCTATTTTTAGAATTGTGTTCCTGAATGAATTTTGCTATTTGAATCAGAACGTTTAAAAAGCGTCGGCACTTAATGAGCAATTTATTGCGAACTTAGTACCGCTACGCTTTTTACAAACGAGAGTGGGTTCTGATTCGAATATACAAATTCATTCAGGAACACAATTGGAAATAAGAGATATAAAACAGAAAAGAAAAAACAGGCAATCTGCGTTTTCACGGAAATTGCCTGCTTTACAAATTCACTTATGCAAATGGGTTCTCTGTTGGATACGGCAGGCTCTTTGGCTGATTGTAGTTGATATCCTCCACCGGAACACCAATATACTTAAATACCTCGAACAGAGATTTTCCGTAGTGTCCAAAAGCAACCGCCCCATGATGCGGATAGTTCTTTTCAATGAGTACGTGGCGGTAGAAGCGTCCCATCTCCTTGATTGCGAATACTCCGATTCCACCAAAGGATTTCGTTGCAACAGGGAGTACCTCACCCTGTGCCACATATGCACGAAGCTTGTTGTCGGCAGTGGACTGCAGACGGTAGAAGGTAATATTTCCCGGAATTAGATCACCTTCTAAGGTTCCGTTCGTCACTTCGATCGGAAGATTTCTTGCCATGATTTTCTGATACTTCATCTCATGGAACGCAAGCTTTGTGGTACATGTATTTCCGCAATGGAATCCCATAAAGGTATCCTTATGTGTATAATCAAATTTTCCTTCTATAGCCTCCTGATACATATCCTTCGGCACAGAGTTGTTGATATCTAACAGGGTAACAGCATCCTGGCTTACACAGGTTCCAATGAACTCAGAGAGCACACCGTAAATATCCACCTCACAGGATACAGGAATTCCTCTTCCGGTAAGACGGCTGTTCACATAACATGGAACAAATCCGAACTGTGTCTGGAAGGCCGGCCAGCATTTTCCTGCTATGGCAACGTATTTGCGGTATCCCTTGTGCTCCTCTACCCAGTCAAGAAGTGTCAGCTCATACTGTGCAAGCTTTGCAAGAACCTCCGGCTTCTTGTTTCCTGCGCCCAGCTCTTTTTCCATATCGGCAACTACCTCAGGAATGCGGGCATCCTTTGCATGCTTATGGAAAGCTTCAAACAGATCCAGCTCAGAGTTTTCCTCAATTTCCACTCCGATATTGTAAAGCTGCTTGATTGGAGCATTGCAGGCCAGGAAGTTCTGCGGTCTTGGTCCGAAGGAAATAATCTTAAGGTTCGACAGGCCTTCTACCGCACGGGCAATTGGAAGGAACTCATGAATCATATCCGCAACCTCTTTGGCATCCCCCACCGGGTATTCCGGGATGTAGGCGCCGATATTGCGAAGCTTTAAATTATAGCTGGCATTTAACATACCGCAGTAGGCATCTCCTCTTCCGTCTAAGAGATCTGCCTGACTTTCTTCTGCTGCTGCAACGAACATCTTCGGTCCTTCAAAATGCTTTGCAAGAAGGGTCTCTGAGATCTCCGGTCCGAAGTTTCCCAAATATACGCAGAGTGCATTACATCCGGCTGCTTTGATATCCGAAAGGGCCTGCACCATATGTATCTCACTCTCGACGATACAGATTGGACACTCATAGATATCCTCTGCATCATATTTTGCCTTGTATGCAGCAACAAGGGCTTTTCTTCTGTTTACAGATAAGCTTTCCGGGAAACAGTCACGGCTTACAGCCACGATTCCCAGCTTGATTTTTGGAATATTGTTCATTATTCTTCTCCTCCTGATTCATTGTACATTTTATGTACCTTCTCTTACTATGCAATTATTATAAATTCTCTTCCGGTTCCTTTGTACAAAAAATTAAGTAAAATTAAGTGATTTTATTGACTTAATTTACTGAATTATTTAGAATTTAGGAAAAACCACAGGGAGATTTTTTTGAATGTCCATTACCGCAAAAGAACTTGCAAAACAATTACATCTTTCAGAAGCAGCTGTGTCTATGGCGCTAAATCATAAGAAGGGCGTAAGTACGGCAACCAGAAAACGTGTTTTGGCCGCTGCCACAGTGCAAGGATATGATTTTTCCCGGATTCAGGCTGCCAAAGAAGAAATCGAAAAAAACGGCATTATCCAGTTTATTATATACCGGAAAAGCGGAGCTTTGGTTCCTGCTTCACCTGCCCGCACCTCAAACCATGCCCAAATCGGAAGCGTCGGTGATATTCCTTTTTTCTCCCAGCTTTCGGAGGGTGTGGATTTAGCCTGCAAACACTGCCACTACTTTTTTCATATCAGTTATCTGTACGAGGGAGATGACATTGTTTCCCAGTTAAATGAATTTAAGCATATGGGGGTAAAAGGATTTTTACTTCTGGGAACTGAGATGGAGAAAAGTGATCTGATTCCATTTATGGATTGTGAGATTCCCTTTGTCTTGATTGATAATTATTTTGAAGATTTGAATTTAAACTATGTAACGATCAACAATATTCAGGGGGCATTTCTGGCCACGGAATATCTGCTTCGCAAAAGACACGCTCAACCCGGATATTTGCGTTCCTCCTATCCGATTACCGGATTTGACGAACGCGCAGACGGATTCTATAAAGCGATCCGAAAAAACGGTATGTCCACTTCGAGATCCCTCGTTCACAAACTTACCCCATCCGTGGAAGGTGCCTACTCAGATATGATAGAGCTTCTGTCCGAAAACGAAGCTCTTTCAGAATGCTATTTTGCGGACAACGATCTTATTGCGGCCGGTGCCATTCGTGCCCTGCAGGAAAAGGGATATCGTATTCCTCAGGATATTTCCGTGATTGGTTTTGACGATATGCCGCTTTGCACTTATATAACCCCGACCCTTACCACCGTACATGTTCCAAAACAGTACATGGGAGAAATTGCAGTCAAACGCCTTTCGGAAATGATTGCAAATCCCTCCGCAAGTCCTGTAAAAATCGAGATTGCTACCAGTCTTATAAAACGAAAAAGCTGCTAAAGCTTATTTCCAGGTGTATTCCAATTCAAACTCAGATCCCTGCAGGGTTACCCTTGCGGTTCCTCCGCACACAAGGGGCAGCATCGGAGCCAGATGTCCAATATCAAGATCCATAAGGACAGGGACCCGGTACTCAGCCAGAAGGTCCGTCACTGCCCGATACTGATCAATGCCAAACATTTCTTCTCCCATGCAATATGGTCGTCCGATCAAAAATGCTGCCACGTTATCAAACCATCCCGCATGCTTCATCTGCCAGATTGCCCGGCGGATGGACATCACGTTTAGGTCGCAGGCTTCTAAAAACCAGATTTTCTTTTCGTCCCTATATCTTTCATTGAAGGACTCCACCTGATCAAATTCTGTGCCAAGCAGATTCACAAGGCAGTCCATACAGCCGCCAAGCAAACGCCCTTCCATCGTAATTTTTGCTTTTTCCACTCTTCGAAGTGTTGCTTTTTGTCCGGACAAATCCGGAACATAAGCATGATATTCAGTAGGTTCCGTGACATTGTAGGGGGCCAGGGGAGTCTCCTCACACTTTTTGCTTTCTTTCTCCCACATCCCATATCCATGAAATTTATTCTTTTTACCACACAGAAGATCAAAGGCATCCCCGATGGATTCATGCCACGGCTCCATTCCGAAGGCAGCTGCGCAGGGTCCATAAATTGCAGCGGTGTCGGCAATCGTTGCGGATAAAAAAGTAAAATTTGTATTATCCGAAAATCCCATATACCATTTCGGTTCTGCCTTCTTTAGCCTTTCAAAATCAATGTAAGGCACCACCTCACACATCAGCTCCCCGCCACCGCAGGAAATGATGACATTGCTGCGATTTCCAAGATAGGACTCATTTAATTCCGCACCGCACAAGGCCGGCTCGTTGCTGATGCCGATTCCCTGACTTAAGTAGCAGTTCGGTCCTATATTGGCATGGTAGCCTTTTTTCTCAAATACTTCCAAAGCATGATCAAATGCACTTTTATATGGTTCCGTTGCACATCCGAAGGATGGTGCTACATATCCTATGGTTTGTCCTTTTTCTAAAAATTGCGGATATCTCATATTCTCTCCTTTTTATCTTATCCTTGTCATTGTAACAGAAAAAATCCCTGGAGTCACCCCAGGGATTGTTTGACTTATATCTATACCGTACCAAAGCCCGGCTTGTACTGATATTTGTACTTCTGCCGGTAATACGCAAGGTAGGATTTTGCATTTTTCCACAGAGAAAAGTCCTTATGATAATTAAAGCGCGTATCATAAGCGATTCCCTGACGGTTGCACCAATTATAGATGTCGTTCAGTCCAACCTTCTTAACCGTTCTTATATTATTCATAAAGATTTCAATCTTTGACAGTTCATTTTCATTTGCCACATACAGACTAAAAATGGTATTTGGACATTCAATCAGAATCTGTCCGATACGCGTTCTTTTATTCATAAAATTCCCCCGTAACAATAGCACTTAACTATGATACTATAGTACTATATTTCCTATTAAAAAACCACCACTATTTCTTGTGCTTTTCCACACCTTCGCAATCAAAATGTGGGATAAAGCTGTCCTTCGCCACTTCCCGTTCCTGGGTGAAGCCGTTCTCAATTCCAAGCCGCAGGGCATATTCCACCAGAGCCTCATAGGCCTCTTTCGTTACCCTCCTCTGAAGCTCCTGATACTTTTCTACATTTGCAAGTGGTGTAAACTGGCTCATCAAACTATAATATATCTGATTTTTGTATGTGCTATACAGCTCCTTTAAAATTTTTTTCGAGTCGCCAAGCTGTCCCGGCAAAAGCAGATGTCTTACAATCACACCATTTTTCATCAGAAGCTCCGTTTCGCCTTCTTTTTCTTCCCCCTGTGTCTCTTTCTTATAAAAAACCGCCTCAGGCTGCTGCCTTACCATTTCGGCAATCGCTTTTCTTGCGATATCCGCATAGTCTCTTGCATGGGAATACTTTTCGCTCACATCCGGATTCATATATTTAAAGTCCGGCAAATAGATATCGACAATTCCTTCCAGTTTCTTAATACTTTCTTCTTTTTCATAGCTTCCCGTATTATATACGATTGGAATTGACAATCCCTGATTTTTGGCGTGTTCAACCGCCCAGATCACCTGGGGCAGATAATGTCCTGCTGTAACGAGATTGATATTGTTCGCTCCCTGCTCCTGAAGTTCTAAAAAGATTTCCACCAGTCGGTGTTCATCGATTTCCATGCCGGACAGGCCCTTTGCAATTTCTTCATTCTGGCAGAATACGCAGTGCATATTGCAGCCGCAAAAAAAGACTGCACCGGAGCCGCTTTTTCCGGAAATGCATGGCTCCTCCCAAAAATGAAGCGCCGCCCTTGCAAGCCTTAACGTGCTTGTGGATCTGCATACCCCCACCGTCTTTCTTCGATCCACGCCGCACTCTCTTGGACATAATATACATTTTTCATAATCCATAAAGGTTTTTTGCATAGATTTTCTCATTTTCGTCCCTTGACCCGAAATTTTACGAATACTACAATGATACTATAATCTTTCGATATGTGTTTTAAAAAATATCTTATGTTTTTTCGGATTTGTGTTCCTTAAAATGAATTTTGCTATTTGAATCAGAACGTTTAAAAAGCGTCGGC
>CAMDYX010000099.1 GCA_945910395.1 uncultured Agathobacter sp. | reverse complement strand
GAGTTAATTCCACCGCATAAGCGGACGGTGGAATTAACTTTTGAAATTTTTAGAAAATATAAAAAAAGTATAATTATATGGCGCAAAAGCAGAAATAGAGATATAATGATGATAACGAATTCGAAGGAGAACATATTATGTACGAGGTTTATGTTTTAGTTAAAAGAAAAAAGTCTGTTGCCACAGTTTTGCTTGGAGCGTTGTTTTTAGCGCTGGCTGTTGCATTCCTGATTGCCTCCTGTGTGTCTATGGTGGCATTCTGTTTTGTAATTGTTTTCGTCTTTTTATGGTATCTGTTTCAGTTTCAGATGAACAAGGAATTTGAATATTCTTTCTTTGATGGAGATGTCCGGTTTGCAAAGGTTATGAATAAGAGCAGAAGAAAAGCGCTGAAGTCTTTTTCCATGGATGAGGTGATTCAGATTGCTCCGGCAGGTGACCGATGTGTATATAAATACGAGAATGACCAAGCTGTCAAAGTCATTGACTATACTTCCGGTTATAAAGATGTTCCATATTATGATATGATTGTAAAAACTCAGGATCAGATTTCCTTGATTAAGTTTGAACCGGATGAGAAATATTTGGATGCGGTATGTGTAAAATATGCTCAGAAGGTTGTCCGCAGACCACAGTAAAGTAGAGAAAAAAGACAATAAAAAATGCACAGCAGATCTGCTGTGCATTTTATTCTCTGTTAGTCCTTGTTATCCAGAAAACGCATTTTCTCATTACCGGAACGGTCCGCCTGACCATAACCCTTCATACCGTTGCCATTTAAGAGCTTTAAGCATTTGGGGCATAGAGAACCAAAGGTAACAGGAACACCGCAGCGCTGACAATGCATGCTGGCAATCGTTCCGCTATCCGTATTCTGCTTATATTCAATCCGGCCTTCCCGAATCCATTCCTTTACCATTTTTACGGGAATGTTAAAATGTTCAGCAACCTGATATTCATTTACGTCATTTTCGCGGATGAAGTCTTTGACGTCCCGAAGAAGCTGTATACTGAGACAGTTTGGACATAATTCTTTGTTGTAGGTATTCGGAAGGCGCCTTCCGCAGATTCCGCATTGACGATAATTTTCAAAAAGACCGCTTTGTGCATTCAAATGCATAATATCACCTTTGGTATTTTACAGTAGTTACAGTATAATTATAGCATAATAGAAATTTTTGGAAAGAAAAAAAGGAGCTTATTTTGAAAAAAGGGGAAAATTTAGACAGACCAATCGGTGTGTTTGATTCCGGGGTCGGAGGTATCAGCGTACTTCGGGAGCTGGTCAAAATTATGCCGAATGAAAATTTCATATATTACGGAGATTCAAAGCATGCTCCCTACGGAACAAAAACAAAGGAAGAAGTAAGAAGGCTGACCAGGAATCATGCAATCGAGCTTTTTGACAGGGGGGCGAAGGGACTGGTGGTTGCATGCAATACTGCAACCAGTGCAGCGGTCCGGGTACTTCGTGAGGAATTTAGTGAGGTTCCGATTGTGGGAATAGAACCGGCAGTAAAACCGGCTGCAACCTTTATGGAAAATCCAAGGGTACTCGTGATGGCAACACCAATGACGATTCGGGAGGAGAAGCTTCAAAGCCTCATTGCAAGGTACGCAGAACTGGGAGAAATCATTCCATTGCCCTGTCCGGGACTTATGAATTTTGTGGAACGGGGAGATCTAGATGGCGAAGACCTCATGAAATATTTAAATGAACTCCTTTTCGAATATCAGAAGAACCCTGTGGATGCTGTAGCTCTCGGATGCACACATTATCCCTTTGTAAGAAATGCCATTGCCAAGGTGTTGGGGGAAAAGGTAAAAATTTTTGATGGTGGTGAAGGAACCGCACGGGAGATGAAACGACGCCTTATGGAAGCAGGACTGCTTACCACACAAGAAACGCCCGGAACGATATTTTTTGATAACAGCTTAGAGGGAAGCCAGCGGGAAGAAAAGATCGCACTATGTGAAGCATTGTTTCATTTGCCGGAATAACCGGAGAATATGAAGCGAAAATTTATAAAAATAAAAATTTCTTAAAATTATTTTAGATGATTTTAGAAATGTTTTGGAAAACGTACATATTATGGACACAATTTGCACATATACTAAATAGTGTCAAAGGAAATCATTCCTTTTACATTATTCCCTTTTTATTAATAAACATTTTCATAACTAAACTCCTCGAAAGGACCCCAAAGCCAAAAGGCTCTGGGGTCCTTTCACTATACAAACCAGATATCAGGATTGGTAGAGGAAACACTAATGACTCCGGCATCTAACAGCTCTAAGATATCCTCTTTTTCGGATACCAGCCCACCTGCAATGACCGGGGTGGCAGACATCTTACAAATGCGCTTTACAACCTTTGGCATGAGCGCAGGAAGAATCTCAATCAGATCCGGCTTTGCGGCTTTCAGCTGTCGCTCAATATTCTCATAAGCCATAGAATCAATGACAAAGAGACGCAATATGGTATATAAGGAAAGCTCCTTTGCGCGCTTGATGAGTGTTGGCTTCGTGGTGATAATGCCATCCGCCTTTGTGTACTTTTTGATAAAGTCCACAGCGATTTCCTTTGCACTTAATCCGGTAATCAGATCCAGATGCACCATGGCGATTTTTCCACTGGATTTTACCTCATCCACAATGTCGGCAATGCTGCAGATATCACCATACAGGATAAAAATGACACTGCTGTCACTGGTTTTACATTTTTCTAAGCCGTCAGCATCCTTGATGGCTGCAATGATGGGAGAAGCTTCAAGGGCCTCCCGGAACTCCTTTTTCATATCTAATACTCCTTGTATACCTGCCTGTTCGAATTGAAAATTCCTTTTCTTTGTTTCAAAAATTGCTTCTGAATGAAGCTGCATATTTTTTACTAGCGAAAGTGGATTCTGCTTCATGCTTGATTGGTAAATTGTATAATTTCGCCGGATGATTTTCTTCCAGTACCTCAAATCTTGCCAAATCTCACAATTCTGATTCAAATATGCAAATTCATTCAGGAACACGATTTCGAAAAGGGATTTCCTCTTCCATATTATAGCATGAGGCACAATTGCTTCACAAGAAATTTGACATTTTCCAATATATTCGATAAACTCTGCCCATAAGGGATAAATAGTTAGTAGAATAATAAAAAATGCTTTCATCTGAAAGGGGAAAAGAATGGCAGTAAGAATTATTACAGACTCCGCTTGTGACATTGAACCGCTGGAGGCAAAGGAATTAGGATTAACGATCATACCACTTAAAACCATGTTTGGGAAGGAAGAGTTCCTGGATGGAGTAAATATTTCCCACTATCAGTTTTTTGAAAAACTCATAGAGTCGGAACAGATACCGACCACGAGTCAGGCAACGCCCTTTGAATATGAAGAAAAATTTAAGGAAGTAAAGGCGGCAGGAGATACTGCGGTATGTATCACAATTTCTTCAAAGCTTTCCGGCTGTTATCAGAGCGCAAATATTGCGGTGGACGGATATGAGGATGTGGTTACGATCGTTGACAGCAATAATGTCTGTATCGGGCAGCAGATACTGACGCTCTATGCCTGCATTCTCCGGGATATGGGAAAGAGCGCAAAGGAGATTGCGCAGGAGCTGGAGGAAAAGAAAAACAGAATCCGTCTGATTGCCCTTTTGGATACCTTGGAATATCTGAAAAAGGGTGGAAGAATCTCGGCAGCGGCAGCAGTGGCCGGTGCAGTTTTATCCATCAAACCTGTCATTGCCATCGAGAACGGAGAGGTTGTTGTTCTTGGAAAAGCAAGAGGTTCAAAAAACGGAAACAATATGCTAAAAGAAATGGTAAAAAAGGAAAGTGGAATTGATTTTGAGATGCCCCACACTTTGGCATACAGCGGACTGTCCGATGCACTTTTGAAAAAGTACATGGAAGACAGTAAAGAATTGTATGAAGGAAAGGTAGATGTCCTTCGAATCAGTACCATCGGAAGCGCCATTGGAACCCATGTCGGACCGGGGGCAATCGCGTTTGCATTTTTTGCAAAATAGAACAGTTGCGTTTTGGCTTCTGTGATGGTATAATATACATAATTTAACAGAGATTACCAAGAGATCATGAGCAAAGGTATACGAAGACGAAGCGATTCGTCTTTGTTCCTTTGCTCTTTTTTTATCATGAAAGAGAGGAAAGGAACATGATGTATGATGTAGCAATTATTGGGGCAGGTGTTGTGGGAAGTGCCATTGCAAGGGAACTTTCAAAATATGAGCTTTCTGCCTGCGTCCTGGAACGGGAAGAGGATGTGTGCTGCGGAACCTCAAAAGCAAACAGTGCAATTGTCCATGCGGGATTCGACGCAACCCCCGGAACATGGAAAGCAAAACTGAATGTCCGCGGAAACGAAATGATGGAACAGCTGTCGAAGGAACTGGATTTCCCATTTGTAAGAAACGGCTCCCTTGTTGTCCGAACCAAGGATCAGGACATTTCCGGACTTGAGGAATTAATGAAAAAAGGAAAGGAAAACGGAGTTCCCGGACTTCGCATCATAGAAAGAAAAGAATTGCTAAAGATGGAGCCAAACCTTGCAGAGGATGTGGTGGATGCACTTTATGCTCCTACCGGTGCTATTGTCTGCCCGTTTCATCTTAATATAGCCCTTGCAGAGAATGCCTGTGAAAATGGGGTAGAGTTCCTCCTAAATACGGAGGTTACAAGCATAAAAAAAGCAGCAGAAGACTATGAGCTTACGATTTTAAAAAAGCCGGTGGGTGCCGCTGCAGTAGCCGGGAAAGAGCCGGAGCAGGAATCCATAAGGGCTAAGGTCGTTGTAAATGCAGCCGGGGTGTACGCAGATGTATTCAACAATATGGTAAGCGAGGAGAAGCTTGCTATCACTGCAAGAAAAGGCGAATACATGCTTTTGGATAAGACCGCAGGAAATCATGTAAGTCATACAATTTTCCAACTACCGGGAAAAATGGGAAAAGGTGTTCTTGTCACCCCTACCGTACACGGGAATCTTCTTGTGGGCCCTACCGCAATAGATGTGGAGGATAAGGAGGGCATAAATACCACCGCCGATGGACTTTCCTTCCTTTCAGAAGCCAGTGCAAGGTCTGTAAAAAATGTACCATTCCGGCAGGTCATCACCTCCTTTGCAGGACTTCGCGCCCATGAGGAAAAGAATGACTTTGTCCTTGGAGAAGCCAAAGGCGCGGAGGGCTTTTTCAACGCCGCAGGAATCGAATCGCCGGGACTTACCTCTGCCCCTGCCATTGGGCAGATACTGGCAGAGCAGATTGCAAATAAGCTTTCCCTTGTGAAAAAGGAGAATTTTAAGGCCACCAGAAAAGGAATTCTTCGGCCGGAAACCCTTTCCATGGAAGAAAGAAACCGGTTGATTAAGGAACAGCCGGCCTACGGAAATATTATCTGCCGCTGTGAAATGATTACGGAGGGTGAGATTTTAGATGCCATTCACAGACCCTTAGGCGCACGCTCCTTAGATGGGGTAAAGCGCAGAACCCGTGCGGGAATGGGACGCTGTCAGTCTGGATTCTGTTCTCCGAGAACCATGGAAATCCTGGAGAGGGAGGTTCCAATGAGTATCTATGACATTACAAAGAATGGTGGAAAATCCTCCTTTGTGGTGGGTGTAAATAAGGGAATTTAGGAGGTGTGTTATGTTAAAATATGATTTGGTTATTGTCGGAGGTGGCCCTGCCGGGCTTGCCGCAGCAGTTTCTGCAAGAGACCACGGCATCGAAAGCATTCTGATCATTGAGCGGGATAAAGAGCTTGGGGGTATTTTAAACCAGTGCATTCACAACGGATTCGGACTTCACACCTTTAAAGAGGAGCTTACCGGACCGGAATATGCCGCACGTTTTATCAATCAGGTAATGGAGCGGAAAATCGAATACAAACTAAATACGATGGTGATGGACATTTCTGACGAAAAGGTTGTTACGGCAATGAACCGTGAGGATGGAATGTTTGAGATCAAGGCAAAGGCGATTATCCTTGCCATGGGATGCCGGGAGAGAAGCCGGGGAGCGCTAAATATTCCGGGCTATCGTCCTGCCGGAATCTATTCTGCGGGAACCGCGCAGCGCCTCGTAAACATGGAAGGCTATATGCCGGGGAAAAGGGTGGTCATTTTAGGCTCCGGAGATATCGGACTTATCATGGCGCGCCGCATGACTCTTGAAGGCGCAAAGGTTCTTGTGGTTGCAGAGCTTATGCCGTATTCCGGTGGATTGAAGAGAAACATCGTGCAGTGCCTAAACGACTTTGATATTCCACTTAAGCTGAGTCATACGGTAGTAGATATCGAAGGAAAAGAGAGAGTCTCGGCGGTCACCATTGCCCAGGTAGGACCGAATAGAAAGCCGATTCCAGGAACAGAAATCCGTTATGAGTGTGATACACTCCTTCTTTCCTGCGGCCTTCTCCCGGAGAATGAGCTTTCAAGGAGTGCGGGGGTGGAGCTGAGCCCGGTCACCTTTGGACCGGTGGTAAATGACAGCTTAGAGACGAACATCGATGGAGTGTTCGCCTGTGGAAACGTGCTTCATGTTCACGACCTTGTGGACTATGTATCCCAGGAAGCAGCAGTGGCAGGAAAAAATGCAGCAGATTACATACAGAATGGGAAAAATACAGATGCAAAAGCAGTAGAGATTATTCCGGAGGGAGGAGTCCGCTACACGGTTCCAAGATATATCCGCCCTACGGAGATGGAGGACACCGTAACGGTTCGTTTTCGTGTTGGGGAAGTCTATAAGAACTGTCAGATTGTGACCTACTTCGATGAAACTCCGGTTCTAAAGCGTAAGCGCCCGGTTATGGCACCGGGGGAAATGGAACAGATTATCTTGGATAAGAAAAAGCTTCAGATGTTCCCAATGCTTTCTAAGATCACAATTAAAATTGAAGAAGCATAGGAAGGAGGAATAAGATGGAAACAAGAAATTTAACATGTATCGGGTGTCCTTTGGGATGTGCTCTTTCAGTAGAAATCGATGAGGGAAAGGTGGTCCGTGTATCCGGAAACACCTGCCTAAAAGGTGATGCATACGCAAGAAAAGAGGTCACCAGTCCTACCCGAATCGTAACAACCACCCTTAGGGTATCCGGCGGTAAAGCAGGAATGGTATCCTGCAAGACCAGGCAAGACATTCCTAAGGAAAAAATCTTTGAGGTGACAAAGGCACTTGCAGGCGTAGTAGTGCCTGCACCGGTAAAAATCGGTGATGTCTTAGTCGCCGATGTTGCAGGCTGTGGAGTAGATATTGTTGCGACCAAGGATGTAGAAGTGATATAGAAAAAGCTACTATATGCACTCAAATGCCAGAACAGAAGCGTTGTGAGAATTTAGACAATTGCTGAATAGCAGTAAATTTGGAAGAAATTGATTAGATTCCTTTTCGGAATAGTGTTCCTGAGAATGAATTTTGCTATTTGAATCAGAACGTTTAAAAAGCGTCGG
>CAMDYX010000098.1 GCA_945910395.1 uncultured Agathobacter sp. | reverse complement strand
AAGCATCACCTCCATTCTGTCAGAATGAAGGTCAACCACCCCTGCCTTGCGTAAGCTTGGCATGTACACGATTGCCAGTAGCAATACTGCTACTATGAAAATTATATCATAGAAGGAGATAGAACACAAGTTCGGAAAATATAGTGCTTGGAATCAGCAGGTTAAATATCTGCGAATGGAGGGTGCCGGGGCGACAGCCAAAAAATGCGAATTTGTCACATTTCGCCATATAAATTTCTTCATATACCTAAAAATCCTGAAAAAGGGTTGTTTTTTAGCGGTTTTTAAGGTGAATTGTATTTTTTGAAAGACGACTGATTAGCTTATACCTAAGGAATGGCATTTTTCTAGGCACATAGAAAAATAAGTACTGCGAAAACATACAATCTGCTTCAAAAAGCGACTATTTAAGGGCAAATTTGATGAAAATTAGGTACAGCGAAGAATTTACTTGGCAAAACAAGAAAAAAGAGGAGTCTTTTGTGCTTGACAATGACACCAAGAAGGTTATAATACAAAATGCAAACAATTTGCAAATACAAATTGTTTGCATTTTTTGGGTGGTGCGCCTTGCGGCACACGTTTAATCTTAAAGATGAAAGGGTAGAAATTATATGTTACACATTTTAGAACATACATTGGAGCACACAGTAGAAGATGTGATAGGGTTATTGCCATTTTTATTTCTTACTTATCTGATTATGGAATTGTTAGAGCATTTCGCAGGAAGTAAGCTATCCGGCAAAATAAAAAATGCCGGAAAGTTCGGTCCGGCCTGGGGAGCCCTATTAGGAGTAATGCCACAGTGTGGTTTTTCAGCTGCTGCAGCGAGCTTTTATTCCGGTCATGTAATCGGCGTAGGTACCTTAATCGCAGTATTTTTGTCGACCTCAGACGAGATGCTTCCGATTTTATTATCTGAGGCAGTGCCGATTGCTACGATTGTAAAAATCTTAGCTGCAAAAGTTGCAATTGCATGTGTATCCGGTTTTTTGGCAGAATTTGTTTATGAAAAGATTTTTCACAAAAAGGAAAAGGAAATGGATATTCATGTTGTGTGCGAGGAAGAGCATTGCAGCTGTGAAGATGGTGTCTTATTGTCCGCAGTAAAGCATACAATCAAAATCTTTTTCTATATTTTTATCATTGCATTTGTTTTAAATGCCGTTATTGAGGTTATTGGAGAAGATGCATTATCCCAGGTGTTTTTTAATGCCCCGGTAGTAGGGCAGATGCTTGCAGCCTTGGTGGGACTCATTCCAAACTGTGCATCCTCCGTTGTTATTACGCAGCTTTACTTAAGCGGTGTAATTAGCGCAGGTATGATGATGTCCGGGCTTTTGGTAAACGCGGGAATCGGTACTCTTATATTACTGCGTTTGAATCGTAACGGAAAGCAGAATGCCGGAATCATCGGTGCTATGTATGGCTTCGGTGTAGTATGGGGGATTCTGATTGACTTATTTGGAATAATTTTTTAGGCAAAGCTTAACCTTGTGCCTAAGACAGGAGTGTAAAGAATGGCAAATTCTGGGTATACAACAGCAAGCAGAAAGAAAATATTGGATTTTTTAAAGGAAAATAAGAACCGTACGCTTACGGTTTCCGATATCGATGCCTATTTGAAGGAACGCGATAGCGAAGTAAATCTTACAACGATTTATCGTTACTTAGACAAACTGGAGAAGGAAGGAACCGTCATGAAATATGTGGCGGAAAAGGGTAGTCAGGCGACTTACCAGTTTGTGGAGTCAGGGCATAATTGTGAGGAACATTTGCATTTGCAGTGTGTAAAGTGTGGGCGGATCATTCATTTGGAATGCCATTTCATGCAGGAAATGTTAGAGCATATGGAAAAGGAACATGGCTTTGTAATGCAGTGCAAGAACTCTATTGTGTACGGAACCTGCCGGGAGTGCATAGATTCGATGCCAAAGGGCGATGACCATGGAAAAAGGAATGTCCCTCCACTTGCGAAAAAGCTGCCCACAGAGTAAAATGAAGAGCAGAAATACGAAAAGGAGAAACGAATATGTTAAATGCGAAGATGGACAAAAAGCTGGGATTTGGCTGCATGAGGCTTCCGGTATTGAATGGGGATACGACGCAGATTGATGATGAGCAGTTCTGCAAAATGGTGGATACCTTTATCGAGCAGGGGTTTGTATATTTTGATACCGCATATCCATATCATAATGAAATGTCAGAGGGGGCAGTTAAGCGCTGTCTGGTAGACCGCTATGACAGGGATCGATTTTTGCTTGCAGACAAGATGCCGGTGTGGCTGGTGAAGGAGTACAGCGATTTTGAGAAGATATTTAACACGCAGTTAGAACGCTGTGGTGTGGAATATTTTGATTTTTACCTGCTTCACGCCCTGGAGGAGGACCGCGTGAAGGAACTGGAAAAGATCGGTGGATTTGAGTTTGTCCAGAAGATGAAGGCAGAGGGAAAGGTAAAGCACGCAGGTTTTTCCTTCCATGATTCGGCAAAGGTGCTGGATCAGATCTTTACCGATCACCCGGAGGTGGATTTTGTTCAGCTTCAGATCAACTATTATGACTGGGACAGCGAGAAGGTTCAGTCCGGTGCGTGCTATGAGGTGGCAAAAAAACACGGCGTTCCTGTAATTGTCATGGAGCCGATTAAGGGAGGAACTCTTGCAAATCTTGCGGAAGGGCCGGCAGAGATTTTAAGAGGTCTTGGCACCGATGCCTCCTTTGCATCCTATGCAATCCGCTATGTGGCATCCCTTGACAATGTATTCATGGTACTTAGTGGAATGTCTGACTATGCACAGCTTTGCGACAACACCTCTTACATGAAGGATTTTGTTCCGTTATCCGATGCGGAACGACAGGCAATCGCAAAGGTTGTGGAGGAACTGAAAAAGCTTCCGACAATTCCCTGTACAAAATGTAAGTACTGTGTGGCAGGTTGTCCAATGAAGATTTTAATACCGGATTTGTTTGAAGCCTATAATACTTCAGTACAGTTTGGGGTTACCCCGGTTACCAGAAGAGGCTATGACCGTGCAGTAAGTGAAGACCATGCAAGACCTTCGGAGTGTGTAAAGTGCGGCATGTGTGAGGAGCAGTGCCCACAGCATCTGAATATCCGGGAATTGTTAGAGCAGGTTTCTCAAAAATTCGAATAGGAGTTTTTTATAAGAGAGCAGTTTGTAATCGGAGTTATGGGAGCATCAATTGCTATCTTGCCAGCCAGCCGCCATCCACAGCCAGGGTAAATCCATTTACATAGGAAGATGCATCCGAGGCAAGGAAAATGGCCGCTCCGTACATATCCTCCGGGGTTCCCCAGCGGCCTGCCGGAATCCGGTCTAGGATGGCCTCGCTTCGGTCGGCATCGGAGCGGAGATTGGCTGTATTGTTGGTTGCCATGTAGCCCGGGGCAATGGCATTTACATTGATGTTGTACTTTGCCCATTCATTGGCAAGGGCTTTTGTAATTCCCATGACTGCGCTCTTTGAGGCGGTGTAGGCAGGAACCCGGATGCCGCCCTGATAGCTTAGCATAGAAGCGATGTTTATGATTTTTCCGCCGCAGCCATCGGCAATCCATTGCTTTGCAAGTGCCTGAGATAAGAAAAACACAAATCGTTCATTCAATTCATTGACTGCATTCCAGTCTTCATAAGTTACATCAATCGCATCACATCGTTTGATAATCCCGGCATTGTTTACCAGTATATCAATCCGTTCGGTATGCTTTCTGGCTTCGCATAAAATGGTATCGATTGCCGAAGGCTCTGACAAATCTACGAGAATTTCTGCAAAAGAACCCCCGGATTTTTCGATTTTGAGTGACGTCTCCTGACAGCTTCTTCTGGCAACTCCGAGGACCTTCGCTCCGGAAGCCGCAAGGGCAATACAGATTCCCTGACCAAGTCCGGTGTTGGCACCGGTAACTAAGGCAGTTTTGTTTGTTAATGAAAAAAGATTTGTGATGGCATTCATGAACTTGAACTCCTTTCTTGCATATGTATGATTCATTTAGTATCATTATAATTACCAAATGGAACGAAAAACAAACGATTATGTGCTATAAACTATCAAAATCGTGCCATAAAGGAGCGGTGTGTATGAAAGAGATTCAGGCAAAGCAGACCATAGTGGATGATTCCTTAAGAGAAATCAAAGGGCATGGAACCGAGGATTTTCCTATTGCAGTGTATTTTGATGACTTTTCCGATTTTGAGAATGGTTTTATTTCCTGGCACTGGCATGAGGAGGTGCAGATTACCATGATTTTGGAAGGCGACTTCATCTGCCGGGTGGAAGCGGAAGAGGTGAAGATGAAAGAGGGAGATCTTCTTTTTATCAACAAAGGACTTTTGCATCAGATTCATCCTGCAAAGAAATCCCAGGGAAAGCTGTATTCCTTCATATTTCGCGGGGAATTTCTTGGGGGAAGAGGAAGCAGAGTCTATCAGACCTCTGTGGAGCCATATCTGAATCATGGAGTGCCATTTCTTTTACTTCAAAAGGAAAAAAATGCCGGGATAAGACAAAAACTTCTGGCAATCGTAGAACAGTATAAGAATATGCCAAAGCATTATGCCCTTGAAATCAGCGTGCTTTTGACCCAGATTTGGATGATACTTTGTGAGCATTTGCCAGAAAAGGAAGTCTCGGAAAATCCCGGGAAAAAGAGGGATGATGAAAGAATCAAGCGGGCTCTTTTATATATGCAGACACATTATGGGGAGGATATCAGTCTGGACGATATTGCAAGGGAATGCTATGTGGGAAGAAGCGAGCTGTGCAGATGCTTTCAGAGAGTTCTTGGAACATCACCGAAGGAATTTCTACTTCAGTACCGGATCAGACAGGCAACCGTCCTTCTGAAAACATCAGAGTATCAGATCGCAGAGGTGGCGGAGCTTACCGGCTTTAGCAGTCCGAGCCATTTCGGAAGCTATTTCAAAAAATATATGGGGTGCACTCCCAGAGAATATCGCAATGAGAGAATATAAAATTACTTCTATTTCGAAAAAGTGCTCCTTAGAATAAATTTGCATATTCGATTCAGAACCCGCTCTCGCTCGTAAAAAACGTAGTGGTACTAAATTCGCAATGAATTGCTCATTAAGTACCGACGTTTTTTAAACGTTCTGATTCGAATAGCAAAATTTATTCTAAGGAGCACTTTTCTGAATATGAAATAGTTCTTTATATTAAAAGTTAGATGTTAATAATAAAAGTTAGTTGAAAATAATTCTAAAGGGGAATATAATAGAACCGCAATAGGAATACAAATGAAATAGAAACGAAATTCTAACAGAATAGGAAGCGGTAACAATGACTCTAGAAAATTTATCAAAAGGTCAAACAGCAAAAATTACAGCAGTTGGTGGTGACGGAGCCCTGCGTCAGCACTTTTTGGATATGGGTGTAATCCCTGGTGTGGAGATTTCCTTTGTGAAGCTTGCACCCATGGGAGATCCGATTGAATTTCAGATTCACGGATATGAGCTTACACTTCGCGTGGATGATGCGAAGAAAATAGAATGCGAATTGGTGGAGTCCCGGCAAGAGAAAGAGAGTAAAGTTATTATTCCAAAGAAAAAGTCCGAGCATCCGGGACTTGGTGAAGGTGGACGTTTTCACAGCAAGGAACATGAAAATCCATTGCCAAAGGATGAGATACTGACCTTTGCCCTGGTGGGAAACCAAAACTGCGGAAAAACCACACTGTTTAATCAGCTGACCGGGTCCAACCAGCATGTCGGCAATTTCCCGGGAGTGACGGTAGACCGGAAGGATGGAAAAATCAGAGGTGTGGAGAATACCTTAGTAACAGACCTTCCGGGAATTTATTCCATGTCGCCCTACACCAGTGAGGAGATCGTATCAAGAAATTTTGTGTTGAATGAAAAGCCAAAGGCGATCATCAATATTGTGGATGCAACCAATATTGAGCGAAATCTCTATCTTACCATGCAACTTCTTGAACTGAATATTCCCATGGTCGTGGCACTTAATATGATGGATGAAGTGCGGGGAAACGGGGGATATATCGATATCAACCGCATGGAATCCATGCTGGGGGTGCCTGTTATTCCAATTTCGGCGGCAAAAAATGAAGGTGTGGATGAACTGATCAGCCATGCGGTACACGTTGCAAAATATCAGGAGAGACCGGGAGAACAGGATTTTTGTGATGAGAATGATCACAACGGAGCGGTACATAGATGTCTTCATGCAGTGATTCATTTAATTCAGGATCATGCGGCTGCTGCAGAAGTGCCGGTTCGCTTTGCGGCAAGCAAGGTAATTGAAGGAGATTTACTGATTGAAAAGCTTCTGCAATTGGACCAGAATGAGAAGGAAATGTTAGAGCATATCAAGCTTCAGCTGGAAAGTGAGCGTGGCTTGGATTGTTGCGCCGCAATCGCAGATATGCGGTATTCCTTTATACATAAGGTATGTTCAAAATCCGTAAAGAAACCCGCCGAGAGCCGGGAGCATGCAAGAAGCCAGAAAATCGACCGCCTTCTTACCGGTAAATACACAGCCATCCCTATGTTTGCCATCATTATGATCACCGTTTTTATTCTGACCTTCAATGTTATCGGTGCATGGCTGCAGGGACTGCTGGAGATGGGGATCGATGCCCTGACGGTACTGGTAGATGAGGCTCTTACCACTGCCCATGTAAATGCTGCCCTCCATGGACTGGTGATTGATGGAATTTTTGCAGGAGTGGGAAGTGTCTTAAGCTTTCTGCCTGTGATTGTCACGCTGTTTTTCTTTTTATCTATTTTGGAGGATAGCGGCTATATTGCAAGAGTTGCATTTTTTATGGATAAGCTGCTTCGAAAAATCGGTTTATCAGGAAGAAGTATTGTCCCGATGCTGATTGGCTTCGGCTGTACGGTTCCGGCTGTTATGGCAACAAGAACCCTTCCTAGCGAGCGGGACCGTAAGATGACGATTCTTATGACCCCGTTTATGAGCTGTACGGCAAAGCTCCCGATTTATGCGTTCTTTGTAAGTGCATTTTTCCCGGGAAAAGGCGGGCTTATCATGGGAGGTCTGTATTTCCTTGGAATCGTAGTGGGAATACTGGTGGCTCTTTTGTATAAGGGAACCCTGTTTAAAGGTGAGGCGGTCCCATTTGTGATGGAGCTGCCGAATTACCGTCTGCCCGGGGCAAAAAATGTTATGCAGCTGTTATGGGAAAAAGCAAAGGATTTTTTACAAAGGGCTTTCTCTATTATTTTACTTGCAACCATCGTAATCTGGTTTTTACAGAGCTTTGATTTGAAATTGAATCTGGTAGAGGATTCCGCAGACAGCATTCTTGCAATGATCTCAAGCCTGATGGTACCGATTCTTGCTCCCCTTGGAATGGGGGACTGGAGAATTGCAACCTCCTTAGTTTCCGGATTTATTGCAAAAGAGAGTGTGGTATCTACGATGGAAATCCTTTTTGGGGAAGGAATAGAGCAGACCATTTCTTCTCTGACCGCGGCAAGTCTTCTGGTATTCAGTCTTTTGTACACGCCCTGTGTAGCGGCAATTTCATCCATCAGAAGAGAGCTTGGAAGAAGGTGGGCGGTTGGTGTAGTATTATGGCAGTGTGCGGTCGCATGGATTGCAGCTTTTGTGGTACATCTGATCGGGATGCTTTTGTAAATTTTCTCATTTCAGAAAAAGTGTTCCCGAATGAATTTTGCTATTTGAATCAGAACGTTTAAAAAGCGTCGGCACTTAATGA
>CAMDYX010000097.1 GCA_945910395.1 uncultured Agathobacter sp. | reverse complement strand
AAGAAGGAGCATCTTGAGAATCTGATTGATTTTGCTCGAGGAATAAAAACGATAGGAGTGAAAAAAATGGATTTTACAGTATTTGACACAAAAAAGATTGATGAATATTCAAAACGTGCAAAAGAGCAATGGGGAGAGACTTCTGAATATCGGGAATGTGAAGAAAAGGTTAAGAACATGACGGATGTTCAGCAGAAGGACGTGATTAACAGCTTTATGATGATCTTTGCAGAATTTGGAAAGCTGAGGGATCAGGATGCTGCAAGCGATAGGGTTCAGTTGCAGGTTAAGAAATTGCAGGATTTTATATCCGAACATTATTATAAATGCTCAAAGGAAATCCTGTCCGGGCTTGGAAGGATGTACGTAAGTGATGGAGAATTTACTGAAAATATTGATGGCTATGGTGGAGAAGGAACCGCTGAGTTTACTGCCAAAGCAATTGATATTTACTGTCAGAAATAAAGGTAAATGTAAGAAGACAAAGGGTGTCCTTACGGTAAATGGACAGATGAATATATGCGTCAGCGAAAGATAGCGGAAGAAATTTGTGAGAGGAATAAAAATTGGCATTAGAATATAAAAGATTAACGGAAAAGGAACTGGATATCTTCATCAACATGAGAATAAATCAATTAAGAGAAGAAGGAGCAGAAGAAGAAATTGATTTAAAGCCTGCACTAATGGACTACTATATCCGTCACATGGCGGACGGTACATTTGTGTCCTGGCTTGCCGTGGACGGCGAGAAGATAATTGGTACGAGCGGAATGTCATTTGTAGAAAAACCTCCCTATTTTGGATGCCCCAGCGGAAGGATGGGACTATTGTCTAGTATGTTTACGGACCCCAATTATAGACGAAGGGGAATTGCAAGAGAGCTTTTAGACAGAGTGGTTGAAGAAGCAAGGGAATACGGATGTGGAACAATACAGATCACAGCTTCTGATTTAGGTGTAAAACTATATACAGCGTATGGTTTTGTCCACAATGGTAATTTTATGCAGTACAAATTGTAGAGACTTGAGGTGGAGAATGAGCAATTACATATATGCGTCAACGAAAGAGATTGGTTGATAAGTTTAGGAAGAGGATTTGAAAGATGGTATCTGAACGTGAAGAAAAATTTGAAAAAATGCTTTGTGCGGTTATGCAGGAATATGATGAGACCGTAAAGAAGCTGGAGAAGCTGAAAGCAGAGGATAAAACAAAAACTGTTACTTATAGGCAGTTGATGAACACAAAGCTTACCCTTCAAAATATACTCTCAAGGTATGAAATCTATGGACTGCTGGATAAAGAATGAGGATAGAGAAGCTATGAAAAAGAATACAAGTGCTGTTTCTGTTATTGGTGGTGCGGATGGACCAACCTCGGTTTTTATTGCAAAAAAATCTCATAAACGTACATTAAGACAGAAATTAGATAGGTTAATGTATCAAATAAGAAAAACCTATGTGGAGAAAACTCTTACGAGTGAAAGCCACAGTATGGATGAGGTTATGGAATACATTGTAAATAAATATGGCTTTGTTGAGACCGATAGAGACTGTAGTGAAATTGCAGAGGAGTATAAACAGATGAGAGCATCTTTTATGATGCTATATGAACCGGAGCTGTTGGGAGAATATGCAACACCTGTAAAACTTAGGGGAGAATCTCCGGAGGATGTGAAATATTGTTTGAAACAAAACGCGGAACGAATAAAAAGAGCCATGGAGATTCCCACAACGGTATTTGATATTGACTTTCACAAATACGAAAAAGCATTTGACGACACAAATGACAATATGGATATCATCATCGAGAAAAAATATGGCTATATTGGTGGTGGAGCCTCTGGAAGTAAGAAGCTGATCAGAGAGTATCATCGCATCTATAAAGATGTATATAGATATTACGGCGTGACAGAGGACGATATTAAAAACAAAACGAGACGTTATACGGATCTGGTAAGAGTGTTGAGCAGGTAATACGACAAAACGCTCTTATTAGTTAGGAAAGCGGGATGAGAATTAGCTGGTAAATTAGAGCAAGCATCAAATGATCTGGAACATAATTTCGAAAAAGTCTTTTATGGTAGTTGTAGCTTAATCACCTTTGGCGTAAACCCCCGTGCCCTTTTAAATGCCTTGGAAAAATAGAGGGGATCGCTGTACCCGCAGGAAAGCGCAGCAGTTTTTACGGAAGCACCCTTTTGAAGCATCAGCTCGGCCTGGGAAATGCGATATTCATCCAGATATTTCTTCGGCGACATTTGAAAGTGGGAGTTAAAATCCCGGTAGAGCGTCATGCGGTTGATGCGGAGCATTTGGCAGAGGGATTCAATGTCGAAGCTGCTGCGATGATAATTTGTCTTGATCAAAAGAAGCGCTTCATCCAGACGGGGAATGCCTGCAGTCGGGGATGGCAGAAAGCTTTCAGAAGGGGAAGCTTCTTTTGAAAAGCTGCTTAGTATGGCACCTAAGAGACAGACTGCCTCCTTTTGTTCACAGTGATAGATATCCATTTGCAGCAGTAAGTCAAAGTAAGTGAGAAAACGATTGGGATTTTGCGGAGTCAGAATGGGATTCTTCGGGGAAATGCTTCCGGAAAGAAGCAACTCTTCTGCAAATTCTCCCTCAAAGTTTACCCATTCATATTCCCAAGGATCCTCCGGGTTCGGAAAATAATGAATAACCGCGTAGGGCCATATAAAAAAGCACTGCCCCTGACCGGCGAAAAAGGTTCCATATTCCGTTTTTAAGGTTCCACTTCCTCTTTTTATGTAGTGCAGGATAAAGCAGGGGCGCATACCCGGTCCCCATTCATGCAGGTCGCTGCAGTTTTGATGCCCAACCTCGAGTAATGATAAAATGTTCGTTTTTTCCATAATATCGTGCTATTATTCCATTTCAAATGTAAAGTTTTTCCATGTATAGTAAGGCTAGTATAACACAATTGATACCAAGAGAAAACAAGAAAAAGGAGAAGAGAAATGGTTAGATTAACACCACCGATGGGATGGAATTCGTGGAACACCTATGGGGCGGATATCAATGAGACACTCATCAAAGAAACTGCAGATGCGATGGTTTCAAGCGGACTGAAAGATTTGGGATATGAGTATGTTGTTATCGATGACTGCTGGTCACTAAAGGAGAGAGATAAAGAGGGCAGACTTGTCCCGGACCCGGAAAAATTTCCAAACGGGATGAAGGCAGTTGCGGATTATGTACATGAGAAAGGGCTCAAATTTGGAATGTACAGCTGTGCCGGAAACTTAACCTGTGCAGGATATCCGGGAAGCTATGAGCATGAGTTTATTGATGCAAAAACCTTTGCAGAGTGGGGCGTCGACTTTTTGAAATATGATTACTGTTATCACAGCAACATTGTTCCGGGAGCGATTTTATACCGAAGAATGGGCCTGGCTTTAGAAAACTGCGGACGGGATATTCTCTTTAGTGCATGCTCCTGGGGCGCAGATGAAACCCATGAGTGGATTAAGCAGTCCGGCGCGTCTATGTGGCGTTCTACCGGAGATATTTTTGATACCTGGCAGTCTGTCAAGGATCTGACAAAGCAGCAGGAAAAGCTGCATCCGTACAATGGTGTAGGCTGCTTTAATGACATGGATATGTTAATTGTCGGTATGCACGGAAAAGGAAATGTGGGGCTTTCCGGCTGTACGGATTTACAGTATCGCACCCATTTTTCCATCTGGGCATTTATGGGGTCGCCTCTTATGATTGGATGCGATGTGCGTGCTTTGTCGAAGGAATCCCTTGAGACCTTATCCTGCAAGGAACTCATTGAAATCAATCAGGATGCGCTCTGCCGCCAGCCATATCGCCTTTCCGGAATCTGGCAGAATGAGGATACCCTTATTTATGCAAGAAATCTGACAAATGGAGATATTGCCATCGGATTGTTTAATCTTGGAGAGGAAAAAGCCGTTGCCCGCTTTAATCTGGATGAACTGGGGCTGCCTCTTAGCACGGGCAAGACCCTTCACATGACAGATATATGGACCGGAAAAAAGGCAGATACCGCAAACGCTACCGTTTTCTGGGATTTAGAACCATATGATTGTGCAGTATTTCGGGCAAAGGTAGTGGACATAAAGTGATGGGCTGTACGATTTGTGGCAGAGAATTAAGCTTTAATGACATTGGAGCAACCAAAAAGTTTATCAATCGCGGAGCAACCACATTTTTTTGCAAAAAATGTATTGCAAAAAGATTGGATATGTCTGAAGAGTTTATGGAGCAGAAAATCGCATTTTTTAAGCAGCAGGGCTGTACACTTTTTTCATAAAATTAAAATTAGATAACTATTCAGAACGCCGCCGCTATGAGAATAGTCACAAAATAAGTTTTTATTTCAGAAATCCTACATTTCAATATGGAATGTAGGATTTTCTTGAAATCTCGAATCGTTAGAATTAGAATAGAAGACAAATGTAGGTTTCTCTGATCAAAGAAAAGCGAGAAAACAATAAATACAAGAAGAAATGAGGAAATTCCATGAGTGATTACAAAATGAGTACCAAATGTGTGCAGTCCGGATACAGACCGGGGAACGGAGAACCGCGCCAGATTCCCATTGTGCAGTCCACAACCTTCCGTTATGAGACCAGCGAGGATATGGGAAAGCTGTTTGACCTTGAGGCGGATGGGTACTTTTATACCAGGCTGCAGAATCCTACCAATGACTATGTTGCAGCAAAGATTGCAGATATGGAAGGCGGTACGGCAGCGATGCTTACTTCCTCCGGACAGGCAGCGAACTTTTTTGCACTATTTAATATCTGTGAGACAGGAAGCCATATTGTGGCGTCCTCTTCGATTTACGGCGGAACCTTTAACCTGATTTCCGTTACCCTTAAAAAGATGGGAATCGAGGCAACCTTTGTTTCACCGGATTGTACGGATGAGGAGCTTGAGGCTGCATTTCGTGAGAATACAAGAGCGGTATTCGGAGAGACTATTGCAAACCCGGCTCTTACTGTTTTGGACATCGAAAAATTTGCAAAGGCAGCCCACGCTCATGGAGTGCCACTGATTGTGGACAATACCTTCCCGACACCGGTAAACTGCCGTCCGATCGAGTGGGGAGCTGATATTGTGACCCATTCTACTACAAAATATATGGATGGACATGGTGCTGCAGTTGGCGGTGCAATTGTGGATTCCGGAAAATTTGACTGGATGGCACATGCAGACAAGTTCCCCGGACTTTGCACGCCGGATGAGTCCTATCATGGTGTGAACTATGCGGAGAAATTCGGAAAAGAAGGAGCCTTTATTACAAAAGCCACCTCGCAGCTTATGAGAGACCTTGGATGCATCCAGTCTCCACAGCATGCGTTCTACTTAAATCTTGGACTGGAATCTCTTCATGTCCGTATGCCGCGTCATGTGGAAAACGGACAGGCAGTTGCAGAGTTTTTGGAGGCTCATGACAAGGTCGCTGTTGTAAATTATCCGGGACTTAAGAGTGATAAGTATTATGAGAGAGCTCAAAAGTATCTTCCCAATGGCGGATGCGGAGTAGTATCCTTTGAGCTTAAGGGTGGGAAGGCTGCTGCAGAAGTGTTTATGAAGAACTTAAAGCTTGCTGCAATCGAGACACATGTTGCGGATGCAAGAACCTGCTGCTTAAATCCTGCAACCTCCACCCATCGTCAGATGAATGAAGAGCAGTTAAAGGAAGCAGGAGTTCCGGCAGGACTTGTTCGTATTTCCTGCGGACTGGAGGATAAAGAAGACTTAATTGCAGATCTTGCTCAGGCTTTAGATGCAATCTAATCGTAGGTAAATAGCAAATCCTTTTTTGGAACACTATTCCGAAATGGGTGAATTGTATTAAGAACTATAAATGGGAACTGAATCAGGAAGATATCCTGATCCAGCTCCCGTTTTTATAAGAAAAAACCGTTGCCTGACAGTTTTTTTGAAGACCATCGCCCCAGTAATGGGCAATATCATTTCCTTCCAGATAGCACATAAGTCCCTTGTTTAGAGCACCATGGGCAACAATGAGTACCCGGGCATCTTCGTGCTCCTTTGCCAAAGGCTCAATGACCTTTTGCATAAAATCTTTGGTGCGGGCGCAGACCGATTCGAAGGATTCTCCGTTTGGCGGAACAATGTATTTTTCCGGTGCAGAAAAGAAAAAGCGGTATGGGCTGTTTTCATTCTGCCACTCGTCAAGGGTGCTTCCCTCCAAATCTCCAAAGCTGATTTCTATGAGTCGGTCATCTACGATGAGAGGACATTTGTGATCTCCTCGTATGAGGACAGCCGTTTCCTTTGCCCGCTGTAAGGGGGAGGAATAGATGGCATAAAGGGGAGTGTCTTTTAGCTCTTTACCCAAAGCTTTTGCGGCAGCGCGTCCCTCTTCATTCAGCTGGATGTCAGCATGCCCCTGCACGCGCCCCGCTGCATTCCATTCGGTTTTACCATGTCTTACGATATACAGTTCCATAAAATCTTTATCCTTCCGTAGTAGCTTCTTCTAGCAGCTTTATTGAGTCTGCTACAAGCTGATTGAGAGAATTCTCTGACAGTTCATAGCTTAGGTAAGCAATTCCCTTATATAAAAAAGCAAGTTTTTCTTGTGCGGATGAATCCAATTCTTTTTTGCCAGCTTCTGTGAAGAAGTCATTTTGTAAAGAAAGCGCAATGTGTTGAATATTTAAAAGCACCTGTCTCTTTTTCGCCTGTTCTTCTTTAGGAGCAGTAGTAAGCTTCGTCAAATCATAATCGGAAGTGTTTCCACAAGGATGTTCGCAGGTAGCACAGGTAGGTGAAATTCGAAACTTTTCCTGTAATACCTTCTGCTTTACTGCTTCAATTTCTTCAGCGGTTGCATCCGGAAAACGAAGTGGAAACGAAAGTGCTTCTATCACAATCTGGTCTGTGAGATTTGTCTTAGGATTATTATTGCATGCTCCGGCAAGCCCCACCAGAGAACTAAATATTCGATCCATATATTACAAACTGATTCTTATGAAAATCAATCAGTCCCTCCTTTTTCATTTTTCCAAGTTCCTTTGAGAGCGCAGTACGCTCCACTCCAAGATAGTCAGCAAGCTGCTGCCTGTCAAGAGGAATCGTGATATCCTTTCGCTTCTGAACAGCCACCTGCTCTGAAAAGTAAGAAAGCAAACGGCCACGAATGGTCTTTGAAGAGGTATGAAAAATGCGCCGCGAAAGGTTTACATTCTTTTGAGCAGTCATTCGTAGTAGATTGTAAACAAGCTGCGTTGCATCCGTGGAGGAGAATAGCTTATGAACAGGAATATATAAGATTTCACTATCCTCTATACAGACGACATCCACACCAAGCGGCTGATTGGGAAGGCATGCATAAGCCTCTGCAAAAATGTCTCCAGGACCGGAAAAACCAAGAATGCTTTTGTCCCCAAGCACATCAATGGATTCCACCTGCACCTTACCGGATAACACCAAACCAAGACTGCTTACCAGATCTCCGGTATGAAGAAGGACCTCTCCTTTTGAATAATTCTTTGTGTAATATGAGATTTTTTGAAGCAACATCTTAAGTTCACTTAACGAATATCTTTGAAAAAGTGGAGACTGTAACAAAATTTCATAATTCATATGATTTCCTTAGAAATATACAATTTCTTTATCCCTTTTCGGATTTGTGTTCCCGAGAATGAATTTTGCTATTTGAATCAAAACGTTTAAAAAGCGTCGGCAGTTAATGAGCAATTTATTGCGAATTTAGTACCGCTACGCTTTTTACAAACGAGAG
>CAMDYX010000096.1 GCA_945910395.1 uncultured Agathobacter sp. | reverse complement strand
CTACGCTTTTTACAAACGGGAGTGGGTTCTGATTCAAATATGCAAATTCATTCAGACACACAAATGTAAAATGGAAGAAAAATATTTCTCGTTTCAAAAAGGTGGTGTCCATATGGAAATTGCAGGTGTTAGCGCAGCAATCAGCACACTGAATCAGGCAAGTCCGACTTCCCTTGTCAGCCAGACAAGCCTTAAGATGTTAGATATGTCCTTAAGCTCCGGAGAGCAGATGGGCGCTGAGATGGTCAAGATGATGGAAAATTCCGTTACTCCTTATCTTGGCGGAAATTTTGATATGAGCATCTGATGCTCACCGACAAAAGAGATCATAAAACCCCCATGTAGCAGAAATTGTTACATGGGGGTTCTGTTTTGAATATCCAAATTCATTCAGATACATATTTGTAAAACAGGAGAATCTATTTCGTCGCAACCGCTTCTATTTCAAGCATCACATCTTTCGGAAGTCTTGCAACCTCTACGCAGCTTCTTGCAGGAAAAGCCCCTGTAAAAAATGTGGCATAAACTTCATTGATGGCTGCAAAGTCATTCATTTCCTTGATAAACACGGTGGTTTTTACCACCTGATCCATACTGCTTCCGGCTGCAAGAAGCAAATTTGAAAGATTGGTAAGAGCCTGCTTTGCCTGGGCAGCAGACCCTTTTGGGATTTCTCCTGTTTCCGGCACTACCGGAATAATTCCGGAGGTATATACCATTCCGTTTACCTCAATAGCCTGTGAATACGGGCCGATGGCTGCCGGTGCTTTGTCTGTAGAAATTACTTTTTTCATTTTTTTATCCTTCTTTCCTATTATTTTCTTCTCCCATTTCGGAAAAGTATTCCTGAATGAATTTGCATATTTGAATCGGAACGTGTAAATAGCAAAATTCATTCTTAGGAACACATATCCGAAAAGGGATATTTTCTTTAATATTATACCTTCCTTATTTTTCCATCCGATAAAGTAATTCTTCTTTCTTTATATAAATGCCCTACGGCTCTTTTGAATGCATTTTTGGAAAGGCCTGTCTCTCTGGCAATAACCTCCGGGCTTGCTTTCTCTGTAAAGGGAAGCACCCCTGCATAGGAATCAATAATCTCCATCAGTTTTTCTGCATCTGCATCCATCTGGATATATGCCTTTTCCCGAAGGGTAAGATCCAGCTTCCCGTCTTCCTTTACTGCTACGACCTTTGCCTCAATCACATCTCCGATTTGTAAATGGGAATGGTCCTCATGGCTTGGTATTCTTGCAGAAAATGTATCATCCACCGCCACGAAGGTTCCAAAGTTATCGCTAAACTCATAGACCCTTCCGCTTACCACATCCTCCTTCTGATAAGGAGAATCCTTGCGCAGCAGGTGATACAAGCCCTTCATAGTTGCGCAGAGCCTTTCACTTTTATCTATATATAAGGAGACTAAAATTTCATCTCCTGCCTGGGGACGGACTGTCATCTCTTTATAAGGAAGAAACAGGTCCTTCTCCAATCCCCAGTCCAAAAAGGCGCCAATCTTAGTGACCTCCTTTACCGTAAGTGCCCCATAGCCCCCAAGGGTAAGCTTGGGCTTATTGGTAGTGGCAATCAGACGGTCTTTTGAATCCTTATACAGGAATACGCAAACCTCATCCCCGAGTCTGAGATCCTGCGGAACCTGTTTTGCCGGAAGAAGCACCCGCTCTTCTGCCTCCATATCCTCCGCTAAATAGATTCCGAACTCTACCTTTTTCACATAATACAGCTTCTGGTATTCACCTAATTTCATTTCTTTACCTTTCTTTTTGTCTCTGCTTGTCTATTTCTCCAAAAAGGCAACAATTGCATAAGGCTTTTGGGACTCATCCAGCAGTCCCACCGTGATCCTTTTTTCTTCCCTTGCTACCACCGGAATTATGACGTCCTTCCATTTTGCCTCTTTCTTATATTCTACGCGAAGCTCGCTGACTTTAAAATCATTTGGCACATATTCTGCCGCCAGCGTCACGTATTTTTCATTATTCATATGATGATTGCTGTCAATAAAAAAGCTTGGCACCACAATTTTTTCCTTTGTCTCTACCTCCTGGGGAATCAGAAGTTTGCGATCACAGTACTCCATATCCAGTTTTTCATCCTGACCATATGCCTCTATCACATCCTGTGTAACCTTTGCCGGTCTTCCTGTCGTAATATCCATAAGCACCCAGATGGAATTGGCATAGGCACATCGGTTTCCTTTTTTATCTGTTACGCAGAAATTACGGAATCCGTAAAAGCCTTTGATTTCATAGGGATACGTAGAGATTGTAACTTCATCCAGAAATTTCGGCATCTGCTTAATGCATATCTGATAGAAGGAAAGCATCCATGCCTGTTTTCGCTTTGCGAGAGCCTTCACCCCATTTCCCACCGTCTCGGAGTGAAAAGTGGTACAGTCCTGAAAATAATTCATAAGTGCAGGAATCGTAAGATTACAATCTGCATCTACCTCGCTATATCGAATGGTGCTGTCAAATTGATACATGTTACATATCTCCTCAAGTTCTATCTCTAATTTTACAATTGTGTGTCTGAATGAATTTGCGTATTTGAATCGATTTCAAATAGCAAAATTCATTCATAGACACGCAAAAGTAAAAAAAGAGCACTACTCGCGTAGTGCTCCAAAGCTGGCCCACAAGGATTCGAACCTTGAAATGACGGAGTCAGAGTCCGTTGCCTTACCATTTGGCGATGGGCCAATGTTTTTTCAACAAACGCTAGTATATATGAAATCTCAGATAGTGTCAAGCACTTTTCAAAAAAAATGTTAATTTTTTCTTTTCAAAGAAATTAAAAGAGCCTGAATTTCCTTTTATCTTAGAACAGCAGAATTTCTTTGTCAATCTCCCCGTACATAACCAGGTCAAGCCATTCCATTCCTGCGGTTCCACAGGTCTGCTCTGTGATTTCCTTCTCGATTCTCTCCTTCTCCCCCATGGGAACCAGAACCTTCATCTTTACATCTGCGGCATACTCACTATCTAAAATCCGGATGTTCTCCTGTCCGAACAGATACTGCAGCTTTCCCACTCCATGATAATCTGTTGAGACCAGCAGAATCCGTCCCTGCCGTTTTTCTACGATTTTGCTGGCCAAAAGTCCGGCACAAACCGCACTCTGATATGCCCGCACCAATCCACCGGAGCCAAGAAGAACACCTCCAAAATACCGGGTTACCACAACTGCCACATTTGTGATTCCTTCTTTAAGAAGTACGTCTAACATAGGTCTTCCTGCGGTCTGGGCCGGTTCTCCGTCATCGGAGCACCTGGTAAGCTCCTGTCGTTCCCCAATGACGAAAGCAGAACAGTTGTGTCTGGCATCCCAATATTTCTTTTTCATCTCGTTAATAAAGGCAACGGCTTCCTCCTCCGTTTCAACCGGGCGGACCGTAGCAATAAACCTGGACTTTTTTTCCACAATTTCGCCTTCTCCGCCTTCATATATCGTTTTGTATCCCTTATCTTTCAAATCAGCCAAAGCCTGCGCTCCTTTTTTGTTAAAATTTCCAATGATACTTTATTTCTTATCCTACCACAGAAACGCAGGTTGTTTCAATTTTTTCTTCCTATTTATTAAAAATTTTGGTATAATATTCGTTGTGTAGCCTTTTTTACACATACTACCAAAAGATAAATAGAATATTGAATGCAAGGAGGCCTATATATGAATTACGGTAAACAAGCCACATTGCGCCGGCAGAAGAATTTCGACGCAAAAGGCACAAAACTCCGTAAGAAGTTTGGTGTTTTTTTAGGCAAGGCATTTCTTGTCTGTCTTCTGCTTTTTGCAGTAGTCGGCATAAGCTCCGGCATCGGCATATGGAAGGGAATCATTGATTCCGCTCCTGATATATCCGCAATGGATGTTACTCCCACCGGCTATTCCACTACTGTTTATTCCCAGAGCGGCGAGCAGATTGCCACCTTGGTTGCGTCCGGTGCAAACCGAAAATATGTTACCATCGACGAGGTTCCGCTTGATTTGCAGCATGCCTTTGTGGCGATTGAGGACGAGCGCTTTTATGAGCACAACGGAATCGATCCAAAGGCTATTGTCCGCGCCGGTATTGCCGGTATTGCAAACGGTTTTCATTTCAATCAGGGAGGCAGCACCATTACCCAGCAGCTCTTAAAGAACAGCGTTTTGGAGGAGGTCTGGGCAAATGAGAGTTCTCCACTTGAGAGGATACAGCGAAAGCTGCAGGAGCAGTATCTTGCAGTTGCCTTGGAAAAGCAGGTCAACGATAAGGACTGGATTTTGGAGAACTACATGAACACCATAAATCTTGGTTCCAACACCCTCGGTGTCCAGGCTGCCGCAAACCGCTATTTCGGAAAAGATGTTTCCGAGCTTACGCTCTCCGAATGTGCAGTAATTGCAGGAATCACCAAAAATCCTTATGGATATAATCCGATTTCTCATCCGGAAAAAAATGCAGACCGCCGCACGCTTGTATTAAACGCCATGCTGGAGCAGAATTATATTACGCAAAAGCAATACGATGAAGCCATGGCCGATGACGTGTACTCGCGAATTTCCGAGCATAACAGCTATGTTACAAGCAACGCATCCGCCAACTCCTACTTCGTGGATGCTATGACGGAGCAGTTATATGACGATCTGGTTGCTTTAGGATACACCGAAGCAGAAGCGTACAAGCTGATTTATCAGGGTGGTCTTTCAATCTACACCACACAGGACTTAGACATTCAGGCAATTTGTGATGAGGAAGTCAACAATCTGGAAAACTATCCAACAGATCCGAAATATTCCTTCAGCCTGCATTTCCAGGTTCAAAAGGCAGATGGAACAACGAAATCCTACACCCATCAGACCATGCTTGCCTATTATCAGAAGCAAAAAGGAAGCAGTTACAATATTAACTTTAGCACAGAGGAAGCCTGTTACGAGGCAATCGCAGCTTATGAGGAAGCGGTCTTAGAAGAGGGCGACACCTTCTTGGAGGATACAGAGTCCATTACCATCACACTCCAGCCACAAGTCGCACTTACCGTAATCGACCAAAGAACCGGTGAGGTAAAGGCGCTGGTAGGCGGAAGAGGAGAAAAGGAAGGAAACCGAATCCTGAATCGAGGTACGGATACCCCAAGACAGCCGGGTTCCACCTTTAAGATTATTGGATGTTACGCTGCCGCTCTTGATGCAGGAGGTGTAACGCTGGCCACTACACAGGACGATGCGCCTTACACAGTAGGAACCAAAACATATCGAAATTATAACGATCGATATGGTGGATATACCTCTGTTCGTGCGGCAATCATTGATTCCATAAATATTGTAACAGTAAAAACTCTGGAGCAGATCGGAGTAAATCTCGGATACCAATATGCAGAAAGCTTTGGTTTTTCTACTTTGGTAGAAGAGGACAAAAACCTTGGTCTTTGTCTCGGAGGTCTGACCTACGGTGTCACAAATCTTGAGCTTACTGCTGCATACGCAGCAATTGCAAACGAGGGAATCTACAAGGAACCGATCTTCTATACAGTTGTATATGATCATGACGGAAATGTATTAATTGATAAAACAGCATCCCAGGAATCTCATCAGGTGATTAAGAACACCACCGCATGGCTTTTAACAAGCGCAATGCAGGATGTTATGACAAAGGGCTCCGGTACCTCTGCTTACTTTGGAAGCACCATGGCACAGGCCGGTAAATCCGGTACAACTACCAGTAACCGAGATGCGGTCTGGGCAGGATATACTCCTTATTATACCTGTACAATATGGGGTGGATATGATGATAACGCAGAGCAAAAGCAGAATCAGACCTCTTATCCGAAAAGGATCTGGAAAGCGGTTATGAGTCGAATTCACGAGGGTCTTCCATACGAAGATTTCACAAAGCCGGAAGGAATCACTCCTTTGACTGTATGTAAGGTTTCCGGACTGCTTCCGGTTCCCGGTGTGTGTGATGCCGATCCAAGAGGTCCTATGCTGGTAACAGAGTATTTTGATGCTGAGAACTTCCCGAATTATGAGGAAACACAGCAGACAGATTTTGAAGCACTTACAGATGCTTCAGCAAATACATTCTCCGCCGGAGTTGCAGGAGACGTTGCTGCACCAACGATTATGCCATATTGCGATGTTCATGTATCTCTTAATATCTGTGCTGCATCCGGTATGATTGCCGGTCCGTTCTGTCCACAGGAACTGATCACTCCAAAGGTATTTATTACAGGAGGCACACAAGGTTCTACAGAGTATGAATTAAATGCTACACCGGAATTTATGCTGATGACATGTCCGGTACACAATGTTACCAATTATATTCCACAGAATCCGGAGACGCCGACGCCGACGGAATAGGACAGCAAAGAATGAAAAAGGACCAGTCTTTCGACTGGTCCTTTTTGTTGATGTATATCAACTAAGGGGATTAGATTCACTAATCACTTAGATTAGTGCGTACACACTATTCTACATCCTGTAATGCAGCCATACCTTCTTCACCGGTACGTACCTTAACAACCTTTGCCACATCATATACGAAGATCTTACCATCTCCGATATGTCCGGTGTAAAGTGTCTTCTTAGCAGTTTCAATTACCTCATCTACCGGAATCTTGCTTACAACAACCTCAACCTTAACCTTTGGAAGCAAGGTAGCATCAATTTCAGCTCCACGATATTTCTCTCCTGCTCCCCTCTGTACTCCACAACCCATTACCTGAGTTACTGTCATACCGGTTACACCGAGATCATTCATAGCCTTACGGAGCTTGTCATAACGGCTGAGTTTTGCAATGATAACCACCTTGTAAATACCTGTTGAAGCAGATGGTACTGTTGCGGATACCACCGGAACAGAAGCTTCCTTCTTAGCAGGCGTTGCTGCTTCGTATTCTGAAACACCAAGATCCGTATTCTCATTAACCTCCATGTTCGCGAAGTTATCAATAATAGAGAATCCTGCGTATGCACTTGGAAGTCCATGCTCTGTAGCATCAAGTCCTGTGATTTCCTCTTCCTCAGATACACGAAGACCGAAGATTGCCTTGATAGCCAGGAATGTGATTGTAATTGTAACTGCTGCCCAAGCCATAACAGTTATAACACCAAGTGCCTGAAGTCCTAACAGCTTAAATCCGCCGCCATAGAAAAGACCAACCAGCTCTACGCCGTTTTTATCTGCAATACCATATCCCGGTGCGCTGTTGGTTGCAAAAAGACCAACTGCCAGAGTTCCCCAGATACCATTCATACAATGTACTGCAACTGCACCAACCGGGTCATCAATGTGAAGCTTGTAATCCAAAAGCCATACGCCAAAGCATACTAAAAGTCCTGCTACTGCACCAATTATAATTGCACCGAAGCAATCCGTTACATCACAAGGTGCTGTGATTGCTACAAGTCCTGCCAGAGATGCGTTCAGACACATAGAAACATCCGGCTTACCAAACTTAATCCATGTATAAACCATACATACAACGGTTGCAACTGCAGGAGCAACGGTTGTTGTAAGGAATACAGATGCTAACTGCTCTACTGAAGTACAGGCAGCACCGTTAAATCCATACCATCCAAACCAGAGAATGAAGCATCCGAGACATCCGATTGCAAGATTATGTCCTGGAATTGCGTTAACCTTTGCGATTTTTCCTTCTTTGTTATAGCTGAACTTTCCAATACGTGCGCCAAGAAGTTTTGCGCCGATTAAAGCACAAACACCACCAACCATATGAATTGCACAGGAGCCTGCAAAATCATGGAAGCCAAGCTGTGCTAACCAGCCGCCGCCCCAGATCCAGTG
>CAMDYX010000095.1 GCA_945910395.1 uncultured Agathobacter sp. | reverse complement strand
TCATTAAGTGCCGACGCTTTTTAAACGTTCTGATTTCAAATAGCAAAATTCATTCTCGGGAACACAATTGCGAAAAGGGAGTTGGAAATATCAATATTCCTCTCGACAAATTGATTTTTGATAATCGGATTGAGACAAAAACACGATTTACATCTAAATCCTCTAATTTATATTTGTTATACGTAATTTCGGGCTTGGATTACTCCGCCCCAAAGTGTTGTTTGCATATAAACACACTATTTGAGCTCTGTTTATATGTAATTTCCCAGATTTTCGTCCTTTTCATTGAGAAACCACATGTTTTTTCCGAGCCGTCATCCGCGTCCCCTGTATTACGAAAGCATCAATGCAAGCTCTATTTCGTCTTCATCCGTATTTCCAGTCTCTTGAAATCCAAGCGAATGATACAGCCGCAATGCGCCCGCATTCTCCTTATTGCAGGTCAAAGCCACCTTATCCGATGCCCCAAACGGCTTCGTCTTTATGTAATCCAGACAGGCTTCCATCGCCTTTTTCCCATATCCGTTATGCTGATATGCACAGTCTATCATCAGATGCCAGATATCATATTCTTCCAGATCATAATCGTAGATTACCATGACATATCCCACCATGGTTTCGTCCGCGTAAATGCCAAATGGCGTGCACTGATGATAGTACACATAGGCCTGCGCAAGACTTCGAATTGGGTTGGAAACATATTTCTCCTGCCCTTCCCCCAGTTTTAAATGAAATGCATCCACAAAGTTGTTTTCATCAATTTTCTTTAATATAATATCACTCATAGCCTTCCCCTCTTTTCCTTTTATGATTTCCTTCATAATCATCATTCATAGTGCTTTCCCATAATCTTTAGATTGGTAGCTGCATACATCCCAAACCCCTCATAGAAATGCATATGGTGTTCATCATTAACACTGGTTAGTTCGATATGCTCGGCTCCATATTCCAATACACGTTTCTCGATTTCATTCAGTAACTGTTTTCCGTATCCTTTGTTTTGATAACCAGCAAATATAACAATTTCCTCAAGGTAATATACAGATATATCATCATATTCTTTGAAATATCCAATAACAAATCCTGTTGTATTACATTCATCATCCTTTTGGATCAAGCAAAGGGAATCTTCTATTGTAACCATTTGATGAATTCTTTTAAATGCCTTTTCATATTTCCAGCATCCATCCTCATTCTTGTTGTAGTAGTCCATATATAGCTTAGCTATTTCTTTAACGTCAGACTCATTCATGATAAAGTAATTCATTTGCTTTTTCCTTTCTTCAAAACAATTCTTTCTTACTCTCATTCCGAGAAGCATTTGCTAAGTGGAATTTGTCTTAAAATAGATAGTAATTTTTCCTCTATACCTAAAAATCCTTGAAATCGATCAAAAAACAGCCCTCCGAGTGGCAAAATGTATTATTTCGAAGGATAAAAAATACACCGTACCTAAAAAAGTCACATTTTAAAATCATACTTTTCATCCAATTTCGGAATTGTGTTCCTGAGAATGAATTTTGCTATTTGAATCAGAACGTTTAAAAAGCGTCGGCACTTACTGAGCAATTTATTGCGAAGTTAGTACCGTTACGCTTTTTACAAATGAGAATGGGTTCTGATTCAAATATGCAAATTCATTCAGGAACACAATTCCAAAAAGGGAGTTTATTTATGATACATCCGGTTTGTTTCTTCGTATTTCGGTTCGCAGGTCAGATGCATGCCAAGCTTTTTGAAGGTCTGCTCATCCGCAGAAGAAAGCATCACCGTGGAATGAACCTCGCAGCCCTTTAATTGGTTTAGCTGCTCCATTGCTTTGGCTGCAACTTCATTTCCTGTTGCGGTTGCGGAAAGTGCAATTAGGATTTCATCCGAATGCAGTCTTGGATTCTTGCTTCCGAGATACTCGGTCTTTAGCTGCTGTATCGGTGCAATATTTTCGGAAGAAACAAGCTTTCGTTCATGATCGATCCCGGCTAACACCTTAATGGCATTTAACAGAACTGCGGCAGATGCCCCCAAAAGCTCTCCGGTCTTTCCTGTTACGATGGTTCCGTCCGCAAGCTCGATGGCTACTGCCGGACGGCCGCCGCAGGCTTCCTCACGGGCTAATGCTACCTTTGCAACATGTCTGTCCTCTACGGTAATTCCTGCCTGCTTCATCAGAAGCTCCAATTTATAAATATCATCCTTCGTCTCACCGAAACGCTTTTTGTCACACAGGCACTTATAGTATCTGCGGATAATTTCCTGTCTGGAAGCCTCGCAGCAGGCCTCATCATCACAGATGCAGTTTCCGGCCATATTTACTCCCATATCTGTCGGGGACTTGTATGGACTCTCTCCGTAGATGAGCTCGAACATTGCATTTACAACCGGGAAGATTTCAATATCTCTGTTGTAATTAATGGTGGTTACTCCGTAAGCCTCCAGATGGAAGGGATCAATCATATTTACATCGTTTAAATCTGCGGTGGCAGCTTCATATGCCAGATTTACCGGATGCTTAAGAGGAATATTCCAGATTGGGAAGGTCTCAAACTTCGCATACCCTGCCTGAATTCCCCTCTTATGCTCATGGTACAGCTGGGACAGACAGGTTGCCATCTTTCCGCTTCCCGGCCCCGGTGCAGTGATTACTACAAGGGGTCTTGTGGTCTCGATGTAATCGTTCTTTCCATAGCCTTCATCACTGACGATCTTTTCCACATCCCCCGGATATCCGGCAATCTTATAGTGGCGGTAAGAGCGGATTCCAAGCTCTGCCAACCGCTTTTCAAAAAGCTCTGCTGCCGGCTGTCCTGCGTACTTTGTCAGGCAGACACTTCCAACCATAAGTCCCACACCGGAAAAGGCATCGATCAAACGGAGCACATCCATATCGTAGGTGATTCCGTAATCACCGCGGATCTTATTCTCCTCAATATCCTCTGCGCTGATGACAATGACAATCTCAGCCTGATCCTTAAGCTCAAGCAGCATCTGCAGCTTGGAATCCGGTTCAAATCCCGGCAGAACCCGTGATGCATGATAATCATCAAAGAGCTTTCCTCCGAATTCCAGATACAATTTGTTTCCAAATTTTTCAATTCGCTCCATAATATGAGCAGACTGCATTTTCAAATACTTCTCGTTATCAAATCCTTTTTTCATCTTTATCCCCTGTCTGTTAAATATTACATCTGATGTCTTACGACCAAATATTCATCACCCGATTTAAAAAACGGGCATTCCTTATAATTGCTTTGAACAAAGCGGGCCATATCGTCCTCATCCATGTTCACGGAGCAATAGTATTCCTCGTCATTTTCGTCATATTCATTGTATGCGCAAAAATCACAGCTTGTCTGCATCTCATCGCCTCTTTTTCATCGATTCTTTATCATTGCATCAATTTTCTCATCGAAAAGCTGTCCCAGAAAATTCTTAAGCAGCTCTTCCATGGTGTTCCAGTAAATGGAAGTAATCTCATCCTGATTCTCCATTGTGCTGCTGATATCCATAACCGCATCCACAATTTCCGGATTTAAGGAGTCAAATACTTCTTCCGTGATGGCCTCAAACTCACCGTAAATATAGCTTCTCAAATACACAATAAAGTTCTTTTTTGTAATCTTTGCAAAATCAGCGGTATCAATAAAAAGTTCCTCCACCTCGCACTGGATTACCTCTTCAAAGTCCTGCTTCACATTTTCGTAATCCAACTTGCAGTAATTCTCATGGAAAAAGGTATCAAATACCTCTTTATCGATAACCGGAGCATTCTTTTCTTCCATATGTTTCTTACCCTTTATATAAATTGATTTTTTTCGGCATCATAGCGGTAATTGATCGCCTTAAGCTTTGCAACAATTTCCGCCTCCTCCACCATGTATGCAGCTGCAAGCTCCTTCAGATTACAGTAGTGGTCCCGAAGCTGGGTGTTCACAAAGCTTAAGAGCATCACGGGATCTTTTGGCATATTCATGGCACTTCCTCCTCAAATACCTGCTTGATGCTGTCATAATGTAAAAAGATTCCCTGTGCAGCAAGCTCCTTGATCTCATCTAAGGTTGCAATCCGAAATCCGAGAGCCTCCGCCTCCTGAATCTTCACATCCTTCTCATCAAAATCCAATTCAAAGAGATATACATCCACAAAATAGTTATCTCCTTTGCCGGGATTTTCCCTATGATAGGTCATTGCCAGCTTTCCCCTGCAATGGGAGACATCAAGGCCAACCTCTTCTCTCACTTCACGGCAGACCGCTTCAAAGGATTCCTCCCCGGCCATAACACCGCCGCCAGAAACCTCCCACCAGCCCGGTGCCCAGGACTTTGTCATCACACGCTGTGTGATAAGAAATCGTCCATCCGGGCGCCTTAATACGCCAAGAACAGATAAATGGTACTCATCATCCTTTAAAATCCAGTCGTTTCTCTTCATGGTACGACCTGTTTTTTGTTTGTTGCTGTCATAGATATCCCAATATTCCATGGTTTCCTCCCAGAAAAAAACTATCGATTATTATAACACAGATATTACTTAAGTAAAATACTATTTAATTCTTTCCGAAGCTGCCTAGCATCTGGAAGATACTGTTCCATCAAGCCCCAAAACCTCGCATTATGGCTTGGTTCCAGCAAATGGGTAAGTTCATGGACCACCACGTACTCTATACATTCATCCGGAGCCTGCGATAACGCAAAATTAAAATTCAGATGTCCGGTCTTTACATTGCAGGAGCCCCATCTAGTTTTCATTTTCTTGATGGTAAAGCCATTGGATTTCACACCCATGACCGGCTCATACCCCTTAATATATGCTGTAAGCTTTTTCTTTAAATTCCGGCGCATTTCCCGCTCCATAAACGGAACGATAACCGGTGTAGCTTCTTCTTTCTTTTTCTTCTCTGCGATGCGCTCCTGTGCCTCTTTTATCCAGTCTCTCCGCTCATTCACAAAGCAAAGGATCTTTCGATCTGACATTTGAAGGGGAGCGGAAACTTCCACAACACCGGTGTCTTCCTTCACCCGCAGATACATGTTTTTTATGTTCTTGCGCCTGACATGAATTCGGATATCTTCGATCCTTAACATGCAATCCGTCTGTCTCATCCTCTAGGCTACTCCTGATACAACTTTAAAATTTTCTTCAGGTAACCTTCGTAATCCAAAGTCACATCCTTCGGTGCATGAATTTTTACCTGATTTCCAAACCCGGACAGCCAGCCAAAAAACTGCGGACTTACCTCCACATCTGCTCTCGCAAGCACATGCTCCTCATCAAATTCCCGCAGGGCAACCTCTTTCCCGAACCGGTCGATCATCACCCCCGTAAGGGCTTTGCTGCAAAGAAGCGATACCGTGCGCTTTTCTCCCGCAAACATTCCGAAGGTTCTTTTCGAAAGCTCCGATACATTCAGGTTGTCAAACTCTGCTTTTCCTACCCGTTCCTGATCGCTGATTGCAAGATGCAGCATCTTATCCACACGATAGTGCTTCATGGTTTTTGCTTCCTCATCGTATGCAATCAGATAGTAATTTTCATGATCCCAGGTCAAAAGCCAGGGGCTTACCTCATAAAAATCACCGTTTTTACGCAGTTTCATCTCCTTGTTTACATCCCACTCAAAATAGTGGTACCGGACCTTCCTGTTTTTGGCGATGGCCTCGTAAATCATATCTACGCTATAGTAAATATTCTCGTTGATGGCTTTTCCCCGGTCTGATACTACGACCTGTCGCTGCAGGGCCTTTGCATCAAAGCTGCTTACCTGCTGCTCAAGCTTCTTGATCAGCTCTCTGGATTTTTTTGTTGTAATGAATTTTGCAGCCTGTACCAGATCCACCAGAAGCTTTACTTCTGCCAGCTCGAAATTCCGGCTGGCTAGAAAATATCCGCCCTTTGGTCCACCGGTGTGCACAATATCAAACCCGAATTCCGTAAGAGTCTCGATATCATCATAGATGCTTTTCCGTTCCGCCTTGATATCGTTAGCCTCTAAATATGCGATGAGCTGTGGCGTGGAAACCACGTGGTTCTCATCCGTTTTTTCCATAAAATATCTTGCCAGATATAAAAGCTTCTGCTTCTGTTTTGGAGATTTCGGCATCTATCCTTCCCTCCTCTTATAAATGCTTCCACAGATCCACAACACGATTGGGAAAAGTATGGCGGCAAGCAGTCCACATTTTAAATTATCGGAAAAATGCTCTGCCACAAATCCTACTACGGTGGGTCCTCCGCCGCAGCCCACATCCCCGGCAAGGGCCATCAGTGCAAACATCGCAGTTCCACCCTTTGGCATTTTTGCCGCCGCAAGGCTGAAGGTTCCCGGCCAGAAAATTCCGACGGAAAGACCGCAAAGTCCACAGCCCAAAAGACCAAACACGGGATACGGAGAAAAAACCGCCAGAAGGTAAGAAAAAATGCAAAGCAGGGCACTTCCCATAATAAATTTCAGCAGGTCGATTTTCTCACCAAACTTTGCATAAAAAGCTCTTGAGCTTCCCATCAGGATGGAAAAGAAGCATGGACCGGCCAGATCCCCTACGGTCTTAGATACCTTAAGGCCGCTCTCCGCAAAGGCCGATGCCCACTGGCTCATGGCCTGCTCCGATGCCCCTGCCATAATCATCAGTACGAAAAACAGCCAGAACAGCTTGCTTTTTAGCAGCTCTCCTATGGTCATTCCCTCGTTTTCTTCGGTCAGAGTAGCAAGAGGCACCTGGGAAAAATACAGCATATTAAAAAGAGGAACAAGTGCCCAGAGAATTGCCAGGGTTTTCCAGTTCTCTTTTCCAAATGCAAATAAGTGCAGCGTGGATAATGCTACAACGGCAACGGTTCCCCAACAATAAAAGGAATGAAGAAGGCTCATCACCGATGCCTTATTGTCCGTCGGACAGGCTTCCACGATGGGGCTGATTAGCACCTCAATGAGTCCGCCTCCGATGGCATAGCATACCACGGCCACCAAAAGTCCTGCATATGCATCTGGAAAAATCATTGGAAATACCGCCATTCCCACAAGTCCTACTGCTGCAAAAACATGCGCGCTGACCACGCAGATTCGGTATCCGATCTTATCCACGAATTTTGCCGCCAGAAAATCTACGGTAAGCTGTATTCCAAAATTTAAGGTTACGATAAATGTAATTTTGGAAAGGGGAAGGGAAAATTCATCCCGGAAAATCAAAAACAAAAGGGGTGCCAGATTGTTGACGATGGCCTGGGTGATATAACCGATGTAGCTTGCGTATATGGTGTGCCGATAGTTTTTTCTAATGTTTTCCATTTCTTTCCTCCCACTGATCCATACGCAGGTGTATTTCTTCAAAGAAATCCTCGCAGTCATAAGGTTTTATGAAAAAGCTTGAAAGGAAATCCATGGTGATTGCCTTCGCCTTGTTTTCCTCCTCCAGACTTGCTCCCACCAGGCTTCTCACCGCTTTGGTAAGATTATGCCATCTGATCAGGTATTCCTGATATGCTTTGCTGTTTGGAATGCCAAGCCACTTTTCCACCTTCAGCTTTGACTTCCCCTGCACCGGGCAGGCATCCTTAAGTAAAAAATACTGCAGACGATTCGGCTCATAATTTCTCCCGAGGGGAAAAAGTCGGCAGATTCCGGGGCGGAAGGTATGTATGCTGCATCTTCCGTCCTTATCCAAAAAGGAGCAGCCCTCCTCATCGGATGCGGCAGCCAGCTGTACCATCCGCAGATTCGGTAAAATCAAGCCTTCTTCCATATGAAGCTCGATACTTGACACCAGCAGCTCTTCAAAGCTTTTCTTTAGGTTTGTTGTCAGCTGCCAGATATCGTAGGGGTCCAAAAGGATCGATTGTCCCATATTTTTGCAGCAGGAGGAACAGCCCACGCAGTCATGGCAGCCTACTTTTACCATATCGTTTCTGTCGTATAGTTTTCCGTCGGATATATCCAGCAAGTTCTCATTCATTTGTGGTGTTCTCTCTCCTCTTCTATGTTCCGATTCATATTTTCCAAAGAATTTTGCGTATTAGAATCAGACCCCACTCTCGTTTGTAAAAAGCGTAGCGGTACTAAATTCGCAATAA
>CAMDYX010000094.1 GCA_945910395.1 uncultured Agathobacter sp. | reverse complement strand
GTCGGCACTTAATGAGCAATTTATTGCGAATTTAGTACCGTTACGCTTTTTACGAGCGCAAGCGGGTTCTGACTTCGAATATGCAAATTCATTTGGGAATAGGAATATTTGTATGTTTAACTTGAATATGCTTCTAAGAACTCTAAGAGTTCTTCTTGCGAGTAAAAGCGGATGCCCTGCTCTACTTGTTCCTTCCACTTTTCGGATAAATCCTCCGTAGATACTCCGGAATTAAAAAACAGCGTTTCTCCATCGGAATAATAGACAACCAGCTTTCCATCTTCGGAAAACACAATATACCGGTATGCCTGTTCTTCTTTACTGCTTAAAATACTTTCTTCTGCCTGACTTTCTGTTTCCGGCTGCTTCGTATTCTGATTTTCCTGGTTCGGTTGGCTTGTAAAGAAAAAGCCTGCCCCAAAGGTAACCAAGAAAAGAAACAGAAAAACGAGAAGGCAGATACCAATTTTACGTTTCATAATCATCACCCGTAAAAAGTATCTGCCAATTTTCCATTATTTATTCAATTATAAGAGCTTCATCTTCCGAAAAATTTTAACTAAAACAGCTCCTTTTGGGAATTTAAGGATTTCATTTTCCGTAAGACCTTTGAAAACAAGCATCAGAATGCCATATACAATTACTGCCACAATCATGGAAACCACCATGGAAGCAGCATTGTTGCTGCATAAGACATACATTCCTTTATACACAAGAAATGTCGCCAGTCCCATAATTGCCGAACAGATGCACGGAATAATAAATGTCCGAATGATTTCCTGACGATATCCGCTGTATCGAACCAGTGCAATATTGTTTAATATGCACATCATAATCGCAAAAAACATATTTGATATCACGACAGCGTATATATTCATTTTGAATCCCATCATCAATACCACCAGTAAGATTACATGAGCTACAAGGGAAATTGCTGCATTGACCACAGGAACCTTTAGTCTGTTAATTCCCTGTAATAAACCGTTGGATAACGTAGATATGGAATAAAAAATAACTGCCGCAGCACCGACGTACATCATATTCGATGCAAGCTCAAGCGTATCGAGAGTTCCCGGAAACAGTAAGGTAAAGATTGGCTTTGCAAGAACAGCCAGTCCAACCGTACAGGGAAAAGCAATTACCATGATAAAACGGATGGAGGAAGACAATTTTCTTCTTACATCCTTCATATCTCCTCTGCCAAAAGAAGCGGTAAGAGCAGGCACCGAGGAGGCTGCAAGAGCCGATGCAATGGAGATGGGAACATTAATCATAAGCTTATATTTTCCGGTATATACGCCCCACCATACATCAATTTCATCCGTGGCATATCCAAGAGAATAAGCCAGATGTTTATATACGCCATTATCAATAAAACCGCTAATATTATAGATCGTTGTACTGAGAAGTACCGGTATAATGGTAATAATCAACACACGGAAGGTGGCCTTCATCGGTTCGATTGTCCGCTTTCCTTCCCGTAGCATCTGCCTTTTTAATGTAGAGCTGTACATTGCAAAAACAAAAACCATAAATAGAAGTGCCGCAACAGAGCCCATGCTGGTTCCCAAAGTACCGCCTGCAGCACCATAGGCAGCAGAATAATGGGCCGGATCGCCTAATACGTTTCCGATTTTAATTCCGTAATCAAACAGCACATAGGCGGCCCAGACACTGATAATCGCATTTACAATCTGCTCAATAATCTGTGAGACAGCACTTGGCACCATAGTTCCCAGTCCTTGAAAAAAGCCACGAATCACACCCAGTACCGCAACAATTAAAATTGCCGGTGCTAAAACACGAAGCGCAAATATACAATTCGGTGTTTTTAAGTAGATATCAGCAAAGAATCCTGCTCCAAAGAACACAATCAGTGCAAAAAGTAACCCTGAAATAATCGCAAAAACCAAGGAACATTTCAGAATCTGATACCCCATTCTTCTTTTTCCTCTTGCCACCTGTGTAGAAACAAGCTTTGACACGGCAATCGGTAAACTGTAAGAAGAAATCAAAAGCATGATACTGTATACTTCAAATGCACTGGAATAGTAGCTGTTGCCTATATCGCCAATCTTATTTGTCAGCGGTATACGATATAGTAAACCAATAATTCGACTGACAATAGAGGCAAACGCTAATATTGATCCTTGTACTAAGAAATTCGACCCGCTTTTCTTAGACTTTCCCATTATTTACCCTCAAATTATTTTGCAGCCTTATATTCATCGTAGGTTGCATAAATCTTGTTTCTGTCAGTATAATCCACGTCCGTAACTTCAATCCATGTCTTACCCTGATTTAATACAATCTCATTTCCTGAAAGATCATAGTAATGTGTTACTTCTCCATTGCCGGAGCAGCTCCAGGTAATATCGATTGCTTTTCCATTGGTAATATACTTACCATTTCCTTTTCCAACAATGTCCACATCTACACGATCGTGATTCTGTTCATCATAATAAGCTGCTATCTGAGTTTCCTGAATAATAATATTCTTTACAGCAAGCTGCTCGTCGGCAACCTTATCCATCTGCTTTGAACCGAACTCATATCTGTAGTATAAGCCGTCTTCTTCATTATATTCAAACCATGGCTTCGGATTTGACTGATATACGACTACTACTGCCGCATCTTCTCCGTCAAGGACAATTTCATTCTCATCGTCTTCATTGAACTTAAAGTTTCCTCCGTAAGATGCATCGTGGGTTCTGTCATATCCTTTGTAATCGATTGCTTTATCAATTCCCTCGGAATCAATAAACAGATTATGCGGTGCTTTACAATCGCTTGCACGGAATGCAAATTGTGAACACTCTCTGTTAATGTCAAGGTTATTTGCAAGACCTAAATCAAAAATCTCTGTATATGCTTCAATGGCACCTCCACAGTGAAGAAGCAATGCATCATAAGCATTTGCAGTATATACAAAATAAGGACGAGTACTTCTTACATTTCCGATGCGGTCCATGTCACTGTAATCCTCAAAGAATTCCAAAATTCGGGTGATTCCACCCTCTGCTTCGATTTCAATATACATGCTTGCTTTTGAAGAGTTGTAGGTTGGCTGAACAACGGAAGTGTTCTCAAACATGATTGCAACCGGTCTGTTCATTCCAATGGATGGATCCACCCATTCCCCGGTGAGATAGCTTCTCATCATGCCATCTGCATTCATCACAGGTGCATTAGACTCTTCACTTTCAGATGGAGCATTATTATTTTCCGGGTTCGTCTGCTCAACAGTTGTCTGGTTATCCACACTGCTGTTATTTGCAGATTCATCCGAAGATGACTTACCACAACCTCCTATTATTCCACAAATCATTGCTGCGCAAATTACCACAGACAATATTTTTTTCTTCATGACTATTCCTCCTTATCGTCACGTAATATATTCAGAACTGATAAAATCAGCTTCTGTTTCTCTTCCATTACCGCAGCATCCTCTTCTGTCATATGGTCAAACCCAAACAGATGAAGCATGCTATGCACAATTAAAAAAGCATACTCCCGTTTTTGGCTATGACCAAATTCTGCAGCCTGTTCCTTTACCTTGTCAACGGAAATAACGATATCTCCCAGCAAGGCTTCTCCTGTATCCGGATTAAAATCATCCTCCGCTTCCCTCTCCAAAAAAGAAAAATCCCCCGGAGAATCATAGGACAAAAGCGGAAATGACAGAACATCTGTGGGTCTGTCAATTTCACGGAATTCTCTGTTGATCTGCCGGATTCCCTCATTGTCGGTAAGGGTCAGATTTACTTCCGCCTCGTAGGGGAACTTCATATAATCCAGTGTATATTCCACAACCTGTCTTGCAAGTGCCTCTTCATCAAAGGGGAAATTCACTTCACATTCTTTTTCTATATAAAAACTCATATTAAGACCATTTTTCCTTTGCTAGAAATTCTCTTATCTTTAAAAACTGATTCATACTCATTCCCGACTGATCATACATTCCCGAATTGGAAAACTCATTCAAGGTCTGATATATGATCATTTCCTGATTCCAGCTGCTTTTTCCCACATCATCCAAAATCGCATGAAATTTAATATCGAGAGCATCAATCATATGTATCAGGGAAGATTCCGGTGTCGAGGGAAGCGCCTCCTCCCCATAATACTCTAAGATTATCTGCACCAGTTCCACCGGAAAACAAAGCTGGGCTGCTTTTATCACTCCGTTTTGTACATGGGGCTCACCCTGCCATTTACCGATTCTGTAATAAAAACCGCCTGCGCCGCATAATTCCTCCTGTAGTCCCAATTGCTTTGCGCATCGAACCGCTATATCAGAAACCCGTCTTGCATGCTCATAATCCGCCGGCATGTATTTTTTCAGTTCCTTTACCTGCAGATAGTCCTCGGATAAAATATCAATCAGATTGTTTTTCAGTTCTTCCTCGGTATCCTTTTTTATGGTTCTGTATAAGAAAATGCAAAAAAGGATGGCCAGCAAGGAACAAAGCATGGAATAAACAACAGAAAAAATGGTTATCCTGCCATTCGTCAGATAATAAAAGACATTTGTTACAATGATGTTTGAACAAAATAAAACTACATTTGTTAGAACAAACAAACGCTTATCGGATAACACTTTTGCTAGTATAACACCAAGTAAAATCAAAATGCAATAACAAATCAGCTCATAATAGTTATCTTGTCCGGCAATTTCGAACAACAAAACAAAATACAGACTTACACATAAGCTGATGCTTTCGTTGGAAAATGCACACATGATAAGAGGCAACAGTAAAAACGGCCGAAAGCAAACCGGCAGAACATAAAAAAAGGCAACCAGAATACAACAGATCACATAGCCTGCGGCGATTCGCGAAAAGGTCGTCGAAACATTTTCAGCAATCTTTTTTGACTTTCGTTCATACTCCAAATTGAAAATCAGGATCATCAAAAATAACAGATTCAAAAAAATAATACAGAAAAGCTCATCCCAATAGAGTTCGTTCTGGAAAAATAAAACAGCGGTCAAGGCCGCAGTAGCGCCAATGATCACAAGAATCGGAATCAGCCGGTATACATGCACCTTATCTTTTCTCATTGCGTCTCTCCTGCTTAGGCTTTTTTAAACTACTCTTTTTCTCGTAATCATCATAGGCCTGAACAATCTGCTGCACCAGAGGATGACGCACGACATCCTTGCTTGTCAGACGGCATATTCCAATATCGTCAATATTTGAAAGTACCTTTAATGCAATATCCAGACCGGATTTTACTCCCGGAGCAAGATCCTTCTGTGTAGCATCTCCTGTCACAACAACCTTTGAACCGAAACCGATTCTGGTCAAAAACATTTTCATCTGTGCCGGGGTTGTATTCTGGGCCTCATCCAATATGATAAATGCATTATCCAGGGTTCTCCCCCTCATATATGCAAGAGGTGCCACTTCAATCAGGCCTTTTTCCATATTTCGCTGGAAGCTATCGGCTCCCATAATCTGATGCAGTGCATCATATAATGGACGCAGATACGGATCAACCTTGCTTTGCAGATCTCCCGGCAGAAACCCCAGCTTTTCTCCTGCTTCGATGGCTGGTCGCGTCAGAATAATTCTTCCGACCTCTTCATTTTTAAATGCAGTTATCGCCATAGCCATAGCAAGATAGGTCTTACCGGTTCCGGCCGGTCCCATGCCAAACACAATCATCTTCTTCCGTATTGCATCCACATATTCCTTCTGTCCAATGGTCTTTGGCTTTACCGGCTTTCCGTTTATGGTATGGCATATCACGTCTTTGTCAATTTCAACCAGGGAACTGCCCATGTGCTCCTTCTGAAGCGCCAGAATATAGTTGACGTTCTGTTCCGTTATCTCATTCCCTCGCTTTGCAAGCTCATATAACTGTGAAAAAACCTCCTTCGCGTCATTGCAGGTTGCTTCATTTCCAATGATTTTCAGCTGGTCATCTCTTACAACAACAGTAACCCCGAGGGTCCGCTCAATCTTCTTGATATGAACATCAAACTGCCCGAATATTTTTGATATATAATCAGAAGGTATTTCCATAGAAATTTCATTCATACTCATAACATCCAACCTTTTGGTTTACATATACGTTTCCGGTAACCATATATTGATTACCGTTCTTTTCTATCATAACATTTTTACGAATAATTGAAACCCCATTTTCTTCTAAATTCGTAAGAAAATCTTCAAAACGCTGTTCTGCGATTTTTTTTGCATCCTTGTATGCTAAATATTGAAAGCTTTTCTCCTGTTCACATCGTACAATCTTTCCGTAGGAAAATGGCAGATACAGATTGTCAAACAGCTTTACCTGATGATAATCATTAAAAAAGTATGTTGTTTCGTAATCTTGGATCCAGAATGGGAAATAAAACCGTCCTTCCCCGATTCCCAGATAATATTGATACCTTTTTCTTCCTGTTTCCCGCACCGACTCATACATGACAGGAAACGTATCAGAAAAATCATATTCCACGAAAGCATAGATGTCCGCATCTGCCGGCAAATACAGATATTCTGCTATTTCTCCGGCATCATCCATAATGGCTTCTTTTCCCGAAACCAAAATATCTCCTTTGCAAAACTCTTCTCCCTCTTTTATATTCGGAGTTCCGTTTCTTGTAATAATGGATAAAACGGTTCCATCACACTCTGCCACGATGTTCCAGCACCCCTCTGCAAGCTCCTCTGTGGGAAGCTTATTCTTTACATCGATGAGATTTTCCTGCATTTTCACCACAAGCTTGGTTCCTTCCACATAGGAAGAGGACCATATCACTTCATCAAAATCTGTTCGAAGTGACAATTCCAAAAGCCTTAAATCGATATCATCCTTCTTTGCGCCATATCCCCATCCCCGGTTATTCAGATAACGAATCACACATTCATCGGAAAGATAGGAATTCCCATCGATTTCTATTTTCCAGACATAATCGGTCATCCGGTAGATACAGATAGCCGCCAACAAAAAAGAAGCGAGAAATGCGATTCTGTATCGATAGAGATGAAAGATTCTCGGTGCGCCGCTTTTCTTTAAGATCTTTAATTTCACATGGGTCTTTTTTCGAATGGGGCCCACCAAAAGAAAATCATCCATGTAAATGGAAAAATGATATTTATGCTCATCAATCACATCCATATTCCATAACGTAATGCCTCTCTTTACGCACAGACTAAAGAATCGGGCTGCACTTTTTCCGGTAAGTTCGACGGATAGAACACCAAACCAGAACCGAAGAAGCTTTTTCATCATACCCGAAACTCAATTCCTGTAAGGATACCACATATATGAAGCAAATCGGGATCAAATCGGGTTGCAGATAATCCTCTTCCGGTTATGATCAACTGAACCTTCTCCGTCATAACAATCACCTTTTCCGACTCAAATAAAAGAAGACCTCTGTGATTTTCTATCAAAATTTCATGATTCCCCATGATATGGATATCTGCGTCTTTTAGTATGACGTCTTTCGGCAATTCGAGGCTTGTTATAAAATTTTCTGTTCTTGTTTTCTGTTCTTTTTTCATAATAAACTATATGAAAAAATGACATGTACTATTCTATTTATGGTATGGTTCGTGATTTAATATCCGGTAAGAACGATAAATCTGTTCCAAAAGAATGACTCGCATAAGCTGGTGGGGAAATGTCATCTTTGAAAAGCTTAACCTATAATCCGCCCGGCTTAGCACTTCATCAGAAAGTCCCAGGGAACCACCGATCACAAAATAGATATGACTGACTCCCTGTATTCCAAGTGTTCCTATTTTTTCTGATAAAGAAACAGAATCCAGCATTTTTCCATCAATTGCCAGACAGATTACATAACCATCATCCTTTATATTTTTTAGAAGGCGCTCTCCTTCTTTTCCTTTAATGATAGCTATCTCAGTCTCAGTAGCAGCTTCATCTGTTTTCTCATCCGCCACCTCCACAATTTCAAGCTTTGCATATCTTCCCAGACGCTTTTCAAATTCGCTGATAGCATCCCTATAAAATTTCTCTTTTACTTTTCCAACACATAATATTGTAATTTTCATGATTTCATTATACCATATATATGATTTGAAAGAATACTCCCTTTTCGATTTTATTTCTAAAATGAATTTGCATATTCCAATTCAGAACCCGCTTGCGCTTGTAAAAAGCGTAGCGGTACTAAATTCGCAATAAATTGCTCATTAAGTGCCGA
>CAMDYX010000093.1 GCA_945910395.1 uncultured Agathobacter sp. | reverse complement strand
TCATTAAGGATCTCCATTACCAGCTCGTCTTTGGCACGGTGGATGACCGCCGGAAGCGAGTCGCACCGGGGCAGTACCGCAGCCCCAAATCCTCCCGCAAAGTGCCTTTCATGCTGCCGGCTGAACAGATCAGCTCCAAGCTGAAAGCCCTGATTGCGGAATATGAAGCGCTGAAGGAGGTAGAGCGCCGGGAGATTCTGCGCTTCCATGTACGATTTGAGCGGATATTTCCCTTCGAGGATTGCAACGGCAGAATCGGTCGGCTGATTCTATTCAAGGAGTGCCTGCGCCACGATGTGATGCCCTTCATCATTGACGATAAACGGCGAAACCGATATCTGGAAGGCCTCCGGGAGTGGGACGATGATCCCGGCATTCTCACGGAAGTGGTGATGGAAGCACAGAGCCGCTTTGACGCCCAGATTCAGCTGCAAAACCTGTCGGAGCATCGGTACAATTTCCTGTCGTCAGGCGTTACGGAGGACTGATTATGAAGATGGATTACACACTTGCGGGCGACTATTACATCCCCAATCTGGAACTGCCTCAGGAATCCCGCCCCATGGGCAAATGGGGCAGAATACACCGCCGCTACCTGGAAACGCACCACCCCATTCGGTACAATCAGCTCATCCTCTCCGGCACCCTCTGGACATATCTGGCTGACCTCAATGAGCAGGCGCAGGCGCGTATGGAAACGCTGATTGCACAAATGAAAACCGCCGAGGGCGTTACCGAGAGTTTGAAAGCAACTGATCCAATGGCGTGGGTGCAGAGGATGAACAATATCCGAGCCAGAGCGGAGGAGATCGTCCGGGAGGAGTTGATTTTCATATGAGGAATTCATGGTATCGAACTTGTTACTCCCTTGCATACGTTGGGATCCAAGCCAATCACCACTTCAAGAAAAAAGTATCGCATACAATATTGGCCTTTACTACCTAATGGAAAGGCTGACACAGTAATCGTATTGAAATCAAAATAATCTATAGAGAACTGAGAGGATGGCTCCGAAAGGAACCATCCTCTTTACTTGTATGTAGTACATGGAACTACCATAATACGGGGAACAATAATAAATGTACAAATGCGAAAGAAATCGTCGTTGCCTGTTTCTAGTAATCGGTTCTCAACCCAAGTATTTTAGCCAAGACACTGGTAATATCAAATGAGTTTAAGGGATATAATTCCACTATGCCATCATATGTATTTTGAATTCGGATTACTGAGAGTACATCGCTTTCAAATATATAAAATGGTTTGGCTAATTCCAATGCATAGTTTTTAAACTTCAAGTATTCTTCAGTACTTGGGAAAATCACGGAATAGTGTTCTTTGTTAATTTTACGGCACTGAACACTGTATTTCTCCTTGAACAACGCAATTACTTTTTCCTGCAATTCGCCTTCAGAATCAGTATGATAAATGTTGCTATCTTTGGACAGGTCTATGGATTCAATACTATTATCGATGCAGAGATAGTCCTCGATTTGAACCTTATCGAGAACATCAGATAAGCAATTTTTCAATTTGCACACGATATAGAATATTGGAGCGAAATCTAGGTCACGCGCACTTTCTATCAACTTGGGTAAAGAATCTATGATCTCGTTGCAATGGTAATCACAGCATGAAGCAAAGGTCTTCAATGCTTCACACGTTATATGTCTAAATCCACCAGGGATAGGATAACGACTCAATTGGCTTTGAAAAGTTTTATATATCGCATTCTGTTTCGGATCACTCATATTGAGAGGACAATAGGTTTTCCCTTGGTCGTATACTTTCGATTCATACTGAAACTCAGATCTGCATCGATGCAGTACTTTTGCTTGAAAATAGAGGTTAATTAGCCAAGACGATACTCTGTATCTAATATCACTGTGATAATTCAAGTTTAGACTATCAAAATCCACTAGATTAGGTGTATTCAAAAATGCTTTTCCAATAAGAACATCCCTCGCAGCAATGTACTCCATTCCTTTATCAACATTGCTTGATAAACCATCTTCCGGGAGAATAAAGTCGAGGATATCCTCTATTGCGGTCTTTAACTTCCCACGTATTATCATTAACTCGGAAAGCACTTCGCCAATCAATGGTCGAGCATCTGGATTGTAGGACATACACCGATTTACGAGATCATCTAATTCCGAAAGAGTTGGATCTATTTGCCCAATTGTACTGAAACCTGCTCCAGCAGGATTCTCCTTCGTAAATACTTCATTCAGTATTTTTCCAAAAGCAAAGACATCACAGGAGCAGCCGACCTCATATTTACTCTCTTTAAACAATTGCTCTGGTGCTGCGTATCCTTTATTTCCAAGCCAAGCTTTGGTGAATTCAGAATTTCCATAATGAGCTATTCCAAAATCAGCCAATACCACGTTTCCATCATCATCCAACAGAATATTTTCCGGTTTTAAGTCGCGATGAGCAACGGACCGTCCATGAATATATTGTAAGGCGTTACCCAATTTAAGAACTATTTCAAAAAGAGTGCCTGGGTTTCTTTCTGTTGTGATAACATCTCTAAAGGTTTTGCAATAAATAGGCATTAAATAAAACAACCGACCATCCAAATGACCATGCCCTAAAACAGGAAGAATATTGGGATGCTGATGGTTTTCACAGAATGTATACTCTTTTTCAAATCGTGCTATTTTGACCTCATCGCGTTCTGTCAGGATTTTTATGGCGTATAGCTTTTCCGATCGTATTTCCTTGACCGAGAATACACTTCCATTCCCTCCAGAACCAATATTATCGATCACTTGATACTCAAGCCCAGCAAGTGTAAATTTCTTGCCTCTATATTTGTATTTCGACATTTGATCATTCCAAACCTTACTTGATTTCCTGTTCCAAACGATCAAACTCAGGTGTTGAAAAGAACTCACCTAATGTGATCTCTAATCCATCACAAATCATCTTAATTGTGATAAGCTTGGGATTCTGACTCTTTCCATAAAGGATGTTCTTGATACTGGAGGGAGGAAGAGCAGAAATTGTAGCCAGCTTATTGATGCTGATTTCATGCTCCCCACACAACTGTAGAATTCGGTTTCTAACGGCAGTAATCGTATCCATAAAAGTTGCCTCCTAATTGGTTTCTTACCAATAGGATAAACAATTTAGTTGCGCTATATAGGCTATGCGTGCTACTATTAGGCTATACATAGCCGAAAGGTAGGCATCGTTTATGGCAACATGTACTTTCTTCGGACATCGAGAATGCCCGGATTCGATTAAAATCCAATTAAGAGCGGTGCTAATTGATTTATTAACCAACCACGATATTGATATGTTCTATGTTGGCAACCAAGGTCGATTTGATGCGATTGTGCGTGGCGTTCTGCGAGAACTGAAGAAAGAATACCCTCAGATCAATTACGCTGTTGTGTTGGCCTACATGCCCGGAAAGCAAACTGAGTACGACGATTTTCCTGATACCATGATCCCGGAGGGGATAGAATCCGTCCATCCGCGATATGCCATCTCCTGGCGCAACAACTGGATGCTCCGTCAATCAGACTATGTGGTTACATACATTACTCACTCTTGGGGCGGTGCCGCGCAGTATGCCGCCAAGGCAGCACGCCAGGGAAAAAGTGTGGTTAACCTTGCAGACGTAGAAAATGATGCTTTAGAAAAATGAAATGCGGGTGTTTTCGCATTGAAAGCACCCGCATTTCATGGTATAATATTTGCAACAAATGATTGTTGAGGTTTCACTATGCTGGAGAACAAATTAGGAATCACCTCTTCCCCTGCGCTTGCGGAAGCAGAGGAGCGTATCAGCAAAAAGAAAGCCGTGGAGCTCTTTGAATCCGGAATTCTGGATACCTTGGAAGCTGGAAAGTTTGCGTCTTTGCAAACCATCCATCGTGTTCTTTTTGAGGACATCTACGATTTTGCTGGCAAGATCCGTACTGTCAACTTGGCAAAGGGCAGTTTCCGCTTCGCCCCTCTCATGTATCTGGACGCTGCCCTACAGAACATCGACAAGATGCCTCAGAGCAACTTCGACCAGATTGTCGAGAAATATGTGGAAATGAATATCGCGCATCCTTTCCGGGAAGGTAATGGCCGCGCGACCCGAATCTGGCTGGACTGTATGCTGAAAAAGGAAATCGGCATGGTGGTGAACTGGAGCAAGGTCGACAAGGAGGATTATCTGCTTGCCATGGAGCGCAGCCCCATCCGGGACGTTGAGATCAAGCATGTTCTCCGTCCTGCCTTGACCGATCAGGTGGACAGCCGGGAAATGTTTATGAAGGGCATTGACCACAGTTATTACTACGAGGGATACACAGCTTTTCAAACCGAGAGACTATAACCAACCCAAACCGCAGTGCGACAGAGAGGCAGGAAAACTGCAATCGAATCATAAAGCGTGGCCATCTGAAAGTTCCAGATAGCCACGCTTTATGTTTATGCTAAGCCCTTCAAATACGCTTCCACATTCAAATAGTGGATACCGTTTACTTCACAAGATTTGCCACGATAGATTACAAATTTACCGGTAATCGGACCAAAACGTCGTTCAGTTGCCTTCAAGCATTCGGCATCGGTTTCCAAGCTGTTCTTCACTCATTTCGAGCAACGCCTGACGAAGCATGGTGGTTTTGCCGGTGCGGCGAAGACCGTACAGCAAACAAACCCGGTCATATCCGGACCCGTTAATGTATTTCTGCAGTTGTTCAAAGCAATCCCGCTTTTCCCAATCGCGGACACCCTCGGTCATGGCGTAAAGACCACGTCCAATCACAACATTTGTTTCAAAAGAAACACGAGCAGCCCTTGGCACGAAAGAAGAGGATTCTGCTTTCAGGGTTTTTAGCTCTTCCTGGAGGGATCTGCGAAGAGACACTTGCTCCATCACGGTTTCCCGTTCTGCAATCCTTATATATTTACTTTTTGTTTTTCCGTTTTCGGTCCACTGAAGATATGGCTGCTTTTTCCCGTGGATGGTCTTATAGGTGATGCTGCCTTGTGGAAGTTTTGATATTAAGTTTTCTAATTCTTGAATTCGATCAAGCTGTTTCTTCATATTAAGACCTCGTAAACCTGTAGCTTTGCTTTCTCTCTGACAAACACAATAACAATTCATGCAACTATAGTATAACCCATTATAACCAATTCGTCAATTGGTTATAATGGGTTATGTCATGTCTGACGTTGTTGCCTTTCTCCGAAAAGTGTCGGATTATTTCAAGCTGCGCGTAGAAAATGCTGCATCGATGAAGCCATCTTGCAGTTTATACATTTCCGTGATACTATGTTGGAAAAAGCAAGGATGTGACAGTAATGGCCTTGATTATTTGCCCGGATTGTGGGAGCCGGATATCTGACCGAGCGGAAAGATGTCCACACTGTGGCCTTCCTGCGAAGTATTTCCGTGCTGATGAACCCACACAATCTATTTCCGCCAGTGAAAACGAAAAACTGGATTATTCTAATTTGGGTAATGTTCTGCTGTCTTTTGATAAGGATTACTGTACATTGTTTGGTGCATCCCATTATATCACCCACCGTGAAGAAGACCACATGAATGAAGTGTACAAGGAATATTATAAAACCCTGTGCAACAAAATGATCTTCCAATATGTGTGCAACAATGCACGGACCTTCCGGGTGGATATTGATTCTCTCAAATCCTTTTTATCCAAGATGCATACCTTGAATCGCGATATTACCACTCATAACACAAATTATGTGGATCGCGTATTACAGCAGGAGAAGGAATATTTTGATCATATCCTCGAAGATATTGACCCAGCTATTAAGTTGGACGAAGAACAACGGCGAGCAGTCATTACAGACGATGACCACTGCTTGCTGGTTGCTGGCGCTGGTGCGGGTAAGACTACCACAATGGCAGCCAAGGTGAAATATCTGGTGGAGAAACAGGGAATTCATCCGGAAGAGATTATCGTCATTTCCTATACCAGAAAAGCAATCGGCGAACTGCAAGAGCGTATCAACCAAGGCCTCAAGATTCCCGCAAAGATCTGCACTTTCCATGCGTTTGCCTTTGACATTGTCAAGAAATTCTCGGTGGAGCCGCCGGAAATCAACTTCTCTTCCTACGAAATCATCTTCGAAATGTTGGAAAAGACTATTTTCAACAACAAACATCTCATGCGCAATCTTGTGCTGTTCCTGGGCTACTACTTTGATTTGGAAGAAGATGTTTTCAAGTTTAAGGACATGAATCAATACCACCTTTATAAGGCTGCTCAGGATTACGAGACCCTAAAAAGCGGCTTGGGTGAGTATGTGAAGAAGGTGGAGCAGCAGCGCTCCAAGCGAGTCAAAACCTTGACCGGTGAGTTCTTGCGGTCTGTTCAAGAAGTACAGATTGCCAACTTTCTCTACCTTAACGGCATTGACTACGAATACGAACGTCCTTATCCGTTCGAGTCACCTACTAGGAACAAGAAATATACCCCAGATTTCTACATTCGTCAGGGGGAGCATACCGTTTGGTTGGAGCACTATGCGCTCAGTGAAAGTGGTTACAATTCTCTGTTTACACCGCAGCAAACCGCAAAATACAAGAAAGCAATCCGTGACAAGCGGGATATCCATGCTCGCTGCGGGACAAAACTATTGGAAACCTGGTCATTGTATAATGACCGCCAGCCCCTGCTGATTCATCTGCGGGAAATCCTTGAAAAGGAAGGCTTTGTCCTTAAGCCCCGAAACCTAACCGAAGTTTACAAAAAAATTGTCGAAACCGGTAAGGATAAATATATCTTTAAGTTGATCCAGTTCATGATGAACTTCATTGAGCAGTATAAAACCACCGGATATGACGAAAAGGGATTTGAATTGCTTCGTAAGAAAACGGATAACGCCAGAACCCTCCTATTCCTGGATATTGCTGAAGAAGTGTACCATCATTATCAATCGGTTCTCAAGCAGCGTAATCAAATCGATTTTGCGGATATGATCAATGATGCGCACTTCTATTTGCAGGAAATTGAGGCTCAGAATATCACGCTTCCGTATAAGTACATCATCATTGATGAGTTCCAGGATATTGCCCGACAGCGTTTCAATCTGACGAAGCGGCTTTCCGAAATTACAAAGGCAAAAGTGGTTGCTGTGGGCGATGATTGGCAATCCATTTATGCTTTCTCCGGTTCGGATATCACGTTGTTCACGCGGTTCTTGCAGCTGATGGGGGCTGGTACTGAGCTGAAGATTACCCATACATATCGAAACTCTCAGGAACTGATCGATATTGCTGGTGGTTTTGTGCAGAAGAACAGTGCACAGATTCGCAAGCAATTGCTGTCTCCGAAGCATTTGGAGAATCCTATCGTAATCGAGCCTTTTGACGACTCTGTAAAGATGATGGCTTCTCTAGCCACTAAGGTCGAGGAAATAATTGGGAAGATTATCGACGAGTTCGGTATCAAATCCTCGATTTTGCTGATTGGCCGATATAACTACGATATGTACAAGCTCTACAGAACAGGTAAGTTCTCGGAGCTGCCCGGCAATCGTGTGAAGTCCGAGAAGTACCCCAATGCGAATATTACTTTTATGACGGCCCACAGCTCCAAAGGACTAGGCTATGACAATGTTGTACTTATCAATATGTTTGAGGGTAAATTTGGATTTCCGTGCCAAATTGAGGATGACCCAATCATTAAATTGGTCACATATGAAGATAAGAGTATGCCTTTTGCAGAAGAACGCCGCCTTTTCTATGTAGCAATGACCCGAACGAAAAACAGGGTATATATCGCAACGCCGAAGCACAAGCCTTCTCGATTCCTCGTGGAATTGATTAAGGATTACCAGCTTCCACTACCCGAAGAAATCAATATGAAGACCGTAGATTTGTTCAATCTCCGGTGCCCCATTTGTGGGTTTCCCTTGAAGTACGAATTCAATAAGAACTATGGCCTAAATCTGTGGATCTGTACGAATGAATCGGAAGTCTGTGATTTTATGACCAATGATAGAGTTCATAAGCACGACATCTGCAAATGCCCCAAATGCCAGGATGGATACCTGATTGTGAAAATGAATCCCAAAAACGGGAATGTTTTCTACGGATGCACAAACTACTATAACGACGAGAAGAAGTGCGGATATATGATCTCACTTAGCTCTGACCCAGTTTAGGAGGTTTTGTATGACTGAACTTGAAACACTGGAACGTGCAAAAATGTACATGG
>CAMDYX010000092.1 GCA_945910395.1 uncultured Agathobacter sp. | reverse complement strand
TAAAAAGCGTAGCGGTACTAAATTCGCAATAAATTGCTCATTAAGTGCCGACGCCTTTTAAACGTTCTGATTTCAAATAGCAAAATTCATTCATAGGCACACAAATGAAAAAGGACATATTTTTTATGATCGTATAGGTATTATGGCATAAATTGCGTGAAATTTCAAGAAAAATGGGATATTTTTCCTATGAATACGCCTTGACACAAAAAAATGCGTTTGCTATAATGGCAACGTAACATTTTGTAACATATTTGTAATAAATGAGAAAATCCTTTAAGGAGAATGAAATGTTTAAGAAAAAACTGCAGATGACAGCATCTATTATGGCAGCAGCAATTGTAATCGGAGCATCTTCAAATGGAGTAAGTGCTGCACCAACCGCTGGCGTTTCAAGTTATACATCGAATATATTATCCGCAACGATTACTCCCACCGCAGGAGTATCTGATATTTTTGCCACCATGCTGTCACAGGACAAAGAAAATGATATGCTGGTACAGGCAAGAGTTCTGATTCAGCAGAATGAAACTGCAATGGTTGCCAGTGAATACACCGATATCGCAATCGCACAGGTGAATAAGTATTTGAACATCCGTGCAGTACCAAGCGAGGACGGCGAGATTCTTGGAAAATTATACAACAATAATGCCGCTACCGTACTTGCAACAGAGGGGGACTGGTATCAGATTACATCCGGTTCCGTTACAGGGTATGTAAAGGCTGAGTATGTAGTAGTAGGTGACGAGGAGCTTGCAAGAAGTGTAAGCCGCCGTGTTGCTACAGTAACAACCGAGACCTTAAAGGTTCGTGCCGAGGCAAGCACCGACGCAGCAGTAATCGGGCTTGTTCCGTTGGATGATGACCTTACGGTAATTGATGAGAGTATAGAGAACTGGGTTGGGGTTACCTGTGAAGCCGGAACCGGTTACGTTGCAGCAGAATATGTAACGCTTTCCACCGAGTTTACCTATGCGGAGTCAAAGGAAGAGGAAGCTGCAAGACTTGCAAAAGAGGAAGCTGCCCGTCAGGCAGCCGCAGCAGCGGCAGCAGCAAAGGCAGCAAGTAAAGCGGCAGAGGATGCAGCAAACGCAGCGGCAGCAGCAAGCGCTGCAGCCAGCTATAGTGCCCCATCCGGCTCGGACGGTGCAGCAGTAGTGGCATACGCATCACAGTTTGTAGGTAATCCTTACAAATATGGCGGATCAAGTCTTACAAACGGAACAGACTGCTCCGGATTTGTAATGAGTGTATATGCAGCATTTGGAGTAAGCCTCCCACACAGCTCAAAGGCAATGAGAAACGTAGGGTATGGTGTAGGTGCAGATGAAATGCAGCCGGGAGATATCGTATGCTATAGCGGACATGTTGGTATATACGCAGGCAACGATACCATCGTTCATGCCAGCACACCATCAACCGGAATCAAATATACTTCGCCGGCAAACTATAAGACCATTCTTGCAGTACGTCGTATCTTCTAGAACGAAATATATAGAGGCAGAAAATACAAAACATCCTGTGGACAAAATATATCTCCCATTTTGGAAAAGTGTTCCTGAATGAATTTGCATATTTGAATCAGAACACACTCTCGTTTGTAAAAAGCATAGCGGTACTAAATTCGCAATAAATTGCTCATTAAGTGCCGATGCTTTTTAAACGTTCTGATTCAAATAGCAAAATTCATTCGGGAACACAATTTCAAAATGGGAGAAACGTATTAATAAAAATGTCTGCGGGATGTTTTTCATATTTGTATTCCAATATAGTAGCGTGTTGCAAAAATGAGATTGTATCTTCTATATCAGAACTTTTAAAAAACGTCGGCACTTAATGAGCAATTTATTGCGAATTTAGTACCGTTACGTTTTTTACGAAGCGAAAGCGGGTTCTGAAATAGAAGATACAATTTCATTTTTTAAAGTACAATTTGGAAGTAGATAGAAAGTACCAAAGAAAATGAAGCCCTTTTTTGATTCCCTTCATTTGACAAAATACTCCAAAAATATACAACTTATACAAAATGCACAAAAAGCAAAAAAAACGATTCATAAAATCACATGCCCCAAATGGAATGACCTTTAAGTTATCCACAAAAAGGAACCCTAAAACGGCGAAAAATCGAGTTATACACAGAGTTATTCACGTTATCCACAGGTTTTGGGATGAATTTTTTGCGATTTACACCTGCAAAAAACAAACAAACGTTTTGTAAAAAAATCATAAACTTTGGCATTTTTTTAAAAAATTCACAAATGCGATTGACATTTCAAATGTAAAAAAATGGAGAATTTTGTCAAAAATAGTCGGACAATTCAAACAGTTGATAAAACCAATTTCCTTTGATATACTTACAACGCCTATAATTTGGAAAAAAGTGAACATAATAAAGGGGCAGACAATGATTAAGAAGATAGATGTCGCGGGAATATCAGTAGATAACTATACCGTCCGTGAAGCAATCATGCAGGTGGAAAAAAGCTTAGAGTCAAAGGGCTTCTACCTGATTGAAGAGGTGACGGCAGATATGCTTCTGATGGTAGAGCGCAATGAAAAAGTAAAAGAGGCAATTAAGAGCGTGGATCTTACTGTTGTTGTAGAAAGTGAAATCCTTTCGGCAGTAGGTGCAAATACGATGCAACGGCAGCATGAAATTGAAAATCATGATTTCTTTTCAGAGTTTATGAAACGTATGGAAAGAAATCATAAGACGATTTTTCTGCTGGGAGAAACCGCAAATGATATCGAAAGGATGAGAAAAAAGATAAATGATTCCTATGGAAGAATCGAAATTGTGGGAGAGGCAGCCTTAGAGAACCGGGCAGACGGAACGGACGGCGTGGTCAATGAGATCAATTCTGCAACATCGGATGTCATCGTAAGCCTGCTTTCGTCTCCGGGACAGGAAATTTTTCTACAGGAGAACAGGGATAAGCTGTCTGCAAAAATATGGTATGGACTTGGAAGAGAGCTTCTCGTACCGCAAAAGAGAGGGGCGATTCGGAAATTTTTCCGCCACAATTCCAGAACCCATATGCTGAAAAAGCATATTATTCAGTATCAGAAGCAGGAAGAGGCTATAAAAAAATGACTGCAATAAAGAAAAATGCAAAGTTATCCTATTATGTATACATTTTTATCGGAACAGGACTCATGGCGATTGCCATTGCCTGCATTTATGATCAGGTCGGACTTGTAACAGGAGGCTTTACCGGCCTTGGAATTATTATCAAGAATATTTCCTCCGGTATATATCCCGGGGGAATTCCTATCTGGGTAACCAACACGGTGCTAAACATCCCTGTTTTTATCCTGGCCTATATGCTAAAGGGTGGAAAGTTTGTGGGCAGAACCCTGTTTGGAGCCATTATGCTCTCTGCCTGGCTGTATATCATACCAAGCATCGACCTGACAGAGAAGGATATGCTTCTGGCAGCCCTTTTCGGAGGGGTGTTCACAGGAACCGGAATGGGTTTTGTTTTAAGAGGAAATGCAACTACGGGTGGAACCGATATGGTATCGGCTCTCATCCAGCTTAAGCTGCGCCATTATACGGTAGTTCAGATTATGCAGGTGATTGATGGAGCGATTGTAATCATTGGTATGTTTATATATGGAATACGGCCTACGCTGTATTCGGTTGCTGCGATATACATTACAACGAAGGTCAGTGATGCAATTTTGGAGGGCTTCAATTTTTCAAAAGCCGCCTATATTATCACAGATCATTACGAAGAAATTGCAAATAAGCTGATGGCGGAGCTGGATCGTGGTGCCACGGGACTTCATGCCACAGGTATGTATACAGGAACAGACAAGTGCGTGCTTTACTGTGTAGTTTCCAAAAAACAGATTGTCACATTAAAGGAAATTGTAGTGGATATTGACCCGGAGGCATTTGTAATTGTTTCCGATGTCAGAGAGGTTTTAGGCGAAGGATTCCAAGATTATACAAAATTGAATGGCTAATTCGTGAAAAATTGCTAACAAGATAAAATTTACCTCTTTCTTTTTTTGTGTTTTTGCATTAAAATATGAAATAGTATTTATGCAATTTGCAAATATTGGGGGACGAAGGAGAACGGATTATGATTTCCAATCAAATACTTCAGAACACTTTGGATGGTTTAAAGGGGATTACAAGAACAGATTTATGTGTGATTGACGCAGAGGGTAAAGTGCTGGCGGCAACCTTTCCGGATGCGGACAAATACATAGAATCTGCACATGCCTTTGCGGGCTCACCGGCGGATAGCCAGGTAGTGAACGGATGCCAGTTCTTTAAGGTATTCGATGATCATCAATTAGAGTACATTCTTCTTGCCAACGGCGAGAGTGAGGATGTCTATATGATCGGAAAAATCGCTACCTTTCAGATTCAGAATCTGTTAGTGGCCTACAAAGAGCGCTTTGATAAGGATAACTTTATCAAGAACCTTCTTCTGGATAACCTGCTTCTTGTAGATATCTATAACCGTGCCAAAAAGCTCCATATTGAAACAGAGCTTCGCCGGGTGGTATTTATCGTGGAGACAAACCGGGAGAAGGATGGCAATGATCTTGAAAAAATCAGAAGCCTCTTTGGGGGAAAATCAAAGGATTTTGTTACTGCGGTAGATGAGAAGAATATTATTGTCGTGAAGGAGCTTGGGGAGCATGAGGGTTATCCGGATCTTGAAAAGACTGCAGAGGTAATCGTCAATCTGTTCCGCTCGGATGCAGACAGTAATGCCCACGTTGCATATGGTACTATTGTGAATGAACTGAAGGAGGTATCCCGCTCCTACAAAGAAGCGAGAATGGCTCTTGATGTAGGCAAGATATTCTTTGAGGAGAAGAATGTCATTGCGTATTCACAGCTTGGAATCGGACGTCTGATTTATCAGCTTCCAATTCCCCTATGTAAAATGTTTATTAAGGAAATTTTTGACGGAAAGTCTCCGGATGAATTTGATGAGGAAATGCTTACCACCATCAATAAGTTCTTTGAGAACAGCCTGAATGTCTCTGAGACCTCCCGTCAGTTGTATATTCACAGAAACACCCTTGTATATCGTCTGGATAAGCTCCAGAAGAGTACAGGACTGGATCTCCGTGTCTTTGAGGATGCAATTACCTTTAAGATTGCATTAATGGTAGTAAAATACATGAAGTATATGGAGACCTTGGATTATTAAGGAGATTTTGTAATGATCACACTCGAACATGTAAGCAAATCTTATTCTGCGGGAATTCCTGCATTGAATGATATTTGTCTCAACATTGACGAAGGAGAATTTGTTTTTATTGTGGGCGATAGTGGTTCCGGTAAATCCACGCTGATTCGACTTCTTATGAAGGAGCTTAAGCCAACGGAAGGAACGATTATCATTAACAAACAGGATCTGAAAAAAGTCAGACACAGACATATTCCAAAATTCCGCCGCAATTTCGGGGTAGTATTTCAGGATTTTCGACTTTTAAAGGACAGAAATGTGTATGACAATGTTGCGTTTGCCCAGAAGGTAGTGGGGGAAAGCAATCGCAATATCAGAAAGCGTGTACCACAGGTTTTATCCATGGTGGGACTCGCAGCAAAGTATAAGTCATATCCAAAGCAGTTATCGGGAGGAGAGCAGCAGAGAGTAGCAATTGCAAGAGCTCTTGTAAATGAACCGAAGATACTTCTTGCGGATGAGCCGACAGGAAACTTAGACAGCAATAATGCGTGGGAGATCATGAAGCTCTTAGAGGAGATCAATGAGCGCGGCACAACAGTCATTGTTGTAACCCACAACATGGAAATTGTAAAAACCATGAAAAAGCGCGTCATCACTATACAGAAAGGTGTTATCGTAAACGATAGCTGTGAGGACGAGCAGGATGAGAATTAATACATTTTTCTATTCAATCAGACAGGGAATCCGCAATATCGGAAGAAACAAGATGTTTTCCTTTATCTCTATTGCCACAATGTCCGCCTGCATTTTCATGTTTGGAATTTTCTATATCATCGTGACAAACTTCAATGCCATGATTGAAAATGCAGAAAAGAGTGTTGCAATTACCGTATTCTTTGAATCCGGTATATCGGATGAGAGACTGGAGGAGATTGGGCAAGAGCTTTACCGCAGGCCTGAGGTCGCCGACTGTGTGTTTGTATCAAAGGAAGAAGCCTGGGAGTATGTAAAGGAAAACTACTTCGAGGGAAGAGAAGACCTTGCCGCTGCCTTTGAGGGAGATAACCCGGTTGCAAACTCCGAGCATTACGAGATTTATTTAAGTGATGTTTCCATGCAGGATGCGCTTGTCAGCTATATTGAGACGATGGACGGAGTAAGAGAGGTTCACCAGTCTGCAAAGATAGCCAATACCCTTACGGATTTTAACCGCCTGATCAGCTATGTATCTGCAGGAATTATTTTAATCCTTTTAGCGGTAGCGGTATTTTTGATCAGCAATACGGTATCTGTGGGAATTTCAGCAAGAAAAGAAGAAATCGCCATCATGAAGCTGATTGGTGCAACAGACTTTTTGGTTCGAACCCCCTTCGTTATCGAAGGAATGATCATCGGACTGATTGGTGCATTTATTCCACTTGCCCTGCTATATGTGATGTATGAAAAGATCGTGGAATATATTGCAGGACAGTTCCAGTTCATCGGAACAATTTTAGTGTTCGTCAGTGCGGAAGAGCTGTTCCACACGCTGGTTCCTATTGCTGTAATCCTAGGCGTCGGAATCGGATTTATCGGAAGCAGACTTACGGTACACAGACATTTAAGAGTATAATATGTAACCAGAAGAAAAAGCCAGGCCGGCGAGGAATTTGCATGGCAGGGCTTTTTTTCGTAAATGCCTGGCTGCAGGGAAGAAGGAATCGAAATGGAAAAAGAAAAGAAAACTTATGAGAAGGGACTTTGGATCGGCCTTGCCATTGGCATGATTTTTGTGGTTGTGCTGACCTTCGTGAGCGTAAAAGTCTTTTGCGCAATATCCGGGGAGGCTATCGTTCTGGGAAACAAGAAGGCATCTACCGTAAGGTACACAGATGTTCTGGATAAGGAAACCGTAGAAAAGGTGGATGAATTGACGGAATATCTGGATGTGTATTACTACGAAGACTATGATAAGGATGCGCTGCAGGATTCTCTTTTAGAGGGACTGGTGGACGGTGTAGGAGATGCTTACACCATGTATTACACCCCCCAGGAGTATGCAGATCTGCAGATTGATACCACCGGAAACTATTATGGAATCGGTGCGGGACTGACACAGGATATAAAAACCATGGTTGTTACGGTGTCCAAGGTGTATGCAGGGACACCGGCGGAGGAAGCAGGACTCTTAAAGGATGATATCATCGTTTCCGTTGACGGAATTGATGCTACCAGTATGGAGCTTTCCAATCTGGTGCAGCTGATCCGGGGGGAGGAAGGAACCACGGTTCATCTGGAAATCTACCGCTCCTCTACACAGGAAGAGCTGGAGTATGATGTGCCTCGCCGGAATGTACAGATTCCAAGCGTCACCGCAGAGATGCTTTCCGACAATATCGGATACATACAGATATCTGAGTTCCAAAGCAACACCTATCAGGAATTTTGCGATTATCTGACAATGTTAGAGCAGGAAGGAATGCAGGGGCTGATCGTGGATCTCCGTGACAATCCGGGAGGACTTTTAAGCTCTGTTGTCAATATTCTGGATGTGATCCTGCCGGAGGGAACCGTGGTATACACGGAGGATAAGTATGGAAACAGAGACACCTACAAATCCGACAGCAGCTGTATCAATTATCCGATGGTGGTACTTGTAAACGGCAACAGTGCCAGCGCTTCAGAAATCTTTGCCGGGGCCATCAAGGATTACGACTACGGAACCCTGCTTGGAACAACCACCTTCGGAAAGGGAATCGTACAGACCATCTTCCCGTTAGAAGACGGAGATGCCCTAAAGGTGACAACAGCAAAATACTACACGCCGGATGGCTGCAATATTCACGGAACCGGCATCGAACCGGACGTTGAACTGGAATACGAATTCCTCGGCCCGGAAGGGGAAAGCTACGATAAGCAATACGACAACCAGCTTCAGGAAGCGATAAAGATGCTTAGTAGTAATTAATTAGCTACCATTTTAGTTTGATACCCCTTTTTCAAAATTGTGTTGCTACATGAATTTGTATATTCGAATTAGAACTTTTAAAAAGCGTCGGCACTTAATGAGCATTTTTTGCGAATTTAGTACCGCTACGCTTTTTAC
>CAMDYX010000091.1 GCA_945910395.1 uncultured Agathobacter sp. | reverse complement strand
TCATAAACTCATTTCCCATATATATGTTGTTTTTCGCATCTTTCTTAGCCAATTCTGTTATTTTCTCTTTTATTGAATCCGTTAGTTTCCACTTGTTTTTATCATCACTTTTTGAAATATATTTATTAGAATTGATAGATACTATCACCCTATTAATGCTATTTGATAAATCCATTTCTAGTACCTTACCTTATCCAAAATCTACAACCTATCACTTAGCTCCGCAAGCATTATTATGCTGCAGTTTTTAAATACTGACGTCTATTGATTTCTTCACGAAACTGCTTCCGCTTTTTTCAAGTGTCTCAACAACAGATGCTTCCTTTTGCGAACATCCACACAGACAAAACATAGTGCAGACTGCTATCATAATTGACAATACTATCTTTCTCTTTTTCATATATAAAGTATGTTAAGGATGCATCAACCGGAAAATATCATCGGCATTGTATCTGCGATAATCCCTGTACTACTTCTGAGTGTGGACGTATGACTTATGTTTATCCCGAAAAAGATCTTCGTGCTTATCCCGGAACCGTTTGTGGAACCGAAGAATGGGATAACACTTACAAAATCAGAACTGCTGTAGAAAGAGATATCAATCACATAAAAGATAATCTCTGCCTTGCAGGTCGTCGTACTCAGAATGAGAAAACATTGCACGCAGACTTAATTCTTGCTGGTATCACCCAACTCATTAAAGTTGTTCTTGCAGACAAAATCAAACATCATGAATACATACGAAGTCTGAAACCACTCATTGCTTAGGTCTTACCAACTTCATAAAGCCTATGGCTTATTAAAGTGCGCCCAAAACCGGCAGTTATCCACTTCTCATCTTAGAATTCGTGCTCTGCATGAATTCTTCCTTGTTTTGATTCAAGATTGCGAACGAGCATCGCGAGTTTCGCAATTACCTAAAATGTGTTCTTATTTCTCATATCGACCAAATTTCTTCTCTTGCAAATCCACCTTGCACCTAATCAGCCCATATATAAGCGGCATTCTTATCGTGGATCAGGTTGGGATATTTATTGAAATAAGCCTCCGCAATGCCTCATACTTCTCTATGTCCGCCTGACTCTGTAAAAGGACTTTTCCGCCCCGCCCTTCCTCACGCCGTCCAGATTACATACTGAAATCTGATATTCCGCACCTCTCCATTTTCTCACAACCGAAAATTCTTTCCATTCAACCGGAATACACGGGTCAATTTTTAATTCATCAAACTGTGGTCTGATTCCCAGCATATAACGGGTCGCCGAAAAATATGCCCAGCCGCCGCTTCCGGTCATAAACGGATGTCTCGCACGGCCAAATGCGGTATGGTCCTTTCCCATAATAAACTGGCAATAGGAATACGGCTCAGATTCACGGATTTCAATTTTATCATTCTGATAATACGGGCAAAGGGCATTATAGAACTTCATAGCCCGGTCACCACGTCCAAGTACACATTCCGCTGCCCACGCCCATGGATTCGGATGAGAAAAGATGGAGCCATTTTCCTTCAACCCCGGATATACTCTGGTCACAAATCCGATATCATCATCCGGCACGGTGTAAGACGGGGCGTTTAGCATAATTCCATATGGTGTAAACAGGTATTTATCTACGCTGTCCATAGCCCGGATTCCTTTTTCATAATCCGCCGCACCGGAAAGAACTGCCCATGCATTTGACTCCAGATGAACTTTTCCTTCTACATCCTCTGCCGTTCCGATTTTCTTTCCGTTCTTGGTAACGCCGCGGATGAACCATTCTTTGTCCCAAAGTTCTTCGTTGCAAACCTTATGTACCTTTTCCTGCATCGCTGTATATTTTTCCATATCTGTCTCGCGTTTTAAGTATTTTGCAAGCTCTAGGAAATTGCTAATCGCCCAGTAGTGAAGGAAAGACACCAGTGCACTCTCTCCGCCACCTAAATTCAGACAGTCATTCCAGTCCGCCCGAAGTCCTTTACAGATACCGGTTGCCCCCACCTGTTCTGCCGAGAAATCCAGAATTCGCATCATGTGCTCATAAACCGTTCCTTCCCCGCCATCTGCATAGGTGACTATTTCATCTGCAAATTCTATTTCTCCGGTTTCCTTGATATATTCCACGATGGACGCTACCAGCCATAACGCATCATCTGAGCAGGCATCCTCGATTCCATGCACGATGTCTGCTGTATTTACAGTCGGAACGACCGTCGGAGACTTAAACGGCTTTTTCTTTTCCCTCTTTGCTTCCGGGTCAAACCATTCCGGCTGGAATAAATGCAACCCATATCCCTTGGTGGTAAGCCCCCGCAACAGTTCAACAATTCGCTGTTTGCATTTCTCCGGGTTAGAATGCGGAATCGTCATCGCATCCTGAGCCGTATCGCGGTAACCGAGTCCCACTCTTCCTCCCACTTCAATGAAGGAGGCAAAACGTGAAAACATGACATTGATTTCCGCCTGGTACAGATTCCATGTATTAATCATTGTATTCATACCCTCATTCGGTGTCTGAATCTGCAACCTGGAAAACTTATCCTCCCAGTAAGCAGCAAGCTGTGTATACACAGCATCTACATTTGCCATGATGGAATATTTTCTGCGCATGACCTTTCCCTTGGAACGGTTGCCTTCTCCCAGCATGAAAACCAGACGCACTTCTTCTCCCGGAGCCAAAACCAAATCCTTTTGCAGACTTCCACAATGATTATTTCCCAGCTCATGGGAACCGCTGCATTTTCCTGTTTCCACAGCGATTGGATTATCCTCGGTACGATATGCACCTAAGAATTTATCTCTTAAGCAATCAAATCCGTCCGGTGTAAAGTTCGCTGTAAAATACTGATAGCCAAATTCTTCATAAAACAAATCATGTTCGATAATGCCATCCTCATAAGAAGATCCCGCACAATAAAGGCTCATCTGGAAGTTCTGGTTATCAATCATGACATGGTGGAAAGAAAACTCCAGATAGGAGAAAACAGAAAGTCTGCGTTCTCTGTCTGTCGTGTTTTTCAGCTTTACATCCCAAAGCTCCACCGCATCTTCCATCGGTACGACCAAGGTCTGACTGGCCTCGATTCCCTTATAGTTACATTCATAAACCGAATAACTCATGCCATGACGGCAGGTATAGTTTGCTTTATCAAGCGGTTTTCCCACCGGTTGCCAGGAAATGCTAAAGTAATCCCCATCCTCGTTATCTCTTACATACACATAATGCCCCGGTCGGTCCATTGGCACGGCGTTCCCCCGAAACCGTGTCACCCTGTGATATTCCGGCGTCTTATAAAACATGTACCCGCCGGCCGTGTGATTTACCACCACGCACATATCCTTTACCCCAAGATAATTGGTCCACGATACCGGCAAATCCACACGGTCAATGACATATTCTCTTTTATCATTATCAAAATGTCCGTATTGCATAAATACCCTTCCCCTTTTCTATTTTCTGATTTCATAACTGTTCAGTTCCTTCACAGTCACGATGAAAAAATCCATGAAAATCGTCTTCAACGATGGGATTTTTTCACTCCTGAATCACTTTTTTACGGTCTACGCGGTTCCGCTCCGACCTGTTCTGAACAGTTACCTGATTTCATTATAATCAGCAGAAAAGGGGAAAGGTATTGTCAGGTATGGCATAATTTGTCTTTTATTGTGGGGTTTATGGCCTATAACCTTCTTGCTTTTTGAATTAAATATCGAAAATATGTTCGATTTTCTGTTGAGAATCTTGGTTAAATATGATAAAATATATGAATAGAGTGCTCGTGTTATGAGGTGCGGTTAATCTCCCTAACCAAATGGAAGGGAGGTGATGCGAATGGATACATACCAAGTTTTAACCTTGTTAATTCTTTTCGGTTCGTTCTTAGTAGCATTGCTTACCTATATTGATAGGATTAATAAGCGAAAATAAAAATAGCCTAACCCTCAACTTTGGCAAACTGGGATAGGCTATTTGTCAACCTAGGGAGCTAACCCACCTTGTGGGCGGGCGCTCTGTTTCTATATTGATTTTATGCTCTTTTTGAAAATTTGTCAAATACTACCTTTCCAGCAAACATGTCAATGTTCGTTTACTACCTGGAAAATGAAAAACTTTAAATAGTAGCTCTCATCTGCCGCCCATAAAATCGGGTGATCCGGTCCCTGTGTACGGAATTCAATTTGTCGAAGGCGCTTGTGAGTTGCCTTTGCAGCCTCCTTCACAGTCTTTGTCAAAAGCTCCTGCGTCATAAAATGGGAGCAGGAACAGGTTGCAAAATAGCCTCCGTCTTTTACCAGTTTCAGCCCTTTCATATTGATTTCACGATAACCCTTAATCGCATTTTTTGTTGCTTCTCTGGATTTTGTAAAGGCAGGAGGATCCAGAATCACTACATCGTACTTCTCTCCTGCAGCCGCAAGCTTCGGAAGCTCATCTAAGACATTTGCACACCGGAATTTTACCGTATCAGAAAGTCCATTTCTTCTTGCATTTTCTGTTGCCTGCTGCACCGCAAATTCTGAAATGTCAAGCCCTGTTACCTCTGTTGCTCCGGCAATTCCTGCATTCAGCGCAAAGGTTCCCATATGTGTAAAACAATCCAGAACTCTCATACCCTGCCCCGGCTTTGGTCTGCAAATGCGCTGCATAGCAAGCCTGTTGTACTTCTGGTCTAAGAAAAATCCTGTTTTTTGTCCACTTACCACATCTACCATATAGTGAACACCGTTTTCAACAATTTCCACATCCCCTATCGGGCAGGCATTTTCCTTTCCAAAATCGTTGATTCCCCGTCTTGCCAAAAGCGTATCATCCGTACTCCAAATGACGCCTTTAAATCGTGGCAGGCCTTCCTTGTCACGCTCTCTTGCATCACTTCGTTCATATACCAGACGAATCTCAAATCCATCTTCCTTCATACATGCAACGAGCTGTGATACGATAAATTCTTTAAACTGCTCCATTCCAAGTGCAAGACATTCCACAACCAAAACATCTGCATATTTGTCCACGGTGAGACCCGGTAAAAAATCCGCCTCGCCAAAAATGACACGGCAGCAATTCAAATCTGTGTATTCCCCTGTGTTGCCGCCATGCATCACCTGCTTCCGGTATTCCCACGCATTTTTGACACGCATAGTAAGGAAAGCTTCATCCACCTCCTGCTCCGCTTTACGGGTCAGCATGCGAACTCTGATTTTAGAATTTTGGTTAATAAATCCTTTTCCCATTGGATATCCATCAAAATCTCTAACGATAACCACTTCGCCATTTTTAAAGCTTCCTGTGATGGTATCAATCTCATTATCAAAAATCCATGCACCACCTGCTTTGATAGTACGTCCCTCGCCTTTTTTCAAGGTAACAATTGTACTCATTTTTCTTATCCTCCTGTTCTACTCAGAACCCAAATCTTCTCTTACCACAAGTCCCTGCTCGGTAAGTTCATACACTTTCGTAGCCACTTCCCCAATATATTTTCTGTCATGGGACACCGTTAAAATTGCTCCTCCAAAGCCACGCAGCATATTACGAATCACCGGATTGGACAATGGAGAAAAATTTCTGGTCGGCTCATCCAAAATCAAGACATTGCTTCCCGACATACTCATCTTAAGAAGCAGCAGTTTCGCCTTCTGACCACCCGATAAATCTCCGATTTTGTGCCCCATTTCATCAGCTGTATATTTCATACTTCCTAAATAGGTCCGGATTTTAGAGATTTCATCCTTATCTCCGGTCTCCGTAAGAAACTCTACCGGTGTCTGCTCCATATCCAGCAGTTCTTCATAATTCTGCGGCATATAGGACACCTTAATATCCGTCCTGCTTTGCATTTTTTCCGCAATTTCCCGAAGCAGTGTCGTCTTTCCGCATCCGTTCTTACCTATAATACATACTTTTTCCGGTCCACGAATATTTAATGTGATATTCTCTGCCAGTGTCCGTCCCTCAACCGTAAGTTTCGGTAATGTATACTCCAGCACTGTTTTTCCTGCCGCTATGCCTGCCTTTTCACCGAATTTGATAAAAATCGCATCCTCCGTCTCCGGAATCTCTGTCATATTCTCGTATTCTTTCTCAAAGCGGGCTTCATATGCCTTGATTCTGTGCATGCTCTTTTTTAGCAGTCTGCCGCCAGCCGGGTCCTGCCTGCTGATGACATTCTGTTCATGTTCCACCCGCTGTCTAATCTGCAAAAACTTTTCCTGCTGCTTCCGGTAATCGCTACGCTCTTTTCGTGCCAACTGCTCCTGTTTGGATAAACTTGCAGTCCGATTCTCCACATAGTCCCGATAGGAGGACTTTAAAACAGTTGCTCTGGACTCCATTTTCCGTTTTACCTGTTCGATATGGACAATCATATTTGCTGTGTTTTCGAGCAACACTTCATCATGGGAAATGTATAGAATCGGCAGCTCTGTTTCCCGGATAAACGTTTCCAGCCATTTCACGGTTTCAATATCCAAATCATTTGATGGCTCATCCAACAACAAGAGATTTGGTTTGCTTAAAATCATTCTGGCCAACTGCACCTTAATTTTCTCGCCGCCGGAAAGCTTTCCCATCTGCTGTTCCTCGTAAAAAGTTTCAGCCGGAATCTGAAGGAAACGTGACACCTCTGCCAGTTCCTTCGGTGTCGTTTCAAAAAACAAAGGCATTTGGCACATGAACTCATAAACGCTCATCTCTTTTTCTTCCGCCGTCAATTCCTGTGCCAGATAGCCCATCCGCATATTGTTTCGAATGATTTCACCGGAATACTCAATGTAATCCTCTACCATTTTTTCGTCATAAATCAATTTCAGCAGCGTAGACTTTCCATTGCCTTCCTCTCCGATGATTGCTGCTTTATCCCCCGGATTGATTGTGAGATTGAATTGGTCCAAAAGCACCCGGTTATCTTTCAAGTGTGTGATTGTTAAATTCTTTACCTGCAACATACGCATCACCTACCCTTCATTTAGTTCTAATTCCACCTCATACATGCGTTCCAGTAAACTTTCCTGATTCTGTTCCTCCTTATGAATAAGTTCCTCTAATTCCATAAGCTTCGTATAGTCTAAGGCTAGTTCCGGATCCATCTGCCTAAGCTTTAATTCTGCCAGATGTTCCTCACTTTCCGCCAACTGTTTTTCATACTTTTCCAACTGCTTTTTCAGTCTTGCTTCTATTTTCCCCGGATTGTAGTATGTTTTCTTATCAAAAACATCGTTTAAGGTCGGTGCCTTCAATGCCGGTTTTGCAGGTACCACTTTTTCATGTGAGTTCGTCAAAGAATTACCCTGCTTCTGTTCTAAGTATTCTTCATATCCACATGAATAAAACCGAACACCATCCTCTTCAAAAGAAAGGATTCCGGTTGCAATTTCTTTGATAAAGTAACGGTCATGGGATACAAAAAGCACCGTTCCGGTATAATTTTCAAGCATTTTTCCAAGTGCATCTTTCCCGACTAAATCCATATGGTTTGTCGGCTCGTCAAGAATCAAAAAATTCGGCCGCTTTTTAAACATTTTACATAATGCTAAGCGAACTTTTTCTCCCCCGGATAGCTGTCCCAGTTTTTTATATACTTCTTCCTGGGTAAACAAAAAGCTTCCCAATGCCTGACGCACTTCCACTTCTTTTAAAGACGGATATTCATTCCAAAAATCCTCGATAACAGTTAGCTGTGGGTCCACATTTCGCTCTACTGCGGAATGCTGGTCAAAGTATCCCCACTCTACATCCTGTCCGAACTGAAAGCTTCCACCAAGTGCCGGAATCTGGCCTACAATTGTTTTAAGCAGGGTTGATTTTCCCTTTCCATTCGCACCGATGACAGCAATGCGTTCTCCCTTTTTTACCTGAAAAGAAACTGTACTTAATACTTCTTCGTACCCGATTTGCAGTTTTTTTGTCGTCAAAACATCCGTATAACTGGTAATGCGAGGGGTAAACTGTGCCTGAAACGCCTTTGTGTCAAAGCGGCGGGGTTTTTCAATTTTTACCATATGCTCGATGACTTTTCGTTTGGAGCGGGTTGCCGCCACCTTTGTAGGCGTGTTTTTCCATTTTTCAATCCATTCTGTCAAACGTTTGATTTCCGCCTGCTGTTCTTCGTAATCTTTTTGCTGCTTGATGGCGGCTTCCTCTTTTTGCCTTAAATATGTCGAATAATTCCCTGGATAACGCTTAATTCTCCCATATTCGATTTCATAGGTGACATCAATCACCTTATCCAGAAACATACGGTCGTGGGATACGATCACGACTGCTTTATCGTAGCTTTTTAAATAGCCTTCCAACCATTCAATGGTTGGCATATCCAGGTGGTTGGTCGGCTCATCCAGAAGCATAATATCCGGTCTGCTAAGGAGCAATTTAATAAATGCAATCTTCGTCTGTTGCCCTCCCGAAAAAGTCCCCATAGGACGTTTCAAATCTTCCAACGCAAACCCAAACTTCTGAAACATGGTTTCCATATCCGTCCGGTAGGAATAACCCCTCAAGGCTTCCATTTGTTGTGTGCATGCCGCGTATCTTTTTAGCAGTCTCTCATCCTCATCCTGCTTCATCTGTTCCGTCA
>CAMDYX010000090.1 GCA_945910395.1 uncultured Agathobacter sp. | reverse complement strand
TACCCAGAGTCAACAAAAATTTCCGCACGACTATAAAACGTGCGGAAATTTTTGTGTTCCAGCTTTGTGTAGAACGATGGATTGTTTTTGAAGCATTTTGCAAAATGCGTAGCCAGCACATCGTGCTGATCTCCGGGATTGGGGTTTGCCCCAACAAGCGAAAACCCGTTCAGGTAGCACCTGAACACTGCTTGCCACTATGAAATCAAAAAAATTTTTCAAAGGCTGTTGTCACAATCTGTCGTGATTTGAACATGGGTTATTTGAAATACAAATGTTATAATTCTATCATCCCAAATAAAACTGTACAGGAGGGGGCATATGCGCACAGAAGTTGAAAGCAGTACTCTGCTACCGGAGAAGGGCATTCTGTTTCTGGGAGGTCACCCGAACATGACGAAGAAGCTCCGGCAGAAATTTCCAAAGTGGACTTTTGTTTCGGATGATCAGCTCAAGAAATGCTCCTGCGCGAATCCCGCTGCGGTCTTTTACTGGACGGGTCATTGCTCCCACAAAATGATGCGCTATGTTTACAGCAAGCTCCCGGCCGATGCCAGCATCCTCTATGTGACGGCAACAAATCTGCCCATGCTGATTGCGCAGATGCAGCAAGTCTATCAGGAACAATTTGTACAGTAATCATCGGAGGCACTATGAAAAAGAAAGGATACAGCGAGAGAGGCTTGTTCGGACAGATCAATCACTACGATGCCCATGGCAAAAAGATAGGCGAAAGCCGACCCGGTTTCTTAGGCGGTATGAACCACTATGACAGCAAAGGACGAAAAACGGGATATAGTGACCGCTCCATTTTCGGCGGAGTGAACCACTACGATAGCCACGGACATAAAACCGGTTACAGCGCCCGCGGATTCGGAGGTGTCAATCACTACGATGAACACGGGGAGAAAACCGGATTCAGCAGCCGGGGATTCTTTGGAGGGTTGAATCATTACGGAGATGATGATTCGGATTGAGCAAAAAATTGACTGAAATTTACCTATTTGGGGCTGTTTTGACGGAGGATTCTCTGCTATAATAGCTGCAGAGGGGGCGCTCAGGATGACACTTCAGGAGAAATACGATCGTATCATTGGATTGATAGAAGAATTTGTTGAATTCGGCGAACCGGATATTCCGGAGGCTGTGTCCAGGGAAATGGGGCTCAATCTGCGGCTCTTGGGCGACGCTTTCCAGTTCATAACGGATATGACCATCATCCAATACATCCGCAAGCGAAAACTGGTTCGCGCGCTGTCTGCCCGTACGGAACAGGGACTTTCCGTCGAACAGGTGGTTGCGCAGTCCGGCTTCTCAGACGCGGCGGCATTCAGCAAAGCTTGCAAGAAGGTGTTCGATCTTTCTCCTTCCCAAATCACCCAAGCGGTACTGAGTCAACATCCCCCACTGACCTTTGACCGGATTACCTCCGTCAAGGCCGGGGAGCCAATGGAGAATGATACATTGATTGCGGAAAAGAAACAGGGAACCATCTGCGGCATTACTGCCGAACAGTTTGCGGAAGTCAAACATGTTTTGGAAATTGGCGCGCTCTACGGCTTGACCGATGAAGAAGCGGAGGAGGTCTACCGGCTTTCTCAGACTTGCAAAATTACAACTGCGCAGGCAGCGGAATTCTATGAGGATTTCAAACTGCAGATTGAAAACGGTTCCTATTATCTGGGTCGGGACTTGGTTGAAATGGCAGAGCTGTCGTGTAAGTATCACCTGTCCTTCAGCGAAACCCAGAGAATAATGGAGCAATTGGAGTACGCCGGATACTGGAGCATTCATGAGCTCCCTGACGGATTCTTTGAAATCTATTTTTGTGAAGAGAACAACCGCCACGGTTGGGACATGGAGTACATCTGCGAAATGGCAGAGGCAATGAAATCCAATAAACTACCGTTTTCCAAATTTGATGATGCCATTCAGTATGCAGAAATTTTCGGAACAGACATTGTGGAGGCCATTGATAATTTTCAGGAATACGACAGTGACTGGGACGATATGATTCACGATGCAATGACGAACGGTGTTCCGGAAGACGATACCGGTGGATTTGGGTATCGGAATATATGGGAATTTTCGGAGGAATAAAAAACAGAAGAATAGAAATAGGGTGCTAGTATATGGAGTCAATTAAACCTGACGAGTTGATTCGAGCGTTTCTCGATGGTGCAACAGATATGCATACAGGAACAAAGATGAATCCCGGACCGCTTCGTATCATGAATGATAAACTGATTTGTTTTCAGACCGTGATTTGTGAACGGTTTGGCGATAAGTTCATTATAAATCCACAGTTCTACTCTCGAAAAACTGAGATTGCGCAGGATATTTTGCTTAGGCTTATTCCAAAAGATCGACAGATACTTACTGCTGGTGTTCCATTCACCTATTGGGGAAGTCTAAAAGCCTACATCATTGAAGAAAGTTCATTCCACGTCCTGTCAAACTCGAAAGGAGAATTGCCGGATAGATGAAAAAGGTTGCTTTTATTTGCCCAATTCACGGACTTCTTCATGGATCGGTTGAGTATTTGTCCGCTTACACAGGGTCAGAATGGCTTGTGGATTTTCCCGTAAAACACTGCCCGCAATGCCATAAATACTATACTCCTTTTTCGTTATACCTTTCTTTTTACAAGATTAAGCACAACGGTCAGGAAGTGGCGGCTTCCCAAAGTGCAGTGCAGCATTCTGTTCCACGGGAAAGTGTACGAATCCCTCGGGTCATTGGGCGAGAGGAGGCATTGCAGTTACAAAAACAACGGCGATATGTGGAACAGCAGAAACAGGAAGAATTATTGCGATTAAAACTTGAAGAAGAGAAAAGAAAAGAGCAAGAGCGCCTTTTGCAAAAAGAAAAATCAAAGCAGTATTTTGACAGTCTCAGAGAAGTGTTACATGACTGTATTGTTTTGACAAATAAGCCATGTTTTATCAATGAGCACAGATGTCCATGTTGTCTTGAGAAAACGAAAAAGGAACATGTTCGAATTTCTCAACATTGGAAGCATCTTTTCGCAAATATTTATCATTGTGACCGTTGTGATTCTGATTTTATTACTCCTGTTCAGTTTGACCAACTCTGTGACAAAGCCGCAGAAAAAATACGGGGCAATTATTCACACCCTTTTATATCTCCTTTGGGTATGGAAATAGAGTTTGTAGATGATAAATACTTATTCATCCCCGAATGGGCTACCGACTTTGGAAAATATGATCATCACCATCTTCCTCCCAAAGGAGATGATTTCTATGACATGACGGATGAGGAATACGCATGGGTCAGGGAATACTTCCAGCCAGAGGAATTTAATGTTCCGCTACGAAAGAAATCGTTCTTGGGAGAGGAAGGATATTCGACAACTGAGTCAGAAATCAGACGCCACATAATACTCCAACGTTGTGTTGAGAAGTATGGAAAAAGCAGAGCAATAAACCAGTTGAAGTCTAATATGAATCTACGCTTGAAGCAAAAAGATGGAGAACAAAAATATGAACAAGCTCTGAATGTCTGGCGATCAGACATATGGTATGTTGAAAACAAACTATCCTCTGAATAGAAATATTTAAACACCATGGGTGTCGTGTTTCACGACACCCGTGAACTTTCTTTCGATAAAAGCTTGGATTAGTAAATGTAAAGCAGAAGAATCAGTACATTTTTAGAGCAATAGGAGTACAAATTGAGGGTTTTTAAACGATGTGATCGTGCCCCCCCTTGCTCTCTACCTGCTGAAAAGTAACTAGGGGGGCGGTTTGCCGCTCCCCTGTAATAGAATTTTACCAAATTCCATACACAATTCTGCGCAAAACTCCTGACATTACTGTCACAGAATTGCTTATAGAATATTGAAAGGTTGAAAAAATGTGATATAATACATACGATGTTGGGTAGGCGGTATGAGTTACTGTGTAATTTATTTTTGGGATTCAAAATCCCAGAAAGGAGGTAACTCTATGAACACTACAGTCGTTCTCGACTGGAAGTTTGTTGCCGCCGTTGGCGCAACAACTGCAGTAATCATCCTCGCTGCGAAGATGACTCCTGCAGAAGCCAAGGAAGTGTTGACCCGAGTGGTTGACACCCACGCTGTGCGTACGATCGCCCTGACCGGCGATTGCTAACGCCACCAACGTCAGGGCACATGGTCTACGGATCATGTGCCTTTTTCGTTGTATCTTACAAGTTAAGCTTCTTAAATACAGCTTCCATTGTCCTGTATGCAGCGATAAAGTCTTGCATAGTCTGATCACTTATTTCCCAGCTATCAGGACAGGTCATGTCTTCAGGATCGTAGTGATCTGCATCTGTTCTGCCTGCGTTCAGGTCCTCCATACATACCTCAAACTTGGCTTTTGTGATACCGAAGTTGTTGCCCAATGTTTTCCAGTTATTAGAGATAATCCACTTAATAGAAGAAAAATACATAATAAACTTTGAATGATCGAAAAAATCTCTCAAATCACAAGTGGCTATATCTGGCACCGGACTAGCTTTCGTATTGATAGAAATAGAAGCATGTTTGGTTCCATAGTTCTTCAATAAAACTTGCTTCCCTACTGCTTCTCCACCAACCCATAAATAATACTGTAGGATATATTTTTTAAGCTTTTGCTCACATTCCTTAACTCTGTCCTGGATATATCTGCGACGCTCATCATTATCCATATCCTCAGGAGCCTTCGTAGCTGTCTTCTGGATATGCTCTTGAATCGCATGGATATTAAATGTCACAAACAATGTAGAACGATCATATTCAATCAATCCATACTTTTCCAGATGATCAATAAGAGAAATATCTTTTAGCTCAATGGAACGATATTTTTCAGGCGACAGCGCGATCTTTTCCAACATTTCATATTCATCTCGGTAAATCTTAATATGCTGCAGAATTGTTTGAAACAGTTGGATCCCTTTATCAGAGTTGGAAAATTTGTCTATCAACACATCAAATGTAGCCTTAGAGAACTGGTATACCTCAGACGCTTTTCTATTACCCTTCACCTCTTCAAACATATAGGCAGCAAACTGTCTGATTGCATAGGGTTGTCCGCCAAATGCTCTGTTGATTTCTGTATATACATGATCAAATGCCACATTGCTGTAACTACCTAGTTTATTAAGCATATCCTTGGTCTGCTCGTCTGTGAACGCAGGCAGATAGGTTTTGGAGAAATCAGCACATGTATGTATTCTTTCGTACATTGGATTATCACACGTTTTTCCACCAAAGGAAATGCTGCTCCTCTCGTTAATGGTAGAATTAACACCGCATACAATCAGTGAACACCCAGAATCCCTGAGGGCACCCCAGAAGGATTTATATGCATCAAGGTCTCGCCAAGTGTTTGATGTTGCTGTATTGTAGGTAATCAACTCGATTTCATCCAATGCAAGAACAAAGGTAGATTGCTCTCTGGTATATAGCTTCACATCTTCTACAAAACACTGTGTGGGGCGCTTTTGGTAATCCTCTTCAGTGCTGCTCAAACGCAAACGTTTCGTGAACTCTGCACCGCTTTCGCCATCCATCTGCTCTATTCCGAGACATTTTTGCCTTATTTTCCTTGCAATATCATACAGTGCTGTTTTCCATGAATCGAGACTTTCTAGGAAAGAGCGTGACTCGATCGTCACAAATTTAATCTGATTATACTCTAAGCGTCTTTCAACTGCACGAAGTACAGAGGATTTACCACTTCTGCGTAATCCAAATATTCCAGAATGGTTGCCCTCAATACATCTCTGCACAACAGCATCTGCAATTTTTCCACGGTCGCCAAAAAGCAAAGTATCCTCTTCGATAGCCTTTTCTTCCCCCAGCATATTATTTTCAAAATAATAATCTGCAAAACGGCTGAGCAGTAACTCCTGTAGCGCATTTTTGTCCGCAGAAAGAACCTCACTGAAAGAAAGAGGAATAATTGCAGCACTTGTTCCACCTTTCATCTTGTTAATTTCATCAGTAAGATTTCTTGCATTACTGATAAGAACATAGAAGTTTACCAGGGGACGACGCTCAGCAATTTCTCTACGCAATCTAATGGCTTGCGCTGCTTTAATTGTATTCTGTTGCCAGTCACAACTGTCAAAATGAGAAAAAACAAGCAAAAACTCATATTGCCCTCGGATATACTGCTTAAGAACACTCGTGTTTCCCACTAAGCAAAATGGAAAAACCGAATTATGCCCCATGTCATGAGAACTGACATACGGAATATACAACAATTCTTTTAGCTTTCTTAAGACTTCCATTTCCCCAGAACCGCGTTTCAGTGTTCTCTCAACTCTATCCAGGTCTAGGCTTTTGGAGAAGCCAGGTTTATAGAATTTCGCAGCCGCATTAAGTGATTTTACATTTGTTGCTTGGGGATTTGCAGCATCAAACTGAGGAGGAGCAGGGTTGAAGGTTACGCTTTCACCTTCCCTGAAATCACTCATATCATAGCCATCGGATAATAGTTTTCCATTAAAATAATAGCGCACCCCATCATCACCCATAATAAAACCATGTGGGGGTTTAGTCCCACCAGATTCCTTAATCCACTTTATCTTTCCGTTCATTATACACCTCTCCTTTTGAGAAACTGTTCGATTTTTACGTGTATAGATTTAGCGATCGATAAATCGATCAAAGTGTGTTGTTAAAAGCATATCATAATGATTATGTTTTTTCAATAATATTCCAGTAATATGTATACTATTCTCCATAAAAAATGAAAAAAGAGCCATTGCTGATAGACAACTGAGGAACTAATTCATTAGCCCCTTTCAATTAAGAGTGAAAAGAACTGAAGCATTCGCTTTTGTTTATAATTCGTTCATTTGACAAACCATCCTCCCTTTGATATAATAAACAAACATATGTTTCCATATTATATCAGGCACACAACACACAAAATAAATTCGCCACAAAGGAGGAATGGCAATGAAACCCGAGCTGACCTATATCCGAAGCGGAGATTACTGGATACCCGATCTCAAGCTGGAAAGCACCGAACAGCGTCCCCTGAACAGGTATGGGCGGATGCGCCGGACCTTCCTGCGGGAGCACAGACCCACGCAATACAGCATCCTGGCAATGCAGCAGAAACTGTTCCCCCATCTGTGGGAGGTTCAGGAAGCCGCGGAGCGCCGATTGGAGCAGATCATGGATGGGCTGTTGGCACAGAATCCGGGCCCGGACAAAGCAACCGACCAGCTTGGCTGGGTGCAGCACAGGAACTGTCTGAAAGCGCAGGCGGAAGAAATCATCTTTTCAGAGCTGATTTTTGCATGAAAAGCGGCGGGGGTGTAGTGAAACACGACATCCCCACCCCCGAAAGGCGATGAACAATGCCAGTAGTACGAGCACCAAAAGACAAGGATTTCACGGTGATGAGCACCCGACACCTCCGGGATACCCGGCTGTCCCTGAAAGCCATCGGTCTGTTTTCCATCATCCTCAGCCTTCCGCCGGAGTGGACCTTCTCCATAGCGGGGCTGGCTGCCATCACCAGAGATGGGATTGCCACCGTCCGGGCGGCACTGAACGAACTGGAAGCCAACGGCTATCTGACCCGGAAGCGTGTTCGCGGGGAGGATGGTAAGCTGGAAAACAACGAATACACTTTCTACGAAATTCCTCATGCGGAAAAGCCTGCGCAGGAAAAACCTGAGAAGGAAATGCCTGCGGAGGATCTGCCTGCGTAAGAAAAGCTTATGTAGGGAAATTGCACGGAATATAGTATTGAACCAATTTAATATAGACTGAAATAAAGAAAGAAGTAATAAATACAGACGAAAGAGAGGACGCAGCGAAACAGAGACCGCAATGTGTCCTCTTCTTTATGATCTGGCAGTTCCCAAAATGTGACCGATTGGTTCACAGACAAACCCGAAATCATCTGATATCATACAGGAACCAACAATTTCATATCCCGAATTGAATATTGAACGAGCTTTGAAGCCGCAGCACCCGGTGTATCCGGTAAACGAATCCATTGAAATGGGGAAGTAAAAATCACAAAAGCAAGACGATTGTGAGGCTGCGAAATGGAACACCAGAGAATAATCAGAAACACATTGGAAAATACTGTAAGAAAGGAGATGACCTGAAATGCGGATTCACATGGACGAAGATAAGAAAATCGCAGAAATCTGGCTGACCAAAGCGGAAAGCGATGACCCGGCAGTGGATGCCAGGCTGAAGCCCTTCTACAAGGAGTGTAAGGATCACAAGTATCTGGCGGTGGTGTACCGCTCCGGCAAGGAAGACCTTCTGGAAACCACCAAAGACCTGCTCCGTCACAACCTGAACAGCTATGTGCATCCGCAGCCTGTTAGAAAACCAAGAGCAAGAAGTTTCGACATGGGGCGCTGATGCGCCCCTGTCAGGAAATAACGCTTGCATTTTCCGAAATCACGATATACAATGTTATTATATAGAAACAGTAAGGAAGTGAACAACATTGGAAGTATTTGGCTATACCAGAATCTCCGTTGACCTGGACGAGGACAACCGGGAGAATACCAGTATCGAAAACCAGAAGAAAATCATTACGGATTACGTGGGCTCCACCTTCCCGGATGCCCACCTGACCCTGTTTGAAGATAGGGATCGTTCCGGCTACACCTTCTCCCAGCGGGAGAGCTACCAGAAAATGCGAGGCAGGATGATGGCAGGGGAGTGCACCATTCTGGTGGTCAAGGACTTCTCCCGATTTTCCAGAAGAAACAGCTTGGGACTGCTGGAGCTGGAAACCCTGCGGGATGCGGGGATCCGGATTGTTTCCATCGGTGACGGCATTGACTATCCCACCAAGGACGACTGGATGCTGATTCA
>CAMDYX010000089.1 GCA_945910395.1 uncultured Agathobacter sp. | reverse complement strand
TTGCTCATTAAGTGCCGACGCTTTTTAAACGTTCTGATTCAAATAGCAAAATTCCTTCCCTGAAACACTTTTCTGAAAAGAGAGAAAAACTCCCTTCTTACAAAACGTAGGAAGGGAGCTGTTTTTACTTATTTATTTTCTTCCATGCGGGAGAATACCATGTCATATCCATCATTTCCATAATTCAAGGAGCGATTGACCCGGCTGATGGTAGCCGTAGAAGCGCCGGTCTTTTCCGCGATGTCCAGATAGGTCTTCTGCTCGCGAAGCATTTTGGCTACTTCAAAGCGCTGTGACAATGACATTAATTCGTTGATTGTGCAGACATCTTCAAAGAAAATGTAACACTCCTCTCTATCCTTTAAGCATAAGATTGCATCAAACAATTGATCTACTGCTTCATTTCGCAAATTCTTACTCATTTGATCTACCTCTTTGGAATCTATTTTTTCAATACATCTATTTTAACATATTAAAGTTTTAAAGTAAACACGTTTCTTGCAATAAAAAGTGGATATGCTATAATGAGCCTTATATTGAAAAGGAGAATAAAAGTGAAAAAAGTTGGATATTTCTTTTTGGGTTTTGTACCCTTTCTTATAACCTTTGTCTTTCAATATCTTTCCGTATTTTTTATGATGGGAGTTTCCATGCTCTGCACCATTTCCGATATTCCGGAGGGCGTGTATCCCATGAGTGTATGGTATAATATTTGGACAGATACGGATTTTAATACCATCATTATGATAATCTATGCTCTGGATTGTATATGTATGTTTGGAATCTGGTATTATTGGCGATTGGGCGGGGAATATCTTCCGAATCCCAAGATAACTTTCCATCCCCTGCTGTTTGGTGCAGTTGCAGTTCTGGTTCCCGGCGCGCAAATGGTGTGCGGGTATATCAGCTCTTTTTTAGGAACACTGGTGCCAAGCTGGATGGAGCAATATGAGGAGCTCCTTGAGATGGCGGGACTATCGGATGATATTTCAATTCTTATGCTGTGTTATTCGGTTATTCTTGCACCCATAGGAGAAGAATTGGTATTCCGTGGTGTTACCCTTCGGATTTTCCGTAAGGCATTGCCGTTTTGGGTGGCAAATATCATGCAGGCAGTACTGTTTGGCATTTTTCACGGAAACTGGCTTCAGGGATTTTATGCGGGAGCTCTCGGCCTTTTGTTAGGATATATCTGCGAGGGATGCGGAAGCATCTATTACTCGATATTCCTGCATTTCCTTTTCAACTTCTGGGGAACGGTGATATCCTCCCTGATTACGGTGGAAGAAGGATCAACGGCAGAAATGGTATATTTGGTCGTAATGAATATCTTAATGATTGTATCCATCGGAGTAGGAGCCTTCCTTCTGCATCTGGGATTGGAAAAAAGAGAGAAAAAAATAAAGCGGCTGCAAAAAGCAACCGCTTAGGATGGAAAGCGTTATTTTTTTGAGGCGGAGTCGGAAGCGGCTCCGTCTTTTTTTTCAGAGGATTTTTTCTTCTCGTTTAAGTCATCAATCAATCGCTCGATAATCATTTTCTTAATAAACACATCATAGCTCAATTGGCAGATAAAACTAAAGGAGTGCAGAAAATCCTGATCCTCTTCCGGAAAATCCAGGAAGGTTTCATTGGCAATTTTAAATTTTTTGCCCAAATCCTTTAAGACCTTCTGGGTTTCTGCTTCTTCTAAAGAAAATACTTCGTTGTAGACATCTAACATATTGAAGCCGTCTTTATTTCCAAAATACTTGTTTGTAATCGGATTTAAAATCGACTGGATATCATTGATGCTTAAGATGTTTTTAAAATAGTAAATAAAGATCAGGGTCATCAAATGCTCTTTGGTATATTTCTTCTTCTCCGGAGGAGGAAGCAGATTATTTTTCGCATAATTGTTGATCATGGTCTTGGTAAGAAGCTTATCATCCTCATGACGCTTGCAGGAAGAAAGCTGCTCATCCATAAAGGTAGTAACCTGATCCATATATAAATCAATATTCGGAACATCTTCCGGTCTTACATAATCGATGGATTTTAGGGAAACCAACAGATCCTCCAAAAATTCACGAACATTTTTATCATCCATATATTTATATCCCCTTTATGTTTTTTGATAAGGTTATTATATAGTTTTTAAAACCGTATGACAAGAATTCTTTCAAAAAAACTCCTATTTTGCAATTGTGTGTCTGAATGAATTTTGCTATTCCAATCAGAACACGTTTTCACTTCGTAAAAAGCGTAGCGGTACTAAATTCGCAATTAATTGCTCATTAAGTGCCGACGCTTTTTAAAAGTTCTGATTGGAATAGCAAAATTCATTCATAGGCGCACAAAATTAAAAAGGGGAAAAATTAGAAATCGAACATATGAGCGTGCTTTTTTGGTATAGGTATGGTATACTATGCAATTAGATAGAGCAATGAAGTGTAAAAGGAAAAATGAGAGGATAAGAGTATGTCGAATTTGACCGACCAATTGAATGAACAACAGAAGGAGGCAGTTCTTAAAACAGAGGGACCGCTTCTTATTTTGGCAGGAGCCGGTTCAGGAAAAACCAGAGTTCTTACCCATAGAACCGCATATCTGATCAAAGAGTGCGGAGTAAATCCCTATCAGATCCTTGCAATCACCTTTACCAATAAGGCGGCAGGGGAGATGAGGGAGCGAATCCACAAAATGGTTGGCATGGGAGCGGAGAGCATCTGGGTTTCCACCTTCCACTCCATGTGCGTAAGAATTTTAAGAAGATATATCGACCGCTTGGGCTACAGCACCAATTTTACGATTTATGACGCAGATGACCAGAAATCATTAATGAAGGAAATCTGCAAAAAGCTGGAGATCGACACGAAAATATATAAAGAGAAGATGTTTCTCAGTGTTATTTCATCGGCCAAGGATGAGCTGATCGATCCCATTACCTTTGCCATGCAGGCAGCAGGAGATTTTACAAAACGAAAGCAGGCGGATGTATATCAGGAGTATCAGAGACAGCTTCAGCAGAACAACGCTCTTGACTTTGATGATTTGATCGTAAAGACGGTGGAGCTGTTCAAACTGGATAAGGAAGTGCTTGCCTCCTATCAGGAGCGTTTCCGATATATTATGGTGGACGAGTATCAGGATACCAATACGGCACAGTTTGAGCTGATTCGAATTTTGGCATCCAAATACAAGAATCTGTGTGTGGTGGGTGATGATGACCAGTCCATCTACAAATTCCGCGGTGCCAACATCTACAATATCTTAAATTTTGAAAAGCATTTTCCGGATGCTACGGTGATTAAGCTGGAGCAGAACTATCGCTCCACCCAGACGATTTTGGATGCGGCAAACAATGTGATCTGCAACAATGTGGGACGTAAGGATAAGCAGCTTTGGACCGATAATGGCCAGGGAGAAAAAATTGTATTTGAACAGGTAGACAGCGCCTACGAAGAAGCGGATTACATTACAAGAGACATTGCGGGAAAAGTCCGAAGGGGAGAGTATACCTATAAGGATTGTGCGGTTTTGTATCGGACCAACGCCCAGTCCCGTATGTTTGAGGAACGCTTTATCACCGCCAATATTCCCTATAAGATCGTAGGAGGGGTAAACTTCTATTCCAGAAAAGAAATTAAAGACCTGCTTGGTTATTTAAAGACCATAGACAATGGAAAGGATGATCTTACGGTTCGAAGAATCATCAATACGCCGAAGCGTGGAATCGGTGCCGCCTCCATCAACAAAATCCTAGGCTATGCAGATGATAACGGGATTGAGTTTTACACAGCTCTTTGTATTGCAAGCGAAGTGCCGGGGCTGGGAAAAGCGGCAGAGAAGATTAAGCCTTTTGTTCAATTGATAGAGGGACTTAGAGAAAAGAAGGATGTCATCTCTGTAGCAGAGCTTCTGGAAGAAATCATAGATGTGACAGGATATGTCAGAGAATTAGATGCAGAAGATACCGACGAGGCACAGGCAAGAATTGAGAACATCGACGAACTAATCACAAAGGCGGTAAGCTATCAGGAGACAGCAGAGAACCCTACCCTTTCGGGATTTTTGGAGGAGGTAGCTCTGGTTGCAGATATTGACAGTCTCGATGAGGAGACGGATTATGTGGTTTTAATGACCTTACATAGCGCAAAGGGACTGGAGTTTGAAAATGTGTACCTTGCAGGTATGGAGGATGGACTTTTTCCGAGTTACATGTCCATTACCAGTGACAATTCCACTGCAGAAATAGAGGAGGAGCGAAGACTTGCATACGTCGGAATTACCCGTGCAAAGAAGAATCTGACCATTACCTCCGCAAAAATGCGAATGATTCGCGGAGAGACCCAGTATAATAAGGTATCAAGATTTGTAAAGGAGATTCCAAAGGAACTCTTAAGCGGAGAAATTTTTGAACCGAAAAGCTACGAAGATGAGGAACAGAAGCTTAGCACTTTTTTAAAGGCAAAACAGGCATTCCGCACGATGTCCACGCAGTATGGTTCAAACGAGTATGGTGAAGCGCCAAGTGGATTTTCCAAAAAGGAAAGACCACCGGTATATACACCGGTTTCCAACCAGCGTTCTTTTGCAGGAAGCAACACGACAGGACATGCACTTTCCTATCAGGTAGGAGACCGTGTGCGCCATATCAAATTCGGCGACGGAGAGGTCATGGCAATCGTGGAAGGCGGGCGTGACTATGAAGTGACGGTGGACTTTGACAAGGCCGGAACCAAGAAAATGTTTGCTTCTTTTGCAAAATTGAAAAAGATTGACTAATTTGTATAAATTTATAAATTATTCATAGGAAAAATGGGAAAGATATGCTATAATAACAAACATAAAAGTGCATATGCTTATCATTAGTGAAAAATGTATGGGAAGGAGAGGTAAAAAATGAATAAATTAGAAGAATTATTAAATAACGAAAAAATCAATGAGGTCATCAGAAAGCTTGACAAGAAGGAAGAAGAGAAGAAAAAACCTTCGGCTGTAGTTATCGTATTTGCAATCATCGGTGTCGTTGTTGCAATTGCAGCGGCTGCATATGGTATCTATCGATTCTTTACACCGGATTATCTCGATGATTTCGAAGATGAATTTGAAGATGAATTTGAAGATGATTTTTTCGAGGATGACGAAGAGGAGCCTGTAAAAACAGATGCTTCAGAAAAGACATCTGAAGAGTAAAACAGAACCCCCATTTCGGGAACACAAATCCGAAAAGGGATAAACAGAACAATCGCAGAATAAAGAGCATGACATAAGGGGACTTTGTTGAGTCCCCTTAATTTTTGCTATGGCGACGAAGAAAATGGACATCAATAATTGGAGAAAGTAAGCATGAAAAAAGGACAGTACGGGGAAGGAATGGTAAGGGAAATTCTTTTCCCAAATAAGGGAATTGTATTGACAGAGGAAAACGAGCGGGTAATTGTAAAGAATACCATTCCGGGACAGAAGGTATCCTTTGTGGTCAATAAGGCGAGAAAGGGAAAATATGAAGGAAGACTGCTAGAGGTGTTAGAACCAGCCACATCCGAGCAGGAGTCTGCATGTGTACATATAGAATGCGGAGGCTGTATTTATCAGACGCTTCCCTATGAGGAGCAGCTTGCAATTAAATCCAATCAGGTCAGAAAGCTGATGGAGGATGCAATCGGAGAAAAATGTGAATATGAGTTTCTTGGAATTAAGCCAAGCCCAAGACAGTTTGGATACCGCAATAAGATGGAGTTTTCCTTCGGCGACGAATATAAGGATGGGCCTCTGGCTCTTGGCATGCACAAAAAAGGAAGCTTTTATGATCTTGTTACGGTATGCGACTGTCAGATCATAGATGCGGATTTTAAAAAGATTCTGACTGTAACACTCAATTTTTTCAGGAACCGGAATGTGCCGTATTTTCATCGAATCCGCCACGAAGGATACCTAAGACATCTTCTTGTACGAAAAGCGGTAAAGACCGGGGAGATTCTGGTAGATCTTGTCACAACGACTTCAGCAACGGCTGGAGGACTTTCGGTGTATGAGGAAGAGCAGCTTTTTCGGGAATGGAAGTATGTGCTACTGTCGCAGGAATACGAGGGAACCATAAAAGGAATTCTTCACACCTCCAACGACAGCGTTGCAGACGTGGTAAAAAATGAAGGCACTGAGGTGATATACGGAGAGGATTATTTCTTCGAAGAACTGCTGGGACTCCGTTTCAAAATCTCTCCATTTTCATTTTTTCAGACCAATTCTCTCGGCGCGGAGGTACTTTATTCCACAGCCCGGGACTTCATCTTAGATGGAGACGAGCATGCCCTTGGGGGAAAGGTGGTATATGATCTGTACAGCGGAACAGGAACGATTGCACAGATGATGGCCCCTGTATGCAAGGAGGTAGTGGGGGTTGAAATTGTGGAGGAAGCAGTTGAGGCCGCAAAGGAAAATGCAGATTTGAACGGACTTCATAACTGTAAGTTTATTGCCGGTGATGTCCTAAAGGCGTTAGACGATATCGAGGTCCTGCCGGATTACATCATTCTTGACCCGCCAAGAGACGGGATTCATCCAAAGGCTCTTGAAAAGATTATTGCATATGGCGTGGAGCATATGGTTTATATTTCCTGCAAACCAACTTCTCTGGCAAGAGATCTGGAGGTGTTTTTGGAACGAGGCTATGAGGTAAAGAAGATTCAGTGCGTGGACATGTTCCCGGGGACTTACCATGTTGAGACTGTATGTTTATTGTCCAAACTCCATGAAGCAAAGCATCATGTGAATGTGACTGTTGATATGGATGAGTTGGAAATTACATCTGCAGAGAGTAAGACAACTTATGAGGAAATTAAAAAATATGTGGCTGAGCATAATGATGGGATGAAGGTTACTAATCTTTATATCGCGCAGGTGAAGGCTAAGTATGGAATTATAGAACGTGAGAATTATAATTTGCCTAAGTCGGAAGATGCAAAGCAACCACAGTGTCCAAAGGAGAAAGAAGTTGCGATTGTGGAAGCTTTCAAGGCTTTTAAGATGATTTAGATAAATGAGGAGTTAAATAGCATGAGACTTCCCAAGATGGTTTTATTTGATTATGGTCAAACTTTAGTTGCAGAGGAAAAATTTGATGGAGTAAAAGGAACCAGAGCTGTTTTGCAATATGCAACGAAAAACAAATATAACTTGTCTGCCGAAGAAGTACAGGAGCATGCAAATAGAATTAATACAGAATTGGGACGATTAGATCCTATAAAGCGTCATACCATGGAGGTAGAGATCCCAAATTCTACATTTTTACCGTATTTGTATGAATCTGTAGGAATTGAATTATCTATTGGCCCAAGTGAAGTAGATAGATTGTTTTGGGATGCCGCTTCTCCGGGACAACCTACAAATGGAATTGAAGTGTTCCTGGAATATTTGAAAGAGAAAGGTATCAGAACTGGCGTAATTAGTAATATTACATATGACAGTGATGTTGTAAAAGAAAGGATTAATAGACTGATTCCAAGCAACGAGTTTGAATTCATTATTGCAACGAGCAGTTATTTGTTCCGTAAGCCTAACAAGCATATATTTGAGCTTGCATTAGAAAAGGCAAATTTAAGGCCTGAAGATGTGTGGTATATAGGTGACAACTATGTTTGCGATGTTAAAGGTGCGATAGGTGCAGGGATATTTCCGGTGTGGTATATAGGGGCAATTGACTTGCCCTATACAGAAGATAAAGACATATGTACCATTTCAGCGTGGGAAGAAATAATTGAATTAGTAGACTGCGTTTGTCAAAGAGAACAGGAAAACGAGTAAATTATAGGTGTCGATTTTGGGGTTAATATGGATTAATCTGATTGTGGAGAGTATATGGAGAAAATAGATAAATTATGTAAGAATTATAGTTTGGGTAACTTAATAAATGAACCCAAGTTAGTAAAAGGTGGTTTGATGCATAAAATGTACCATGTGAGTACAGACCAAGGAGAATATGCTATAAAATTGTTAAACCCTGACATCATGAAAAGACCAGAGGCCTTAACTAATATGATTCATTCAGAATTGGTATCAAATGCATTGTCAAATGTTATTCCTCTTGTTGCTGCTAAAACATTCAATGGAAAAAATATTATTGATATGGATGGCTCCTTTTTTGTAGTATTTGATTGGTTGGATGGAAAATCCATTTTTGCTCCGGATATATCAGAATATCATTGTGAGCAGATTGGACGATTGTTAGGTAAGATTCACGCTACTCAGGTTAAGATTGATACCATGAATGAGAATCATGATATTAGAGAAGAATATGATTGGAATCTGTTTATGGAGAAAGAAAAACTTTGTAATTCAGAGATTCTTTCCGTATTACAAGAAAATATTGCAGATATCATGCGATGGGATAGGAATGTAGTCACTGGTTTGTATGAAGCATCTCATAATCAAGTGATTAGTCACCGGGATTTAGATCCTAAAAATGTTATGTGGAAAAATGATACGCCATACATTATTGATTGGGAAGCGGCTGGATATGTTAATCCCTTTCAGGAATTGATTGAGGTACTAAATTACTGGATCTCTGATGAAACAGGTAAATATGTTAAAGCTAAGTTTGATGCTTTGATGCAAGCATATACAGAGAACAATAATATTAACAATGTAAATTGGGATGTTATATTGAGTTGTAGTTTTGATGGAATGCTCGGGTGGCTGGAATATAATCTAAAGAGGGCGTTGAGAATGGAAGGTAGCGGTATAAATGACCAACAAGAAGGAATCCAGCAAACCCAAGGAACGATTTATGAATTAAAAAAATATGAAAATCAAATAGAACAACTTAAGGTATGGTTAGATGAATTTGTTAGAGAAAAGTATA
>CAMDYX010000088.1 GCA_945910395.1 uncultured Agathobacter sp. | reverse complement strand
GTACCGCTACGCTTTTTACAAACGAGAGTGGGTTCTGATTCAAATATGCAAATTCCTTCCCTGAAATACTTTTTGAAATAGAAATATTTTATAAGAAAATGTTTACACCCAACAAGCTGACCACCATCATGATGATTCCCGCTAAAAGCACTCCGCACATTGCGGCTGCTACAGTTGATTTAAAGTCCATATCTAAAATACTTGCCGCCAGCGTTCCTGTCCACGCTCCGGTTCCCGGAATCGGAATTCCTACAAATAACAGAAGTGCGACAAACAATCCTCTTCCGGCCTTTGCCTGAAGCTTCTTTCCGCCCTTTTCCCCCTTTTCCAGACAGAAGGTAAAGAACTTTCCGATCACCGGCTTATCTGCCCCCCATTCCAATACTTTTCTTGCAAAGAGATAAATAATCGGAACCGGAAGCATATTTCCGATAATACAAACAATAAAGGATGGTACAATCGGAAGTCCCATGACCTGGGAAACCGGAATTGCGCCTCGAAGCTCAATCAGCGGCACCATTGAAATAAAGAATATCCACAAATAACTTTTTAACATACATACCTCACTCTGCTTATTTCTGATTTATTGTCATCTTCTACTTTTGGTTCTTCGTTACGTATTCTTCCAAAAATCTTACAAAGGTTTCCATTTCTTCCTGTGTTCCGATACTGATGCGAAGATATGGAACCACCCGATCCGGTTTGTTGAAGTGACGGACATAAATATCCGCAGCCTTTAGTTCTTCAAACAGCTTTACCACATCCAGCTTTGGGTGGGTTGCAAAAATAAAATTGCTCTTGGAATCCCCAAAGGTAAATCCCAGACGCGAAAGCTCCTTTTTGGTCCATTCTCGGGTTGCAATTATTTTTTTCGTTGTCTCCTCAAAATATTCCTTATCGGCAACTGCTGCCGCACCGATTTCGATGGTCAGGCTGTCGATGGTGTAGGAATTGAAGGAATATTTTACATCATTTAAGTACTTGATCAGCTTCTCATTTCCAAATGCATATCCGATTCTTGAGCCTGCAAGTGAGCGCGACTTTGAAAAGGTCTGGGTTACTATCAGGTTGTCATACTTATGAATCAGCGGCAGCGCACTCTCCCCACCAAAATCAATATATGCCTCATCCACAATAACAATGACATCCGGATTTGCTCTTATGATGCATTCTACGGTATCAAGGGAAAGCAGTTCCCCTGTGGGAGCATTCGGATTTGGAAAAATCACTCCGCCGTTTTCACAGGAATAGTCCTCCGGGTTTATGCAGAAGCTTTCATCAAGTGCAATGGTTTTATACGGCACATGAAGCATATCGGCCCAGACATCATAAAAGGAGTAGGTAATATCCGGAAATATGATTGGTTTCTTCGAATTGAAAAAAGTCAGAAACAGCATTGCCAGAACATCATCCGAACCGATGCCCACAAACACTTCGCTTTCCTTCACCTCATAAAAATCGGCAATTGCCTTCACAAGTTTTCCAATCCCAGGGTCCGGATACAGCCGAAGCCGGTCCACAGGGAAATTCCTTATTACCTGTTCTACCGCCGGTGCCGGTGGATAGGGATTCTCATTTGTATTCAGCTTGATCATCTTGTCCTTTTTCGGCTGTTCTCCCGGAGTATACGGAACTACCTTACGGACATTTTCTTCCCATTTTGCCATTTTTTCTTCCTCTTTTTTCTTTACACAGCTTGAAAGACTGCACAACCTATTCTCTACTCTAACCTATTTCCCTTCGCTTGTAAAGAATCGGCTTTTGCCATCCGTCGTTTTAATTTATGCAGAACATGTGCATAGGCAGGAATCAGAAATGCATCTGCGAAAACCCAGGCAAGAGGGCTTGCAAAGCATGCTGCCGTATATCCAAAAACCGGAACAAATACAATACCGATCAGCGCACGGGCAATCATCTCAAAAACTCCCGCAAATACTGCAAATCCCGAAAATCCCATTCCCTGGATCATGAAGCGGACAACATTTACAAATACAAGGGCAATATAGAACAAAGCATTGATCAGAAGAAACTCCTTTGCCTCTGCTACAACCTCCACCTGATCTGCCGATACAAACAGATGAATCATATTTTCTCCAAAGAAATGCAGCACGATATAAATGACAATGGAGTACACAATGCCGCAAAGGCTTGCTGCATTAAGACCTTTGGTAAGTCGGTCAATTTTTCCTGCTCCCACGTTCTGTCCTCCATAGGTTGCCATTGTAGACCCTAATGCGTCAAAGGGGCAGACAACAAACATGGAAATCTTGCTTGCAGCCGTCATGGAAGCAACAGCAATGGAGCCAAGTCCGTTTACAGAGGTCTGCAGAATGACGGAGCCGATTGCCGTGATGGAATACTGGAATCCCATAGGAAATCCCATATTGACCAGGACGCTTACATAATGGTTATCCAGTTTCCAGTCATCCTTTTCCAGCTTTAGGATATCGAATTTTTTGATGATTACCCAAAGGCACAGAAGTCCGGATACACCCTGTGCAAGAACCGTGGCAAGAGCTGCGCCGAAAATTCCCATCTGCAGATTAATGATAAATAGCAGATCCAATCCGATATTTAAAACAGAGGAAAGCACCAGAAAGATAACAGGTGTCTTAGAATCTCCCAAAGAACGCAGATATCCTGCCAAAAGATTATACAAAATTGTAGCAGGTATTCCTGCAAATATTACAATAAGATACTCATAGGCCAAATCTATAATATCCTCCGGTGTGTTCATCCATACCAGAATATTGCGGCAAAGTGCTACGGTGGCGATTGTCATAACCAGTGCCATAAGAACAGAAAGTACCGCAGAATTTCCTACATATTTTCGAAGTGCCTTATAATTTTTTGCACCGAACTGCTGGGCAACCGGAAGGGCAAAGCCGCTGCATACTCCCAGACAAAATCCAATCAGAAGAAACGTGATGCTTCCGGTCACGCCAACGGCTGCAAGGGCAGAAACCCCTAAAAATTTTCCTACTATAATCGTATCCACCAGACTGTATACCTGTTGAAAGATCAGTCCCATCAGCATTGGGAGGGCAAAACCTAATACCAGCTTCATTGGAGAGCCTACAGTCATGTCTTTTGTTGTACTTTTCGCCATTTTTGTTTTCCTCTTTCTTCTATCTCTAATCCCAATTATATGTGTCAAATTTCCCATGCACTAACATACTATCGAACATATCAAAAATCAAGTATTATTTTTATATCCCATTTCGGAAAAGTGTTCCCGAATGAATTTTCCTATTCGGAAAAAGAACATCCGCATTTCGAAAACCTTTTCAAAATGCGGATGTTTATTTCTTCTTTGATTTACTTTTTCCCTTTTTATGCGTTTACAGTATCCACAAAGCGGCAGAATGCCCTTCTTCCTTCCTCGGTACATTTGTATACCCCTGCACACTTTAATACTTCGTTGAATACCAGTCCGATTTCCTCATGAATGACATCATCGATGTTTTCTTCTGAAATCTGAACACCCTTTGCTGCATATTTTGCAAGGAACTCCTCTGCCCAATCTGCGTGGGAGGCAAGAGTCTCGGTGCTTCTTAAATCCTTCCCCTTTAAAATAGCCTCACGAAGCTCTTCCATCTCCGGCTTTAATCTTGCAGGAAGTACCGCAAGTCCCATTACCTCGATAAGACCGATGTTCTCCTTTTTGATATGATGAAGCTTGGCATGTGGATGATATACTCCCATCGGATGCTCTTCTGTTGTGATATTGTTGCGAAGAACAAGATCTAATTCAAAATCTGTACCGCGTCTTCTTGCAATCGGAGTGATGGTATTATGTGGCTCACCATCTGTACTTGCAAATACAAATGCTGCCTCATCGGTATATCCTCTCCATGCTAAAAGGATCTTATCTGCAAGCTCAATCAAACGCTCCTTATCCGGTCCTGTGATACGAATCACTGACATTGGCCATTTTACAATTCCGGCTTTCACATCCGAAAATCCCTTGAACTCGATTTCCTTTTCGATGGGTGCCTTTTCCATTGCGAAAGTATAATGTCCTCCCTGGAAATGGTCATGGGTCAAAATGGATCCTCCTACGATAGGAAGGTCTGCATTGGATCCCACGAAATAGTGTGGAAACTGTTCTACAAAGTCAAGGATTTTTCCAAAGGTCGCACGCTCGATCTTCATTGGTGTGTGCTTGGAATTGAACACGATACAATGCTCATTGTAATATACATACGGAGAATACTGGAAAAACCACTCACTATTGTTAATAGTAAGAGGAATGATTCTGTGATTCTGTCTTGCAGGATGATTTACTCTTCCTGCATAGCCCTCATTTTCCGGGCAGAGCAGGCACTTTGGATATGCACTCTGCTTTGCATTTTTTGCAGCTGCAATAGCCTTTGGATCCTTCTCCGGCTTTGAAAGATTGATGGTCACGTCTAACGTTCCAAACTCCGTATTTGTGGTCCACTTCTGGTCCTTTTTGATTCTCTGTCTCCGGATATAATTACTGTCACAGCTTAATTTGTAGAAATAGTCTGTTGCTGCCAGGGAGGATTCGTTTTCGTATAAAGCCTTAAACCTTGCACGAACCTCGCTGGGCCGAGGCATCAGACATCCCATAATCTTGGTGTCGAACAGATCCTTGTATACGATACTGTTCTCCTTCATAATGCCATGCTCATATGCATAAGCCATCATGTCCTCTAAGATGCCCTCCAAAGCTGCCTCTGCCGACTCCTGGGTCATTGCCGGGCGCTTTGCATACTCCTCAATGGTTGCATCCTCAATATCATCTACTTCAAAAAGCTCTAATAGTTTGTTGATTGTAAAAAGCTTATCCTCTTTTTCCACCAATCCGGTGGTTAAGGCATAATCGACTAGCTCTAAAATTCTTTCCTGAATCATGACTTTCTCCTCTAATGAATGTTCTTAGACCAATCTGCTTGGTCCGTTTCCGATTGATACGACATAGAACTCCGGTGTCTTATGTACCTTTTCCTCGTAAGCCTTTGTAAGTGCTGCCTTAAATTCTTCTACAGCCTCATCCTTTACGATACTTACGGTACATCCACCGAATCCGCCTCCGGTAATTCGTGATCCGATCACGCCTGCAACCTTCCATGCCTCCTCTACTAAGATATCGCACTCTTCACAGGAGGTCTCATAGTCATCACGAAGTGAGACATGAGATGCATTCATAAGCTTTCCGAAAGTCTCTAAATCGTTTTCTTTTAATGCCGCAACCGCCTTGATGGTACGCTGGTTTTCATATACCGCATGCTTTGCGCGACGGCAGCTTACTTCATCCTTAATTGCGGATTTATATTTTTCAAATTCTTCCTCGGTAAGGTCGCCAAGACTGTTGATTCCTACCACCTGCTGCAAATCTGCAAGCGCGGCAGCACTTTCGTTGCGGCGGTCATTGTATGCAGAAGTAACAAGACTGTGCTTTACTAAGCTGTTTGTTACCACGATCTTTGCCCCCTCTAGCTTAATCGGTGCATACTCAAAATCCAAGGTATTACAATCTAAGAAAATCGCATTGTCCGCTTTTCCCATTGCAGATGCAAACTGATCCATAATTCCACAGTTACATCCGTTAAAGTTGTTCTCAGAGTACTGTCCGATCAAAGCAATCTCCTGATTGGTTACCTTAAATCCAAACTGATCCTTTAACATATATCCGGTTACCACTTCAAGGGATGCGGAAGATGACAGGCCGGATCCATTCGGAATGTTTCCGTATAGTGCGATATCAAGACCGCAGGATAGCTTCATTCCCCGACCTTCGAAGGCCCAGATGACACCCTTTGGATAGTTGGTCCATTCTCCGTCTGCCTTTGGTGTAAGATCGTCCAAAGAATCCTCAATGACACCGAGGCTGTCAAAATTCATAGAGTAGAAGCAAAGCTTTCTATCGCTTCTCTTTCTTACTGCCATGTAGGTTCCGATGGTAAGTGCACATGGAAAAACGTGGCCTCCGTTATAATCGGTATGCTCACCGATCAAGTTCACACGTCCGGGTGCAAAATAAACTGCTACATCCTTCTTATCGCCAAATAGCTCTGCAAATTTTTCTAATAACTTCTGCTCCATGTCATTCTCCTCTTTTTAAAAAATATAGTGTAAAAGTCCCAAATTTGTTTTCGTAATTTCATTATAACAACAGATTTTTTCTTTGCAATATCGGAAACTCAATTTGCAACATAACACGGACTATAATGCAACAAAATTACATATTTTATAAAAGTGCGCCCCGGAGAAATTCATTTCTCCGAGGCGCATTACAAAAAATATCTATTACTCCTCCTCGATATGCTCCTTTCCCTGATCAATGATGGAGCGAACATGATCATCTGCAAGGGAATAAAAGATGGATTTTCCCTCCCGTCTGCTCTTTACCAGCTTACTCTGTTTTAGAATCTTAAGCTGATGTGAGATTGCGGACTGTGTCATGTGAAGCGCTTCCGCAAGATCACATACGCACACCTCCGCTTCAAACAATACATATAGAATCCGGATCCGGGTGGAGTCTCCAAACACCTTGAACAATTCCGCAAGATCATACAATTCCTCTTCATCCGGCATGGTTTCGTTTACAAGGCGGACCAGATCCTCATGGACCTCCGTTGCTTCGCAGCATTCCACATCATTTTTACAATTATGTGCCATATTCTCTATTCCTTTCAAATCTGCCCATTCGATATTAAAGCTTCTTTACAAACAATGCCCGAATCGCATTGATGACCGCAATCACCATCACACCGACATCCGCAAATATTGCAAGCCACATGTTTGCAATACCAAGAGCCCCCAGTATCAGGCAGATGAGCTTTACTCCCAATGCAAAATAGATATTTTCATAGACAATGCGAAGACATTTTCTTGAGATTTTAATTGCTTTTGCAATCTTAAGAGGATCGTCATCCATAAGTACAATATCCGCAGCTTCAATTGCCGCATCCGATCCAAGTGCACCCATCGCAATTCCGATATCCGCTCTTCCAAGCACCGGTGCATCGTTGATTCCGTCTCCCACGAAAGCAAGCTTTTCCTTTTCACTCTTTTGACTTAAAAGTTCCTCCACCTTCGCAACCTTATCTGACGGAAGAAGTTCACTATACACTTCATCAATTCCCAAATCCTTTGCAACCGAATCCGCCACCGCTTTGGAGTCTCCGGTCAGCATGACGCATCTTGTGATACCGGCTTTGTGAAGTGCTGCAATTGCAGCCTTTGCAGTTGGCTTTACAATGTCGGAAATTACAATTGCTCCTGCGTAAGCCCCGTCTACCGCAACATATACGATGGTTCCGATTTTATCGCATTCCGAAAATGAAATTCCAAGCTTCCTTAAAAGCTTTGCATTACCGGCCGCAACTATTCTGCCGTTTACTTTTGCGGTAACACCATGTCCACCGATTTCTTCTACATCCGATACCAGTGTAGTATCGATTTCCTTTCCATATGCCTTCTTAAGGCTCTTGCTGATGGGGTGATTGGAATAGCTTTCGGCAAGAGCCGCAAGCTCCAGCAATTCCGCCTCCTCTATGGTGTTATCATATACACCGCTGACCTCGAATACACCCTGGGTCATAGTTCCGGTTTTATCAAATACAACATACTTTGTCTTGGAGAGTGTCTCCAGATAATTGGAGCCCTTTACCAATACTCCCTCATGGCTGGCCCCGCCGATTCCTGCAAAAAAGCTAAGCGGAATACTGATGACAAGGGCACAGGGGCAGCTGATGACAAGGAAGGTAAGGGCACGATAAATCCAGATTCCCCATCCTGCCGGCATCCCCATGATCATGCAGGCAATCGGCGGAAGAACTGCAAGGGCAAGGGCACTGTAACACACCGCCGGAGTATAATATTTTGCGAACTTGGAAATAAAATTCTCGGAACGGGATTTCTTCGAGCTTGAATTTTCCACAAGGTCTAAAATCTTTGAGACGGTGGACTCACCAAATTCCTTCGTCGTACGGATTTTAAGAAGTCCTGTCATATTCACGCAGCCGGAAATAACCTCATCCCCGACCGTTGCTTCCCTTGGCACGCTCTCCCCGGTTAAGGCACTTGTGTTCAGTGTGGCAGTTCCTTCCTCAATGACACCGTCAATCGGTATTTTCTCTCCCGGCTGTACCACAATGATACTTCCGATTCCCACCTCATCCGGGTCTACCTGTGTAAGCCTTCCATCCAGTTCTATATTGGCATAATCCGGTCGGATATCCATAAGCTCACTGATATTGCGGCGGCTTTTTCCTACCGCAATACTCTGGAACAATTCTCCGATCTGGTAAAAAAGCATAACTGCTACCGCTTCCGTATAGTCGCCATCCTCTACAAGTGCAACCGCAATTGCACCAACAGTTGCAACTGCCATAAGGAAATTCTCATCAAAGACCTGCCTGTTTACGATTCCCTTAAAGGCTTTCTTTAGGATATCATATCCAATGGTAATATAGGGTATCATCCAGAGAACAAAAAGAAATACCGCATTCAGTTCCGCATAGCTTGTGAAAACCTTAAGAGCAGCCATCAAAACTGCTGCAGCAATAATTCGAATCAGAATCTTTTTCTGTTTCTTATTCATAACTCCTCCATGTTACTTTATAAGTAAATCTCACAGTCATCTTCCACTTTCTTACAGTTCTTAAGCACTTCCTTCATGACGGTATCCGGGTCTGCGCCCTCCTCAAATACCACAATCATTTTAAGAGCCATAAAATTAACGGTTGCCTCTTGTACACCTGCGGTGTTCTTTGCAGCCTCTTCCATCTTATTTGCACAGTTTGCGCAATCAACCTCAATCTTATAAGTCTTCTTCATTTTTATTCCTCCCTTATATCAAACAATATTTTTATTCTTTCATATGAGCAATTGTTCATATGTTTGATTCAATCATACCACTTTTCTCGCACCTGTCAATACGTTTTTATTAAATGAGTTGATGTGTATTATTAATAAAAAACTCCCATTTTACTTTTGTATGTCTATGAATGAACTTTGCTATTTGAAATCAGAACGTTTAAAAAGCGTCGGTAC
>CAMDYX010000087.1 GCA_945910395.1 uncultured Agathobacter sp. | reverse complement strand
CAAAAAATAAAAGGATTTTTATTATTCTTCACTTGACATCACACCGCTGGACTTTTCTTTGGTAGTGCCTCCATTTTAGCAAGCGTCTTGTATTTTTTCAATGAATTCGATACAATAACAAATAGTATATTTTTTCCCATTTCGGAAAGTGTTTCCGAAATGGGAAAATGGGGCATAGGCTGGATTCGAAGCATATTTGAATCAGAATTGTGGAATTTGGCAAGATTTTAGGTACTACAAAAAATTTGAACCGCAAAATCATACAATTTATCAATCAAGCATGAAGCACAAGCAGCTTTTGTTTGTAAAACGGAAATAAGTAAAAGGAAAGCAGGAGGGAACCATGAGCTACGCAGATCAGGTTTTTGTAAGTATGTGCAAGGATATCCTTGAAAATGGTACAAGTACTGAGGGAGAGCTGGTGCGGCCCCATTGGGAGGACGGCACAAGCGCCTATACCATCAAGAAATTTGGAGTGGTCAATCGTTATGATTTGTCGAAGGAATTTCCTGCCATTACACTTCGAAAGACTTATATTAAGAGTGCAACGGATGAGCTTCTTTGGATCTGGCAGAAAAAGTCCAACAACATCAAGGATCTCAAGTCTTCGGTCTGGGATGAGTGGGCAGATGAGAATGGCTCCATCGGAAAAGCCTATGGCTATCAGCTTGGTGTGAAGCATCAGTATAAGGAAGGCATGATGGATCAGGTGGACCGCGTGATTTACGACTTAAAGCACACGCCTTTTTCAAGAAGAATCATGACAAATATTTATGTACATCAGGATCTTCATGAGATGAATCTGTATCCCTGCGCATATAGCATGACCTTCAATGTAACCCAGAAAAAAGGGGAGGAGCGTCTGACCTTAAACGGCATTTTAAACCAGCGTTCCCAGGATGTGCTTGCGGCTAATAACTGGAATGTGTGCCAGTATGCGGTTCTTATGCACATGCTTGCGCAGGTGTGCGATATGAATGTGGGAGAGCTGGTGCATGTTATTGCGGATGCGCACATTTATGACCGTCACGTTCCGATTGTAAAGGAACTGATTCAAAGAGAGCAGTTTCCTGCTCCAAAATTCTGGCTGAATCCGGAAATTAAGGATTTTTATCAGTTCACGACAGACGATATTAAGATTACCGATTATGTCACCGGAGAGCAGATCAAGGATATTCCGATCGCGATCTGATTACTTTAAAGACCTATTTTCAATTGTGTGTCTATGAATTAATTTTGCTATTTGAAATCAGAACGTTTAAAAAGCGTCGGCACTTAATGAGCAATTTATTGCGAATTTAGTACCGCTACGCTTTTTACAAACGAGAGTGGGTTCTGATTTCAAATATGCAAATTGATTCAGACACACAAAGGTAAAAAGGGATATTCAAAGAAGGAGTACATATATATGAATTTAATTGCTGCAGTAGATCAAAACTGGGCCATTGGAAAAAATAATCAGCTTTTGGTCCGCATTCCGCTGGACCAGAAGTTTTTTAGGGAAACAACCACCGGGAAAGTGGTGGTTATGGGAAGAAAAACCCTGGAGAGCTTTCCAAACGGCATGCCTCTGAAGAACAGAACGAACATTGTGCTGACACACAATCCGAATTACAAGGTAAAGGATGCGATTGTGGTACATTCCATGGAGGAGCTTCATGAGGAATTGAAAAAGTACAAAAGTGAGGACATCTACATCATCGGTGGTGAAAAGATTTATGAGCAGATGGTGGATGAGTGTGATGTCGCACACATCACAAAAATCAATTTTGCCTATGATGCGGATGCGTACTTTCCGAATCTGGATGAAAAGCCGGAATGGGTCATTACCGGAGACAGCGAAGAGCAGACCTATTTTGATCTGGAATTCTATTTCTACCGGTATGAGAAAAGAAAGAAATAAAATCGTGGTAGTGCTATGAGTAATTTTATATTCAGTCTGAATACGACCATGCCGATTTTCCTCGTGATGGTAATCGGATGGGCGTTAAAACAGATGGGAATGTTAAACGACAACTTTGTTACAGTTGCAAATAAGTTCAATTTTAAAGTGACGCTGCCCTTTATGCTGTTTCGCGATCTGGCGGGGGTGGATATCAGGGCAGACTTTGATCTGAGCTTTGTTCTGTTTTGTGCAATCTCCTCGAGTATCTGCTTTTGGGCGATCTGGGGCTGCACAAAGCTTTTTCTAAAGGATAAAGGCTTAAGAGGTGCATTCGTTCAGGCTTCCTTTCGAAGCAGCGCAGCAGTAATGGGACTTGCCTTTATCAATAATATTTACGGAAGCTCTGCAATGGGGCCGATGATGATCATCGGTGCGGTTCCTCTTTACAATATTTATTCCGTATTGGTACTGACCTTCGAAGCCCAGACAGAAGGAGACCGCAAGGATGTGGGAAAGATAAAGGAAGCCTGCCTAAACATTTTAAAAAATCCGATTATTATATCGATTTTTCTTGGTGTGGTAGTGGCACTGCTTAGGATTGATTTTCCTGTAATTGTGGATAAGACCGTAAATTCAGTGGCACAGATGGCTACACCCTTAGCGCTGGTGGGACTTGGAGCAGGATATGAGGGAAGGAAGGCTCTTGCCAAGATAAAGCCAACCCTTTGGGCTTCAGCGATTAAGCTTGTGATTCAGCCCCTTATTTTTATACCCATTGCAGCCTACCTGGGATTTACCGGTGAAAAGATGATTGCTATTCTTATTATGCTTGCGGCGCCGGCAACACCAAGCTGCTATATTATGGCAAAGAATATGAAAAACGATGGAGAACTGACCGCAAGTATTGTTGTGATGACAACACTTTTGGCAGCCTTTACCCTGACGGGATGGATTTATCTGCTGAGGGTTTTTGGCCTGATATAAGATTTACTATTTCGGAGTTGGGTTACTGAATGAATTTGCTAAGTGCCGACGCTTTTTAAACGTTCTGATTCGAATAGCAAACTTCATTCAGAAACTCAATTTTGAAAAGAGAATACAAAATTTGATACTTCAAGTACAGGAGTGAATATATAAATATGGATATCACAGGAAGAAAATTATTTGTAAAAGCATTAGAGGAGGAGGGCGTTGATACAATCTTCGGCTATCCGGGAGGAACGGTTACGGATTTGTTTGATGAGCTCTATAAAACAGATTCCATTCATCTTGTTTTGCCGCGGCATGAGCAGGCTCTGATCCATGAGGCAGAAGGCTATGCAAGATCCACGGGAAAGGTCGGAGTGTGTCTTGTGACAAGCGGACCGGGAGCAACCAATACCATTACCGGTCTTGCCGATGCATATTATGATAATATTCCTCTCGTATGCTTTACAGGACAGGTGCCGCTAAACCTGATTGGAAACGATGCCTTTCAGGAAGTGGATATTGTAGGAATGACAAGAAGCATTACGAAGTATAGTGTGACGGTAAGGGATCGTGGAGAGCTTGGAAAAATTATCAAGATGGCATTTTACATTGCCCGGACCGGAAAGCCGGGGCCTGTTCTTATCGATATTCCAAAGGATATTCAGACACAGACAGGGCCAGCGGAATACCCGGAGCATATCGATATCCGGGGCTATAAGATCAACAACAGCGTTCATGTGGGCCAGTTAAAGCGTGCATATAAGCTGCTCAAGGCTGCAAAGCGCCCCCTCATTCTTGCCGGTGGAGGAATCAATATTGCAAGAGCAAACGATAAGCTCTTAAAATTTGTGGAAATCGAAGATGTTCCTGTAGTTACCACCATCATGGGAAAGGGTGCAATACCCACCAAGCATGCACTTTATGTAGGAAACTGTGGTATGCACGGAAAGTATGCGGCGAATAAAGCAGTAAGTGAATGTGATGTGCTGTTTTCCATCGGTACAAGATTCAATGACCGTATTACCGGTGATTTGAATGAGTTTGCACCGAAGGCAAAAATCGTACATATTGATGTGGACACCGCTTCCATTTCAAGAAATGTAGTGGTAGATGTTCCGATCGTTGCAGATGCAAATCTTGCCTTGGAAAAGCTGCTAGAGTGGGCGGAACCAAAGAAGACTTCTGCCTGGAAAAATCAGATCAGTATCTGGGAAAATGAAAATCCTCTTGGCATGAGAAGAGACAAGGGAATGACCCCCCAGATGATTATGGAGCACATTAATAAGAACTATCCGGAGGCTGTCTATGTTACGGATGTGGGGCAGCATCAGATGTGGGCAACCCAGTATCTGGAGCTCGGGAAAAACAGCCAGATCATTACCTCCGGCGGACTGGGAACCATGGGCTTTGGCCTTCCGGCAGCAATCGGTGCAAAAATTGCAAATCCAAATAAGGATGTGGTGTGCATTTCCGGAGATGGTGGCCTTCAGATGAACATACAGGAGCTGGCAACCGCAATGACTCAGGGGGCCGGCGTAACCATCTGCGTACTGAACAACTATTATCTTGGAATGGTGCGCCAGATGCAGCAGCTGTTTTATGGAAAACGCTATTCGGCAACCTGCCTTCGCAGAAGAAAAAGCTGCCCGGCAGACTGCAAGGGGCCAAATAAGAGCTGCCCGCCATATACCCCGGATTTTGTGAAGCTTGTGGAAAGCTACGGCGGAGTGGGCATCCGTGTGGAAAAGGAAGAGGATATCGACGCTGCATTTGAAAAGGCGAAGGAGAACAAGGATGTACCGACCCTGATTGAATTTATGATTGCAACGGATGAAATCGTTCTTCCTATGGTCAAGAGCGGAAATCCTATGAGCGAGATGATATTAAAATAAGGAGGAGAAAAGCTATGTCAGAAATGAAGAACCGCTGGATTGCACTTTATGTGGAAAACCAGGTTGGTGTACTTGCAAAGGTTTCCGGGCTTTTTTCCGGAAAATCCTATAATCTGCAGTCTCTTACCGTTGGTACGACGGAGGATGAGACCGTATCAAGAATGACGATTTGTGTTACGAGCGATGACATTACCTTTGAGCAGATCAAAAAGCAGCTGAACCGCATGGTGGAGGTCATTAAGGTCATTGATCTTACCGATGTGCCGATTCACATGAAAGAAATTCTTTTTGTGAAGGTGGAGAATCTGGATAAGGATGGTTTAGACCAGCTGTTCCAGATTGCGGAAGTGTTCAACACCAACGGCGGAAATGTGCGTGTGGTTGATATGAATGGTGACAGCGCAATCGTTGAGAGCAAGCATACCGAGCATCGGAATAACGAGCTGGTGGCACTCTTAAAAAAACAGTATAAAAAAATCTCCGTTGTACGGGGAGGCGCTGTAGCCATTGAGTCCATCAGTACCGGCTGCAGATAAAAAATACCCACACCTTTTCTTCGCAGGAAAATGTGTGGGATGTTTTTTAGGGTAAGGTGTTGGTAATATAATCCACGGCAGTTTCGATTTGCTCAGCATTGGTAATGGAAGGAGTACCATCCTTTTCCTGTGAGCCGTAGCAGCCGAAGTATGCGTGACATCCGCCGTCTATAACGAACTCCGTATAGTTCTCCGGAAGATTTGTAAGGTTTTCTTTGTATTTTTCTTTATTTAGTACTTGATCTTCGGAGCCATAGAGACTTATGACGGTAAGGTTACTGTCGGATAGATCTGCCGTAGAATAGGCGGCAAAAAGGATGAGACCATCAAAATCCTCTGTATGTTTGGAAATGTAGTCAGAGGCCATGGCGCCACCTAAGGAATGCCCCGCCATGTACCAGGAGTCGATTTCCGGAAATTGACCGATGATTCCATCGGCCGCATCGGCATCCAAGACAGCAAGATTATAGGGCATGTGCAGAAGAATACAAAGGTAACCGCTTTCAGATAGCTTTTGAAGCAGAGGGGCATATGCTGTATATTCCACTCTTCCACCGGGATAGAAGATAATTCCGGCTTTTGGGTTTTCTGGTGTAAATGCGATGGTTGTCTTATCCAGATAAGTGACCGAGACGGTGTCGGAGCTGTCCAGCGCATCGGCAGAATAATCCAGTGCAGGGTAATAGTCGTTTACATAGGCGGAAAAAGCATAGCTGCCAACAATTATAACTGCAATAAGGACGCATAATGTGAGAATTATGACTTTGCGGGATTTTGATTTTTTAGATGATTTTGTATGCATAATATGAAAATTCCTTCATTCAAATTCTCTTTTTACAATTGTGTGTCTGAATGAATTTGCGTATTTGAATCAGAATTGTGGAATTTGGCAAGATTTGAGGTGCTAGAACTGTCGTATACCTAAAATCCTTGAAAAACAGCTTCAAATTGCGGATTTTTCTTGGGAATTGTATTATTTTGAGGAGTGGACTTTGCGGTGTACCTAATATTTGCAATTTCTTAGGTACAGGCTAAAATTGATCCAGCGAAAACATACAATCGACCATAAAAAACGCTTAAAATGCCGCTTTTTTCATAGATTTTAGGTACTGGAAGAAAATCAACCTGCGAAATAATACAATTTACCATTCGAGCATGAATCAAAATTCATTCATAGACACACAAAAGTAAAATGGGAGTATTCAAAAGAAAATAGTAAATGGCTGTACATAATACATTTCTTTTGATCTGATGTATGAAACATTGTATGCGTGGAATGAAAAAATGTCAATAAAAGGAAGGCGGAACATATGAAAGGAAGAGGTAGTATGAGAAGAAAAAGAAAATCGATTGTGTGGATAGTCGCTATTGCGGTAATCGCAATTGCTTTGGCAGTCATTGGAATTTTAAGATTTGTAAATGGCTCCAAATCGAAGGAGGCGGTATCCCAGGAGCTTTTGGTAAACAGTGAGCCCCCTTCGGGAACAGAAGCGGGGACGGAAACAGAAGTCGATTCTGCAACAGAGACAGATAAGCAGGGAACAGAAGTAGCAGAGGGGGAGGAAGGAAATACAACTCAGTCCGGAGAACCCAGCACCGAAGCGGATAGTCTAGCAGAAGAGGAGCAGGTGTCATGGAAAGAAAACCATGTCAAGGTGCATGGCATTTATGTTACAGGCCCAAAAGCCGGAAGCTCGGGAATGGAGGATCTGATTACCCTTTTGGATGAGACAGAGCTCAATGCAATGGTCATTGATGTAAAGGACGATTGCGGAAATATCACCTATGATATGGATTTGAACAGTGTTCAGGAGCTGGGAAACTGTGTTCCCTATATACGGGATATGGAGGGCTTGCTTGCTGAACTAAAGGAGCATGATATCTATACCATTGCAAGAATCGTGTGCTTTAAGGATGACTGCCTTGCAAAGGGAAGACCCGAGTTGGCACTTAAAACCTCAGATGGAACCTACGTTACAGACGCAAATGGAATCCGATGGGTAAATCCATACTCAGAGGAGGTATGGGCATATCTGACGGAAATTGCCCAGGAAGCCTTGGATATGGGCTTTGACGAAGTGCAGTTTGACTATGTGCGTTTTCCGGTGGGAAGTGTAGCAAATGCAGCGGAGTATGGAGTGGATATGGAAAGCTATCCGAAGGAGCAGGCAATCGGAGGCTTTTTGTCCCATGTGAAGGAAAACCTAAGGGGAAATGCGGTTGTAGGTGCAGATCTTTTCGGAACCGTCATAGGAAGTGAAGTAGATAAGGAACGGGTTGGACAAAATTATAAACAGTTAGGGGAAACGGTTGATGTATTATGCCCTATGGTATATCCGTCCCATTATGCAAATGGAGTATTTGGGCTTTCGGTTCCGGACGCATATCCCTATGAAACCGTTTATGCGGCGTTAAATGATTCTGTTGACGAGCTGTCTGAAACCCCGGAGGAAAAGCGGGCAGTTGTAAGACCATGGCTGCAAAGCTTTACGGCGACCTGGGTAGATGGACATATCTCTTACAACGGGGATCAGATCCGGGCACAGATTCAGGCTGCCTATGATGCAGGATATGACGAATGGATTTTATGGAATGCCTCCAATCGGTATTCCTCGGATGGGCTTTTGCCGGAAGATGAAATGTGAATATGAAATAGCAGATATTCATAGATAAATAAAAAGAAAGGAAAGGGAGAATGTCATGCAGATAAAATGTACATATTGCGGACAGTTCATAAGCGATACTGACCCGGTGTGCCCGTATTGCGCTGCGCCAAATGAACTTCTAAAACGTGCCTCAGATGGGATTCCAAGAACCATGGTCGAGCTAAAAGCATGGGCGCTGGAAAAAAAGTACCCAATTGGCGCAATGAGAGTGTTTATCGGTGTCGATTATCGGGAACCGAGGGCATATGGTATCTATCAGGATGAAGCAACTGGTAATTTCATTGTGTATAAGAATAAAGCGGATGGAAGCCGTGCAATACGTTATGAAGGAAAAGACGAAGCATATGCAGTCAACGAGCTGTATATGAAAATCAAGGAAGAGGGCTTAAAACAGCAAGAATTCCAGAAACAAAAAGCGGCAGGACAGCAACCGGTTCAAAGAACACAACAGAATTCTTCCAAAAGACGAAACGCAAAGATCGGCGGAATACAGCTACTTTTTATTCTGGTGGTCATGGTTGTTATTTTTGGCGTATTCAGTGCGACACGAATGGCAACAAGATCGACAACCCGCAGCCCCTATTATACAATCACTCCGGGCGGAAACAATGATGACGATTGGGGCGGCATTAGCTGGGATAGTGATGATGACGATGATAGCTGGAGCAGTTGGGATGATGATGACAGCTGGAGTAGCTGGGACAGTGATGATAGCTGGGATTCCGATTGGGACAGCGATTGGGATTCGGACTGGGATTCCGACTGGGATAGTGATTGGGACTCAGATTGGTAAACAATGAGTGGAGAATAAAAAAGCCTTGATTACTCAAGGCTTTTTTCGTGCAGAAGATGGGACTTGAACCCACACGGTATTGCTACCACAGGCACCTGAAGCCTGCGCGTCTGCCAATTCCACCACTTCTGCGAACATATGATATTTTATCAGAAAGAATGACATATTGCAAGAAGTATTTGTTTGAAAAAAATAAAAAATTTTCAAATAAGGCATTGACATTACCGAGAGTGTTTGATATTATAATCAAGTCGCGAAAAGACATGCGGAAGTGTCGGAACTGGCAGACGAGCAAGACTAAGGATCTTGTGGCTATT
>CAMDYX010000086.1 GCA_945910395.1 uncultured Agathobacter sp. | reverse complement strand
TATTGTCTCAAATGTTGCGTTTCGAATCTATGTACTGACTATGGAGCGTTTACGCGTCCACCAAGGTTTGAACATCTAGGTGAGTATATACCCTCTCTGTTAGGGACATGGCACCTGAGTGACCAACTATCTTTCTGATGCCATTTCATATATTTCTTGGAAAGTGTTTTGGCTGCACTAGTGCCAAAAGGATTTTGATGACCAACAGAAGCAGAAAGAGAAAAAGCACGGACGCGCCTCCGTAATATTAATATTAAGCAGATTGATATTATTCGTTGTTTCGCATATAATTATAATGTTATTTGAGAGTTACATTATATAAGGGGCATTATATGAATATTATTAGTTCTGCTGAAGCAGCAAAAAGATGGAATATATCGCGTAGACGTGTGGAAGTTTTATGCTCTGAGGGACGTATTGAAGGTGTTCAAAGAATAGGTGGAATGTGGTTAATCCCTGAGGACGCTCAGAAGCCGGCAGATGCAAGAATAAAAACAGGTAAGTATATCAAATCAAAGAAGGACGGTGTGTAATATGGCTGATAATGAAATTATTACCAGTAGAGAAGGTAATCTTGTTAATCAGGATACTTATAATACGGTACGTGGGTTTGTAGTTGCGGCTCAGAGACAAGTAAATGCTGCAGTTAATTCGGCTATGGTTACTGCTTACTGGAATATTGGTAAGCAGATATATGAAGCCTGTGGAGAAAACGAGCGCGCTGAGTACGGAAAGCAATTACTTCAGTATCTGTCCGATAAGCTAACAGTTGAATTTGGCAAGGGATTTACAGAAAGAAATCTTCAATTGATGAGACAGTTTTACCTTGCATTTCCAAATGCGAACGCACTGCGTTCGGAATTGAGTTGGACTCATTATCGTAGCTTGATGCGTGTTAATGATATGGATGCAAGGGCGTTTTATCTTAACGAAGCTGTAAAATCTGGATGGAGTTCCAGACAGTTGGACCGTCAGATTAATTCATTTTATTATCAGAGAATTCTTGCGAGCAAGGATAAGGATAGTGTTGCAGATGAAATTGATTCTCTAGAACCAAGACCAGAATATGAAAAAATTATCAAAGATCCATATGTGCTAGAGTTCCTAGATTTGCCAGTAAATGAGCATTTTTATGAATCAGAATTGGAACAGGCTCTAATTGATCATTTACAGAAATTTCTACTTGAATTAGGAAGAGGATATTCTTTTGTAGCTAGACAGAAGCACTTTAATATGGATGGACGCCATTTTTATATTGATTTGGTATTCTATAACTATATTTTGAAATGCTTTGTTCTTATAGATTTAAAGATTGGAGATCTTACTCATCAGGATTTAGGTCAGATGCAGATGTATGTAAATTACTATACAAGAAATATGATGAACGAAGGAGATAATCCTCCAATTGGAATTGTATTGTGTGCAGATAAAAGCGATACATTAGTAGAATATACATTACCAGAGGATAATACACAAATCTATGCTGCAAAATATCTTCCATATATGCCAACTAAAGATGAGTTAAAGAGGGAACTTAACTTAGAAGATTTTGAGAAGAGAGAGTAAAATCAATTACTGATTATTTTGATTTATTTATAGGAAGGAGATGCAAATGAAAACAATCATTATTTATAATTCCCAGACAGGATTTACAGAACAGTATGCGAACTGGATCGCCAAAGCGTTGGACTGCCCAAGCAAATCTTTAAAGCAGACGACTGCAGCAGAGCTTTCAAATTATGACCGGGTTATTTTTGGTGGATGGATCATGGGGGATAAGATTATGGGGCTGGATAAGCTTTGCCAGATGACCTCGCCTTCTGCGGTTTTTGCGGTTGGTTCCACACCGGCTTATGAAGAAGTAGTGGAAAAAATCAGAAATCTGAATCAATTGGAGCAGGTACCATTATTCTATATGGAAGGGGGATTTCGCCTGGAAAGACTCGGATTTCTACAGAGAACCCTACTAAAAACACTAAAAAAAGCAACGGCCAAGAAGGAAAACCGCAGCCGTCAGGAGGAATTTATGCTTCAGAATTTAGGAGAATCCTTTGACAATTCTGATGAAAAACAGATAGAGGAGCTGGTAAAATATCTGGAAGAATAGCGCAAAAGAGATAGGAAACACGATGATGCAAACCTACCGAATTGATTTCTATGACAATTTCAGATGTATCGCGTCGGAATGCCCCTACACCTGCTGCAAAGGCTGGGGGCTTCTTGTCGATGATAAAACCTATGCCAATATGCGAAAAGAGAAGGGCATATTGGGACTGATGCTGCGGCTTTTTACAAGGGTAGATGTGGAGAATGGAGCAGTGCTTCGCACGATCGGCGGGAAATGTCCGTTTTTGGAGAAAGACGGATTGTGCCGATTGCAGAAGGAAGACCGCCAGGAGCTCGTAGCGGACATCTGCAATCTGTATCCGAGAAGAAGTATTTCCTACGGCAGTATCTGCGAGGTGAGTCTGGAATTGTCCTGCGTTCATGCCGCCAGATTGTTCTTACAGGACATCAAAAGACATGTCTTTGTTGAATATCAGGCAGACGAGAACACACAGAATCCGGAATTGGAAAAAACAAAGCCTTATTATGAAGTAAAAAACAATGACCCGGAATTTCTTTTACACCTGATGAAGGACCGGGAGAACATTCTGGATTTTCTATGGAGGGTTACGGATTCCATAGAAGATGAGCCTCTTGCTATCATAGGAAAAATGCAGGATGTCTTGGATTATGCCTATGTCAAGCAAAACTATTTCGGGAGAGACAGTCAGGCATATGCGAAAGCAGTGGAATTACCTGTCGATAAGAAGGAAATTGAAAAATGGCAGGATGCTGGAGAATTCTGGAGGAACAGAGCGGAAGAAACCCGTATGGTTTTCCCATTTTTACTACTCAATGAGCTGATTTACGGAAGATTGTCCTATACCTGTACGCCAAAGAGAAATCCGGTTATGCATGAGCTTATATCAACCTACAAAAAACAGTTTGGCGGACTTTATGAAAAGGAAGCAGAGGGGTTCTGGAAGGAAAAATGGAAAAAGCTGTGCAAGGAATACCGGGAAATTCCTAGAATAGCGCTGGCATATTATTCCTATTTACTTCAACAGACCTATTGCTGTGCATATGAAACCTATTACCTGATTGGACCGGTAATTCTGATATCTGTGTGCACAGAGCTCTTCATGCTTTTTCTGGTGTCTTCTTTTTTGGATGGACAAATCTTAGAGGAGACAACAATCGCATCCATGATTGCAGGCATGGAAAGGGCTGTCCGACATAGCAGATCCTTCGAGAAAGAAGCCCTTGAATTGTTTCGAAAGAAAATGTGAAAGTAAATATCTTACAAAAAGTGACAGATAAATATGAAATATCTGTCATTTTTTGTTGAAAAACTGGTGCAAAATGCAGGAAGTGTGATAAAATAAATTGTATTTGTAGATTGCATAATGTAAGGGGAGCAAGGTGCAAAAAAGAATATTATTAGCAAAGGAAAACGGAATCCGCCTGAAGATGGTAGCATATGGCATTATTGTTTTTGCCTGCGCGGTACTGTTTTTTACATTAGTCGGAATCTTTCAGGTAAATAAAAAATATCAAAGCCTTCTTTCTGTTACCGAGCAGAATATAAACGCAGTCAATGCCATTGATACGTTGGGAAATTATTCGGATTATCTGACAGATCAAGTCAGAGAGTATGTGATTACCATGGACTTTGATTATGTGGAAGCGTATTTCGAGGAAATAGAAAATGGGTACTATAAACAGCACTCGCTGACGGTTTTGGGGTGTCAGATGTTCCACGATGATCAGGAGGTCTGTGATATGCTGGAACGGTTTTCAGATTTGTCGGATGAGATGGTAGAATTTGAAATCCATGCGATGAAGCTGATTGCAGTCCGTAATGGTGTGGATGAGAAAATCCTCCCGAAGAAGCTGGCAGCCTATGAGCTGACAGAAGAAGAACTGCGCTTCTCGGAGGATGAAAAAATAACGGCCGCTTATTATCTGGTGTTTGGGAAAGAGTATATGGCACTCAGAAAAGAAGCAGATGATACAATGAGTGAGGTGCAGAGTAGAATAGAATCTGTTACAAAAAGCCAGAGAGTAGCTGCTTCAGATCAGGTGCTTCGTTCCATTAGAAATCAGACAATCTGTCTTTTCCTGATTTTTGGCGCTTTGATTGCTATACTCTTGGTTTTTATCATCATGGTTCTAAGACCGCTCTATGCAATTGAAGAAAGCATGAAAAAGCAGGAACGCTTAAAAGAAGCCGGACCAAAGGAGTTGAGGGATCTGGTGAAAGCATACAATCACATGTGTGATCTGAATGCAGAAAGCAAGGTAGAGCTTGCCCATGAAGCGGAACATGATGCCCTGACCGGATTACTGAACCGAGGAGCCTTCGATAAACTAACAAGATATCTGCAGGAATCCATTGAACCCACAGCATTGATTCTTTTAGATGTGGATAATTTCAAGGGTGTAAATGATACCTATGGACATCAGATTGGAGACGAGGCGTTAAAGCGGGTTTCAGAGCTTTTGAAGGAGCATTTCCGCTCCAATGACTATCCTGCAAGAACCGGAGGCGATGAGTTTGCGGTCATTATGACGAATATTTCTCCGAAGGAAAAAGACATCATTCGTTCAAAGCTTACCGCCGTGAATGATAGTCTTTCCAAGGCAGAAGGAAATGTGCCGAAGCTTTCTCTTAGTGCGGGAATCGCATTTGCCCAGATTGGCTATAAGCCACAGCTGTATAAGATGGCAGATGAGGCCTTATATAAGACCAAGGAAAACGGAAAATGCGGATATACATTCTATGGTGATTGGAAATAATTGTTTTGACAGAGTTAGAAGCATATTATAACAAATTTAATGAAGAGAAACGTTTGAACAGCAGACATGGACAGGTAGAATTTTGTGTATCGATGAAGTACATACACGACTGCCTGTCCATGCTTGGTGTAGAGAAAGAGAACATAAAAATACTGGACGTGGGAGCCGGGACCGGACGATACAGCATACCTCTGGCCGAGGAGGGCTACGATGTTACAGCGGTTGAACTGGTCAAGCATAATCTGGGGAGGTTGAAGCAGAAAAGCAGTCTGGTCAAAGCCTATCAAGGAAATGCATTGAAATTATCGCGTTTTGAGGATGGCACATTCGATCTTACCCTTGTATTCGGGCCTATGTATCATTTGAAGTCAAAAGAAGAAAAAATAAGGGCACTAAAGGAAGCAAAACGCGTCACCAGAGAGGGCGGATATGTTTTAGTTGCATATATTATGAATGAGTACAGTATTATTACCTATGCCTTTAAAGAAGGACATATTTTGGAGGCAATCAAGGAGGGGATGATCGATGAGTCCTTTCACTGTACGGAAAAGGGGAACCCCCTTTACAGCATGGTAAGGCTTGAGGACATAGATGAACTCAATGACCTTGCAGGGCTTTACAGAGAGAAAATTATTTCGGCGGATGGGGCGGCGAATTATATTCGCCAGAACTTAAATGCATTATCCGAGGAAGAATTTAAATATTTCATACAATACCAGATGGCTGTATGTGAGAGAGCAGATCTTATGGGCGCAGCCGGCCATACGGTAGATATTTTACGAAAGAAAGAGTAAGAAAATGATAAAAAAGTGGATTCCGATTATTGCTCCGCTGCTCTTAGTCGGAGGAATTGCAATTGGTCTGGGCTCAGATATGCTGCAGGAGACGGAAAGAAAGACCCCCTCTTTGATATCATCTGAGGCAGGGAAACAAATTTCCGAAAAAATCCGTGAAAGCGGACCTCAGATTATTGAGGATGCAACGCCGGTGATTCAAAGTATCACAATTTCGGCCACCGGAGACTGTGCATTAGGCACATTACAGCTCCATGGATATGAGGGCTCTTTTGGGCAATACTATGACAAGTATGGGGAAGAGTATTTCTTTGAAAATGTCCGGGATATTTTTTCTGCGGATGATTTTACCATAGTAAATCTGGAATGTGTGTTGTCCTATTCCAACGACCGGGTGGAGAAAAAATTTAATATCCGCGGGGAGCCAAAATACACAGGAATTATGACCAGCAGCTCTGTAGAAGCCTGCAGCCTTGGAAATAATCACACCATGGATTATGGGCCAAGCAGTCTGGAGGATACGATAAATGCGCTAAATGAGGCAGGAATCGTGTATGGATATAAGGATTATGTGGATACCTACATGACAGAGGAAGGCATCATCATCGGTGTGGTATCGGCAAGCCTGTTTTCCTATTCTGAGCAGGAGGAAAACTACTTCCGGGATGGAATTGCAGATTTGCGGGAGAAGGGCGCAGACATTGTGGTTGCCTGCTGTCACTGGGGTGTGGAAGGCAGCCATAACCTGACGGAGTATCAGATTACAACGGCACATAAGATTATCGATTGGGGCGCCGATGTTCTGATTGGAAGCCATCCTCATGTGCTTCAGGGGATGGAGGTATACAACGGAAAAGTAATCTGTTACAGTCTGGGGAATTTTTCATTTGGTGCGAATCATAATCCGCCGGATTTTAATACCCTTATTTTTCAACAGACATTTACCTTTATAAATGGGCAGCTGCAGACAGATATCAATGCCAATATTGTTCCATGTCTGCTCAGCTCAGCAAAGGGATATAATAACTATCAGCCGATGGTGGCAGAGGAAGACCATTGGCAGGATATCATTGGGAAGATGAATAGTTATACAAAGCCGTATAGTTCAATTACATTCGATGAGGACGGCAGGCTGGTCCTGCCGGAAGGGGAATAAAAAGAGAAGGAAGTATAAAGAATATGATGCAGTGGAAAGAACGGAAAAATGAACGAATCTATATTCCACCAAAAATCGAAAAAAATGAAGAAATCACCACAATTGACAGTACCCCAGGGGTTCCGGTAATTGAGACCCCTGATAAGACCATCGGAAATGCGCTTATGCCACTGGATGAAATAGGCGGATTTAAGGTTCGGCCGGGATATTATCGAATGGAGGGAGCGTTTGCTACTGTTTCGGGAGTGAGCTTTTCCATAAGCTCCCACGGAGCTACCAGCTGTACTCTTTTACTGTTTCATCCCCAGGAGTCTGAACCCTATGCGGAAATACCCTATCCGGAGGCCTATCATATCGGAGATATGTATTCCATGCTGGTTTACGGACTGAAAATTGATGAATTTGAATATGCCTTTCGCCTGGATGGCCCCTATGAGCCGGAGAAGGGAAAGCGATTTGATAAGACAAAGGTAATTCTCGATCCATATGCAAAGGCAGTGACCGGTCAGCGGAAATGGGGAGAAAAACCGGAGGGCGGAAAGAATTTTGTATACAAGGCCCGTGTTGTAAGGAATGATTTTGACTGGGGAAGTGTCAGAAATACAGAGTATAAATTTGAGGATCTGGTGATTTACGAAACCCATGTCCGGGGATTTACCAAAGATAAATCCTCCGGGGTAAAAGAGGCCGGAACCTTTGAGGGTCTGCGGAAAAAAATTCCGTATTTAAAGGATCTCGGAATCAATGCGGTGGAACTTATGCCGATTTTTGAATTTGATGAGATGGAGAGCGCCCGTGTTGTGGATGGGGTGCAGCTGTACAATTACTGGGGATATAACACCGTATGCTTTTTTGCACCCAATACGGGATATGCATACAATGAAGAGCACAATCATGAAGGTAATGAGTTAAAGAGACTGATTTATGATTTGAAAAAGAATGGAATCGAAGTCATTCTGGATGTGGTATTTAATCACACGGCAGAGGGCAATGAAATGGGGCCATGCTTCTCCTTCAAAGGAATCGACAATAATATTTATTATATGCTGACCCCGGATGGCTACTATTATAATTTTAGTGGCTGCGGAAATGTCATGAACTGTAATCATCCTGTGGTGCGCCGGTTTATCATCGAATGCCTGCGTCATTGGGTCATCGAGTACCGCGTGGATGGATTCCGTTTTGACCTTGCTTCCATTCTCGGAAGAGACCAGAATGGTGCACCGATGGAGAACCCACCAATTCTGGAAAGTCTGGCTTTCGATACAGTCTTAAGCAAGGCAAAGCTGATTGCGGAGGCCTGGGATGCCGGCGGATTGTATCAGGTGGGAAGCTTCCCGTCATGGAATCGTTGGGCAGAATGGAACGGAAGATACCGGGATGATATGAGACGTTTTCTAAAGGGTGACGAAGGAACTGCCGGTGGTGCCATCGAGCGAATCACGGGCTCCAGGGATCTCTATCATCCGGATGGAAGGGGCCATAGTGCATCGGTGAATTTCCTTACCTGCCACGACGGCTTTACCCTGTATGATTTGTATTCCTATAATTATAAGCACAATGAGAAAAACGGCTGGGATAATACCGATGGGGATAATAACGGAAACAGCTGGAACTGCGGAGTGGAAGGCCCTACGGATGACCCACAGATAGAAGGACTTCGCCGTCGGCTGGTAAAAAATGCATTTGCAGCGCTTCTATGCAGCCGTGGAGCGGCAATGTTCTTTGCCGGAGATGAATTCTGCAATACGCAGTTTGGAAATAACAATGCATACTGTCAGGACAATATTATTTCCTGGCTGGATTGGAACCGTTTGGAGGAATATCAGGAGATCCACGATTTTGTGAGATTTATGATTAAATTCCGCGCCCAGCATCCAATCCTTAGAAAAAGAACTAAACCGGCGGCATGCCAGCTTCCGGAAATCAGTATTCATAATGGCTATCCCTACAATGCCAGAACAGATTATGGAACCCATCTGATCGGCATTATGTACGCGGGAAGAAATGCGCAGGATACGGGGGATGATATTATTTTCTATGCGATGAATTCTTACTGGGAACCGCTTACCATGCAGCTTCCGGTGCTGTCGAACAGTACCCGGTGGGAGGTTGTTGTAAACACCAACTGTGAGTATGAGGATGGGAAGAATTTTGAGGAGCTGACCGAACGGTTCGGACCACATACCATTCGTGTCCCTGCACGAACAACCATTGTTTTGGTTGCAAAATAGAGTAATAAAACTCACATTTCGGAAAAGTGTTCCCGAGGATGAATTTTGCTATTTGAATCAGAACGTTTAAAAAGCGTCGGCACTTAATGAGC
>CAMDYX010000085.1 GCA_945910395.1 uncultured Agathobacter sp. | reverse complement strand
ATAAATAACTCAATGTAACTGAAAGATGAATTTACACACAAATTTGGACTTGACTTATCCAAAGAGAACTCAAAGCGAAAATTGGGTGTAACAGGGGAAAAAGAGCAGTCGTACACCCAAAACGGAAGGCTAAAAGGATATCCAAAGAGAACTCAAAGTGAAAATTGGGTGTAACAGGGGAAAAAGAGCAGTCGTACACCCAAAACGGAAGGCTAAAAGGATATCCAAAGATAACTCAAAGTGAAAATTGGGTGTAACAGAGGAGAAAAGCAGTCGTACACCCAAAATGGAAGGCTAAAAGGATATCCAAAGAGAACTCAAAGCGAAAATTGGGTGTAGCAGTGGAGAAAGAGCAGTCGTACACCCAAAATGATTGTAAAAGTTCTCATAAGAAAGCAATAGAGGAACGTTTTCCCCAGAAAGTTAAGCAGGAAAGGTCTCACAAGGAAGCAGAGGAAGAACGATGCTGACCAATGGATTAAGATGGAAGCAATAGTAAAAGAAAATAGTGTTATGCTGGTATGACCAGAGAAAAGATAGAAGTGAATCCGAGAACGGCTTTGACAAAAACTTGACAATTGGCGAAATTGCATGTATGTTAGAAGTAAGTAGAAGATATAAAACCAAGTTCTGGTCTAACCACAAAAAGCAATCACATATAGACCTGAGAGATAGCTTTGTATCAGGCAGGAATGGAAGTGGAGGGTAAACGTGGAGCGAGTGAAAATCATCGAGGTTAAAAAAAGCATCTTTGAGGATAACAATGCGGATGCAGACAGACTTCGCAAGCAGCTTAAGGAAGATGGAACCTTTCTGGTCAATCTGATGTCCAGTCCCGGATCAGGGAAGACTACAACCCTTAAGAGAACCATTTCCTTGCTTTCTGACGAGATGAAGATTGGCGTTATGGAGGCAGATATTGATTCGGATGTGGATGCAGTGGCGATTTTAGAAACGGGAACCCCCGCGATTCAGATCCATACCGGCGGAATGTGCCACTTAGATGCAGATATGACCAGACAGGGACTTTCGGAGCTTGGCTCAAAGGAACTGGATGTTGTCTTTCTTGAGAATGTGGGAAATCTTGTATGTCCTGCGGAATTTGATACAGGAGCCACAAAAAACGTGATGATTCTTTCGGTACCGGAGGGAGATGACAAGCCGTTAAAATATCCTCTGATGCCCACCATATGTGATGTGGTGCTTGTAAATAAATGTGATGCACTTCCAATCTTTCCTGACTTTTCCAAGGAGGCAGTTACGGAACGCATACACAAGCTGAACCCGGATGCAAGGGTCATGTTTGTGTCAGCAAAAACAGGAGAAGGATTTGAGACTTGGGCAGAGTGGGTAAGAGAGCAGGTTAAGCGGCAAAAAGAAAACGATAATGAACCCTTTTACAAAGAGGGAAATGAGTATAAATAAGGTTTATAAGAAAAGGAGAACAACTATGGCAGATCCATTGGGAAATTACGTACCGGATACCGTGAAGAATGATGAGCCGATGAGGGAGTCAATCGCAAAGCTTGGCAAGCTTATCACAGACCGCGCACCAATTATGCTTGGACTTGAGAAAATCACAAAAGAGTCACCGGAATACTGGGGACTTGCGCCAATCTGCACTGATGAGCAGGCGGAAATCGCTATACGTATGGGAAAACGCAAGCCACGTACTTTTGAGGAAATGAAAAAGCTTTGTCCGGAATACAGCGAGGAAGATTTACAGAAGCAGCTGGACGAGATGGCTTTTAATGGTTTGATTGAGTACAACTGGGAAAATCCACAGCACGAGAAGCAATATGTGCTTCCTATGTATGTTCCAGGAAGCGCGGAGTTCACAAATATGAATAAGCAGGTGCTTGAGGAACACCCGGAGATGGGACGGTTCTTTGAACGAATGAGCCGTCTGCCTTTGGAGAAGGTTACCTTCATGGTGCCACCGGGAGGCGCTGGAATCGGAATGCATGTGATTCCGGTTGAAAAGGCCATTGAGACCATCAACAATTCAGTTTCCGTTGAGCACATCTCCTACTGGTTGGATAAATATGAAGGAAAGTATGCAGCAAGCCCATGCTCCTGCCGAAAATCGCGGGAAACTTATGAGGAAGGCTGTGCAGATGATCCGGAAGGCTGGTGTATCGCTGTGGGCGATATGGCAGATTATGTCGTAGAGACCGGAAAGGGCGGCCGTTATATTACGAAGGAAGAGGCTATGGAAATCTTCCAAAAGGCCGAGGACAATGGATTTGTTCATCAGATTACCAACATTGACGGTGAGAACAAGATTTTTGCAATCTGTAACTGCAACGTAAACGTATGCTATGCGCTTCGAACCTCGCAGTTATTCAATACACCGAATATGTCCCGGTCCGCATATGTTGCACATGTGGAAAAAGAAAAGTGCGTAGCCTGTGGGCGCTGCGTAGAGTTCTGCCCGGCAGGTGCGGTTACCTTAGGACAGAAGCTTTGCAAAAAGGATGGAACGCAGGTACAGTATCCAAAGATGCCGCTTCCATCGGAACAGAAGTGGGGACCACATATGTGGACGGAGGATTACAGGGATAAAAACCGAATCAATACCCACGAGTCCGGCACCGCTCCATGTAAGACCGCCTGCCCTGCACATATTGCAGTACAGGGGTACTTAAAGCTTGCATCACAGGGCAGATATCAGGATGCACTTGCCCTTATCAAAAAGAATAATCCGCTTCCGGCAATCTGTGGACATGTATGCAACAGACGCTGTGAGGATGCATGTACCAGGGCTACCATCGATGAAGCAATTGCCATCGATGAGGTAAAGAAGTTTATTGCAATGCAGGATTTGAATGCGGATACGAGATATATTCCTAAGAAGGTCATTCCTAAAGTGGAAGGTGAATTTGAACAGAAGATTGCCATTATCGGTGGAGGTCCTGCCGGAATTTCCTGCGCCTTCTATCTGGCAGAAAAAGGATACCGTCCAACTATTTTTGAGAAGAATGAAAAGCTCGGTGGTATGGTGGTATACGGAATTCCTTCCTTTGTTCTGGAAAAGGATGTTGTTGCAGCAGAAATCGATGTTCTTAGGGAGATGGGCGTAGAGTTTAAGACCGGCGTGGAAGTCGGAAAGGATGTAACCATCAGCCAGTTACGCGAAGAGGGCTACAAAGCATTTTATCTAGCAATTGGCTGCCAGGGTGGACGAAAGATTGGTGTGCCGGGAGAAGACGCAAAGGGAGTCATGACCGGTGTTGATTTCTTACATATTTTAACGGATGACGAGTCCTATAAGCTTGAAGGTGATACCGTAGTAATCGGAGGCGGAAATGTAGCAATCGATGTATCCCGGTGTGCAGTAAGAAGCTCATCCTCCAAGGTATATCAGGTATCCCTTGAAACCCGGGATATCATGCCGGCACTTCCGGAGGAAATCGAACTTGCGGAAGCGGAAGGAATAGAGCTTCGCGGAGGCTGGGGACCGAAGGAAATCCTTACAGAGAACGGAACTGTAACCGGAATTGTATTTAAAAAGTGTACACAGGTAAAGGATGCAGAAGGACGCTTTAATCCTCAGTATGATGAGAACGAAACCATAACGATTCCTTGCAGCAATGTACTGCTTGCCGTAGGGCAGGCTACTCAGTGGGGAAGTCTTCTTGAGGGCGAGGCGGTAGAGTTTAGAGGACCGGCTCCGGTAGCAGATCCGGTAACCTATCAGACAACGGTTTCGGATATCTTCGTAGGCGGAGATGTACTTACCGGACCAAAATTTGCAATTGATGCAATTGCAGCAGGTAAGGAAGGTGCTATTTCCATTCACCGTTTTGTACAGCCCCATGCCACACTTACCATAGGCCGTGATCCTCATTATTATAAGGAACTGGATAAGAAGGATATTCTTGTGGAAAAATATGATAATACCGGACGTCAGGTGCCGGGGAAGAAGGCTGAGATAGGAAAGGAATCTTTCCGGGATGCAAAGCTTACCTTTACAGAGGAACAGGTGAAAAAAGAAACTGCACGCTGTCTGGGATGCGGAGCTACGATCGTGGATGCAAACCAGTGTGTGGGATGTGGTGTCTGCACCACCAAGTGTGAATTTGATGCAATTCATCTGGAGCGTGATATTCCGGAAGCAAGCACCATGAGAAGGTCAGAGGATAAGTTAAAATACATCCTGCCAAATGGTGCAAAGCAGGCAATCAAGATTGCATTTTCCAAGAAAAAATAAAATGTAAAGCTAATGGAAGAGGTCATTACCGATTAAGGTCGGTAGTGGCCTTTTTTCTTTCATTTTGAAAAAAAGTGTTCCTGAATGAATTTGCATATTTGAATCAGAACCCACTCTCGTTCGTAAAAAGCGTAGCGGTACTAAATTCGCATTAAATTGCTCATTAAGTGCCGACGCTTTTTAAACGTTCTGATTCAAATAGCAAAATTCATTCTCAGGAACACAATTCTGAAAAGGGAGTTTGGAAATGAAGGGGGAGAGAATGACTTAGAATGGTATTGTTTGAAAAATAGTCAATGAGTTTGGAGATGGAAATTGACCTAGATTGGATTAACTCGAAAAGAAGTCAATGTCTGTAATATGTATTGCAAGATTCGAACATATGTGCTAAACTTTAAATAGAACATTTGTTCTAAAATGTTTGGTATGAGGTAGCATATGTCAGGAATTATCACAGAATTGGATTTGCAGGAAAAACTTAAGATATTGGCAGACAGCGCGAAGTTCGATGTGGCCTGTACGTCCAGCGGAGTAGAGCGAAAAGGGGATGGAAAGCATATGGGAAATGCTTCCGGAGCAGGAATCTGCCATACCTTTACCTCAGATGGAAGATGCATTTCACTGCTTAAGATTCTGTTCACCAATGAATGTATCTATGATTGCAGGTATTGTGTGAATCGTTCCTCAAACGATGTGGTCCGTACCTCCTTTACCCCGGAGGAAGTGTGTACACTTACGATGGAATTTTACAGGAGAAATTATATTGAAGGACTGTTCTTAAGCTCAGGGATTGTACATTCGCCGGATTATACTATGGGGCTCTTGTATGAGACTTTGTTTTTGCTGAGGAGCAAATATCATTTCAATGGTTATATTCATATCAAGGGGATTCCGGGGGCCTCCCAGGAGGTGGTGGAACAGATCGGATACCTGTGTGATCGTATGAGTGTGAATCTGGAGCTTCCGACAGCAGAAGGGTTAAAGGAAATTGCGCCAAACAAGGTGCGGAAGAATATTTTAAAGCCCATGCGTCAGATTCAAAACGGAATAAAGGAAAGCAGAGAATACCACGGTGTACACAGCATGCAGGCGAGGGTCAGCGTAGATGAGAAATCCTACTATAATCAGATGGCAGAGATAGCAGAGAGCCGAGACCGCATGATTGAGCAACGGGAGAAGAATGTGAAAAAGCTGGAGGAAAAGAAGGATATCCTTCTTCCTGTGCAGCAAAGAAGTAGAGGACTTTCCCACCCATCCCGCTATTTTGTCCCGGCTGGGCAGAGCACGCAGATGATTGTAGGGGCAACCCAGGAGACGGATTACCAGATTATTTCTGTGACAGAGGCTCTTTATCAGAGGTTTGATATGAAGCGGGTGTTTTATTCTGCTTTTGTAAATGTCAACCAGGATGAGAATCTGCCCGGATTTATGGAAAAACCACCGCTGCTTCGTGAACACCGGCTGTATCAGGCAGACTTTTTATTGCGGTTTTATGGTTTTGCGGCAGGAGAACTCCTATCGGAAAAGAATCCGAATTTTCATGAGCAGATTGACCCGAAATGCAACTGGGCGGTGCATCATCTGGAAGAATTTCCTGTGGAGATCAATAAGGCGGATTACTACACTCTGCTTCGGGTTCCGGGAATCGGAACGAAGAGTGCAGGAAGAATTCTTCTCGCAAGAAAGCATGGGCAATTGGATTTTGAGGATATTAAACGTATGGGAGTGGTATTAAAGAGAGCCTTATACTTTATTACCTGCAAAGGAAGAATGATGTACCAGACAAAGATGGAAGAAGACTATATCACAAGACATTTGGTTTACAATGAAAGGCCATCGGCAATGCTTCTGTCGGATGGAAGTAAGAAGACTTATGAGCAGATGAATCTGTGGGAGCTGGGGTGCATCCAGCAGGCATGATTTATACTGGCGAAGGGAAGTGAGCAGGCATTGAGCGAACAATTGATTTTAAAATGCGAGGACAGCATAACCGGAATACTTACCGCATTATTTGATGCTTTTGTATATAAAAATTGTATGCAGCAACCTTATGAGGACTCCATTTCAATTGAAATCGGAGAGCATAGCAATATCATGCTTTTTGCAAGGGAAATAGAGATTAAAACGGATGAAGAAAAGGCGGCAAAAACCGTGTACGCCATTCAAAGCAAATTGGGATTTTCCGTATATCAGACCGTATTTTACGCGCTGTGTCATTTTGATCCTGACCGTGCAACAACGGTGCTGGGATATCTGGTGCGGGCGTTTTCAAAAGGAAGTCAGATTCGGGAATATCTGGCAGATCCCTATGTAATCCGGGTCATGGAGCTGTCAAGGAAGGTTGGAAATGAGTGCCAGAAGCTGCAGGGATTTACAAGATTTTGGGATACTGGAAGATTCCTTTTGGCGGAAATCGAACCGAAATGTGATGCGCTTCCGGTGATGCAGGAGCACTTTACAGATCGCTTTCCCAATGAGAATTTCATTATTTTTGATAAAAAGAGAAAATATGCCCTGGTTCATCCGGCATATAAAAGCTGTTTCTTTGTGGCAGGAATAGAAATGGATGAAAAGGAAGCAGCCTTTTCGGAGGTCTTTGGGAAAACGGAGGCATCGATGCCAAAGGATAGGTATGAGGAAATGTGGCGAGCATATTTTTCTACCATGGCCATTGATGAGCGCTTTAGTGAGAAGTGCCAGAATACACTTCTTCCAAAGTGGTATCGCAAGCATATGCTGGAATTTTCATGAAATGGATAAAAAGGATCCCATTTCGGGAGCGCTTTTCCGAAATAGGAGAAAAAATATGAGGGTGGTATTTTCACGGGAAACTGCTACAATATAGAAGGAGCGTGCATTGGAAAGTGAGTGCATGGGAGAACTTATAAAAGAGGAGAGCAGTACATTAATTATGAGTCAGACATTTACGGAATTTAAGAACTATTTGGAAAATATGCAAAGGTTTGGGCAGGTAGTTACGCTGCTATATTGGGATATGGAAACGGGAATGCCGAAGAATGGTTTTGATAGACATTCGGATGCACTTACCTATTTTTCAACTGAAGAGTTTAAATTATCGACGTCGGAGGAATTGAAGGAGTATCTGAGGGTCTTGAATCAACCGGAGGAACTAGAGCAGCTGGACCCGGACTGGCAGTTTATCGTAAAAAAGATGTATCGTGACATTGAGCGGGATTCCAGAATTCCGGTAGAGTTTTACAGTGCCTTTGTTGCGGCACAGGCGGAAGCAGGGCGGGCATGGCAGGAAGCAAAAGCGGCAGCGGACTACCATATTTTTGCGCCGCATTTAAAAAAGATGATTGATATGCGACGTGAAATGGTATCCTACACCGATCCGGGAAAGGAAGTATATGATGCGTTTCTCGATCAGTATGAGGAAGGAATGGACTCTGCAACCATCGACCGCTTATTTGAGGAACTTAAGACGGAATTGATTCCTCTGGTACAGAAGATTATCGCCGTCGACCAGCCGGATGACAGCAAGTTCCACCGATTCTTCGATGTGGATGCACAAAAGAAGGTGCAGAAGCTTTTGCTGGAGTATATCGGATTTGATTTTAATAAGGGTGCGGTGGGAGAAACCGAGCATCCATTTACGCTGAATTTCTCATCCCAGGATGTCCGGGTGACGAATCACTATCATGAGGACGATCCGATTTGTGCTATGTTCTCCGCCATCCACGAAGGTGGGCATGCCATTTTTGAACAGAACGTAAATCCCAAGCTGGATGGAACGGTCGGAGGAAGCTGCAACTATATGGGAATCCATGAGAGTCAATCCAGATTTTATGAGAATGTACTTGGAAGAAATATCAATTTCTGGATTCCAATCTATGATAAAGTACAGGAGCTTTTGCCAAACTTTAGAGATATCACGATTGAGGAATTCGCAAAAGAAATCAATCACGTAAGAAACAGCTTTATTCGGACGGATGCAGATGAGATCACATATTGTTTCCACATCATCATTCGATATGAGATGGAAAAAGCAATTTTCCGTGAGGGTGTTTCCGTAGAGGAATTACCGGCTCTTTGGAACAAGAAAATGCAGGAATATCTGCAAATTACACCAAAGAATGATGCAGAAGGAATTTTGCAGGATATGCATTGGTCAGATGGTTCCTTCGGATATTTCCCTACCTATCTGTTGGGAAGTATATATGATGGAATGTATCGTGATACAATTGAGGAAGAGCTTGGCTCCATTGATAAGATTTTGAAAGAGGGACGTATCAAGGATATTACAAAGTGGCTCAATGAAAAGATACATGTCTATGGAAGTACAAGACTTCCCAAGGAGGTCATTGCAAGCGTATGTAAAAAGGAAGTATCGGCAGAACCGTTAGTACGATATTTTAAAGAAAAATATGTAAAAATTTACAATTTGAAATAGACTTTTAAATAGGGGTATGTTATTCTATCTCTAGTTGCGACAGCAACATTATATTTTTGGAGGTACTTTCGATGAACAAAGGTACAGTAAAATGGTTTAACAACCAGAAGGGTTACGGATTCATCACCGGAGAAGACGGCAAAGATGTATTCGTACACTACTCAGGACTTCAGATGGAAGGATTCAAATCCTTAGAAGAAGGCGCAGCAGTTGAGTATGAAATCACTGATGGCGCTAAGGGTCCTCAGGCAACCAATGTAGTAGTAGTTAAATAATTTAATTACTGCGCAGCTAATCTAGTTTCTATGTACCTTTTTCTTTGTTTAGAAATAAGATATTGGAATCAACGATTAAGAAAAAGAAGCCATGTTTTCATGGCTTCTTTTTTTTTCACAATCGGCAGTAAATCATTAACCCCCCTTTTCGGAAATGTGTCCCCGAATGAATTTGCATATTTGAATCAGAACCCGCTCTCGTTTGTAAAAAGCGTAGCGGTACTAAATTCGCAATAAATTGCTCATTAA
>CAMDYX010000084.1 GCA_945910395.1 uncultured Agathobacter sp. | reverse complement strand
ATTTGTAATTCCATCCATACTCATATTATCGGTACTTTTTGTCCAAAAATCAACATAATTTCTCTCACATAAAGAAAAGGCTGATCAGAAGATGTCTCTCCTGATAGCCTCTCTTTCTATCCAAATATCTTACTTAGATTTTCAATCTCTTCCCTTGTTGCGTCCTTGGAAAAGATTTTCATTATCTCATCCGCTGATTTGTTCTGCATGATGAATGGGTGTAACAGATTTATCTGTAAGAAGGAATAGCCTGCTGTCCGAAGTGTCTGGGCACAGATTCCTCTTTCCTGTGCAATCTGTTTTGATTCCGGGCTATCATCAATTCCTTCCAAATACACCGATAAATCAAGTGTCCTGTCGAGTGCCTGAGTTGTCTGATACTTCTGGTAGTTCTCATTAATCCGTTTTATCTGTTCTTCGGTTAACTTCACAGAGGTAAGCTTTTGACCGGACTTAAAAGCCATTGCAATGGCATCCACTTCCTTTTCTGTAATCCGGATTATCTCTGCACCATTTTCTCTTAGCTCCTGCACTTTCATTACTGCTGTTTCGTTGGTCGCAAATAAAGTCTTTTCCTTACTCTTTTGGATTTCTCTTTCATGTCGTTTCTTTACAGGGTCATATGGATTATGCTTTCTGCAAAGCAGCTTCACAAAAGGGGTATTCTCCATGCGGCACTTGGTTTCATATAACGGGTCTGTACCCTTAATTACGATGGCACACTCTCCGTCCTTTCTCATGGCAAAGATATCCTCTGCAGAAAGCAGACTCTTTTGCATAACATCCTCACTTCTTGACGACTGTCCCTTATAATCCTTGGCATCGGAATCACTTGCCTTATGGATAGTCTGGGTTCCAAAATGCTTACTTAAGTATTCACAGGAATCCATATCCGGCGCACCCAAAATATCAATAATGGAACAGTTACCGATTAAGTCCTTATCCATATCGAATTTCGGGAATTTACGCTTAAGCTGAATTAAGTTCTGCACAATAATAACCGCTGACATGTTTCTGCTTCGCATGGTAGAAAGCTTTTCTACAAAGGAATCCGGCAATGTGACATTGGCAAATTCGTCCATGAGGAATGTAAGATGCTGTGGCAGTGTTTCATGAAGAGATGGGTCAATAGCGGTCAGATGATACAGTTCATCAAAAAACAACGAATATACCATTGACGGAATCCAGTCATAATATCTCTTATCTTCACTGGTCACAATAAACAGAATCCTCTTGCCGGTTCTGCTGTTCTCACTCTTCTTGGAATACCCAAAGCTTTTTGCAATATGAATCTCATCCTCGGAAAGTAAATCCTGCACACATTCCAGCTTCATATATCTGCAGTGTGCATCTAAGGATGCCACGATCGAGGATGTGGTTTCTGCAGCACCATTATAATATTTCTCAATTGCCACATATCCAGGGAAATCCTTCTTGTACTTCTCCTTCCAAAGATTCTGTGCTCTGGTTGCAATGGTAAGAATCTCACACTTTGCCTTATCAATAGAGCCATCCGCTTTTGTATATACTGTGGTGGCATCAAGAAGCTTTACAAAGGTTCTCCAGTTCTGCGCCTTTGGCTTGTAATAATAATGAATCAGATACAAAATGGATGTTAATAATACTTCTGCCGACTGTTCAAAGAACTGGTCATTACCGCCGCCTCCGGCTTCATCCTGCGGTGTGGTGGATTTCATCAATATGCTTGCAATGGACATGATGTCTGATTCATTTCGAATATAGGCAAATGGATTAAAATGTATACTCATCGGCATTCCTTCCTCGGATTCTACATTCATAACCATCACTTCATATCCGTTATCCTCAAAGTACTGTCCGCCCTGCTTATATAATTCTCCCTTCGGGTCTGTTACCAGAAAATTCCCACACAGCTGGGAAAGCATAGGTCTTGCCAGTCGAAACGACTTACCGGACCCTGGGGGACCAACAACAAGCATATTTAAGTTGGCTGTATTCACGTTCTCTATGGATACATACACACCCTCGGCAATCCAGTAATTTTTCGTATTTACCTTAACTCCACCGGGCACTACCACATCTCCTGTTACCACCTCAACCTCATTCTTTTCATCGTGATTGGCAAAGCGTTTGGTAAACTCTTTGGCATTTCCCCACTTTGCCACACCATATTCCTCTCCGGCAAATGGATGCTCAAACTTCGTTGCTATGATAATAAATGCCAACGAAAATGCAAGCCAGAAGCTGCCGATAAATGCCGGTGTTGCATAGGTAACTCCCACGATATAGTGATGCTCGATTAAGATAAACTGCTGAAAGTTATTCATAAATTGATTGAAATCATTTCCCGGCATCCAGACTGCGCCACACAAAAGACCCAGATATACGCAAAGGAGTGACCCTACTGCGTATATCACTAAAGTCTGTTTTAAGGTTCTGGTATGCTTTTTGACTGATTTACTGCGAAATCCCTTCTGCATACCGCTTACCTTCCTCTCACAATGGATTTTGCAAGTTCTTCTCTTGCGCTCTTTGTTGCCTCGTCAATGATATCCCTGCCGCTCATCTCCTTGGTCTGACCATTCGGTTTTACGACAGAGTAAACAGAATCCTCTTTTACAAAGACTCTTGCGGCGGATTCATTCATACTCTCAACAACAATACCCTTCACAAGACCTTCCGAAAGCTCCATGCACACAACCTGCTCACCGTCAGCCATAATCTTTGTTGCAGGAACAGAAACTGTGGTATATAAGGATTCCTCATAATCCCGCTCCTGTCTCATATCCTTTTTCATGGATTCTACAAATTCCTTGGCTTCCTCGCTGCTATACACCTCTGCTTTCTCCTGCCCCTCTTCTGGGGCATTTGAAAAATTTCTCTCTAAGAATTCCTTGTACTTAAGGAATCGTTCTTCGGACTGTGATACCGCAGTAGGCTCATCTAAGAATCCTCCGGCTTCTAATACCTTTGGCAGCTCCTTCTTCCACTCATCCATTGTTTTGCCCCTGTCATCAAAGCACTTTTCATCCGTACTTCCGGGAATCTTTATGCGATACTCGGAGTAGATGTTTCCATGCTCATCCTCAAGGAACTTTCTTTTTACCACGTGAATCTTGTCATCACTGGTGCGCTGGCTGTAGATAATCTCCTTGCTATCCGGCACCAGACTCTCATCACGAATCGGAATCATACACTCATAAGGGGAATATTCTCTTACAATGCCACAGATATTTTCCTGTGTAAGTGCCATCTCCGGGTCTGTTTCCATAAGCGTTCCCTTTCCCTGCTTTAAGTACTCCGCAAAGTCCAAAACATTGTCTCTTTCCATCTTTTCTTTGGATTCCTCTAAAAGCTCCTTGTTCTGACTCTTTCCGGTTTCAAGCATTGCAAGCTCTTTCTCCGCTTCCTCTTTCTCTGCCCCTGCATTTTTGATCTTCTCCTTAAGAGCCGCAATTTTCTCATCATATTCCTTGTCCTTCGCCTCTTCGGATAAGATTCTTCTGTTCATTACAGACTTAATCTGTTCCTGATGAATCCCCATATCCTGCGTAGGAACTGCAACCGGAATATAATCATCATTGGGGTTTAAGTCCGGCATGATGCAGTACCGGAGATTGTATTTCTCACAATAGAGGTCAAAATCAGACTTCATGATAGGCGTACCATCTTTTTTCTTGCCTACCTGTCTTTCCTCAAACATCTCCTTTGGAAATTCCAAAATCGGAGGAGTCCCCTTGGAAATCTCCTGCATCTTTGCCCATGTACAGTTGCCCTCCTTGTTCAAATATCTGTTGTGTTTCCACTCGGCTAATGCCTTAACCGCACTAATGATTGCCGCTAAGGTTGCTTTTGTTCCCTTAAAAGCGTAATACACGCCCTTGTATTCCATCTCTACTACCTGTGCAATTTCATCTGCCATTTTTCTATCTCCTTTCTAGTCAGCTTGGTCTGCAAACCATAATTGCATTTGTTGTTCGAAGCCTCTGATATACCACTCCATAGGTTTCATTTAAGGCTTCTACCGCCATACCGTTTCCAATATAAATTGCTACATGATAAATACCCATGTATCTTCTATTTCCTTCTCCACCATAGAAAACCAAATCTCCCGGTTGCAAATCCATTGTTCCAAGACTGCATCCTCTTTGCTCAAGCATCCTTGCTTCCTCCGCTGCTGTGGGCGGATAACCGCTTCCAAAGCTAATATCCACACCTGCTGCCTGCCATGCATAATAGGCTAAGGAGCTACAATCAAAGCTTGTGCCACTGGTACGGTTATTCTGGTCATAAGAACAGCCCACCTTCGACAGCGCAAATGACACCACTGCTTCCTTTGTTTCATCTAATGAAAGTTCATCCAATATCGCATCTATTTCACTTTGTGACATGTCCTCATTGACAAAGGTCTCTGTTGCGGAAAATAGGGACAAAAAGTTACTGATTGCATTTCCTATTTCCTGCAGTGGCTTAAGGATACTGAAAATAAACATCACAATGATTAGCACCACCGAAGCTACCGCCATAAATGCCAATATGTACGGTGCAATCGCAGCTCCTACCATGGCTACCAACTTTCGCACATAAGTCATGGGATTTAGGTAAAAGGTAAGAAGCTTCATAAGTCCTGTGTTTCCATCCTTTAGGGCATCCCCTGTCACATTGTTTGCCACAAGGTCATTTGACAGCTCCGCTTTCGCCTTTAATAAATTTGCTACCGCAGCCTTTGCTCCGGCTTTCTTTGTTTCCTTTGATTTTTCTTTCTTGGCTTTCTCTTTTTTACTATCCAGCTCTTTTTCCTTTTCCTTTACCTGATGGCTTCCTTCTGCCTTTTCCTTAGAATCTGTTTCTTTAGAATGAGAAGAACCAGAAGAATCTTTTCTGTCATCTTTGTCCTCTGATGGATGGATAGATTCCATCTTTGTTTTAAGAAGCTCTTCTTTCTTTGCATCAAGCTCTCTTATAATCTGCCTTTGCTTACTTATGGCACGCTTATTCTTTTCTATAGAAAAGCGTACCCCTCTTTCTGCAAACTCATCTATAGAAGCAGAGGCAGCTTCATTACTGTTTGTAGTAAATCTTGCTGCCTCATCACATACAAAGCGTTTCATATCATCCACAAAACAGTTTTTATTCTGAAATACTGTATTCGATGATTTAAACTCCATAGCTTCCTCCATCTGTATTTACAAGTTTATAAATCTCACTGTCCTTACTCATCCGCATATCAAACGGTACAGTCACGGTTCCCATCTTAAGAAGCCCTGTACCGGAATCTGCATTGTCAACGAAGTTAAACATTGCAGGACTGATGCTTGGTAAAAACTGCATGAGCTTATTCTTATCCAAGGTGGACTGACTGAGCAGCCCAAAGTATTCTGTATTTGACAAAATCGCCTGCAGCTTTCCGCCATAATCATTGTTAAGTAAGTCACTTAAGTTCTGCGTAATACCGCATAAGATACCGGACATTTTTCGAATTTCCTTCCACAGCTTAAGGATAAATCCAGCCACCTGCTCTACCGCTAAAAGCTCATGGAATTCATCTATATACAGATGTGTCCATCTCTTCTTTGCAGAATTTGCCTTGATGGACTGCCTTACGGTCTCCATCATAATAAGCATGGCTGTGATTCTGATATTCTCCTTTAGCCCGGACAAATCAAACACGATGAAGCGGTTGCTCAAATCCACATTTGTTCTGTGGTTGAAAAGATTCAAGGAACCATTTACAAATATCTCCATTGCAGCGGCCAGATGCTTTGCCAAATTTCCACCTTCATCCAATAGCCCCTGATATACATCCTGCAAAGTAGGTGAATAGGCTTTTATCTGCTCTTCATTTGTCAGATTGCATCTTGCTACCACCTTTGTGGCATTGGTCTTCATATATCCCGGAATGTCATACTCACTCTCTTCTTCCATTTCACCGTTTAATCGCTTTCTCATGGAATAGTTTTCTGAGTAGACCTTTTCAATGACATTATCAATGACTCCCTGTTCCTCCGGAGTCATGTCCCGCTTTAAGCAGGATGACAATAAGGTCAGCATAAAGTCAGCTTTATCCGATATGATTTCCCTGAGTCTGGCATAATCTACACCGCGAAAATCTGCATCCATAGGGTTTATAAAATACTCCTTGGTGGTATCAAAGGGAATAACGGTCCCGTCCGCTTCGGCAGCCAGTCCTCCCCATTCGGATTGAGGGTCAACAATCATAATCTGGTCTTCCGGGTAATTAACAAAGGTACTGATAATCTCACACTTTGCAAACACACTTTTACCGGAACCCGACTGTCCAAATATCATTCCGTTATGGTTCTTTAGTTTCTTTTTGTCTGCAAAAATCGCATTCTGTGACAACTGGTTGATTCCGTAATAATTACCACCTTCATCATTTAGTTCCTGTGTCTTATATGGCATCAGCATTGCAAGGCAGGATGAGGAAAGGTTTACAACACGCTTAAATTCCTGAATTCCAATCGGCAACACGGAATTAAGGGCTTCCCTTTGTTTTCCAAAGCACGCCTTTAGCTTGACTGACTTAAGGGAAGCTGCGTTATACAGTTTTTCTTCAATCTGCATAAGCTCCTCTTCATCCCTTGCCAAAACAAAAATCATCATAGTTGTGTTGTAATAGTGGTCATCACTGCTATCTAATTCCTTGGAAAACGAATCTAGCTTCTCCTTTTCCCCCAACAGCTTTGTAGACGCATCTGCTAAGAAATCATTATTGTTTCGATTCCTCTGCTTCTCGTTTTCAATCTTCATACCAACGCCCATATACTTTCGGGCTATCTCCTGCTTAAAGCCTGCAATATCCAAAAGCTCATTATTTACGGTAATGTAGCTTGTACAGTTCACCTTTGATAAAGCAGCCACAATATCACTCTCCAGGCTCTTTGGGTATTCCTCGATGAAATACACCTTGCCGATATGATTATTCATGGTAAACCGCTCGTTCTCAAAGCAGATGCTGACCGGTGAAATAATGTTCATCCAGTCATGTCTTGATGTAATCTCATCTTCAAAATGGAACTTATACCTTGTATCAATTCCTGCATGAGTGAGATTAAAGAGTAACTGCACTCGCTCATCAATTGGCACAGTTCTCATAATGGAGCCCTGAATGCCATTTACCCCGATGCCTACAAAGGCACTTCGTATCGCACTCTCAATAGAGTTAAACGTACTCTTTGCATCTGCGATATTCTCTGCCTTAATCGTAAGAGTCAGATAAATGGTCTGGTATAATCCTTGTCTGGCATCACTGACCTTATCCTTAATCATGGTATTAAAGGATTTTCTGAGTCGGTCATACTTATCTCCTCGAAGCCTGTAGAGGATCTTCTCGTTAAAGACTCTCTCGTCCACATATTCGTTTGCCACAGAATAAGAAAAGCGGCAGGGAATGGTCTTAAGGACATTGGAGAAATTGATAATAATCTGCTTCTGCTCAGCATCTGTCACTCCGGCAAAGTTAATATCACTTAGCACATACAGCTTCGAATATTTCTTCCCCGGCAGTTCAAATACACCGCTTTCCTCAATGCTTACTATCGAGAATACATCCTGTACTGAAGTCATTTCTTTTACTAAGGGTTCATCGCATACCTTTGTCTGCTCATACTTCGATTTTGGCATCTGCATCTTCTCCACCTCCCATCAATCCATCCGTTACATCTACCGCTACATTTCTCATAATCTTTTTGTCAATTAGCCCAAAGCTTATTACACTTTCTGCTACCTTTCGTTGTTCATGGAAACTTGGTGCAAGCATCAGCTCATACCCGTTTGCAATGGATATGACGGTCTTTTCAATAATCTTTCTAGCATCATCGGAATCGCACAGAATTACAATGGAAAGAGATACATTTAAGTATTCATTCCCTGCATCTGCAGATAGTCTTCGGTTGTATCTCTTCTCAATCGCTCTGTTAAAATCAAGTTCTTCCTCTGTCGTTAGTGAGTTCATATCAAGACTTACATATGCCTGACATCCTAAGTTCCCTAATCTGTTAATAAACCCATCCTTTATGATGGATGGATAGGATAGCGCATGAAACGCCTCCCCATAAAGTCGTCCGACTAAAAATCTGTCTGCTTCCTCTGTAATCTCAAGAAAGCACTCCTTCTTCCAATCCTTATTACCACGCACATAAGAGGCATAGGAAAACCGGATAGACTGACCGAACTTTTCTCCAATCTGATTCATTACTTCGTCTACCGATAGAGGAGTCATTCTGACTGCCTCTTTTAGTAGCTCCTCATCCTTTGACATAAGCTGTCTAACCTCTTCGTAAATCTCTCCGGTTTCCATTAAGACAAGGTGGCAGGTTGCCCTGCCACCATCCTCTCTAAAGTGCCAGACAATACGGATTCTTCCGGAAAGTTTCGCAGCGATGCTTGCAAGTGCTTTCGGTTCCCCTTCTATCACAAACACACTCATCCAGCGATTTTCTGTGAGTCTGAAAACACCGTTTGGGTCAAATGATATAAGTCCCAAGGTTTCCATCGTCTTTTTACTCACCGGAATCAGCATTTTGTTTGCTAGCTCGATACGCCGCCTTCTTTCCTTTTCCATTCGCTTTTCTTCCTTAGCGATGGCTTTTACGCCTGCACTTCTTGCCATGTTGCCTCCTTACGCGTGATTGAACCAGTTGTTAAGCAGTTCGGTTACTTTGCTCTGGAATTCCGGGAGCAGTGTGCTCTTACAAAAGATGTATAAAAGACCTGCCACACCTGCTGCTACTGCAATGATGATGAACATTACAATAAGCTGGTCGCTGCCTTCTTTCTTTGCCTGAATCCAGTTTTTTGCGCTAACGAGTGCCATATCGAGCTTTCTCTTTACGTTCTGCATAGTTTTTTGTCCTCCTTCCTTCATATTTGCAAGTAGTCGTTGTCGGAAGTTTTTCTTCCCTCGCTCCTTACAGCTATTACTTGGAGTCAAAAAATGCTGATTTCAAAAAATGCATAAAAAAATCCCAAGAAATTTTATTTTCTTAGGATGCTTTGTGTACCATTCCTACCCCCTTACCCCCGCCCGACTCCCCGGGGGATGAAAAAAGCAGCCTATATGCTGCTAACATATAAACTGCTCTTAAATCGCTACTATTCTATTGTACCTATTATTACCAAGACAAAAATCTCATCATATTCTATAAAGTTATGTCCACAAGAGGACTTCATAAAATATCATATTTCCGAGTAATCACTATCTCTGCAAACTGAAATTTATCTTCTGCTCATATAAAATATATCAATGGCTTTACTTGCAAACTCTGCTGTGCCTACTCCTCCAACATCATCAATATTTTCCGTAAGTTCTCCTCCACCGGCATACATTCT
>CAMDYX010000083.1 GCA_945910395.1 uncultured Agathobacter sp. | reverse complement strand
ATGAGCTTTGTCCGTATTGTATCTTTGACTGCATTGGTTGGAGTGATAATATATGGCAAGCAGAAACTGCTCTTTATCATTAATAAGACCCCTGTGTCATATCCGAAGTATAAGGTAGGTGTACCAGAAATTACACAGTATAAGCTGATACTGAACTCTGACGATACCAGATTTGGCGGAAACGGCAACAATGTATCGAAATCAGTGAAGGCAAGAAAAGGCGAGTGTGATCGCAGAAAGCAATACATCGCAATTGATGTGCCGCCACTTACAGCATTAGTATATAAGTTCTAAAATACATAATGAAAAAAATGTCATGTAGTTTTGGTGCTACATGACATTTTTGCATTAATCATTTTATCTTCGTACTCCACTGGGAGCAATCCCACACATCGGTAGCAAGTCCATCGTAAAATTCTGGTTCATGGCAGACCAGTACCGTGTACTGGTCAAGGTAGCCGACACGTACATTTTTTGACTATTCGACCTCTGTTAAAAAAATACTTAAAGTAGAAATACCACCCATATTTGAGATTATTATCTATTTATATTTGCTACTGAGATTCTTGGTGAAGTGAAAAAATTTTACACTGCCATATCTGGGCGAAATACTATGGAAAGATAGCCATTGATGAGCCAAAGAACTATGAAGCGCGGTCAAATCTTATGTGGTCAAGTACAGTTGGGTTGAATCACTTATTGACAGTAGGAAAAGGCGGAGCATGGAGTGTTCATCCGATGGAACATGTAATCAGTGCATACTATGATCTGACGCATGGAGTGGGACTTGCAATTCTCACACCAGCTTGGATGAAATATGTATTAAATGAGAATACCAAGGGACGTTTTGCGCGCTTTGCAAGAGAGGTTTGGTATGTTAAAGAAGCTGACGAGATGAAGGCAGCTCTAATGGGTATTGAAAAAACGGCAGGATTTTTCAAACGGCTTGGTATGCCGTCAACATTTTCAGAAGTGGGAATCGATGACAGCAAATTTGAAGAAATGGCATCAGAAGCAGTTCGCACCAGCGGTATTTCCTCCAGAGCGTATGTAAAACTGGAAAAAGAAGATGTTCTTGAAATCCTCCGAGGATGTAGATAGTATAGAAGTGGAAAATGAGAATACCATCGGAGGAAGTAATGAATGAATCAAACAACCATTAATCAGTCATTTTTTAAATATGTATTTCAAAATATTTTAGGAATGATTGGTATTTCGGTTTATATCCTTGCGGATACCTTCTTTATTTCCTTGGCAGAAGGAGCAGATGGTATAGCAGCATTAAATTTAGTGCTGCCGATTTACAGTCTCATTTTTGCTATCGGCGCTATGATTGGTGTGGGCTCTGCCATCAGGTTCAATATTGCCAGTGTGCGAAAGGAGCAGACGGCGGATCGATATTTTTCCAATGCCATTTTATTTGCTATTCTAATTGGGGTTATTTTTATTTTACTGGGTATCTTTATTCCTGATAAAATTCTGGCGCTGCTTGGCGGAGATAGAAACATTATTGCCGTCGGTAAGGTTTATACTCGTATTTTCATGATGTTTACCCCATTTTTTATGCTGAACTATATTTTTAATGCATTTGTTCGAAATGACGGTTCGCCGTCTCTTGCTATGGCAGCAACGCTGTTTAGTAGTTTGTTTAATATTGTATTTGATTATATTTTAATGTTTCCATTTCAACTTGGTATGGCAGGAGCTGCACTTGCAACTGCTTTTTCCCCCATCATAGGAGTACTCATTTGCAGCCTGCATTTTTTGAATAAAAAAAACACCATCAAATTTAAATGGAAGATTCCGTCTGTCGGACGGTTGCTCCATTCCTGTCAGCTTGGCATTTCTGCTTTTATAGGAGAAATGGCTTCCGGTATCACAACACTGGTATTTAATTTTATAATCCTAAATCTTACAGGAAATATCGGTATTGCAGCTTACGGCATCGTTGCAAATATTTCATTGGTTGCAACTTCTGTTTTCAATGGTTTGTCCCAGGGTGCCCAACCTCTTTTTAGCAATTTTTATGGAATCGGGGAACGTACCTCTATCAAGAAAATCCTAAAACTCTCCATGGTAACCGGTATGGTATTATCCATAGTTGCTATTTTGGTTACACAGTTTTTTGCAGAACCGATTGTACAAATATTTAATAGTGAAAGTAGTACAGAAATGGCTGAATACGCAACGATTGGTTTGAAGATTTACTTTCTAGGCTATCTGTTTGCGGGCTTTAATATAGTAGGAACAGGGTATTTAAGCGCAACAGAAAATGCTGGCTGGGCATTTCTTATTTCTATTCTGCGAGGAATTGTTGCAATTATTATCTGTGCTGTTATTTTAGCCAAACTATTTGACATGACAGGCATCTGGCTGGCTTTTCCGGTTGCGGAAGGCTTAACAGCGATTATTATGATGATTGCAATTGTGTCACGGCTTTTTTAGCAGGAACAATTGAGCATATTGGAGAAGTGTACAATGGGAATTTTATTATTAGTGTTTTTGGGTATATTTTTTATCTGCGGTTGGAATGGAAGACAAATTTTTTATGGTGTAATGTTTGGCTTTCTGGATGGAATAGCATATTACTATTTTGTGGATGAAATACCGGAACGTGTACAGAACCCTGTTTTGAGTACGACAATCGTAATTATTGTCTCAGTATTGATTATGTTTATGGATACGCCTTGGTTTTTAAAGATGTTTTGCAGAAAACAAACAATGGCAGACATATCTGTGATAACGGAGTCTTGGAGAGATCCGGAAACTGTACGTGAAGTAACGGCAGAGCGTTTTAGATATTCCTATGAAGGAAATGGTATTGAATTTAGTAATAGAAAGTATCGTTATGACGCAAATCAGCCAAGAGCAGCTCATATTGACCATTATGATGATTCCAAGAAGATAATTAGGACAGTTCCAATTCACTACTGCAGTTTTTACCCGGAAATATTTGTTGTAGATGGTAAGCAGACACATACATATAAAGTGATTTTGCTTTTTAAGTTTTTTATTTATGTAGCTATCCTTTGGATGTTATACTATGTTATGAAGTAAATAAAGATACTTTTTAAAACGAATTAGGTAATATGACGCAATATGGGTGGGAAAATATTCCGCCCATATTTTTTCCCGCCAAGTTCGAAAACATCGACATCCGCTTACATTCACGTTAAAATAATAAAAAGCCCTTTTCGGAACACAATTCCGAAATGTGATTAATTAAATAAAGGAGGAGAAGGATATGATTTATCATGTTTCAAAATTGGGAAGCTTACCTGCATCAGGCACAGAAAAAGATCCATTTCTGACGGTGCAGCAAGCGGCAGATATTATGAAAGCCGGAGATTGTGCGATTGTACACGAGGGCGTGTATCGAGAGTGGGTACGTCCGCAAAATGGGGGAATTTCAGAAGAGAAAAGAATTACATATATGGCTGCACCGGGGGAGCATGTGGAAATCACCGGAGCGGAGGTTATTACCGATTGGGTGCACATAGAAGATGCTGTTTATAAAACAGAAATTTCCAATGCTTTGTTTGGCAATTATAATCCTTACAACACAAGGAATTATGGGGATTGGTGGTGCGGTCCTTTTGACTATGAAGTGCATACAGGGGATGTCTATTTGGATGGAATATCCGCTTATGAAGCTGCATCAAAAGAGGATGTTTTCCATCCTGTTATGAGAAGGGAGTATGTATTTGACCCAGGCTGTAAGGGGGAGGCGCTTCCACAGCCAAAACAGACACTTTATCAATGGTTTGCAGAAGTTAGTGATGAGACAACCACAATATATGTAAATTTTAATGATAAGAAACCTGAGTCCACAGAAGTAAAAATAAACGTGCGCCCCTGCGTTTTTTATCCGGAAAAAGTGGGTCTGGATTACATTACAGTAAGAGGATTTGAACTGTCATGTGCAGCGACCTGGTATACTCCTCCTACCACAGATCAGATAGGGCTGATTGGGCCACATTGGGCAAAAAAGTGGATTATTGAGAATTGCGACATTCATGATTCTAAATGTTCTGCCGTTTCACTGGGAAAAGAAATATCAACGGGAGATAATTTTTGTACGAAATACGGTAGAAAGCCCGGCTATACTTATCAGATGGAAGCGGTTTTTAAGGCGAGAAATATTGGCTGGAGCAAGGAACGTATAGGGTCGCACATTATTAGAAATAATGTGATTCATGATTGTGGCCAGAATGGTATTGTGGGACATATGGGCTGCGTGTTCTCAGAGGTGTACGGGAATGAGATTTACAACATCGCCCAGAAAGACGAGTGGTACGGTTACGAGATAGCAGCAATTAAGTTCCATGCGGCTATCGATGTCCAGATTCATGACAATTATATTCATAATTGTTCGCGGGGAAGCTGGATGGACTGGCAGGCGCAGGGAACTCATATTTATCGCAATATCTACGAGAATAACCTGGAAGACATTATGGTGGAGGTTTCCCATGGTCCATATCTGATTGAAAATAATATTCTTTCGTCAAAAAAGGCACTGGAAAACGCTTCGCAGGGTGGTGCATTTGTTCATAACCTAATCATGGGTGGGATGGTCTGGTGGAACTCTCCTGACAGAGGCACACCTTACCATAATCCTCATTCCACCGAGGTGCTTGGGGTAGTTCCGGTCTATAAATGTGATGATCGATTCTTTCAGAATATTTTTATCAAACCGGCAGATGCAGATGAAACCATACCAAATGGCACCGCCTGCTATAACGGATGCCCTACATCCCTGGAAGAGTATACAGAATTAGTGCGTCAGGCAGGACATGGTGACCTGGAAATGTTTCATTTAGTAAAGCAGCCGGTATACATCAACAACAATGTCTACTTAAATGGTGCCGATGTCTTTGAAAAGGAACAGTATTTTTCAGAGAAAAATGGAGCAGAGGTCGAGCTTGTTCATAGAGGTAAGGAAGTTTACTTAAGGATTACAATGCCTGAAGGTTTTCTGGAGGGACTTCAAACAGAAATAATAGGTACACATAATCTCGAAATGACCAGACTTTCCGAAGAGGGATATGAGAATCCGGATGGAACACCATTTATGATTGACAGGGATATGATTTTAGGTGTAATTGGAGAAAGACCAATTCCCGGGCCATTACAGTGCTTAAAGGAAGGCGAAAATCTGATAAAAATCTGGGGCTGAAGTATTTTGGTTTATTCTTGTGATACCTTTGGCATTATGATAATATAAAGTATATATGTGTCGAATGTAATGTAGAAAAATGGGTCAAGGATGACTCTTTGGGGAATACAAATTTGGATAGGGTTGGAAAAGGAGAGACGATCTATGCCAGAAAAGAAGAAGGACAAAGCTACGCTACAAATTATTTTTTCATCCATACTGCTTGCAGTTATTTTATTGGTGGAGCTGTATGCGATGATGAATGCACCGGGGCAGTTCATCGTAATCGGAATTGTGGGGATTTTATTTATTGTATGCCTGTATGTGCTGATCCAGGGAATTTTGCTCCGATTGGACATGAAAAAGCAGGAGGAAGAGGAGCGTTATAGTAATCTTATTAAGTCAGAAAAAGCATCCTATCTCATGCTGAAAAAGTATTTTGGAGAGATTGAAGAGAAGCTGAATCTGATTGAGCGTACTTCGAAGGTGCCCACGGAAGAAATTGTGGGAACGCAAAAAGGCATCGGAAAGGTCATTATTAACAGAAGCCGGGAGAATGCGGAGGCTATGCTAGCTTCCAATGATATCTTAGTGGATCGTTTTGATCACTTCGAAGAAAAAATCGAAGGTAATAATGATAAGATTATTGCTTCCTATAAGAGTATCGGAGAAGAAAACCTAAACCAGCTTCTGATGAAGCAGCAGGATATTATTTTAAGTCTGAAGGATATGGAGCTCCGGTTGAATACTGCAATCATGCAGAGCCAAAAGGTGGTTGCGGCTGCTCCCCAGATTATTACAGCGCCGATGCCGTCTGTCGTGCAGGAGCCTGCTACCCCGGTTCCGGAAGTACAGCCATCCTTTGAACCGGTTATGGAAGAACCGAAAGAGGAAATTTCTATAGAAGAAATTTCTGCACCGGAGATTCCAGTAGAAGAGATTCATGCAGAGGAAGAAATTAGTGATGACGAAATAAACGCACTTCTGGAAGACTTGTCGAATGATATCATGGAGTCTGCTGGGGAAGTGGAGCCGGAACCGGAAATTACACCGGAGCCGGAGGCAGTTTTAGAACCGGAAGTAGCTCCGGAGCCGGTAGCGGAAGAGAAGCCACCGATGCCGGATTTGTCAGATCCAAACAAGATGATGAGCCCGGATGATATCGCTGCATTACTGGCAAACATGGGTGGAGATGATGCACCGGAAGAAGAACCGGTACCGGAAGAGGTCCCGGAACCGGAAGCAGTTTTAGAGCCGGCGGCAGAAGAGAAGCCACCAATGCCGGACCTGTCAGATCCAAACAAGATGATGAGCCCGGATGATATCGCAGCGCTGTTGGCAAACATGGGTGTAGAAGATATACCGGCAGAGGAACCTGCAGCTGAACCGGAACCGACCCCGGTAGAACCGGAAATCGATTTATCAGATCCCAATAAGAAGTTGAGTGCAGATGAAATTGCAGCACTTTTTGCATCTATGGGAAATTAAGTAAAAAAGAAACCGCAAGAGTTATACACAGACAAAAGTGTATAGTTCTTGCGGTTTTGTTTGTTTAACGATCAACCGGATTTGATAAAATTTCAAGAAGAATCCTAACTGCTGTTTCCATACCCTCTACCGAAATGTGCTCAAAAGGACCATGGAATCCATAACCTCCGGTTCCAAGATTCGGGCAGGGAAGACCCATGAAGGAAAGTCTTGCTCCATCGGTACCACCTCTTACCGGACGGGAGATTGGTTCAAGTCCCACAGAAGAGATTGCCTTTTTGGCAAGCTCTACAATATACATCTGCTCTTCAATTACTGACAGCATATTTTCATAGGAATGCTGAATCGCCAAATTGACAGTTCCTTCCCCATACTTTTGATTCATTTCCACCTCGATGGTACGAAGGCGGTTCAATCTGGATTCAAAGAGATTTTTGTCGTGATCCCGGACAATGTAAAAAAGCTTTGCCGAGGAAACATCACCGGACATATCCGTTAAATGGAAGAATCCCTGGCGGCCGCAGGTCGTAGCCGGAGTTTCGTCTGCCGGAAGGGACATTGCAATTTCGCATCCTACAAGAGCAGCATTTACCATGATATCTTTTGCTTCTCCCGGATGAACATTTACACCGGTAATGGAAAAAACAGCACTTGCAGCATTAAAGTTCTCATATGCGATCTCACCTTCGTAGTCACCATCCACGGTATATGCATAATCTGCTTTAAAGTAATTCAGGTCAAAAAGATTGGCACCGGCACCGACTTCCTCATCCGGAGTAAAGCCTACCCAGATGTCTCCGTGAGGAATATTTCTTTCGATGATCTGCTCAATGGCAGTCATGATCTCTGCTACCCCGGCCTTGTCATCCGCACCAAGAAGTGTGGTTCCGTCCGTGGTAATAAGTGTGCGCCCTTTTAATGAGGCAAGGGATGGGAAATCCGATACCTTAAGATAAGCTCCGCTTCCCTTCAGTAAAACATCCTTTCCATCATAATTTGGGATGATCTGCGGTTTTACGTTTTCACCGGAATAATCCGGTGCAGTATCCATATGGGCAATTAAGCCGATTGCCTTTTTATTCTCCATTCCCGAGGTTGCAGGAAGGAGTCCGTAGACGTAGCAATGGTCCGTAAGAATCACTTGGCTAAGACCAAGCTCCTTTAATTCCTTCTCCAGTCTCTTTCCAAGAGTAAATTCACGGTCGCTGCTTGGGATGTTTGAATTGTTTTCGTCAGAGGTGGTCCAATAGGATACATAGTCTAACAAACGGTCTGAAACCTTCATAAAAAGTCTCCTTTCAAAAATTGAAAAAAAATAAAAAAAGTTGTTGCATTTTCAATACTTATACTATATAATAATTTTTGCGTCAAGGAAAGGCGTAAAAAAATACAGACGCACCACTAGCTCATTTGGTAGAGCACCTGACTCTTAATCAGGGTGTGCAGGGTTCGAGCCCCTGGTGGTGCACTCACAAAGTACCGATTTTGTAGCATTAGGCTATGGGGTTGGTGCTTTTATTTTTTGTCAAAAAAGGTATCGAATTATATTCGATACTATAAAGCCATATAGGAGAGGAAAGAAGCGTGGAGTATTATTCACTCAATCAGTATCTGCGGGATACATTTGGCGAAAAGGTTTATAAGATTGCTTTGGATGGAGGATTTACCTGCCCGAATCGTGACGGTAAAATCGGCGTGGGAGGATGCATTTTCTGTGCCGGGGATGGGTCCGGTGCTTTTGCCGGTTCAAGGGCACTTTCTGTTACGGAGCAGATAGAGAACGGAAAGGCACTTGTAGAAAAAAAGATGGGGAAAGCTACAGGAAAGCCCCGCAAATATATTGCCTATTTTCAGAATTTTACCGGAACCTATGCCCCTGTAGAACGGTTGCGGGAATTATATGAAAAAGCGCTGGCGCCGGATGAAATTGTGGCTCTATCCATTGCAACGAGGCCGGATTGTATTTCGGAGGAAATATTGGATTTGCTGACGGAATTAAATCAAAGGAAGCCGGTCTGGATTGAGCTGGGGCTGCAGACGATTCACAAAGACACTGCAGAATATATTCGAAGAGGATATGATCTGCCTGTCTATGAAAGTGCCGTAAAGCAATTAAAGGATCGGAATATTACAGTAATTACCCATATGATTCTTGGTCTTCCCGGGGAGACCAAGGAGATGATGGTGGAGACTGCACGCTATATCGGGGAGGCGGGTTCCGATGGAATTAAGCTTCAGCTTCTCCATGTGTTAAAGGGAACGGATCTTGCGTTGGATTATGAAAAAGGTTTATTCGAGGTTCTTCCCATGGAGGAATATGTACAGATTGTGGTGGAGTGTCTGGCTGTGCTACCGGAGCGCATGGTCATTCACCGGCTGACCGGGGATGGGGATAAAAAGCAGCTGCTTGCACCTCTGTGGAGTGCAGATAAAAAGCGGGTCTTAAATCGTCTTACGAAGGAAATAAGAGAATATACAAGATAAGGCATATTTGGGGGATAAGACTGCAAGTCTCGCTACAGTGGATTGTGTATTTTGCCGTAATCATATAGGATGAAGTCATAGAAGGGGGGATTTCTATGGATAAAAAAAGAACGGGAGAGCTGATCAAAAATGCCCGGATGCGAAAAAATTATACACAGACAGAGTTAGGGGATCTGGTGGGGGTGTCCAATAAGGCTGTATCACGATGGGAGAACGGAGGTTCCCTTAGTTAAAGATACTACACCACAACCCACGCTTACACAGTATTGC
>CAMDYX010000082.1 GCA_945910395.1 uncultured Agathobacter sp. | reverse complement strand
ATGCCACAGCCATCATCATTGTAGCAGGATCTATCGGCATAACTGTTTGTGAAGCTGTAGATAATGGCCCAACTTCGGAAAATTGAGCCAGCTTTGAACCACCATCCGCTTTTTTTAATGCTCCCCAACAGTTTCCATTCTTTGCAATCTTTAATGTATCGCCTGCTCCTGCATTCGCAAGGCGAAAAAGTCCTTCTGAGTTGAAAGATACCATTTGCGTCACTGTTCTCAAGGATGGTATCAATGAAGCCACTACACTACCTAGAGCGGCCATTTCTCCAATAGGAACGCTAACTGTATTTAAAGATGAAATATCTGTTCGCGTATCTAACAAAATTCCATCCGATAGTGCAACCAAATCATTTATTTCATTACTCTCTGTTTCAATAGTTTTCAACTCTGTCTCTTCATTTTCCTTGGATGATTTTACGAATTTATCCAAAAATCTCATATCAAATCTCCTTATTGCTCCACTCCATATACATCGTCCATTACCTAACATCTACAATTGTCTATAATTACTTTACCATATTTCTCCAACAATCGCTATCCTTTTACTTTTTCAACACAATATAAGTCTTCTATAAATTTTCCTCTTTCTTTTTCCTGTCCCCGCATTTTCACGATTATCACCCTTTGGCTTTTTCGTTTTTCCGAAGTACAAATTTAAAAAGTAGATTTTCATTTTCATGTTTTGCCAAGTAAATTTTTCGTTGTACCTAATTTTCATCAAATTTGCCCTTAAATAGTCGCTTTTTGAAGCAGATTGTATGTTTTCGCAGTACTTATTTTTCTATGTGCCTAGAAAAATGCCATTCCTTAGGTATAAGCTAATCAGTCGTCTTTCAAAAAATACAATTCACCTTAAAAACCGCTAAAAAACAACCCTTTTTCAGGATTTTTAGGTATATGAAGAAATTTATATGGCGAAATGTGACAAATTCGCATTTTTTGGCTGTCGCCCCGGCTTCATGCGCAGAGCTCAGCTCGAAAGCCTTCGGCTTCCTCGCTGTCTGTGCTTCGCACAATAAATTTCCACTACGCTACGAGCACTCAACTCGCCAACCTTCGGTTTGCTCGTTGACTGGCTGTCGCCCCGGCTTCATGCGCAGAGCTTTGCTCGAAAGCCTTCGGCTTCCTCGCTGACTGTGCTTCGCACAATAAAAAGCGCATCATTCATGCTCATGGAAGTAAACTTCCATCGCATGTCTGACACGCTTTTTGCTCTGCTCATTGCTAACACTCAAATTTATACCCCATGCCCCAGATGGTTTTGATGTAGTCTCCTTTTTCGCCCATCTTGTTGCGAAGCTTTTTGACATGGGTGTCTATGGTTCGTGCATCACCAAAGTAGTCATAGTTCCATACAGAATTTAAAATCCGCTCTCTTGACAGAGCGATTCCTGCGTTCTCCATAAAGTAATCCAGCAGTTCAAATTCTTTAAAGCTCAACTCAATCGGTTTTCCATCGATGGTTACCTGATGTGCTACCTTATCTAAAACAATACCGCCCATCTCCTTGCATGCAGCGGCTTCCCCTATCTTATTGGTTCTTCGGAGGATGGCTTCTACTCTTGCTACAAGAATCTTTGGCGAAAATGGTTTCGTTACATACTCGTCGATGCCGAGTTCAAAACCCATCAGTTCATCGCTTTCGTCGCTTTTTGCGGTTAGCATGATGATTGGAACCTTCGAAGTGCTTCGGATTTCTTTGCACACATCCCACCCATTCAGCTTTGGCATCATGACATCGAGAATAATGAGTGCAATATCCTTATCTGCATAAAAAGCATCCAATGCTTCCTCTCCGTCTGCTGCTTCTATCACCTCATAGTTTTGTCTGACCAGAAAGTCTTTCACAAGCTTTCTCATTCTGCTCTCATCATCTACTACAAGAATTTTGATTCGGTCCATACTTCCACTTGCTCCATTTTATGACAGATTTTCCTTTTATGAGGCGTTACGGGATGTTCTCCTGTCCCTGCATCTGCTCAATCTTTTGCTTAAATTGATTCTCCTGCTCTGTCAAAGCCCGCTCCCGCTCATTTAAGTCAGCTTCCCAGGCCTCATATTTGTTTATGATTTCTTCTTCGTAGTTAAAAATCGTCGTACTTTTTCCACTTACAAAGGTAATTACAAAAACACCCACTAACGCCGTTGCAAAGACTGCGCAGAGGAATGTGGCGATTTGAAACTTTTTCTTATAATCACGGTTTGCTTCCTTCTGCAGTGCTTCCTTCTGTCTCGATCTCTCGGCGTGGTCTTTGATTCTCTGGCGTTCTTTTGCCTCTTCCCGTTCCTGCTCCTGCCGGATATCCTCCTTTGCCGGAATCGGCCGGATATCGGAGTTCATGATGTAAGGCGCCATAACAAGCTCCTGCTGAAGCTCTTTTAAAAAGGTAATTCCAACCTCTGTTTCAAATAATTTTTCATCCAGCAGCTTGTTATACAGGCGAAGTACCACATCCGGATCATTTAAATTTGTTTTTTCCCTGATGTAGGCAATTCCGTCTTTTTCCTTTTTTGCCTGCCTTGCCCGCTCTCTGCTGGTATATGAAAATCCATCAATCTGATAAATTGACATGCCTGTTATCTCCACTTTTCATATTCTGCAATTTCACCGGACTGGTATGCCTGAATGAGAAGCTTGATGTCCTCGATTCGCGCCCTCATTTTTTTGCCGCTATCTGTATCTCCTACCAGAATACGCTTATCCATATATTCCACGGCCTCCCGCTTTGATACGATATCCACCTCTTCCCGGATTGCGGTTTCAAAAGACTCAAAGGGTTCATGGGCGGTCAGTGTAAGACCATAGGAATTAAACACAAGGGTATATCCTGCGATTCCGGTTCTGTTCCGATAGGTCTTTGAAAAACCACCATCGATGATGATAACCTTTCCGTTTGCCTTCACCGGACTTTCCCCTCTCATGCGATGTACCGGCACATGTCCGTTTATGATATGAACACGGTTTCCGGAAAGTCCGAATTCCGCTAGGATTTTATCCGCTACGTCCGGATTATCGATCAACGTATAGTATGCATTTTTCGGCTCAAGCTTTAATTCCTCTTCCTCTAAAAAATAGCGCTCAAAGGTTGCCATTTTGGCACGGCCGTAAAGCGGAGAATTCGGAGCCGTCCAGATATACCAGATCAGATCTGCTCCCTTTTCCTTTTCCTTGGGATCGGATGCAAAAAATGCTTTTCTGACATAGGATTCCAAAACATCAAACAGTGCCTTTCCGGAATACTCTTTTCCATAGATATTTACCTTTGCAAAGCTTCCGTCCTCATTCATCGGAACGCATCCGTGATACAGCAGATTTCCGTTATACACCCGGTACATGCTGCCCTTCTTCAGCAGAAGCTGAACGTGTCTTTGCAGCTTTTCACAATGAAGGAAGGAGGAGCAAAGCCTTATCATGACCTCCTGCTCTTCTTCCGTCAGCTCGTAAGGATGTTCTCTATCCACTGTGGGAAGATTGGTATCCATCATCTTATATTCCGTTCCATCAATAGTGACGATACCCTTTTCATAGTCAATATTGTTTAAAAGCAGCCGGTTGGAAAGTCCGTATTCCGGCCATTTTAAAATCAGTTGTCCCTCTAGCTTAAATCGAATGATGGCAATTGCTTTATGCATTTTCTTTACCATATCATTCTCCATATTGTTGGTTCCGCTTGGAGCACTCTTAAAAACAAACCGTTCGCAGGGATCATCTGCATATGCGCTGATGGCAAAGGTTGCAAGAGGAACCATATTGATTCCGTATCCCTCCTCCAACAGATCGAGGTTTCCGTACCGGATACTGTTACGAATCACCGTGGCAACACACGCCATCTGTCCTGCTGCAGCTCCCATCCAGATGATATCATGGTTTCCCCACTGGATATCCAGGGAATGATAGCTGCACAGCCGGTCCATGATCAGATGCGATCCCGCGCCTCTGTCATAAATATCTCCTAAAATATGAAGGTGATCCACCGCCAGCTGCTGAATCAGGCCGGAAAGCACAACAATGTATTCCTCGGATCGTCCCAGCTCTACGATAGTATTGACAATGGCCTCATAGTAGGCTTCTTTATTCAAAACCTCCGGTTTTTCAGTTACAAGCTCCTCGATAATATAGGCATAATCCTCCGGCAAAGCTTTACGCACCTTGGATCTGGTATACTTGGAGGAAACAGTCTTACACACTTCAATCAGCCGGTAAAGCGTGATCTTATACCAGTTCTCCATATCCTTTTCCGTGCGCTTAACCAGCTCCATTTTTTCCTTCGGATAATAGATAAGGGTTGCAAGAGATGCCTTATCCTGGGAGCTTAAGGTATGTCCGAATACGTCGTCAATTTTCTTTCGTACTGCACCGGAACCGTTTCGAAGCACATGAGAAAAAGCCTCATATTCACCATGAATATCAGACAAAAAATGCTCCGTTCCTTTTGGCAGGCTCATAATTGCCTGCAGATTGATAATCTCCGCCGATGCCTTACTGATGGTCGGATATAATTCAGAAAGCTGTTCCAAATAATGTAGTTGCTCTTTTTCCAAAACATTACCCCCGTTTACACTGCCATAATAAAAAGACCATATCCATTTAGATATGGCCTTATAAGTCTTTATGCATACACATCAAAACTACTTCCAAGCATTGCATAACCAATTGATGCACTTCCTGCACTATAGCCCGTCTGGATTCCTGCAAACCCTGCTGCAATGTCATTGTACTGCCGACTCACTTCCTGTGTCTTTGCAAGCTTCGCCGTATTATCCACCTTCACACTCTGGGCATTCGCATATCCCACCGGATTTGCCGCATCCACTCTTCCAAGTGAAGTCTCTGCCGGCTCTGAAATGGACTCTGTAAATGCCTCTGAAAAATCAGCTTTGTTTTCAACAGAATAGTTCATCGGTCGAACCATGGAAACACCCATGCTTCCGATGCCACCAATTGAAAGTGCCATAGCAATCCCTTCCTACTCATAAGTATAGAAATATTATAACACTTTATTTCTCCTTGTCTATATTATTTTGCTCTGAAATCATCTGTTTCTGTTGATTTCTTTTTTTACTTTTTTTATTAATCACCCGCACGATACCAAGAATAATGAGTACAACGATTCCTAGAACAATCAGATATGGAATTGCAGAGATAATGGCAACGATCATATCCAATAAGCCTTCTACCACATCCTCTGTATTCCGCAAAAAGCCCTTCTTGATCTCTGTAAAGAAGCTGTCCTCCTCCACAACCTGAATCTGTGTTACCTCACTGATATCGATATACATAGTTACATAATTCACCAGGTTGTCATACACCCGCAGCCTGGACTGGTAGGAATTGATTTCATACTCCACGTCAGAAAGCTCTCTCTCCAACTCTACGATATCCTCTAAGGTTGCCGCACTTGCTAAAAGCTCGATCAGACGGTCATGCTGGGTATGCAGGGTCTCAAGCCGTGCAGAGATGTCATAGTACTCTAACGTGATGTCCTCCGTGTTCTCGGATTTGTAGATCATCTCCCCAATCTGTCCGGCCTCATTTAAAAAGGCGTTCGCATTTTTTTCCGGGATACGAATGGTAAAACATGCGGATCTTCTTGAGCTGCCATAGGTCTCGGAGGACTCAATATATCCACCGTACTCTGCAACCTTTGTATTTACAAAGCTTATGGAATCCTCGAAGTTCAAGGTCTCGTAGGAAAAATTGTAGGTTCGGATCAGCTTTTGCGAATAGTCTCCGGTGCTTACCTCTGCTCCTGTGCCTGCCGCATCAGAACCGATCTCTGCTTCTGCAGACTCCATTGTACTTCCGCTCATTCCATACTCCACCGCTTCCTCCGGATAAGCCATATCCCAGCTTCCCTTATCTTCGGCTGCAGATTCCGAAAAATTGTAGCTGCTGTCTGTTGCCATACTAGCTGCTCTTCCGCAGGAAGTCAGGCAAAATGCCAATAACATGGTAAGTACTACGATTGATAAACTTTTCTTTTTCATAATTTTCCCTCCTGATTCTAATCTATTTCATCTTTTGGTTGAAGCTGTGGCTCTATATTTGGAAAAATCATCACACAGCCTGTGTCCTCATCCAAACGGATGTCCTGCTCTTCAAAGGTGACCTGTATCTGATCTTTCGTTTTATAATCCATACTCCAATCCGGCTCCATAGCTACAAAAACAACCTCCCCGGCAGAAAGCCCGGCGGTCTCTCCTGCCTCTTCAATTTCTGCAATCGTGCATCGGAGGCTGCTCTTCTCCTCCAACACCTCTTCCACCGTAAGGGTAAGCTGATAAGACATTTCATTTTCTTCCGCAGCTTCTTCCAAGGCTCCCATGTCCTCTGCCATGCTCATATCGCTTGTCGTACCGCTTGCCATGTCACTTGCCATCTCCGATTTGGAATCGCTTCCGCAGCGAAATATGGAGCTGTTTACAAAAAATGCTCCCGCCGCAATGACAATTGCAAAGGATGCGGCAAGACTGCCAATCCAGGTAATAACAGCCCGCGTTCTCTTTTGAGGCTTCTTTTCTTTTTCCGTCAGATACTCCTGTCTTAGATCAACCACTTCTGCAAGAAGCTCATCATCGATGTTTCCCAAAGCATCCATCAGTTCTGTTGCCCGAATATCTTTTTTCATAAGACAAAGCCCTCCTTTAAAAGATATTCCCTCAGCTCCCCTCTCGTCCTATGCAGGATGTTCTTCACGTTCTGCTCGCTCATTCCGGTGTATCCGGCGATATCCTTCATGGAATCCATATAAAAGTATCTTCCGATAAACACATTCCGTTTGGTGGGCGGCAGGGTGTGAAGATATTCATTTAAGGTTTTGCTAAGAAGCATGGCATCTACAGATGACTCCACGCTATTCTCATCTGCCAACGACTCTTCCAGCTCCTCCAGACAGCTTTCATACTCTGTTCCGTTTCTCTTTTTACTTGTCTTTTTGCGGTAAATATCGATTGCCCCCTGTCTGTTAATTTTTCCAAGGTAAGTTGACAGGATGGCTGGTTTTTGCGGTGGCATGGAGTTCCAGGCTTTCAAATATGTATCATTGACGTTTTCCCTGCTATCCTCCATATCAGAGAGAATATTGTAAGAAATCTTCATCAGATACCGCTCATATTTTACTTCTGTCTCTTTGATTGCCTGTTCTTTTCTGTCCCAGTACAGCTCCACGATTGCTTCATCAGTCATTCGCTGCTCTCCCTTCTTTTGTAGCCTTCAATAGATATCCCGCAAAAAAAATCATTTGGTTTCACTTTTTTAAAAAATTTTTTACGAAAAGAGTTATTTGCCAAAATAAAATCCATTTCCACCCTAGAAGTACTCTGGCAAATTCTTTTCTGGAGCTTAATTCTACAAATTGAAAGCTTCTTTTTTTGATTTTTACATATAAATCCGCTGTTTTTCCATATGATATATGTAGTTTTAGACTTAAATAAACCTCCGGGAAATGAAGTTTACATATAAATCCATTAGTTTTCCCTTAACTTATATGTAATTATAAGCCAAAACTCCTCCCCTGAAAAGCAAAGCCTACATATAAATCAATTCATGTGCAGCAAATTATATGTAAATACTAGAAAAGTACATTTCTGAAAAAGATGAATACTACATATAAATCGATTAGTTTTATATATCTTATATGTAATTGCGATCTGAAACGAATTTCAACCTACTCAATACCAATCTGATAAAACAAATTTTTAATATTCACCTGCCCCTAAGTAGAAATAGAATCGCAAATTCCCATATAAAAAAGTGCTCTCGCGATTGAATCTGCATATTGGAATCAGAACTTTTAAAAAGCGTCGGCACTTAATGAGCAATTCATTGCGAATTTAGTACTGCTACGCTTTTTACTAAGTGAGAACGTGTTCTGATTCCAATATGCAGATTCATTCACAGGAGCACTCTGCAAAAAAGAAGCTACTATTTTCTCTGATAAATTTTCGGATATATAATTCCAATCAATATGGTAGTCACTACTGCGACTATACACACCATACCCACAACACCGCTGCGGCTTATGGTCTGCCCAAACAAATGGGAGTCGAATACAAAGGTTTCCCGCATTGCTTCCACAAACATCCCCTCGTCCAGACCACCGATATTTTGATTCATTTTATCCAGTAAAGGATTCAGCAGGCTGTTTCGATAGAGGACCGTGATTCCGCTTCCCGGGAAAACATTACAGAAGGTCTGTACTCCTTCCGAAAACTGCGAAATCGGGATGTAGGCACCGATGACAAATCCGCAGGCCGCTGAGAGGATTCCAAGAAAAGCTCCGCTTGCAGAGGAGGTCTTGAAAAACAGCACCACAATCATAAAAAGGGAGGTGGCGGAAATCGCGCCAAGAAAGGTAATGCCATAAAGCGCTGCCACATCTTTTGCCCCTAGATAGAGGGTTCCCTGCACACCCATGATACATAACCCACCGGTTAAGATGATGGCTGCCATGATAAATGCAGAAAGGGCGGATGCCGTAAAATAAGAAAGCACAATCTGGACACGGCGGATCGGGGTTGCGGAAATATCATAATCAATTTTATTTTCCCGATCTCTTACAATGGTAATCAGACAATTGTAGGGAACCGTAATCATCGTCGTTCCAAGGATACCGGTAAGCAGCAATCCGTTGACAAACATATTGATGTCTTCATCCAAAATCCATTGTTCTAACCCTATGGTTGCGTCTTTGATCGGCGATACAAAAGTATCCTTTAAAAACAGAAGGTACAATACAAACACAATGATTGGCGTAATCATCGAAAACAGAATGGACTGATAATCCTTAAAATAAATCAGTAGGTTTCTTTTTGTTAATCCGATATATTTTCTCATGCCTCTACTCTCCTTTAATCCTGTATTTTCTTTCCGGTCAGATTGAGGAACACATCGTCCATGGAGCCCTTTAAAATTTCATAATCCGTGATTTTATCCCGGTGTTCATAGATAAACTCCGTCATATTTCCCTCAAAGAAAATATTGTAATGATCCGCGTCATAGGAATAATCCAGTCCCCTTAGGATTTCCTGATTTTCCTTATTGTCATTTTCATACCACACCAGCCTGCTCTTTGCGTACCGGGATTTTAGGGTTGCCGGTGTTCCCTCAGCAACAATTTTTCCTTTATCCAGGATGACGACGCGATCTGCGTCTTTTGTTTCCTCCATATAGTGGGTCGTAAGAAAAATGGTCAGTTTTTTATTCCTGCGGAGATATTCGATATAATCCCACACGATTTTTCTGCTTTTGGGATCAAGTCCTGTGGTCGGCTCATCCAGAAAGAGAATTTTAGGCTGATTGATCAGGGCCCGTACTATATCCACTCTCCTTCTTTGTCCGCCGGACAATTTTTCGTACTTTTGATTCCAGATTTCCTTTAATTCAAAGGTCTCTATAAAAGGCGCGATTCTTTCCATCCCCTCCTTTTTGGACAGACCGTAATAGGAAGCTCTGGTCAGGAGATTCTCTTTTACGGTAAGCTTCTGATCCAACACCGAATTTTGAAAAACGATTCCGATGCAATCCCGGATCTTATCATCCTCTTCTCCCAGCTTATAGCCAAATATGTTTACCTCCCCGGAAGTCCTTTTTAAGATGGTGCAAAGGATATTGATGGTGGTTGATTTTCCCGCTCCGTTTTCACCAAGAAAAGCAAACAGTTCTCCCTCCTTTACCTCAAAGGATATTTTGTCCACGGCTCTATGCTCCTTGTAATCCTTTACCAGATTATTGACTGTTACTGCGTTCATAGCGTAAACGCTCCATAGTCAGTACATAGATTCGAAACGCAACATTTGAGACAATA
>CAMDYX010000081.1 GCA_945910395.1 uncultured Agathobacter sp. | reverse complement strand
CCTGGTTGTGCCGAAACTTCTTCGCATTCTTGCTTTTCATATACACCGCTAGTCTTAGGATCCCGCCGATAGCAAGGCCTACAAGCAGATCCATCGGATGTAAGCTTGGCAACGGATTTGAAAATGCCGTTCCAAAACATCCATCCAGGATCACGCTTTGAACTTTCTCTGATGCATTGGTCCCGCCTGCAATTCTGAATGCTCCTCCGATATTGGTAGCCACAAGCCCGATCACGATATACGGAATATTCAAGATAATAAGCTTCTTCAGATTCTTCTTTTTCATCGCTCCATCTCCTTCCGCTTCTCTTTATCCTTTCGAGGCATAGATGCCACCTTTTCTTTAAACTTCTTCAGTTTCTGCAGGATGCTAGGACGTTCCTTTTCAGCAGACTTCTTTCGTTTCGTCTGCCTTGCAGCGTATTCTTTCAAAACCTGTGTGATCGCATCGGCATCTCTGGCCTTGAAGAAGACTGTATATTTTGCCGGACTCTCGGACTTGTCCTTTACGATGGCAAAATCAACACCGTACTTGTTCGCAAGTTTCTTGAAATCCTTTATACCGGAATCACCGATCTCCATGCTGGAAACACCCTGTCCCTGGCCTACAAGCTCTTTCACAGACTGCTTACCCTTGACGGTAGCATCCTTGGATTTTGCATACTGTTTCAGCCGCTTTTTATTCTGATGATGGCGGATATACGCCCGCAAAGCGCGAAGCAGTAATTTCAGCGTGACCTTGGAACTTCTGACCGCCAGCTGGACCGATTTGTTTTCCACTTCTTCCTGCACGTTTTCACTTCCTTTCCACTATTTTTTCACTACTCACCACATTCAAGAACACCCTCCAACGTAGTAGGGATCACCTTTGAATGTTTGGCAACAGAAATATCTGCCCGGACATCATCATTGATCTTTTTGCCACACACCACGAGAAATCTCGCTCGTTTCAACAGATCTTCCGACATCTCCCGACGTTTCTTTTCACCATCCGGATCGTCTTCACTGATGATCCCGGAAAAAGCGAGAACCGGACACAAAGGCAGATATCCAGCCTTTACCAGTTCGCCACAGTATTTCCGTGCCTGATCTTCTGCATCAACGCGATTCTTCGGCCATGCAGCCGTTACATAGGCTCTGGGTATCGTTCTGCTCATAGCGCACCTCCTTACAACAGCTCATAGGCAGAAAACTCCTGCCCGTCGCCAACAATGGTGATCAGCCTGCTCTTAAACTCTTTGGCTGCCTCATCAAATTCATCGCCGGACAAAAAGCCCAAGCCCTTTCCGTCGTACTTCATGATGACAGCAGATCCGATAAAACATTTCCCGGTACCCAGGTTCAAAATCTTATCTCCATTGATCATCATGAGATAATCGGATTTTCCCATGTACTCGCCATATCCGACATTGTTCAGTCGGTCCAGGATGTCCTGAGTCTCTGCCACATCTGCAATACGCTTTTTACCATTGGTTGCGATGATAAGAGCACCTTCATCTTTCCTCTTCAGGCCTACACTTGTGATCACGGCTCCGTCATTCACCGGATCCAGTTCAATCGCTACATTTATTGTCTGCATTTTTATCTTTTCCTCCTAAATTCGTCCTTCGGCCATGTCATTATTGACCCAGGCCTGGTAATAGCTCTGCATGGTGAGCGGAGCATTATAAATGGTTGCAAGCAGATACTGCTTGATGTTTCTTACTTTTGCAGGGTTCTTTTTCAGGCAATCCATAACGTATTCCACATGCATGGAATTGAGTTTCAAAAACTGAGACTTCACCACATTCACAGGCTTGTCATCTCCGGCAATACGGATCGTCTTTCGCTTGGAGCAAATAACATCCAGCATCATATCCAGGATGGAATCCAGAGTTTCCCTGTCGTAGGGATAGCGCTCATACAGAATTGCCATATCAAGTTGTGAAAGAAGATAATCTCGATATGAGTTTCTCTCATCCTTATCCACATCCCTTCCGGATAGGATAGGATTGGTCTTATTAATCTCAGTATTGTTTATCTCAGTATTATTGGCGTATGCATCACATACTTCCGTGGGTATGTTTCCCATACTTCCGTGAGTATGTGTTTCATACTTCTGTAGGTTTGAATCCCATACTCGACCAAAGTTATGCACATATAGCTTTGTGGGTTTACACAATCCCTGCTTCTTTTGTTCCACAAGCCCAAAGGTCACCAGTTCTTTCAACACTTTGCAGGCCTTCTGATGGCATCTGCCAAGTGCCTGTTCAATGCTCTCAATCGTCATATAGACGAAAACATGACCTTCCTCATCGATCCAATTATTCTTCTGTGATAACTGGATACGATCCAAAAGAATTCCATAGAGCAGCCTCGCATCTGATGAAAGTCCCTGAAATCTCTTATCCGTGCAAAGAACCTTTGGTATTCTGTAGAATGCGTAATTTTCCGACTCCTCCTGATAAAAGTAGTCGAATTGCATGGCATCACACTCCTTCGGTTACAGATTTCCTGGATACTCTGTGCTCGTTCATGATCTTGGCATAACAGGGAAAGCAGAAAGCTCTATCCTTTCCGTACGGACACTCGTGCTTGCAATTGCAAGGGTGAGCGTTAGGTGCCTTTCTTCCAATCACTGAAGAATACTGAGCTCCGGTAACTCCGGTAGTTTTTATCACATTGAATGCTGCTGACATCTTTGAAATCTCCTTTCGAACTTTTGCATAAGAAAAGCGCCGGACCGAAGAATCATTTCTCCGGCCGACGCCTGTTCATAACTTATCAGAGTACTTCGTCGCCCTTAGACTTAGCACCCTTGTCGATGGTTTCCTTTTTCGGAGTCTTGGCGACTTCCTCCTTCTTGTCTTTCAGATCACCAAGTACGGATTTTTCACCCTTCTCCTCAGCGTGTTCCGCCTCCTTTTCAGCCTGACGGGCAACGAACTTTTCACCAAGCTCGAAGATCTTTGCCTGACTGTCATAGTGATAAACGCTGTCGGTCAGCTTATCCGCAGGAGCAACCTGGGTTGCATTGACCTCTTTTACCATTGCCTCCAGATCCTTAAGCCCCATCTCTCCGTTATCCGGAACGATGAGGATCTCATGGATACTTGAAGGTAAGATGAAGAAGTCTCCACCGGCTCTCTCAGCCGCCTGATCCATGAAGTTCTGATATGCAAGAACTCCGGCTCCGTGTACCTTGTCAGGCACCGTTGCAACGTAGATCTTCTCATCTTCGGGGGCTACCGGGAAAAGTCCCATCATCTCGGCCTGCTCAACACCCATCATCTCAGCCATGACTTCACTCATGCCCTTGATCTCAATGGGCTTGATCTGCGGTGCGTTTTCCATCGCATCAGCGTGAAGCTGTTCGGGAGTAACGCCCATGCTCTCGATCAACTGGTTTGTTACCAGGATGGAAGCTCTGCCCTCATCATCAGAATTCAGAACAAAGCGGTAAACAACCGCCATGTCCTCGATGTTCTGATGGGGAACAGTTTCGAGCATCTCCTTATTGGCTTCCGCAGAAACAACTTCCATCGCAAGCTTCTCTTTCATCTGAGAGTAATCAGACAAGGAATTGATATCGAAGTCAGGTCTCTGGGTGATTCCGTTTGTCACAACATCAACGGCCTTATCTACGACTTCATCGTAGGATCTGCCGTTTTCCATCGCATCGTAGAACTTATCGATCCCGACGTTCACGCCGATGTTGCTGCCTTCCGGTGTAACAGTGACTGCCTCGTAGCTCTCATTGAGCTTGTTCACCGTGTGGACTGAGATGTTTACCTCAGCGCCCTGCTCGTACAGTCTGTCCTGCAAGTCCTCAACGAACTTCTCTTTGAATGTTTCATAATCCATAGTGTGTTTTATCCTTTCGCTATTTTGATGTAGGTTTTGGATCGTCATCCTCCGCCGTGGGTTGATGGCATGAAAAAAGCGCCAGGGTCACAACCTCTTTCGAAGTCATGATCTGACGCTCATCATTGCCGGTATTCTTTTGCAAAAGAAAATGGACTTGGCTGGCGGGGTGTTTTTTGTTTTCCCCGTTCGCTTTGTCCACTGTAAATATAACACACTGATTTTAAAAAGAATATACTCGAAATATACCGATTTTATACCGAAAGTATACCGAGTTTATACTTTTTGAACTGATTCCTAGTAATTATGACTGAGGTTTCAAAAAATCATAGTTATGGAGGACTCTTGGATCTGTTACTTTAGGAGAGCACAAAACATTATATAAAATACGCTGCATCTCATCTTTAGTAGAATAATCGAATGCGTTATAATCGTGATCTTTTTCACCCTCGCCCTTTTGCAAGTGCACCCTATTTCTCAGATCCCTTATTCGATCTAATTGCGGATACAAAAGATGATCAACTGATAACGCTTTATGGTGATGTTTCAAGCATTTTAACATTTCATCAAATGTCATTCTATCATTATATGGTGAAATCTTTCTGCTTATTTCTACTCTAACCACAAGCGTATCACCTTCTTTACTCTTCTGTTGAGATGTACTGTTTAATACAACCTCCTCATCATTTGTTTTCCACCAGCCATTTGATTTAATTACATACGAAAAAATGCCCTCTATTATGCCAATTCCCGTTATGACATATGTCTTTACCAGCATCGTGTAAAGCACGCTCGATAATTCCAGCTCTTTCAATTCCTTTTCCAAAAATTGAATATACTGTAAATTGTATGCTAAATTATCAACCAGCGGATGATATCCTTCTGCTTCACTGCTCATAGCAATAAACCCATTTCTAAATCTATCCACAGGAACGGGATACCATCTGTCCTCTGCCTTTTTCTTATTTGCCTTAATTAGTGTGTCAATAGTTTTTTCCATGCCCGATTTCTCACCTTTGATAATATAGCTCCACATATATTTTTGAAAAACATTTATTCTAAAAAATCAATTAACAGATGTCATTTCTTATTTTGGAAAACGTTCTCTTTTATGTTGGCGATACTCATATTATTCTATAATCCGCTTCTATTATTTCTTCATTCCAAGTATTAAATTTTGCCAGCATAGACTCTTGATATCGAATATCTTCCTCATCCTGACGAATCTGTTCTTCCAGTATTCTATATGAAGGAGCGAACTGATCAATATACGAATCATCAGAATTCAGCATCTGCATTACTTCATAAAACGTGTCATTGATTCCATTCTTCAGATCTTCCTTACTTTTTTCAAATTTACGGTTTCTCACACCTGCAGCAATGTTCTCTGCAATGTTTGTAACAAGATCTATTCCTGCTCCGATAACAGGCAACGCTTTCGTTGCAAAAGTAGCCATTTTGGTAACCTGCCATGGTTTGAACTTTATTACAACCCCGAGTTTTCCAAGCAATTCACGTCCGGCAAAAATGCCGTTTTTAAACGCTCCTACACCGAGTTGACCAGCCGCTTTTAACCCATTCGAAGCACTAAAGGCCCCCTTCTTCAACAAGCTCTCCATCGCTTCGTTTTGCTTATTATACTCAGATTGAAACTTTTCGCCCAGTTCCATTGTCCAGTCAGAATACTTCTCGGCATACTCGATAAAAATATCATTAATCTCTTCATTCAGGACATAACCTTCTTTACCCGGAAGTATCCCAATCTCATCTTCAAGCACATCCTTAAAACTCTCCATAGAAGTAGCCCTAATTGCATTTATCTTTTTCTTATTTAGAGCCTTTAGCGCGTCCTTCATATCTTTCTTACTTCGGATGAGTCTCTTGTATAATGCTTCAAGGTCTTTTTTATTTCTTCTTAGGCTTTCCCTTTTTTCCGGCAAAAATATATCAGCAATCTGTCTTTCTTGCTCGCCAATCAATTCTATAGTTTTTATCAATTCATCATTTAAAATGTCGCATCCGGTCTTTGTAATCAAGCTTTCACGAGAACTTTGCAAAATAGAATTAGTCAATTTTTCGAGAGCATCCAGATGAGAGCGACGCAAGTATTCATCACGATGTTCATTCCATACTTCGATCCCTTGTCCATTTGGCGCTGCGCTTATACAAGCTACTCTTACCTTACCTGCCTCACTTTGATTCAATCCACATTCAAGTAATTTCCCTCTAAGGTTTTCTGTTTTTATTTTTGCCTGCAATGAATAGTCTTCTTCATCTGTTAAGTCAGCAACATCATCCATTCTGTTAATAACAAAAATAGTTGAAGATAATTTATTTAGATCCTTCAATATCCATCTAATACATTCCTTATGGCTATCCTTTATCGGATTTTTTGCCGCAACAACATAAAGAATCAGATTTGCTTCACTTATAAATTTTTTGGTAATATCGGATAAAAGAATATGTCCTCCATCTTCATCCGCTCCCACCTTATCACCAAACAGACCTGGAGTATCAACAATTTGACAGCCTTCAGGTATTGTTGTCGGCGTATAACACAAAATCTCATCTGATGATTCATCAGTTGCTATTTTCATGTTATCAAGTTTTTCGTTTATCCAGCCTGCAGCAACGCTCGTCTTTCCATCAGAAAACGCCCCAACTAATACTACAGAGATTTTATCCTCCTGAACAATACGCTTAGCACTTTCTATCTTTCTTATAGATTCAGAGATATCTATTCCCATTCCATCTAATTCTTGTATTTTTTTCTCTGCAATGTCCATTCTATGAATCAATGCCGACTTATCGTCAATGTAGTTCTTAAAATCATACATAATGTAGCCCCCTATGATACTTTTTTATAGTTTTTCTTCAAATCATATGTAATGCTAGTTAGCAACCTTTCAACCGATTCTAACGCGGCTTTCTGTTTTTCTGCCTCCGTATATATTTGGTCATAACTATCATTAATTATTTCTTCATAATTTAGCCTTTTCAGTTCTGACTTAATATCTTCAGAAACCTCATCTATCTGTTCATCAATTGCTCGTTGAAGTTTTTCTTTTGCTTTATTAATCCTCGTCGCTTCCGAAGCAAAGAAATTCCAGATACTACTTAGTATCCCTAGCACTACTCCAACTAATGCTCCAACTACGGCCCCAACGGCTGTACCAACTCCAGGAATGATCGATCCTATTCCGGCACCGCTTAATGCCAAGCTTCCAACGCGCAATAAATCTCCTCCGAATGTTTTTAGATTATACTTAAATGCATCTGCAAACGAATCATCCAGTTCTATCGAACCTGCTGATAAAGAGATTTCAAATTTGGTCTGTTCTCTTTCAAAGTCCTTAATTAATCTTTGTCTCGCATCTTCTATTGCTTCTTCATAATCCTTCTGAGCTTGTCTCATCCGCTCATTCAGCGAATCTTGTATATCATTGATAATTTTGTTTTTATGAGTGTCGAAGTATTCCTGTATTTGTTTTGGATCAGTTTTTCCTTTATTCTCCTCCACCATCTGAAATAATTTGGCTTTTACATCTGCAAAAGCATCCGAAGCTGCATTGTATCCTGTATGCCTGATAGTATGAATATAGTCTTCTTTCGCATTATAACAATTTGATTCAAATTCACTATATATCTTGATAAAACCTCTTATTCTCTCCGTTTCGATAAGTCTAAGTTCATCTATTCTAGTAATCATCTCCCGCATGCGGTTCTTTAGTTTTTTGATATTTTCTGAATATATATATGTATCAAAACTATCAACCTTATCATCAATTATATTCTGGACCAATCCGATATGACTGTCCTCTCTAAGCCTTTCTATTACCCCGGAATACTCTTTAATATATTTCTTTTGATCAGATCTAAGGTTCTTATCCTTTTCGCATACGATGGTTGATCTACCTGATTCTTCAATGGCATATCCGCAGAAAGACAGAAGCCCATTCAAGGACAAACTGCCTTTATAATTTCCGCCAAGAAAAGTTTGCAGTTCATTTTCAGTTTGGCTTATTATTTCACTCTGCTTCAAGTATGCTGCGTTGAGTTCCTCTTCAAACGTCTTATCAATTCCAGGAATCCTTTCTTTTTTCGCCTTGCAATGCACATTAAAAATCGCGTAAACCGACGTACCATCATGCATGTACTTTTTCACTTTTTCTAATGTAGCCTGTTCAAGCTTCTTTCCCGAACCATTCACATAGAAAATTGTATGCGCCTTATCCAAGGAATCCCTGATTATCTCCTCAAATTTGCTCTCATCCCCTTCAATTCCAGGAATATCGATTAATGCAAACGTCTTATCTCCTATTGTAAGATTATACTCAGTTGATCCCTGAGTATAATCAGACCTGCCCGTCCCAATTATTCTTCCATCAACACATCCCATATTTCTTTCAATCATAACGAGTTGATCATAAGAAGAAATATGTTGAATAACCTGGCTAAGCAAATCTTTTGCTTGTTGTTCAACCATATGTTCCTCCGTTAAAAGCCAAAATAGGCAATTAAAAATCCAACGGCAACGCCCAAAACGATTAGTCCAATGCTTTTCAATACTATGATAGACTTTCTTGGCTCCTGCTTACTTACAAGCAAATCGTTCATTCCGCGCAAAGTTCTTAATAAATCCTTATATCTCTCACAATGTTCTTCAAGAGCCGCTTCGTATTCTTTTTCCTGATTCTTTTTTTCTAATCTTCGCTGCTCTTCATCATATATAATTCTCAACGATTCTATTACAGTAGATTTACCAGCATTTGTTTCTCCAAAAAAAGCTATACAAAACTTATCCCATTCACTGGAAGCTTCTAGCTTTTCAATTTCTTGCTTAAATTCACTATTGAGTTCCTTTAGTGTCGTCTTAATCGCTGCTAACTCTGCATTTTCCTCTTCACCAACCAATTCAACTCTCTCTGCTTTATTAACAGCATCTTCTAGAATCCCACTAACTGTATCGTATTTTTCCTTAATCTCATCGCTTGTCATATCTACCATCCACCAAAAAAATTACAGTATAGAAAACCACTTCAGGTAATAGAGCCATCTTTCTTTTTGATATATTTTCCAGATTTGATTCTATTGTCCGCTGGCTTTTCTGTCCCTTCAGGAATTGCCCAAGATCTTCCAAATCGAGTTACCCCTTCTATACGGCCCTCAGCGCACAGCGTTCTAATACGTCTTTCAGATATTCCCCAAATATTTGATGCCTCTGTTAAAGTAATATAATTTTCCAAACTCCATTCCCTCTTAATGCAAAAAAGACACCACAGAGCTGTGCTCTATGATGTCGCCATTGCCACACATCTGGATACCATAGTATGTTCCAGCTCACCTGAATTTTATTTCGATTAACCTTTCATTTTTCATTATAATCCTTTATCGGAACAATATCAATCATGAACACTGGTTATAAATATCTAAACTCACATTTCATGCGTATGCTACGTATCCAAATACATTTCTCTGATTGTGATCACTTTAAGAAGAGCCAAGAGATTATCTCTTGACTCAAATGTTTACAGTATGCCTCTTCGAACTTTTTCATATATTTCGTTTACAGCTTCTATATAGCAAACAAACGACGGATGACTATGATCATATGATCTCTGCAGGTACATATTTTTCTTATCTATATACGCCTGGCGAACATGTTTCCAATAATCTGGTTTTAATTCATCTTCCTTATCCCACAGTTTCTGCGAATTCGGAACCATATTCCAATACCAGCGATCAAACCAAGTATTGCCTGTTTTATCATGAATAAGACGATGCAACTGTCCGTTCCGATCCATCTTAACAATGCAGACATCTATATAGAAATCTGTTCTATTGCCCTTTGTGAAATGAATTGGTTTTGTCGTTAATGCTGATGTTGAATCTTCACAATCTTCCATCTCATTATCTGAAAGAACTTCGTTAAAGGCCATCTGGATTCTTTGCTTAAGTATTTTGACATCATGAAAGTCATCGGCATTTTCAATTAGCAGATTAAAATCAAAATCAATATCTTCCTTTTCATTCTGTGTAATCATGTTGCGTTTCTTACTTCCGACAACGTTCATGCTGGCATCAATACCGTACTTCTTAAGATTCTGAACCAGCTGATTCACTATGTCCGCACACAAACTGTAGGAACGCTTCAAAAATTCTTTGTCCTCGACCCAATGGTACATGATATCTCCTTTCGCGTCCCCTTACCTCCCAGATAGCATGCTTGCTAAATCATTTTAGAATATCACTCCAGGCAACAAATATCAACAACTATTTTACAAAGAACGAATCTTTTCTCTTAAGGAATCGCACGTCTCCTGTAGCAATACACATAGAAAGAGTACCGCTACTATCCCCGCAAAGATGATTCCCAATATGAGCAGATCCGTCCATCTCTGGGTAAACAGAGCATATACAAAGAAGCCCA
>CAMDYX010000080.1 GCA_945910395.1 uncultured Agathobacter sp. | reverse complement strand
GTAACAATAAAGTTTTATATAAAATAAGGTATCTAAAAGATACTATACGAGGAATATACTTATGAGTGGAATTACAACAGTCGTAACACTTTTAAGCGGTGTTGCGTTGTTCTTGTTCGGAATGTCTCTGATGGGAGACGGACTGAAAAAAGTTGCCGGAAACAAACTGGAAGTAATTTTGTACAAGCTTACCAGTTCTCCGATTAAGGGCATTTTACTTGGCTCCGTTGTTACTGCGGTTATTCAGTCCTCATCGGCAACTACGGTCATGGTTGTCGGCTTTGTGAATTCCGGAATGATGAAGGTTGCCCAGGCAATCGGTATCATTATGGGAGCAAATATCGGAACAAGTATCACAGGCTGGATTCTGTGTTTATCCTATATTGAAGGCTCAAGCGGAATAGCACAGCTTTTATCCACGGCAACCATCTCCGCAGTAATCGCTATTGTCGGAATTATCTTCAAAATGTTTGTGAAAAAGCAGAGCTATAAGGATATCGGAGGCATCATGCTTGGTTTCTCCATCCTTATGACCGGAATGCAGACCATGAGCGGAGCGGTTTCACCGTTAAAAGAAAACCCTCATTTTGTAAATGCATTTTCCATGTTTTCCAACCCGCTTCTTGGTATTTTGGTTGGTATCGCATTTACTGCTATTCTTCAGAGTGCATCTGCATCGGTGGGAATTTTACAGGCTCTCTCCTGTACAGGCTCCATTACTTTTGCAACGGCGTATCCGATTACACTCGGTATTGGTGTCGGAGCAGCATGTCCGGTGCTGTTATCTGCAATCGGAACCAATAAAAACGGAAAGCGTACCGCGTTGGTCTACCTGCTCAATGACCTGCTTGGAATGATTATCTGGGGACTGGCCTTCTATATCGTAAATGCATTTGTGAAATTTCCATTTATGGACAAGGTAATGAGTCCGGTTTGGATCGCACTTTTAAATACCGGCTATCGTATCCTCACAATTCTCGTGCTTGCTCCATTTATTAAGACCATCGAGAAATTAGTGTTTAAGGTTGTGAAGGATACAGACGAGGATAAGGAGGAGCAGGCTGATTTTGATCTTCTGGAAGAGAGATTCCTTCAATATCCACCGCTGGCAATTGAGCAGAGCCACCTGGCAGTAAACGGAATGGCGAAAAAGGCCCGCAAGAATATCCTGCGAGCAATGAGTATCCTGGAAAATTATTCAGTTGAAAAGTTTAATAAGGTACAGGAAAAAGAAAATCTGATCGATAAATATGAGGATAAGCTGGGAACCTTCCTGATGCAGATTACTTCCTCGGATCTTACCATGATGCAGACGAGACAGGTATCCAAGTTCCTACACACCATCACGGACTACGAGCGACTTGGTGATCATGCAGTCAATATCTCTTTTGTGGCAAATGAATTAAATGAAAAAAAGATTTCTTTCTCAGAAGATGCACAGTATGAGCTGGGCGTGTTAAAAGATGCCATCACAGAGATTTTGAACCTGACGGTAGATTCCTTCCTGGAGGATGATCTTGTAAAAGCCGCAAATGTTGAACCGCTTCGGGAAGTGATCGGAATGATGTGCAATGATTTGAAGCTACGTCATGTAGAACGTCTTAGCAACGGAAAATGTAAGATTGAACAGAGCTTTGCATTTAATGATCTTCTTACAAACTTTGAGCGTATCGCAGCTCACTGCTCCAATATTGCAGTAGCTATGATTGAGCTTGAGGCATCGGATTTTGACACACATGAGTATTTAAAGAGTGTTCACGAACTTCGAAACGGCGTCTATTCAGAACTACTGGAAGCTTATGAAGCAAAATACAGCTTCAAGGGCTACGTTCCTTCGAAAAAAGAACGTGATCAGGATGATGAAGATGATGAAGATGTAGAAAAGCCAAAGAAGAAGGACAAAGAAAAGTCAAAGTCAAAAGAAAAGAAAGATAGAAAGGCAAAGAAAGCAAAAACAGAAGAATAAAAAGCGGTAAAAAGCAAAAAAATACAATACAAAAATACATAAAGTGTCCGGTTTATGACACACTAGAAAGATTATACTCCTTTCATCGACATGGATGAAAGGAGTTTTTATTATGAACAAAGAGAGAGAGACAATCCTTATTATTGCGGTGATGGCGCTTATGGGAGCAATCGGAAGTGTTGCCCTTGTCTGTGCACTCTTGGGTGTGGATGTGGTAAGACTCGGAATCGGAAACTTTATAGGATTTGTGACGGGACTTAGCGGTATTTTTTTTACAATTCTGATGTTGGGGAATTTTCATTGACGCGTATTCAAATGTCTAATATAATATGTTCTGACGAATGTCGATTTATGCATTATTTGGAAAGTTGAGGATATGCATGAAGCTGGTATTAAGCAAAAGAACCCGAACGAGATGTGCACTTCTTTTGGTGCTTTCTATACTTATTTCTATATGGAAGCCTTCTATGACTACCTGCGCGGCAACGAGTGGTGTTGTAGTCTGTACAGAAGGCTTTACCGTCAACACACGTCAGAGTGCCTCCACAGATTCAGAAATTGTAAATCGTCTTGCAAATGGGAAACCTCTTTCTATTTTGGAGGAGACCACAGGAAAAGATGGTTATAAATGGTATAAGGTTTCTTATGTGTTAAATGCAACCGGGGAGACAAAGACTGCCTATATCAGATCGGATTTTGTACAGATGTCCGGCGGGGATCAGGCAGGAAACCAGAACCCGGGCAGCAATGATGCAATGACTGGTATATCCTGCCGGGATAATGTATTTGTCCGCAATGAGCCGGGAACAGTAGGAACCTACCGCATTCTTTCCCTGTATATCGGAGATGCGGTTACGATTGTTGGTCAGACAACGGTGGATGGCGCACTATGGTATCATGTCTGTGGAACGAAGGACTCCGTATCCTTTGATGGCTGGGCATACGGAGAATACATTTCGGTTACATCAAAGCCTGCCACAGAAGAAGAGGAAGTGGAGGGGGATTATGCAAAGACACTCCGGGAAGCAGGCTTTCCGGAAAGCTATATCGCAGGTCTTGCAGCCCTTCATGAAAAATATCCGGAATGGAAATTCGAGCCGGTGCAAACAGGACTTGACTGGGCGACTGCGGTGGCAATGGAGAGTATCAATGGACGTAATCTGGTTCAGCTCAATGAGAATGATGCAAGAAAATCAACAGCAAATGGCGCATACAATTGGTATACGAACACCTGGACCATCTACGACGGCTCTACCTGGGTTTCGGCAAATACAGACTACATAGCCTACTGTATGGACCCTCGAAATTTTCTGAATGAAGATTACATATTTATGTTTGAGGGCTTAAGCTTTAATGACAATCAGACCCTGCAGGGAGTGCAGTCCATTCTGAGTGGTACCTTCATGATGAATGATGTGGTAGACAGCGATGGAAGCACTCTAAATTATGCAGAAAGTTTTCTTACAATTGGCCGGGAGACCGGTGTCAGTCCCTACCATCTGGCAACACGTGTCAGACAGGAGCAGGGCACAAGTGGAACAAATGCAATGATTGCCGGAAAGTATACTGGATATGAGGGGTATTATAATTACTTCAATTATGGTGCATATGGATCTACCGCAACGGCGGTACTTCAGACTGGCCTGATTTTCGCAAAGTCCCAGGGCTGGTCAACACGTCTTGCTTCTTTGCGGGGCGGAGCCAAGCTTTTAGCAGCAAATTATATTAACAAAGGGCAGGATACCATATATTTCCAGAAGTTTAATGTGGTAAATAAGTCCAACCTGTATACCCACCAGTACATGGCTAATGTTGCTGCTGCGATGACGGAGGGGAAGAAGTTAGGAGCAGGTTATGCGAATAAAAAACAGTCCTTTGTTTTTCGCATTCCCATTTACAACAATATGCCGACAGAAGCATCAGCCTTTACAGCAACCGGAAATCCGAACAATTATTTAAAGGATTTGAAGCTGGAAGGAATATCTCTTACACCGGCATTCTCAGGGGAAAACACAAGCTATTCCGGAGTTGTGGATTCCTCTGTAAACCAGATTACTGTAAACGCAAGTGCGGTAGCCACAACCTCAAAAATATCGGGAACCGGTGTATATGAATTGAAAGAGGGAACAAATATAATAGAGGTTACCTGTACTGCAAAAAACGGAAAACCAAAGGTATATACCGTCAATGTGGTTCAGACCTCTGAAAATCAGCAGTCAGGAACGAACGGGCAGCAGGAACAGCCACCACAGAATAACACTCCACAGAATGGTACTTCACAAAATAATACTTCACAGGGAGATACTGCTGTAAGTACACCTTCTTTTACATCCCAGTCCTATCGAATCGGATCTGAGATAGCCGGTATCAGTCCCCAGACGAAGGTTGGCACCTTTACAGAGAATATTTCCGTGACGAACGGCTCTGTGAAAGTGTTGCAGGCATCAGGAGCAGAGAATACAGGAACAATTGCTACCGGAAACCTTGTGGTGTTATACGATCAGAACGGCAATCAGGTATCAAGCTACCCTGTTGTAATTTACGGAGATATCAATGGAGACGGCGCGGTAAATGCGTTAGATATGATCAAGCTGAATCGCTATATCATTGGTCAGGAGAATTTGTCGGGAGCTTATCTTACGGCAGCGGACGCAAACAGAAAAGGTGATGGTGCGAATGCTCTTGATATGATTATATTGAACCGGCATATCCTTGGCAGCACCACCATTGAACAGTAGAGAGGAATTAAGATGACAAGAAGAAAAAGGTTATTACATTTTGTTTTGGCATGGTGTATGATGCTTTCTATATTATGTGTTCAGAAAATGCCAGCATATGCGGCAGGAATGACATTAAGCCTTAGCTCTACCTCACTGAATATAGGGGATACCATTACGGCAACGGTAAAAGTCCCTTCCGGATATGGAGCAACTGTTTCCGTAGAATATGACAGTGCCATTTTACAGATTGCATCGAACTCCAAAAACGGGGCAATTATGAATTTGGGAGATGCAATGGGGCAGCCCACCAGCGGAACCATTACGTTTACAGCCATTGCCGCAGGGGATTGTGCAATTACAGCAAATGCAACAGTTGCAGGTGATTCGGAAGGAAATCAGGTAGAACTGGCCGGTGCAGGGGCAAGGATTACAGTTGCAAATGCAGCAAGCAGCTCTTCAGATGGCACGGGCCAGACAAACGGAAACGGTACATCAGGAAGTGGTGGTAAGGCTTCTGCGGATAATTCCTTGTCCGTGCTAAAGCTTTCTTCCGGTACATTATCGCCGACTTTTTCTTATAATGTGACAAAATATACAGCAACCGTAGATTATTCTGTTACAAGCATAGCAATTACGGCAACGCCCACAAATGAAAAGGCAACGGTAACCTCTGTAACCGGAAATGAAAATCTGACCGTTGGGCAGAATACAATTAAGATAACGGTAAAAGCGGAAAACGGAGTGTCAGCCGTTTATACCATTACCGTTACCAGAAAAGGGGAACAGGACACTTCAGAACCTTCTGATCAGAATGAGGAAGGAACTCTGCCGGAAGAAGGCACAGCCGGCGAATTATCGGAGCCGACGAATGGCTTCCTCGTGGATGGGGTTCTTTTGGTTCCAAGCTTTGAAATCCCTCAGGAACTGATTCCACAGGATTTTGTGGAAGCTACGATCAGTATGTATGGTCTGGAATATCCTTGTTTAAATTTTCGATATGGAAATATTACGTTGATTTGTCTGAAAGAAGCGGAAGACTCCCAGGGACAACTGTATGTGTATGATAACAGCCAGTATGCAGTATTTCCGTTTTATAAACAGGAAGATTTGGGGCAGAATAGCGAAGTAGGAGATGACGATACAGAGAAGCTGATGGCCGAATATGAAAGCCTGCTGGAGCAGAACGGTAAGCTGGAGAAAAAAAGCGGACAATTCAGAATTGCTTTCTATATTTGCCTGGTGATTTTGTGTTTATGTATTGGTACAATTGTTGTTTTAGTTGTATTATATAGAAAAAAGAGAATGCATCCATCTACGAAAGATAAAATCGATTTGATAGATATTTAATGTAACAGATAACAACGGAGGTCAAAAAGTTGAAAGCATACACAGATAGTGCGAAGAAAGTACTTGATCTTGCAAAGAAGCTTGCGAAGGGAATGAACTACAATTATGTAGGAACAGAGCATATTTTAGCAGGACTTGTCAAGGAAGCAAAAGGTGTTGCAGCTGAAGTGCTTGCAGCGAATAATGTTGAATTTGAAAAGCTTCGCAAGATGATAGAAGAACTGATCTCACCGGGAGAGGGAAGCGTTGTCGTTGAAGAACGAAATGGATTTTCACCACGTACCCAGCTGGTGTTAGACCATGCCAAAGAAGAGGCAGAGCGGTTTCACAGTGAAAAAATTGGAACAGAGCATATTCTGCTTGCAATTTTAAAAGAAGGAGATTGCGCAGCATCACGACTGCTCAATACGTTAGGCTGTAATGCGCAGAAGATGTTTGCAGAAATAATGGTTGCAATCGGAGAAGATCCTGCAAGACACAGGGATGAGCTTCAAAGACAGCGGGCAGGTGCAGCGGAAAATACGGCAACTCCGACCTTAAATCAATATTCCAGAGATCTTACTGAGATGGCAAGAGCAGGACTTTTGGATCCGGTTATCGGACGCAGGAAGGAAACAGAACGTTTGATACAGATTCTATGCAGACGCGGTAAGAATAATCCATGTCTGATCGGAGAACCGGGAGTCGGGAAAACTGCGATTGTGGAAGGCCTTGCAGAAAGCATTGTAGACGGAACCGTCCCGGAATTGGTTTCAGGAAAGCGTCTGGTGTCCTTAGATATGTCCGGGCTTGTAGCAAAATCGAAATACCGCGGTGAATTTGAAGAGCGAATTAAAAAGGTCATCAACGAGGTGGCTGACGCCGGCAATGTCATTTTATTTATTGACGAGCTTCACACCATTATCGGAGCAGGAGGAGCAGAAGGTGCCCTGGACGCATCCAACATTTTAAAGCCTGCGATGGCGAGAGGTGAAATTCAGGTCATCGGTGCAACTACGATTGAGGAATACCGGAAATATATCGAAAAGGATGCTGCGCTTGAGCGAAGATTTCAACCGATTCAGGTGGAGGAACCGACCATGGAAGAGTCTGTAGAAATTTTAAAGGGACTTCGCCATTTATATGAAGAGCATCACAACGTTACGATTACGGATGATGGTATAGAAGCAGCGGTGCGTTTATCTGCCCGCTACATTAATGATCGATTTTTACCGGACAAGGCAATCGATCTATTGGATGAGGCTTCTGCGAAATGCAGACTGGGCATGATTCACAAAACAGAAGAGATTCGTGAACTGAAAAGAGAAATCCAGCAGGTACAGTTAGAACTGGAGGACGCACTTTCCATAGGTGATATCGAAGCCGCAAAGGAGCGGAAGGAATACAAAGCATCGCTGGAGGAGAAATGCGATAAGGCAGAAAAGAAGAACCATAAGACTCCGAAGAATCGGATTCCGGTTGTGGGAGAAGACCAGATTGCAGAGGTTGTTGCAGGCTGGACAAAGATTCCGGTCAGCCGTCTGACGGAGAATGAGGCTGCACGTCTGAAAAAGCTGGAAGCTATTCTTCATAAGCGTGTAATCGGTCAGGAGGAAGCAGTATCTGCAGTGGCAAAATCAGTTCGACGGGGGAGGGTCGGAATAAAAGATCCGAAGAGACCAATCGGCTCGTTCTTATTCTTAGGTCCTACCGGTGTTGGAAAAACAGAAATCTCAAAGGCCCTTGCGGAGGCTGTTTTCGGAAATGAAGAAGCCATGATTCGTGTTGATATGTCGGAGTATATGGAAAAGCATAGCGTTTCCAAAATGATCGGATCGCCTCCGGGATATGTGGGACATGAAGATGGGGGACAGCTTTCAGAAAAAGTAAGGAGAAATCCATTTTCTGTTATCCTGTTTGACGAGATTGAGAAGGCCCATCCGGATGTCTTTAATATTTTACTCCAGGTTCTTGACGAAGGACACATTACAGATTCCCAGGGAAGAAAGGTGGACTTTAAGAATACGATTATCATCATGACATCGAATGCCGGGGCACAGTCTATCATTGAGCCAAAGAAACTGGGATTTGGCGCGGTGGAGGATGAAAAGCAGGATCATAACATCATGAAAAATAATGTTATGGAAGAAGTAAAGCGTTTATTTAAGCCGGAATTTTTAAATCGAATCGATGAGACGATCGTATTTAGGGCACTGAATAAGACGGACATGAAACAGATTGTTACCCTGCTTTGCAAAGAGCTTCAGAAGCGGGCAAAGAATCAGATGAATATTGAACTTATCATCCGGGACAGCGCAAAAGAGCATATTGTTGAGAAAGCATATGACCGCAAATACGGTGCCCGTCCTTTAAAGAGAAAGATTCAGGATGAGATTGAGGATCGACTAGCAGAGATGGTTGTAAGCGGAGATGTTGCAAGTGGCGATAAAGTAATTGTCGCAACAAAAAATAAAGAAATTTTCCTTTCAAAAGCACAATAATCTGCTGGAAATCATATGCCAGATAGGATATAATCATATTACAAATTGATATATTTCACAGGAGGACAAAATGGCTGTAATTAGCGAATTGATTCGCGTAGAATCAAATGGAACAATCAGTTTTGGAGATTACTCATTAAATACAAAGGCAAAGCTTGATAATTTCGAGGTTGCGGGAGACTTGTATAAGGTCAAGACTTTTAAAGAAATCACTAAGCTGGAACGAAATGGCTTATTTGTATATGAATCTGTACCCGGAACTGCGGTAACCGGGTTTAAGCAGACAGAAGATACGGTTGAGTTTATGGTAGAGGGTGCGGAAGATGCGCAGATTACTTTGGAGCTTGCAGAGGAGACGGAATACGAGATTTCCATTGATGGAGCATCCGCTGGAGTAATGAAGACAAACTTAGGCGGCAAATTGAGTGTAAGTGTTGAGTTGGAAGGCACTTCATCGGTTGCTGTAAAGGTTGCAAAGCAATAAGAAAATCTGATACGAGCCCCGGATTGTATTATCCGGGGTTATTTTTTTCAAAGGAGAACAATATGGCAAAAGCAAAAACCAGTATATTTTTTTGCCAGCAATGCGGTTATGAATCCGCTAAATGGATGGGACAATGCCCCGGATGCAAAGAGTGGAATACGTTCGTGGAGGAACTGGTAGATAAAAAATCCATCTCATCCTCCGGAAAGGTAAAGGCAGACAAAACGGAAGCAAAACCGGTACCGATATCGCAGATTTCGCTTTCTGCAGAGAATCGTATCTCATCGGGCTTTCCGGAATTTGACCGTGTGCTTGGTGGCGGCATTGTTCAGGGGTCGCTTGTGCTCATTGGCGGAGATCCCGGAATCGGAAAGTCAACACTGTTGCTTCAATTATGCCGCAATCTTTCCCAAAAGAAATATCCTATTTTATATGTATCCGGAGAGGAGTCTCTGGTGCAGATTAAAATGAGGGCAGAGAGAATAGGAGAATTCTCGGATTCTTTGGAGCTTTTGAGTGAGACGAATCTGGATACGATTCAGAATGTGATAGCAAACAGGAAGCCACAGCTCGTCATTATTGACTCGATTCAAACCATGCAAAATGAAAATGTTGCTTCGGCACCGGGAAGTGTCTCTCAGGTAAGAGAATCAACAAGCGTATTGCTTCAGATTGCAAAAGGAATGAACGTTACCATATTCATTATCGGACATGTAACAAGGGAGGGAACGGTTGCCGGACCACGGGTATTGGAGCATATGGTAGATACAGTACTTTATTTTGAAGGAGATCACAATCAGTCCTACCGGATTTTGCGTGGAGTAAAAAACCGATTTGGATCTACAAACGAAATTGGCGTGTTCGAGATGAGAAATGAAGGACTTGTGGAGGTGGAAAATCCATCTGAGTATATGTTGAAAGGAAAACCTAAGGATGCCTCAGGGTCTATTGTAGCCTGCTCCATGGAAGGAACCCGCCCGGTATTATTGGAAATACAGGCATTGGTATGCCATAGCTTTTTCAATAACCCTCGCAGGACTGCAAATGGAACAGATTACAACCGAGTAAATCTTCTGATGGCAGTACTGGAAAAACGCCTTGGTTTGCAGTTGTCAGATTGTGACGCTTATATAAATATTGCCGGTGGAATAAGAATCAATGAACCGGCGATTGACCTAGGAATTGTTCTTGCAATCATATCCAGCAAGGTGGACCTTGTGATACCGGAGAAAACCATCTGCTTTGGAGAGGTTGGATTAAGCGGAGAGGTACGTGCTGTAAATATGGCAGAGCAGCGTGTGCAGGAAGCAAAGCGTCTGGGCTTTGATACCTGCATCCTTCCAAAAGTTTGTTTAGATGGTGTAAAGCGGATGGAGGGAATTAAACTGATTGGTGTAAGCAATGTAAAAGAGGCCATGGATGCTGTGAAAAGTAGATAAATTTCTCACATTTCGGAAAAGTGTTCCTGAATGAATTTGCATATTTGAATCAGAACCCACTCTCGTTTGTAAAAAGCGTAGCGGTACTAAATTCGCAATAAATTGCTCATTAAGTGCCGACGCTTTTTAAACGTTCTGATTCAAATATGCAAATTCATTCTTAGGAACACAATACCGAAAAGGGTCACAAATTTTGGTGTTTCGAAGGCTTGTTCCCAGATGAGTTTACATAGCAAAATAAATTGTATACTGTAGAAAAGAATTGAATATAAAATTCAGATAATTTACACAATTTAAAGAAATAGATTTACTTTAAGAAAATGTCGATTTTTAGGTTGACTTTGTCTATATTGGGTGCTATTATAACAAAGCTGACTCGTGAGCGCATTGATTTGGAGATTCACAGTAAGCAGAAAAAATAAAAAAGTTCTTGACAGACGATGATTCGTCTGATAAGATATAGAAGTTGTCGCGCAAACGGCAACACAAAGAACCTTGATAACTGAATAGTGAACAACCTTGAAAGATTCTAATGAATAAATTCATGGCAGTTGAGCAATCAACTGCAAGCGAATCTTTAAAAGATTTGACGAACGTTTTTGATGAAAATCAAAACCTTTAAAAACAGTAAATTCAGATTCTATCTGAATGAACAACGAAAGCCAGTTTAGACTGGCCGATTGAACTTTTTAACATGAGAGTTTGATCCTGGCTCAGGATGAACGCTGGCGGCGTGCTTAAC
>CAMDYX010000079.1 GCA_945910395.1 uncultured Agathobacter sp. | reverse complement strand
GAGGAGAATTATGTGGATATGTGCCAGCGAGTGTGGAATTTAGAGTCGGATGATTTTGTTACTGGTAGCAGTAATTTTGGAAAGTTCATAAAGCTATTTGAGAGTGATGACAGTGGCTGGATTGAGGAGATTAATAGAAAATTAGAGGAGTAGGTGATTAAATGGCTAAAGACATATTTGATAAATCAATATTTGATGGATATAGAGTAGAAAGTTTAACTGAATCAGTGCAAGATATTATTCCAAAATATAATTTTGATGGCTCTACAAAAACTACTGTATTTATTTCACACAAGCATGATGATTTAGATGAAGTAAAGGGATTGATTGGACTTCTAGAAAAAAAATATAATATCAAGGCATACATTGACAGTTGGGATAAATCAATGCCGAAAAAAACATCTGGTGAAACGGCAAGTAAAATAAAACAAAGGATAAAAAGATGTAATAAATTTATCTTATTGGCAACTAATGGGGCAGTAGAGTCTAAATGGTGTAATTGGGAACTTGGGTATGGTGATGCTCAAAAATTTGATACAGATAATATTGCACTTTTTCCAATTAAGCCAGAAAAGACCTATGATTATGATTATAAAGGTAATGAATACATGCGGATTTATCCACATATTGCATATTACTATGGTAGTGAAAGATATTCGAATGGGACTGTAATAAAAGAAGGCTTTTATGTATGTACGGATACAGAAAATGGTCGAACAATAATCCCACTTGAAAAATGGCTTCAGAAATAAATTGGAGGGATAGAAATGAATAGTGAAATAAATACTTTTATAAATAAGTATGTTAAAGAGATAAGAAATAACAATGCAGCTTTTTTTGTTGGAGCAGGATTTTCAAAAGAATCTGGTTACGTTGATTGGAAATCATTGTTAGAATCTATTGCTTCAGAATTAGGGCTTGAGGTTGAAAAAGAACATGATTTAGTTGCATTGGCACAATATTGCTATAATAAACATCAAAATCGAGGAATAATTAATGATGTTATTTTTGAAGAATTTTCGAAGCAAAAAGAACCAACTCAAAATCATAGAATTCTTGCAAGATTGCCAATCGGTGTGATTTGGACAACGAATTATGATGATTTGATTGAGAAGGCATTTTGTAATGTGCAAAAAATAGTGGATGTAAAAAGTAGAAATGAACATTTGTCAAATACATTAGCAAATAGAGAATGCATTTTATATAAAATGCATGGTGATAAAAATAACCCTAATGATGCAATATTGATTAAAGATGATTATGAAAGATATTATAAAGAGCATAAACAATTTTTGTCTGCTTTAACAGGTGATTTGATATCTAAAACTTTTTTATTTGTAGGGTTTAGTTTTCAAGATCCTAACTTGGATTATATTTTGAGTCGTATAAGAGTTGATTATGAGGAAAATCCAAGACAACATTATGCTATTATGAAATCAATTGATAGAAAAGAATATGCATCAGATGCAGATTATGATTATGCAAAAAGAAGAAACGACCTTTTTTTGGAAGATTTAAAGAGGTATAGAATAAGTGCCCTTATGATAGATGATTTTTCAGAAATTACAGAAATACTTCAGGAAATAGAAAGGAGATTAAACCAAAACAATATTTTTATCTCTGGTAGTGCGGAAGAGTATGGTGTATTTACGAAAGAAGAAGCAGAAGATTTAATAAAATTATTAAGTGCGAGATTAATACAAGATGAATTTAATATAATATCAGGATTTGGGATTGGCGTAGGAAGTGCTGTTATTACAGGTGCCCTCGAAGAAATATATATGCATAATACTAGAATAAATAATCAAAGATTATTGTTAAGACCATTTCCACAAGGTAAAGAGGCAAGAATGTTATGGCAACAGTATAGAGAAGATATGATTTCACGTGCAGGAATTTCTATTTATTTATTCGGAAATAAAAAACAAGATGGTAATATAGTTGAGGCAAATGGAGTTAAAACGGAATTTGCTATTGCACTTGATGCTAAACATATTGTAATTCCGGTTGGATGTACAGGTTATATGGCTCAAAAATTGTGGGAGCAGATCAATTTGAATATTGAAAAGTATTATGGTAAAGTAAGTAATGAAGTATTAGAAGTATTTCAGTGTCTTAATACAAAAATGTCAAATGAAGAAATTGTATCAAATATAATTAAATTAATAAAGCTTTTAAGGAGGTAGTAGAATTATGGCAAAGAGACAGGTGTTTTTTAGTTTTGAGTACAATAAGGATGCTTGGAGAGCAAGTCAGGTTAGAAATATGGGAAAAGTAGATAATTCCTCCACTTTTTCTGATAATGACTGGGAAGAAGTAAAAGAAAAGACAGATGCAAAGATTAAAGAATGGATCGATAATCAGATGGCAAAGCGTTCTTGTCTGGTAGTGTTAATTGGTGCAACTACATCGGGAAGAAAGTGGATAAATTATGAAATCGAAAAGGCACATGAGCTAAATAAGGGAATTGTAGGTATATATATACATGGATTGAAGGACGAGAATGGAAATCAAACAACAAAGGGGAGCAATCCATTTTATAATATCTTAATAGGAAAAAATAAAGAACGTTTATCAAAATACGTTGAGTGTTATGAATCACCTCATTTAACAAGTACATATGTGTACGATGACATTAAAAATAATATAGAACAACTAATAGAAGATGCTATTAGTAATGCTGGAACATATTAATATTGAAATAGTAATGGTTGCAAAATGCTTGCAAAAAGTCCAAAAACGACAAAGAATATGTAGAATTTTAAGAATAATTGTACCAAATATAGATGTTTACAATTTGGTTAGACACAATATATAGTTGCCGAAATCGAGTTTGAATAATGAAAGTGTCAAAGGGCAAGCATAACTTTCATTTGAAAGGCAAAAGAGAATTTTATTTTTTATAATTCCAAGAACCTAACATAGTAGAAAATACTGTGTCGGGTTCTTTTTTTAATGACCTGAAAGTGGCATAAATAAAGGAATTGAACGGGACAGTAGAATATATTTAATAAAATGTAATGTGTCAGGAGAGAAGAGGAGAGGATGGAAAAATAAAGTTTCTCTTTGCCCTTTTTAATAAAATAGGGTTTGCCCCCTGACATAGTGGTTTTTGAAAATAGCGTTTTTCGGTAAATGGGGAAAATGGCTACAATGCCCGTAATTACTAGCTTTGAGAGGAAAATGTCAATTTTCAATTCCCGAAAAATTTTCCCGAAAATTTAATTTTTCGGCATCTATTTTCAATTTTTCGGGAAAATCATTAAATTTCTCGGCTTTTCTTCAAATTTTTCGGGAAAGCAGTTTAGAGTGATTTGAACCAACATAGTAGGATTGTCTTTTAAAACTTATAACAGTGAATCAAGAAAGGACGGATGACATGAGGACAAAGGTTCAAAAAACAAGATGTGTGAAAAGACAGCTTGCTAAGTGTGTGGGTGTATGTAGGACATGCATTAGATTTAACACAGGAGACATACATTCAGGCTTATAAAGGAATTGAGTCTATTGAAGATGTAAATAATGTCTATGCTTGGTTAGGAGGCATTGTGTATAGGCAGGGAATGCAGAGGAAGGATTAAAGATATTGGAAAGATATCTGTAAATTCTGCAACTTCCCATCAATTTCATAGCAGAAATAGCTGACATGGGAATTATCTTGGATGATGTCTAAAGTAAAGCTCAGATAGAGGAGGGGATTTATTCGTATTTAAGGGTGCAAAAGGGGGCAACCGTTGGAGTGTACGTGAATGGTATCAAATTGGTGGTTGCGATAAAGCAATACATTTGAAATACAATGTAAACCTAAACGTTGACAAGAAATGTTTTTCTTCATATAATATGAATTAAGAAATGAGTATATACTATAGGCAAATATGTTATATGGGAGGTGTTCATATGGCTACAGTACCTACGCAGGTAAGAATTGATGAAAATTTAAAAAAGCAGGCTACAGAGCTTTTTTCGCAGTTAGGAATGGATATGTCCAGCGCAATGAATATATTCCTCAGACAGTGTGTTATGAGAGGTGGTCTTCCATTTGATGTAGTAGTTCCACAATATAAGCCAGAGGTTATTGAGGCTATGGAAGAAGCGAAAAGAATTAGCAAGGATCCTAAAACAAAGAGATACAGTAGCTTTTCTGATGCCATGGAGGACCTTGATGGATGCAGTATGAATTGATACTTACTGGCAAATTTAAGAAAAGCTTGAAATTAGCTAGGAAGAGAGGCCTTGATATATCTCTTTTAGAGGATATCGTCACTATGCTTCAGAATAATATTCCTTTAGAAGAAAAGTATAGAGACCATGAATTAAAAGGAAAATACCAAGGATTTAGAGAGTGCCACATTCAACCGGATTGGCTACTAATATATTTAAAAGAAGATGGTATTCTGACATTGACCTTGGTCGATACAGGAACACATGCAGATTTATTTAATATGTGATAACACAATACAGATAACAACTTGATAACATTAGCTCATACAGCACATGTGACTGGTGTAGTTGAAACCAAATGGAGTCAAATCGCAACAGAACGCCCTAACAAAAATGTTTAAGATACAGATTGAGTTAGGGAGTTCGAATAAGTTGGTTATTTATAGAAACAAGGTATTTATGTGATTTCCGGACATATTTGTTTTATTTTTAGATTTTTTGAGAATGAGGATTTCTGCTCTAAATAATCAAAAGCATAAGACCGATAAAATAAAATGAAACAATAGTGTATGCTACGAGGAATGACCATGAATATTGTTGCACATAATCTTACGGCTATAAATACACAGAGGCAGTTTGGAATCAATTCAAAAAGCAAGACAAAATCAACGGAAAAACTGTCATCAGGATATAAAATTAACAGGTCTGCGGATGACGCTGCAGGCTTAGCTATTTCGGAAAAAATGCGCAGGCAGATACGCGGTCTGAAACAGGGTGTATAGAACACTCAGGATGGAGTTTCTCTTTGTCAGGTGGCAGACGGGGCACTGGCAGAAGTAAATGACATGTTACATCGTATTACAGAGCTTTCTGTGAAGTCGGCGAATGGTACGAACAGCGATGAAGACAGACAGTATATTCAGGAAGAAGTCAGCCAGATTCTGCAGGAGATTGACAGGATTGGGGAGACTACAACATTCAATGAGAGAAGATTATTTACACAGGCAACAGATGGTACGGATGTGAACACTGCGGCAGGTATGACACGTGAACAGGCGATTCAGGAACTGAAGAGCGGTAATTTTTCTGTTGGTACAAAGGATGTTGAAATTGATGGTCAAACCATTACACTGGATACCATAAAACGTCTGGCATCTGCATATAGTACAGAATATTTGTGGTATCATTATGGAGAGATTTATAAGGATACCTCTAAAATAACAGAAGTTACGAGAACTTTCCAACAAATGGCGGAAAATATTAAGGACTATATGACCGGTCAAGGGTACGGTAGCGACGGTAGTCAAAGGTATACACAGGATCAGATTAATTCTATGAGTAAATTGATCCGGGATCATATTACTAATCTGGGTGCAAACCGGTATACTGATTATAATACAGCTATGACTGAATTTGGTAGAGAGGAAAATAATGCTGGCTTTGGAGTGGGAAAGGGTCTTCCGCTCCCCTCCCAAATAAATAATTTGGCACAATTAGCTGCCAGATACTATACTGAGTATGCTTCATTGGGCGACTTGAGTTCTGCGATAAGCAATCAGGCTGGAATGGCGGCGTCTACTGCCACTCAATTACTAAAGGATCAATTTGATGAAACGTTTGTAGATACAAAATTATGGAGTATATCATTTCCTTACAATGATAGTGTGGAAGATCCTATTAAGCGCTATATAGCACTTGCGGGGGTGCAGGAAGGAAAGATAGTTACTCCGAATCAGACAGAAACATTAAATGTCTGGATTCAATCCGGCAGTGAATCAGGCGTTGGAATGTACGTTACGATTGATGCGATGGATACGGATATCTTAGGCATTCGCAAGCTGAATGTTTCAACAGTAGCAGGTGCAGAATGTGCCATGGATTCTGTAAAAGGAGCTTTGCAAAAGGTCTCAGCCAATCGCGCTAAAATAGGAGCGCAGCAGAATCGTTTGGAGCACACCATTGCAAACGAAGAAAATATTGTGGAAAACACAACTGCGGCAGAATCCCAAATCCGGGATACCGATATGGCAAAAGAAATGGTGAAATACTCTAAGGATAGTATTTTAGAACAGGTGGGATACGCCATGATGGCGCAGGCAAACCAAAGCAATGCGGGAGTTCTTGCATTGCTAAAGTAATAAAAAAATAGTTATAGACCAACAGAAAATCAGTAATCTAAAATAAAACGTGTGAATCAGTAAATTATCAGAAAAGACAGTCTGTGCGGAAACGAAAGTTTCCGCACAGACTGTCTTTTTTTGTCAAAAATAAAATTTTACATAGATTTGACATAGGCATAACCTGGAATTTACGTCGCCCTAGTATAATGAAACCAAACTAGGAGAAAAGCGGGGTAACAGAAATGAACCATACAATGGAAATTTTATTTGGATTGTTTGGAGGGCTTGCCATTTTTATTTTTGGCATGAATATGATGAGTGAATGTCTGCAGAAGGCAGCCGGAGAAAAAATGAAGGCAATCCTCGGGATGCTTACGAAAAATCCGGTCATGGGAGTACTTGCCGGTGCGCTCGTTACGGCTGTCTTGCAGAGCAGCAGTGCCACAACGGTTATGGCGATCGGTTTCGTCAGCGCCGGACTGATGACGCTGCCACAGGCGATCTCCATTATCTTCGGTGCCAATATCGGCACCACCATGACAGCGCAGATCATAGCTTTTAAGATCAGTGATTATATTTATCTCTTTATCTTTGCAGGCTTTATCGTAGCCTTTATCTCCAAATCGGAAAAAATAAAAAATATTGGGCAGACAGTATTTGCTTTCGGCCTTCTGTTTTTGGGAATCGAGACCATGGGAGGCGTGATGAAGCCCTTAGCCTCCAGTCCCGTTTTCACCAATATGATAGCCAAAGTTGCCGATATACCGGTGCTCGGTGTGGCGTTGGGCGCTCTGATGACGATGGTGGTGCAGAGCAGTAGTGCCACCATTGCCGTGCTGCAGAACTTTGCCTCCCAGCCGGGAGCGGACGAGGTCACAAGTATCATCGGACTTGCCGGTGCAATTCCTATTCTGCTTGGTGATAATATCGGTACTACGATTACGGCGCTTCTTGCCAGCATCGGTCAGCCGAAAGATGCCAAAAGAACAGCGCTTGCCCATTCCATTTTTAACATATCGGGAAGTCTTCTGTTTATCTGGTTTGTGACACCCTTTGCGGAGATTATCAAAATAATTTCACCTAAGGGACCGGAGGTTGAAGTGATCTCCAGACAGATTGCAAATGCCCACACAGGTTTTAACCTGGTGATGACAATACTATGGACGCCCCTTCTCTGGCTGATGGTAAAGATCGTTATGCGGCTCATCCCGGACGGCAGGGAAGAAGCAGGTCATCCGTCAGAACCTGTCTATCTGGATGAGCGTCTGGTAAGTCAGCCTGCCGCTGCACTTCAGCTGGTGGCAAGAGAGGTACTTCGCGTCAGCGACATCGTCAAGGAGCTGCTTCAGAATGCCTCGGTAGCGGCGAGAAAAGAGGACAGGGCGCTGCTTGGTTCCATGAATGAAAAGGCACAGGCGGTGGAAAGCCTGAGCAGTAAGATTACAGAGTATCTGAGCGGGCTGTTTTCCGCCGGTGTTCTGACCGAGGAACAGGCAAACCAGACTGCGGGGATCATGTATGTGCTCAGCGATGTGGAACGTATGGGGATCCTCTGTAATGATATTGCGGATTCCCTGGAGGATAAGATGGCAAAGAAATATAAGTATTCCAAGGATGCCATGAAGGATCTGGAAAAGAGCCTTAAGGTGATTGAAGAGATGTATTCAGGTGCCATCGATGTCATGACCACGGGTAATCAGGACAGCGCAAAGAAAATCCGAAAGAGAAGAGAAAAGGTACTGGATCTTGATATTGAGATGCGCAAAGGACATATGGACAGAGTCAGCAAGGGAAAATGTGCAGCCAATATGACAGCATCCTTAAATGATATTCTTCACAGCGTGGACCGTATGGGAAACTGCTGCGTCAATATTGCAGATGCGGCTCTTGGCAGAGTAGATATGACTTATTTTATCGAGGCCGGAGAGAAAGAAGGAGAACAGACAAATGAGCAAAAATAAAGTATATATGAACAGGGAACTCTCATCGATCAGAAGCTTCTTTCCACCGGAGTCCGTGATAACAAAACGGAAATGACGCCGGGAGAGCAGATCAAAGCCATTCTCACGGAGGTGGAGAAGCTTAACAGAAGAAAAGATGCTGTTTATGAGGAGCTATTGGAAAATATTGCAGGTTATGGAGTAAAACTGGTGGATTTCCGCAAGATCGGAAATAAGGAAAGTGAATATCTGGAATGGTATTTTGATCAGGAGATTGCGCCTCTGATTTCCCCCAGTATCGTTGGAAAAAGACAGCCCTTTCCCTTCCTTCGAAACAGGGAAATTTATGCGGTTGCCGTGCTGGAGAAAAAGAACGGTAAGGAAAAGCTGGGAATCATTCCCTGCAGTAGTGGTGTTTTTCCGAGACTGATCCAGATACCCGGTGAAGAGGGGACCTATATGCTGGCGGAAGAACTGATCCTTCACTTTGTACCCAAGATTTTCAGCGGTTATTTCGTGAAATCCAAGTCACTCCTCCGGGTTACCAGAAATGCGGATATCGATGCGGATGCCCTCTATGATGAAGATCTTGATTATCGTGAATTTATGGCGGAGATGATCAAAAAGCGTAAGAGACTGGCACCGGTGCGTCTCGAATTGTCAAGAGATCTGGAAGGAGATATCGTGGATACGCTCTGCGATTATCTGGAGGTGAAGAAGGAGTATGTGTTCAGGAACAATACCCCTCTTGAACTGTCTTTCCTGTTTCAGTTCCAGGATATTCTGCGTCAGAAGCCGGAACTCTTTTTTGAGAAGAGAATCCCGCAAAAATCCTCCCAGTTTAGGAGCGGGGAATCTGTTCTTGCACAGATCAGGGAAAAGGATAAGCTGCTTTCCTACCCTTTCGAGAGCATGAAACCGTTCCTTGAAATGTTGAGTGAAGCGGCAAACGATGAGTCGGTGGTCTCCATCAAGATGACGCTGTATCGAGTGGCAAAGCACAGCAAGATCGTGGAATCACTGATAGAAGCAGCTGAGAACGGCAAGGATGTCCTGGTACTTGTGGAACTGAAGGCCCGTTTTGATGAGGAAAACAATATTGAGTGGTCAAGGCGCCTTGAGGAGGCAGGCTGTCAGGTGATCTATGGACTTGGCGGCTATAAGGTACATTCCAAGCTCTGCCTGATCACCAGAAGAAATGAGGGCAAAACGGAATATTATACCCAGATCGGTACCGGCAATTACAATGAAAAAACATCAAGGCTCTACACAGATCTTTCCCTTATGACTGCCGATCAGGAGATCGGACAGGAGGCAGCCGGTGTTTTTCAGGCGCTTGCCATGGGTGAAGTGGTGGAATCCACAAAGGAATTGCTGGTAGCACCCAAATGTCTGCAAAACCGGGTGATCGCCATGATCGAGGACGAGATTGCGAAAGCGAAAAACGGAGAAGACGCTTATATAGGGATTAAGATCAATTCCCTTACGGATAAAAAGATCATTGATAAATTTATCGGGGCTTCACAGGCAGGCGTAAAGATCGATCTGATCGTGCGAGGTATCTGCTGTCTTGTTCCCGGTGTGGAGGGGGCCACGGAAAATATCCGTGTGATCAGTATTGTGGGACGCTTCCTGGAACATTCGAGAATTTACATTTTCGGAAAAGGGGAACAGGAAAAGATCTACATAGCTTCCGCTGATTACATGACGCGGAATACACTGCGCCGAGTGGAGGTGGCAGCCCCTGTTCATGATCCGGATTTAAAACTGCAGCTGAGGGAGATGTTCATTACCATGCTCAGTGACAATCAGCAGGCAAGACAGATGCTCAGTGACGGCAATTATATCCAGATTCAGGAGACGGACACGCCATTAAATTCCCAGGAATATTTTTATCAGCAGGCATATGACAGGAACAATAATAATCAGGAAGGTGTGGTAAAGTGATCATACTTGCTTTGGGAGAAACGTTGGAACCTATCGACGAAGAACAGTTTAAAGCAGAGGACAGATCGGCGGTGTTTGTCGCCACATCGAAGGAATCAAAAGAAGTGATGGAACTGGCTGAAATGGTATATGAAGGTGATATCAATCTTCAGACAGTCAGCTTCTGCAGAATGGAGGCCCAGCAGGAATGTCTTGCGGGCTCCTTTTGTATTCCCAAGCTTTTGGACGTGCTGGGAAGCCGGTACCGGATCCTGTTTTTTATCAATCAGCGGCATATCGTGATTATAGATGACAATGATTTTTCCTGGCGACTCATCATGCGGATCCGCCAGAACAGGACAAAGCAGGGAGAAACCAGGGAACATTTTATCTACAATTTTATCGGACAGTTCATGAGCCGTGATGTGGAAACCCTGGGCTGTTATGAAAGCTTGATCATGGATATGGAGGAAAAGGTGATGGATGGCGTGATTGAGGGTTTTCAGAATGAGATCATGCCTATCCGCAAGGAACTTCTGACTCTGCGCGGATATTATGACCAGCTGATGGACATGGGGAAGGAACTGGAGGAAAATGAAAACGGATTCTTTGCCAAAAAGAGGCTGAAGTATTTCGGAATCATTGCCGACCGTGCCGACAGACTTATGGGAAGAACTGCTCATCTGCTGGAATATGCCAAGCAGGTCCAGGATGCTTATCAGGCTCAGGTGGATGCCCAGCAGAACCGGAATATGCAGTTTCTGACGGTGATATCCACCATATTCTTCCCGTTGACTTTAATTACAGGCTGGTATGGTATGAATTTTAGGAATATGCCGGAGCTTGAGAACGGCTATCCGGGAGTCATTATCCTTAGCCTCGTGGTCATCGCAGGATGCATTTTTATTTTTAAGAAGAAAAAAATCTTATAGCGTGAGAGGAAACAGCACTTTTTGCATACCTGACCGCAAGGAATATGATACAAGGGATGAAAAAATGTGGTAAACTATAATCAAATGGTTTGGTTTATCACATTTTTTCATTCAAAGGAGCGGAAAATATGAAATTTACGAAGATGCATGGATGCGGAAATGATTATATTTATGTGGACGGTGCAAAAGAGATCATCCCGCAGGAAAAAAAGCCCGATGTGGTAAAGAAACTGAGTGACAGACACTTCGGAATCGGAGGGGATGGTGTGATCTTTATCAATCCTTCCACAGAGGCTGATTTTGAGATGGAAATGTACAACATGGACG
>CAMDYX010000078.1 GCA_945910395.1 uncultured Agathobacter sp. | reverse complement strand
TGTCGGGATGCGGTACGCAGGGGAAGCAATAACCTTAACTATGGGAGTCCGGAAAATCATTTCCTGATATTACTATTCTGGAACAACTGGCAGAGGAATTGGGGATAACTTTAAGACAGTTAATTATGTGCGACGAAGAAGTAAAGGGATTGCCCTGTGATAATGATGCTCTTGTTAAAAGTGCGATTGAACTGTCGAAAAGAGAAATGGAGTATAAAAAGAGCAGAATGTTTCGAAGACTTGCGGCATCCCTTGGAGGAATCCTTGTGGCAATGCTTATTCTTGTAGGTGCATATCTTAAGTTTGCGCCAAGAACGATGACGATAATCCTTGATGTAAAAATTGTTGAGGTGACCGAGGATTATTACAAAGTCAGAACATTACACAACATGAAGAACAAAACCAGATGGGATTTTTATCTTAGCCTAAGTGATGACTGGTATAAAGTATTTCCAATTGAGGGAGAGGTAGGAGACAGATACCTTATTACCTATCAGGGGAAAGAGAATATGAAGGATGGAATGTATTTGCATAATATTTTGTCAGTCAAGAAAATGGAGGAATAACATATACGAGAAACAGCATCTTATATTTTGATATATAGATGCTATTTTTTTGCGGAAATTACCAAAGAAATATGAGGGAATCTGTGGTAGAATATAAAAATATATGAGAGCAAAATATGTGTATGAAATAAAAGAGGATAAAACCGCGCGGCTGATGCGTGTATATGGTGAGAACGGAATTGTAGATATACCCAACCGGATAGATGGTATCCCTGTGACGGAAATTGGGGCATACTGCTTTGCACCGCAAAACCAGCAGATGAATTCAAAAGAACTATTGACCGGGTTGTACGAAACGGATAATGAGGACGGACTGTGTGAGCTCTCCGGGAAAGCGGTGCTAGAGCTGTATCTTCCCGATACGGTTACAAGAATTGCAAATAATGCCTGCTACAATTGCAGGAATCTGCAAAAGATCAGTCTGCCGGGGGCTCTTGAGGAAGTGGGAAGCGATGTGTTTATGAATTGCATCCGTCTGGGGCAGATGGAATATCGGAAGGATATAACATCAAAAAGCTGCTTGAAACAGATACTAACGCAGATATCCTGGAACGTGGAAGTGTGCTTTACCGGATGCAATCCAAAGAGCGGGAACAAAGAACCGGAAGGAATCTTTTTTTACCCGGAATATTTTGAAGGCTATGATGAGATCGGACCGGCCCACATTTTTGAGCTGAATATCAGCGGAGAAGGATTTCGAGCCAGACAATGCTTTAAGGATGGCGTGCTTTCTATTGCTGAGTATGATGATATTTTTCAAAAGGCCTGTGGCAAGGAGCCGGAGCGGAATCTGTTTCGGATTGCTTCCAATCGAATCTGTTATCCGGTGGGGCTTACCCAGGAGCATAAAGTAATATATATTACTTATCTGAAAGAACACCAGTATGCGGCGGAAAAACAGATACTGCTGAATGACGACTTTGATCTGCCGGAAAAGCAGAAGCGTCTGGAATGTCTTTTGCGGGAGGGCTGTATGGAAAAGGTAACCGCAGAACAGTTGACACGGTGCGCATCGGACCGCGGTATGGCGGAGCTTTCCGTGTGCTTGATGAAGTGGAAAAAGATGTATTTTGTAAAGGATCAAAAGTCAAGATACGAGTTTGAGGATTTCTAAGGGTAGAAGGGATTTTGGAGTTGACAGTAAAAAAGCATGTGGAAACCCAGAGCGAGTGGGAGACAAAAAAAGCCGAGGAGATTATCAATTTCATAAAGAGTGAAATCTATCTGGACCTGCCGTTTATGGGAGTGGCACTTGGAGCACTTACACCATTTCCAAAACCGGAGCTTCTTACGCTGGCCACAGATGGGGAGGGGATTTACTTTTCCCCGGAACGCCTGATCGAAACCTTTAAAAGCAACACGCTGTTTTTGGACCGTGCTTATCTTCACAGTGTGCTTCACTGCATTTTTTCACATCCTTGGATTCGTGGAGAGCGGGACGTTACAACCTGGTCCATTGCCTGTGATATCGCAGTAGAATATACCATCGATCATCTGAAAAAACCCTGCACGAAGCGGGCACTTTCCTGGATCAGACAACAGACGTATCAACAGATGGAAAAGTCGCTGTCCGGAATTTCCGCGGCTACCATATCCATATGGATTGAGGGGCTTGAGGAAGAGAAGAAAGAATCCCTTATGCGGGAGTTTTACACGGATGATCACCGATTCTGGCCGTCCCGGGAGGATACCCAGGCGAAGGCAGAAAGCAGGACACAAAGCAAGTGGAATAAGATTGCAAGGCAGGCGGCCATGGATGAAAAGCGCCATGGCGACGAGAAGTCTGATGGGGAAGAGGTTTTTGCCGCCCAGATTCGGGCAGAAAAAAATCAGAGAAATTATCGGGACTTTTTAAAAAAGTTTTGTGTGCTTCGGGAGGAGCTTCACGCCGATGAGGATGCCTTCGATGTAAATTACTATACCTATGGGCTTCGCCTCTATAAAAACATGCCGCTCATCGAACCCCATGAGACCAGAGAGGTCAAAAAGATTAAAGAGTTTGTTATAGTGGTGGATACCAGCTACTCCACAAGCGGAGAAATGATTTCAAATTTTTTGAAGGAGACATTTTCCATCCTCACGGAGGCAGACAGCTTTTTTACAAAGAGCAGGGTACACATTATCCAATGTGATAATCAGGTGCAGATGGATGAAGAAGTCCACTGCGAAGCAGAAATCGAGGCACTCATGAATCGTTTTACGATTGTGGGCGGGGGAGGAACGGATTTCCGCCCGGCATTTTCCTATGTGGATGAATTGATAGAATCGAAAAAACTAAAGGATTTGTCCGGTCTACTATATTTTACGGACGGAAAAGGGATCTATCCCCAAAAGCGGCCAAGCTATAAAACAGCTTTTTTATTTTTAGAGGATTATGAGGAAGAGAATGTGCCGGCATGGGCCATTCGCCTTCGGCTGTTACCGGAAGAATTTGGAGGAACGAAATGAATATTAAGCAGGCAAAGCAGGAAATAAAGAATACGGTACAGGCGTACTTAAAAAAGGATGAGCAGGGGGAATATGTCATTCCTTCCGTCAGACAGCGCCCATTACTTCTGATCGGGGCTCCGGGAATCGGAAAAACACAGATCATGGAGCAGATTGCAAGAGAGTGTGGAATTGGGCTTGTGGCCTATACCATCACCCATCATACCAGACAGTCTGCGGTGGGACTTCCCCTTATTACAGAGGAGGAATTTGAGGGAAAAAGCTATTCGATAACGGAATACACTATGAGTGAAATCATCGCCAGTATCTACCGGAAAATGCGAGAGACCGGTCTGAAGGAGGGAATCCTTTTCATCGATGAGATTAACTGTGTATCGGAGACATTAGCGCCGACGATGCTGCAGTTTTTACAGTGCAAGACCTTTGGAAATCAGGAAATTCCTAAGGGCTGGATCATTGTTGCGGCAGGAAACCCACCGGAGTATAACAAATCGGTGCGGGATTTTGATATGGTAACCCTTGACCGTGTACGGTATATGAGTGTGGAAGCAGATCTTAACGTGTGGAAGGAATATGCAAGAGCACAGCATATCAATGATGCCATACTAAGCTATCTGGAGCTAAAACCAAACCATTTTTACCGCGTGGAAACTGATGTAGATGGTATGCATTTTGTGACGGCAAGAGGCTGGGAGGATCTAAGCAATCTGATGGATGCCTATAAAGAGCTTTCCATTCCGGTAACGGAGGAAGTCGTGAGTGAATTTTTGCATCATAAGGATATCGCAGAGGATGCGGCGGCATTTTTCGAACTGTATCATAAATACGAGGATGATTATAGGATTGCAGAGATTTTGGAAGGCAGGGTCCCGACACAGGTATATGCAAGACTGTTTGATGCGGCATTTGATGAGCGTCTTGCGGTGGTAAATCTTCTTTTGCAGGGACTTACCAACCGGCTTAAGGAGTACGGAAGGCTGCGCTACCGTACCGATACGTGGTTTGCCTTTCTAAAGGAATACCGAAAGCAGATTGAAACAACGGATAATGTGGAAACCTGTTATACAACACTTGTGGAGAGCCTGCGGCAGCAGTACGAAGAGAAACTTCGGGCGGAGCTTTTGACAAAAGAAGACGCTCTGCGCAAAAAGCAGTTAATTTTGGATATAGAAGCGGCAAAAGAAGGGCTGACATCCCGTATGGAGCCCAAAGAAGCCTTTGATTTGGTAAGAACTCCATTTACGGCGCAAAAGGATGCATTAGAAGAGATGGAAGCTTCCGTGAAGGCGGAATTGGAACATGCCTTTACATTTATGGAGGATGCCTTCCAAAACGGACAGGAAATGGTGGTATTTGTCACAGAGCTCACCATCACCCCCAATGCAGCCATGTTCCTGTCAGAACATGAAGTGGAGAAGTATGAGATATACAAAGAGCAGCTTTTGCTTGGAACAAGAAAAGCTGCTCTGTTGGAAGAATTGAAAAACTAGTAATTCATTCCCTGAATTGCAAGTTTCCCATCTACGAAGGATTGCGCTCTGGTGATTTTTTCTCTTGGAATGCTTTGTGTTGGCTGTTTTTGCTGGGATTAGCTGGTTAGCGAACAAATATGAAAAAATTTGAACTTTATTTGGAATAAATTCATGGAATGTTTATCCTTTTTTGGAAAAAAGGACTATAATGGTTGTATATGAGAACAAAAAAGGTTACAGAAATTACAGAAAAAAGTATTGTGGAAGTGAATAAAGTAACTACACAGGAATACTTGGATGACAGTCAATTCTGTCTGCCGCAAACCGTTGATTATTTGGATATGGATCGTCAGTACCGGCAGTTAATGTTTTTACATGAAGCAGCGATTGAGCAGGTAACAGCAAAGCTGAACATCTTAAAGGGGGAATTTCAGTTCAGCAATGACAGAAATCCCATATCCGGAATTTCAAGCAGAATTAAATCCAAAGAAAGTATTATTTTTAAAATGCAAAAAAAGGGACTTCCGATGACGGCAAGTGCATTGTTAAACAATGTACACGATATTGCGGGGGTCCGTGTAGTATGTCCATTTATCGAGGATGTCTATTACGTTGCCCGTATGCTTGTGAAGCAGCAGGATATCGATGTCCTTGAAGTGAAGGATTACATACGGCAGCCGAAGGAAAATGGCTATCGAAGTCTTCATCTGATCATAACTGTTCAGGTTTATTTTGCAGAAACCGCAAGAAAGATTCCGGTGGAGATTCAGATTCGAACCATTGCAATGGATTTCTGGGCGAGCACGGAGCATCAGCTTCGCTATAAGAAGGATAAGGAATTCACGGAGGAGGCGCAGCGAAAGTTAAAGCATTGTGCGGACCTTATGGCGCAGGCAGATGAGCAGATGCAGGAAATCGCCGGAGAATTCGATCTGGAACAGTGGTAGGGGAAATGATTATTTTGATAATATAAGTCGAAATGCATTTTCAGAATGATAATATCCGCTGCGGTTGGTATTTTTGAGTGTGCCTGAGTATTATTTTGGGTGTGGAGACGGAAAAAATCTTGTCCACACCCAATTTGCAGTATTTCAAGGGAAGAATAAGACACAAGATGAGATAAAATGGGTGTATTGACACAGCGTGGTAGCCGCTACACCCAAAATAAGTAGATTAGTCAAAAAAATTGGGTGTGTGCAATCAAATAACGAGTGCTACACCCAATTTGTATAGTATACTAAATTTTATAAGGAGAAAATAGCGTGGAGTACCAACTGGGAAGAACGGAACAGCTTGATAGTTTAGAAAAGGGGAAAAGAGGTGTCCGTTTTATGAGCAGGATGAGACAATTGTTTGAAATAGATTTGCAGGACTATGAAGAGGGTGACTGCGTATTTCGCAGACCATCCGCAAGAGGAATTATTTTTGGGGATGATCAGAAGCTTGCCCTTGTTTATAGTAAAAAGGAAAAGTATTTCAAATTTCCGGGTGGAGGAATTCGCGGGGATGAGGATAAGAAAGAAGCTCTTATCAGAGAAGTGAAAGAAGAGGTGGGACTGATCGTTATCCCTGAATCTATCCGCGAGTTCGGAAGTGTAATGCGCCGACAGAAAAGTAATATTTCACCACATACGATTTTCGAGCAGGAGAATTTTTACTATATCTGCAAAGCAGAAAATCAGATGGTAGAGCAGGAATTAGATAGTTATGAGGCAGAGGCTGGATTTGTGCTAAGATATGTAGATCTGGATGAGGCAATTCACGTGAACCAGGCCTATAAAAGTGAAGATTATTTCAATGAAATTATGATTGAGAGAGAAACAAAAGTATTGCAGATGCTTAAAAGTATGTGATGCATGCGAATGTAAATATGTAGTTGAGGAGAATTGTTATGATCAGAGAAATGGAAAAATGCGACTGGGAAAGAGTAGCTGAGATTTATGAGCAGGGATTAGAGGGGGGGATTTCAACCTTTAATACACAATGCCCAACCTTTGAAGAGTGGGATGCTTCGCACATAAAAGAATGCAGATATGTGTATGAGGAAAATGATAAAGTAGTAGGCTGGATTGCAATCAGCCCATCATCGAGCAGATGTGTGTATCGTGGCTGCGTGGAAATGAGTATATATTTAGACCGCGAATATCAGGGAAAAGGAATCGGAACCCAGCTCGTTGAAAAACTGATTTCTGAGGCACCGAAGGCAGGGATTTGGAGTATCTATTCTGCAATTATTTCTGTAAATACAGCAAGCATTGCATTACATAAAAAGTGCGGCTTTAGAGAAATTGGATATCGAGAGCGCATAGCGAAAGACAGATTTGGAAACTGGCAAAATACCACGTTAATGGAATTCAGATTATAAAAACCATTTTGCGCTTCTATTGCTTAATAAGCCCCTTTTCCTTCCACTTTCCGGATTGCCAGCGTGCAAACATAAAGATTGCCCGGACACATTCATCACTTGCCATTCCAATGTAGGCACCTACTGCAAGAAGTCCGAGACGGATTCCAAAGAAATAGGTTCCGCCTACCATACAGAGGAACATAAAGACAATCGCAACTGCGGTTGGATACACGGAATCCCCGCTGGTTTTAAGCGCCTGCACAAATACGAGATTTGATGCACGACCGATTTCCAGTACAATATCGATTGCAAGGAGCTTTCCGACCAATGCAATCATGACAGGATCATCGGTGAAAAGCTGCATAATGTATGGCGAGGAAAGTGCAAAAATGGACTCTAAGACAGTAGCCACCAGGACTCCGATGATGGCTGCTTTTTTTGTGCTTCTGTCACAGGCGTCAAACTCCTTTGCACCAACATACCATCCGGTCATGATTGCATTTGCCGAAGCCAGTGCGGCACCGACACAATAGGAGAAGTTCGCAATTTGCATAGCGTAGGATCTTGCAGTCACGTTAAGGCCGTTTGGGTCCATCTGGTTTAAGAAGGCAATGGTTATTGTCATGGCAATATTGTAGAGTGCAGTTTCCAAAGCCGCAGGAAGTCCGATACGGATAATCTGTCCAAGAACCTCGGTATTTTTCATTCGTTCCGGGGACTCCTTGGCATGCACCAGAAGCTTGGAGCAAATGATTACAATGAGAAGATTTGCAATTCTTGAGATTACCGTTGCAAGGGCAACACCTGCAACGCCCCACTTCATTACAAACAAGAAGAATGCATTGAGGAGCAGATTTAAAATATTGGCACTTAAGGTGGCAAACAAAGGCTGTTTGGTATGACCAAAAGCACGGAGATAGCTGGAGAAAATAGGAATGAGCGCATTTAAAAAGCATGCACTACCAACAATCTGGAGATAGGTTTTGGCGTAGCTAAATAGGAGAGGTGCCACGCCGACTATCTCCAATATAGAACCGGAAAACTGGTATAAAAATACAGACAAAAGAATTCCCACAACGGCATTAAATACAGCACCGATCTGTCTTGCCTGATAAGCAATTCCAATTTTCCCTGCACCGATATACTGTGTCATGACGGCAATCATTCCGGCAGAAATGATGTTGAACATAATGATAAACATTCCAATATAGGTATTGGCCGTTCCGACAGCACCTACCGCGGCATCACTTTGCGTAGACAGCATCATGGTATCTACCATTCCGGTAAGCATGAAGCAGAGTGTCTCTAATGAAATTGGAATAAATAGTTGAAGTAAATTTTTTCTAACTGGTGCCATGGTAAGCTCCTTCTGCTTGAATTTCTTACATTTTACCCCAAAAAAATCAAAAAATCTTGCTAATAATCCATATAAAATTGCACTATTTCTACTTGTATGCGATAATAAGCATATATGTTGGCGAAAAAGGCTGCGAAGGATGGAATATGATACCTCAGTTGAAAGAAAACCGTGCCCACGGAACAAAAAGTTACCCCTACGAACAATATTATATGAGAAATATCCACCATGCATTTCAGTTCCCGGTTCACTGGCATGAAGAAATCGAGATTATTTATGTGGAAGAGGGAAAACTTCATGTAAAAATTGGAGAGCAGGACATGGATGGAGAAGCCGGAGACCTCTTTTTTGTGAACCCAAGAGAACTGCATTTAATGAGCTCGCCGGATGGGAAGGTGAAGTATTATACATTGCTTTTCCCTATAGAATTCATTTCTTTTCAGTCATTGGATGAACTGGAAGCGAATCTGCTTGCACCCATCCGAAGCAATCAACTGATGCTGCCGGAACAGCTTACGGATGAGGAACTGAAGAAAAAAGTGCGGGAAATTGTTGTAAAGATGATTGCAGATAACCGGGAGATTCATCATCTGGATATAAAGGAAATTGGACTTTCCTCACACCATTTGCAGACCCGGATTTATCTGCTTCAGATTTTGCAGATGCTGTATGAAGCAGGTGTGCTCACTAAAGCGGAGACGGCTGGTAATTCCAACATGCAAAAAGAGCTTTTGGGCTACATCCAGAATCACTATACCGAGAAGATTACGCTATCCATGCTGGCGGAGGAATTTCATTTATCCGAAAAATATGTATCACGCTATTTTGTGGAGCATTTCTATCTTCCGTTTTCAAACTATGTGGTGCACTTAAGGCTGACTCATGCAAAGCAGCTTCTGGAAACCACGGACGAATCCATTACAGAGATTGCATTACAGAGTGGATTTTCAAATGTCAGCTATTTTATCCGGGCATTTAAAAATGCTTATGACAAATCTCCGCTGAAATATCGAAAGGAAATACGAGGAGAATGGAGAAAGGAAGAGGTCGGAATATGAGAGAAGCATTGATTGGACAGTTGGAAAAGTACATACCATTTAACGAACAGGAAGAGCAGGATAAGGAAATGATTCTTCAGGCACTTCGCACGCAGCAGAATATTTTTTCAAGGGACAACACCTATATGCATATGACGGCGTCCGCCTGGATTGTGAATAAAAACCGCACGAAAACCATCATGGCCTACCACAATATCTACAATTCCTGGTCCTGGCTTGGCGGGCACGCAGATGGGGATGAGGATCTTCTTGCGGTTGCTCTTCGCGAAGTCAAGGAAGAGAGCGGGATAAAAAGTGTCCGCCCGGTAAGTGAAGATATTTTTTCGGTGGAAGTGCTGACCGTAGATGGCCATGTGAAGAAAGGAAGCTATGTATCCTCTCATTTACATCTCAATGTTACCTATTTGATTGAGGCAGATGAAACTGATGAATTAGTGGTAAAAGAAGATGAGAACAGTAACGTAAAGTGGTTTGATTTGGAAGATGCCGTAGCAGCATCCACGGAAGAATGGTTTAAGGAAAGAATATATTCGAAACTAAATGAAAAACTTTTGAAATAAGTATTGACTTTCCATCATCCCATGCGCTTTTATTTTGTCTTTAGTCGGATTGCAGGAATTTGAATATCCACTTCCAGAATCATTTTTGTAATCCATACGAAAAATACCAATACCAAAATTGGAATTACGCAGGAGGTAATGATCATAACTGCAACCGCCTCAAGAAAGCGGTTGAGCACCTCCTGAGATTTTTCCAGAAGCTCACCGCTTAATGCGCTGGAAAAGGTATCGCTTATGGTATTGGAAACATTGTTTAACGTATCTGAGGTTTTGTCAGCAGCATCTTTAAAAAAGGACTGCGCCTTGTCAAAAAAGCTTTGTTCTGTTTCTTCCGTTGAGAAAATCTCAGTAGAATTTTCCGTTTCCGGTTCCTCTGCTATGTCGGTCCCGGTCAGTTCTTCCATCTGCCTGACAGTCTGTTCTGCCTCGGAAAGAGTGGTTTCGATTGAATCCGCATAAGTAGTTTCAATCATGGATGAAATACGAATGCTTGCAGGAATAATCAGAAAAATCGCAATGCCAAAAATAGCAAATTTGGTTGCGAGCTTTTTCACGGAGGCATTTTTCGTAAAGAGATTGATTCCGAAAAGGATGCAGGAAACAGGAATAAGAATTTTAAAGGCTACAAAGCCTGTAATGGTAAGCAGATATTTTTCCAGATAGATGGCGCAAAGTACAATTAAAAAATAGGAGCTTAAATCGGCAAGCTTTTCCGCAATCGGTGTTGCGGCATCTCCGGGAATAAAGGTAATGGCAACCGATGTGGCGGTGGAGGCTGCCGTTAATTTAAGTACATTATCCTTTTTTTCATCCAATGCAGAAATTGTGCCTTCATAAGAATCCACAGATGAGGCAAAAGGAGCAATGACTGCAAATGAGATAATTGCAAAAACAAAAAGGCTGATAATGCCTATGATTTGATACTTATATTTTTCCATGCTGGCCTCCTACTCCAAAGCGGCATCCTCTTTATGCCGCTCTTTCATTTCCTCAATTTCCTCTTTTACATCCTCTTGAATACTGTCGAAATTGGAAAGAAGTTTATCCCATTCCTCCAGTGTCATGGAATCACTGCCAATCTGAAAGGTTGGCGCCGTTGCAGAGGCTTCGGTTGCTTCCTCTACCGCTTCGTTTTCTTCCTCCTCAATCTCTTCAAGCTTGCTGGTGCAATGCTTATACTCGCTGATTGCACGAAGAATTGCACCCATATCCTCCGCAGAAAACATCCCGGATGCCTGGGGAATCGCATCCAGATTATCAACATTAACCTTTAAATGACCACCACCTGATAAAGGAATGTTTAACACCTTTTTAGGATTGGACATATCTCCCAGACAAATGGAATTTGTATCAGAATCACAAATAAACGTAACACCGTTATATTGAATCACTCCATCCTGCGCAAGCGCACTATACGGGCAGTCCGGCAATTTACTGTGGAGATATTCTCCAAAGTTAAAGCTATCGCAGGAAGAATTCGTAGTTTTATTTTTTCTCTGAGTGATGACATGTTCTATAAAATTTGATTCAAAAGTATTGATTTGCATACCTGACCCTCCAATGAATATATGATATATATCGGCTGGAAATGTGTTTTGCTTAAACGAGTTTAGAAAACTCCCTTTTCGGAATTATGTTCCTGAGAATGAATTTTACTATTTGAATCAGAACCCACTCTCGTTTGTAAAAAGCGTAACGGTACTAAATTCGC
>CAMDYX010000077.1 GCA_945910395.1 uncultured Agathobacter sp. | reverse complement strand
CCTTTGGCTCTTTTAATTTGAATATTCAATTTACACCATTATACGGACGTAACTGAAACTATTTAAGCAAAAATGTAGAAGCAACTTGCATGCAAAGGAGTATGGAAAGTGGGAATTTACAGTGCTCTTTTGGTAGATAAATCATTAAATTAGTAAATTTGCATGAATTAGGATTTTGTTTTGATTTTATTTGTTATGTATCTTTCCAATGCATGGCTAACCATTAGAATAACAAGACATTCAGATGTCCAAAAAACATATCCAATTCCAATTGAAAAAACAAAGGATGCAATAATTTCAATTAGAATTTTACGAAAATTGTTTTGCCTTAAAATGAAGGCTTGTACAAATATATCCATACACCAAATACACGCATTTATTAAAATGCACCATATTGAATTCTTCCCCCAGGATATCAGTAATGCGCATACAAAAGTCTGCATCATTACTCTTTGAGGAATTTCCATAAATGCCGCTTCGACACATATTGCTGAATTAACATATGACAGTCAAACCATATCCCGCTTAGTATAAAACCTAAAACAAACGAAAAAAATATTTCATTCCATATCCTCGACTTATGATTCCAACAAATCCGAAAAGGAAGCAAATTTAAGAAACTGTATATTCCAAAATTGCGACGCCCCAGGGTTCTAACTCAAAAGTGGCGTCTTTTTCTATCCCCTGTCCGGTAATCAGTTCCTTTGCATTTCCGGCAATGTTTCGAATGGTCTGGGCCTTTGCGGAATAATTGAGAAAATACAGAATTGCACGTCCCTCCTCATTGATGCCCTGCTTGACACATACCGGATAGGAAGCTTCAAACGGAAGCTTCTGTGGTTCGGAAAGTGCAATCTCCTGGAAGAAATCTGCAAGGATTTCCATGAGCACCTCAACGTCAAAAAGTGTTGCAAGGTAGAGGGTATGTCCTTTTCCGTAATTATTTTTTGCAACAGCACAGTAACGGTTCCATACATCATGACCATAATCCACCAGGGAAGCAGCAGTGTCACAGGTTACAAGCTCCATCCATTCTCTTGCTTCGGAGGTTTTTTCTTTGTAGGTTACCGTTACATTCTTTGGGTAAGTGAACTGGTCGTAGGAAAGACCAAGGGTCTTATGTAAAATGTGGGGCTGAGTATCGCAGTAAATTTTTAAATGCTCATCGGAAAAAGCACTCTTAAAGGTCATAATCAGATTTCCGCCCTCTGCAACATATTGATCCAGCGCCTGCAGATATTCCTCGGAGGCGCTGTATAAGGCAGGAATCAGCACACAGTCATATTGTGCCAGCAAATCCGACTGGGCAGGAATCACATCATATTCGATATTCAGGTAAAACAGAGCGTCTGCCATAAAACGAAGGATAGTGTTGTAGCTATGGGCACCATTTGTCTGTGTCGGGAATTGTGTAAGACCGGTTAGGGACTCGTTGTTTGCAACAAGTGCAATCCGGTTTGTCTTTTTTAAATTCTTTAAAGAGGAACCGATTCGTTTCCACTCATTTCCAATCTGGCATACGTCCTGATAGGTCTGATTTTCTTTCATATCATGGGAGAGAACGCCCTTCCAATAGCTTTCAATGGCATTGTGGATGGAATGCCAGTGCCAGTATTCCACCATGTTCGCACCGTTTGCAATGTGGCTGTATGCCTGAAGACGAAGCTGGTTCGGATAAGGAAGCCATGCCTGATTTCCCTGAGCCTCGGTTTCAAGAATGAGATAATTATCCCGCTTTAAGCCTCTGGCAATGTTTCCACAGACGGTTATTTCTGCTCCGGTAAGCTCATCCTGGGATGGGTGATAAATGTCACAGCCTGCCACCGTCATGCATTCCGCTGCGGCAAACTGATCCACCTCCGGCTGGAGACCATAGGAATAATCGTGCCATTCATAGTCGAAGTTCTGGGTGATAAATTGATCCGGGCGCTTATATTTTTCAATTATTTTTGCCTGCCATGCAAGAAAATCCGTAACGAGTCTTCGCTGGAATTTTGCGTATTCTGCGGCAAGGCTCTGATTGATGGTTCCCCGGACATCAGGAAAATCCTCCCAGTTATCTACACGGTTGCTCCAGTAATCCAAGCCAAATTCATGATTAAAATCCTTGATATCCGGGTACTGCTTTTTCAGTTCTTCTACAAAAAGCTTCTGAGCCCGTGGTCCGCAGGTGTCATAGGACTTCGTTTCGTTATCCAGCTGAAAACCAATGACATGAGGAACATCTTTTACCTCTTCCATCAGTTTTTCGATGATGATCTTTGCGTGCTGCAAATAAATCGGGTTTGTAATATCCATGTTCTGGCGGTGACCATAGATGCTCGGCCCGCTGTGAGTAAGGGCAAGCATATCATCTGACTTTTTTGCAAGCCAGGATGGAATGGCGTAGGTTGGAGTTCCCACAATCACGGAAATGCTATGACGTGCAGCGGCATCCAGCATTCTGTGGAGATGTGTAAAATCAAACTGCCCCTCCTGGGGCTCCCAGGTACTCCAGGTGGATTCTGCAATTCGAATGACATTCATTCCTGCCTTTTCCATCATCTCCATGTCTTTTTCCACGCGGTCGTATGGCATGTATTCATCATAATACGCAGCCCCATAGTATAGCTTATCTGTTTTCATATATGTTCTCCTTTTTGTGAATCCTATTTTGTTGACTCCTTCATAATCACTTCATAGGAAAGCAGAGTGCGCTCCGCAACCTCCTGACTTTCGATTTGAGCAAGCAGATTCTTGCAGGATTCCGCACCAAGCTCCTTGGTATCAAAGTCCAGCGAAGTTATGGAGGGAAGGCTGTTTTCCAAGAGGGAGCTGTTGTAAAAGGAAGCAATCTTAATATCTGTCGGAACCTGCTTTCCTTCCTGTCTAAGCTTCCTTAACACCTGACTGCAGATCGCGTCATCCATGCAGATGATGCATTCCACATCTTTGGAAAGGATGGTGTCCACCGCCCGGTCGATAAATGCTTTTCCTTCCAAATTCATGAAAACAAGATCAGAATCATATTCTTTTCCGATGGCTTCATAGCTTTCACGAAAACCGCGGAATCGGTTTTGGTTTACAACGAAGTTCTCGCTTCCTCCGAGAAGCGCGATTTTTTCCATTCCCCTCATGAGCAGAATGGAAGTAAGCTCCCGGCAGGCACTCTTGTGGTCGTTATCTACCTGTACAACATTCTTGTAGGTTGTACTTCCCACCGTTACAAAGGGAATCTGCTTGTTTGAAAGAAACTCAATCTGGGCATCTTTTACAAAGGTGCGAAGTAGAATGACTCCGTCCACCTTTCGGTTTTTAATGATTCTTTCCAACCCTGATATATCATTTTCCTGACAGATGCATAGCAAAATGTCATATTCCATCATGCCGGCAATTTCCTGAATGCCCATGATTGCTTCCTGAAAGAAGGGAAGGTCAACCAGAGCATAGCTGCTTGGCATAACAACGCAGATATTGAAGGTTTTCGACTGGGCCAATCCTTTTGCAATGACATTTGGCTTATAATCATGCTCTTCAATATATGCCAGAACACGCTGTCTGGTTTCATCGCCGATTCGTCCTTTTCCGGAAATCGCACGGCTGACCGTGGTTTTTGAGACCCCCAGGGCATCGGCAACATCTGATATTGTGATATTTTTCTTTTCGTTTTCCATAAAACCTCCTACATTTGCGCAACTTTATTGTCTAATGTTTGCGCAAAAAAGTCAACAGGGAAAATGCTTGGAAATAAAAATGGCAGAATCGACCATAAAACATGAAAATTGGACAAGATGCCCGAATATGTCTGTTTCCAAGAAAAAAAGGAATTCAGAAATGGGCTAAAATACAAAAAGTTTAACGGTTGCGCAAAAAGAGGAGAAATTGCGCACTTTTGTGAAAAACAGACAAATAATTTCATGCAAAAATATCCAAAATGTATATTGACATAGGACAAAAGGGAGAATATACTTAGAACATCGAACAACCGATTGCGCAATATAACGCAACAGAAGATGCGCACAATTGCAAATGGGGGATATTAGAACAATTCAAAGATTAAATGGAGGAAAATCAAGATGGACAAATTTGTTGTAAACATTATCCATCGTCCGGAGATGGTTCCAGAGTATTCTGCAACCGTTACAGGACAGGGCAAGGAAGAGGATATCGGAGATAAGAAGTTAATCACAGAATCTCTTGATATTTTCAAGACCCAGCAGAGACTTGCACATGAGAATGGACTTAAGGTTACCATTCAGATGACCTACGCAGCGCTTTTCAATGAAGAGGCTGTTGAGATTGCAAAGCATGATCATGAAGTATACGGTGATGAGATTGCGCTTTCTTTACTTGGACTTCCTTGCGAAGAATTCCGTGAGAAATATAAGACCAAAGACTTCTGTATCTGGATGTTCTCCATGGAGGATAAGAAGGCTATTGTAAATGATGTATTTGAAAAGTTCCATGATGCATTTGGATTTTATCCGGAGTCAACCGGCTCATACTATATGGACGCAGATCTTACCAACTACATCAAAGAGCAGTATCCAATGGTAAAATGTGCGGTTGCTACCTGTTGGGAGGAGGGACCAAAGGCATATCATACCTGTAACAATTCCTGGTATACCTTATTTGACGGAGGCCCATGGGCTCCATGGATTCCTTCCAAGCAGAATACTCACGCACCGGCAGCAAATGCAGCAGAGGATAGCGGAATTGTTGCGATTCCTCATCTTTCCCGTGATCTTATTGCCTGCTACGACGGAAACGGATCCAACTTCGGAACGCATCCACAGAACGTACTTCGTGGAATGATCTATGATACAAAGACCTGGGAGTATCCGTACCTTTACAATCTGATCGATCAGTATCGCGATCTTGAAAAGTACAACAACGGATATGCTTACAACATGATGTTTGTAGGACCGGGCTGGATGAACAAGATGGGACGCTGGGAGCAGCCATATGAGCTTCTTCTTAAGTCTTACTCCGATGGTTGTGCTTACTATGGTAAGCTGAAAAAGGAAGGCAAGCTTGTAGACATGACCATGTCTGAGTTCGCTGATTACTATAGAGAGAAGAAGGGTGTAAATGCCGGCAATTACAACGAGCCTGAGTGTGCACCATGGAGAGATATCCTTTACGGATCAGACAAGCAGGTATTCTGGTACTGTGACCCATACATGAGAGCCTGTGTCAACATGGATCAGGGTGGAGCTATCGTAGACCTTCGACCATACGTTGCTAAGCTTGAGTGGCCGGTTGGTATCGGAACAAAGCATGTACAGGATGCTTCTTATCCATTCCTTATTCAGGAGAAGTATCGTGCAGGCTACTTTACACATTATGCAGGAGCAGGTACTGTTCGTTCTGCAAAGCTTTCCTACAACGGAGAAGAGGTTGATCTTTGCCTCTGCCCGACCAAGTCTCATTTCTCAGAGGAGATGATTGACGGAAAGAAGAACAGAATCCTTACCCTTGATCCGGTCGAAATCAAGTTCAATGGCGTAACTGTCAAGCTTCAGACCAAGGAGTACTTTGAGGAAGGCGCTTCCAATATCAAAATTGAGAGAAATATCTTAGAGATTTCCGATCCATCTGCAGAGGTTTACCTGGATGAGTACATTACTGCATGCTATGGAACCACAGAGTATCCGGAGGATATGACCGGCATCACATTGAAGGCTGACAATGAGACCATCAACTATGAGTACAAATGCCGTGATGCAAAGGTGGAAGGCGCTACAGAAGTTAGTGCTACAATCCCGGCAATCCAGACAAAGGTTTCTATGACTGCATCTGATAAGGCAACCGGATACATTGAAGAGGGATATGCATTCTCTCCAATGTTCAAGCTTGGATATAAGAAGAAGATTTCTGATAAGGAGGTATTTGCAACATGGCTCAACTTGGAAAAGGCAAATTAAATTACAGATGTCCATCCTGCTTTATGCGAGACCTCGACATCGATATGTTCTTAGATAAGGATACCGGAATTTACAGCTGCATCCGCTGCCAGTTTCGTGGCGACGAGGCAAAAGTCCTTGAGTGGAACGAAAAAGTAAGAGAGCGTTACGGCGCAATGTATGAGAGATTCTCAAAGTTTGATTTTGACTAAATAGCAGAGCGTTATGGCGAATTGGAAAAGATAGCTTGAACAAATTTTTATTTGAAAGAGCTATCTTTTCTTAACTTATACGACATCCGGGGGGAAAACCTATGCCAAAAAAGAAGAAGGAATCCGTAGAATTACGATTCTATGATGTCCCGCAGTCAGAGACGGTTCTGGCTTTGATGGGAGAAAGCTGGGATCGTGTATATGGGCATGAAGAGAATAAATTGCATTTTCACAATCTGATGGAAATCGGGATATGTCGAAGAGGCGCAGGCGTACTGTATCTGGACGAAGAGGAGTATCGCTATAAGACCGGAACCATCAGTGTATTTCCAGAAAATTTTCCTCATATTACGATCAGTGACGGAGAGGAGAGCAACTTCTGGGAATATCTGTTTTTCAATCCAAGAACGGTTATTGCGGAATTGTATCCGGACAATCCGATTACACAGGCAGAAATTCTGGAAGAGATAAACAAGAATCCGTTGATGTTAAACCAGACGGAGGATAAGAAGGTTATGGCGCTTGTGAATGCCATAATGGATGAAGAACGGGAGCAGAAGCCCTATTATCGCAGTGCTGTCAAGAACTATCTGACGAATTTGGTGCTTGAAATCATGCGTATGCATGGAGAACTGAAATCCTATGGAGAAGCTGCGTCAAAGACCACGAATGCAATGCAGATTACATCCGCTTTAGACTATATCAATAAAAACTATGGAAAGCAGCTTAAGGCAAAAGAGCTTGCCGATGTCTGCAATATGAGTGAAACACATTTCCGGCGTTTGTTTGAGGAATATATCAACATGTCGCCGATGGATTATGTCAACCTGATCCGGATTCAAAAGGCATGCGAGCTTATGAAGCATTCCGATGACTCCATGGACGAGGTTGCAATCAAGTGCGGTTTTACTACAACCTCGACCTTTAACCGCAATTTTAAGAAATTCCTGGATACATCGCCGTATCAGTGGAAATTGAACCCGACAACCTACGAAAGAAAATTATTAAACTATCATATTACAGCATTAAAGGGGTGGTAACATGGAATTTGATTATAATATTATAAAAAATCCTGAAATTTTTATGCAGAATCGTATGGATGCCCATTCGGATCACGTTTGCTACAGGACAGAAAATGAACGGATCGAGAAGAATAGCAGCTATCGCTATCTGCTAAATGGACTCTGGAAATTTTCCTACGCAAAGAACATGAATTTAGCGGTGAAGGATTTTGAAAAAGAGGAGTATAGCAGCAAGGATTGGGATGAGATATATGTTCCGGCACATATCCAGATGGAGGGGTATGATATCCCGGTCTATACGAACACGACTTACCCATGGGAGGGAAGAGAATTCATAAAGCCCGGTGAAATCCCGGAAAGCTTTAATCCGGTTGCCAGCTACGTAAAATATTTTACGATTCCGAAAGAATGGGCAGGAATGAGAGTTGCAATTTCCTTTCAGGGAGTAGAGAGCGGTTTCGCCCTATGGCTAAACGGAAGCTATGTGGGCTATAGCGAAAACTCTTTTGACCCGGCGGAGTTTGAGCTTACGACCTTTTTAAAGGAAGGCGAGAATAAGCTGGCAGTCCGCGTGTGGAAGTGGACCTCCGGAAGCTGGTGCGAGGATCAGGATTTCTTCCGATTCAGCGGAATTTACCGGGATGTTTATCTTTATGCGATGCCTGCTGTCCATGTGCAGGATGTAAAAATTGTGGCAGATGTAGAAGGTGTTTCCTGCAATGAAGATGGGACAAAGGCAAAACTGGGAATGGTAGAACTTTCCACCAATGGTTTTGGAGAAGGAAGCATCGCCTTTACTTTATACAGCGCAAAAAATTATTCTGTCATTGACCTGGGGGAAGAAGAACCAAAGGTGATCTGGGAAAAGGAGATTCCTCTTCAGGGCAATCATAATGAGCTTGCTTTTTCGGTATCCGATCCGTTTTTGTGGAGCGCTGAGGAGCCTTACTTGTATCAGCTTAAAATGGTAGTAAAGGATGCTGATGCAAATCCGGTAGAATACTTGGAGCAGTATGTTGGATTCCGGCGATTTGAAATGAAAGACGGTCTTATGCAGATCAACGGTAAGCGAATCGTATTCAAGGGTGTAAACCGCCATGAGTTTTCTGCAATCCAGGGACGTGTGCCAAGCAGGGAAGAGCTTATAAAAGACATTGTCACGATGAAGCAGAACAATATCAATGCAATCCGGACCAGCCACTACCCAGACCAGACACTTTTGTATGAGCTGTGCGATGTGTACGGACTGTATCTGATCGCAGAGAATAATTTAGAGTCCCATGGTAGCTGGGAATCGGTGGAAAAGGCAAAGAGCGAACCGGATTTTCCGGTGCCGAACGATCGCAGGGAGTGGCTTGCCATGATGCTTGACCGGGTGAATTCCTGCTATCAAAGAGATAAAAATCATCCCTCCATCTTAATCTGGTCCTGTGGAAATGAGTCCTACGGCGGCTCTGTCATTTTTGAGATGTCTCAGGAGTTTCGAAGACTCGATCCAAAGAGGCTGGTTCATTATGAGGGGGTATTCAATGACCGTCGTTACAATGATACCAGTGATATGGAAAGTCAGATGTACGCCACCGTTTCCGGGATTGAGGAGTTTTTGGCAGAGCACAAGGATAAGCCTTTCATCTGCTGCGAATATACCCATGCGATGGGAAATTCCTGCGGTGGAATGCATAAGTACACAGATCTTACCGACCGGGAAATGAGATATCAGGGGGGATTTATCTGGGATTATGTGGATCAGTCTATCTACAAAAAGGACCGGTATGGAAACTGGTTCCTAGGCTACGGCGGAGATTTTGATGACCGGCCGAATGATGGCAATTTCAGCGGAAACGGAATTGTCTATGGTGGTACACGGGAACCTTCACCGAAGATGCAGGAGGTAAAATACAATTACCAGAATATCACGGTGGAATTCTCGGAGTTTTCTATGGGACAGCCATTTGCAGAGCAGTCCTTCTTGGTGAAAAATAAGAATCTGTTCGTAAACAGTGGGCAGTATGATGTAATTGTACTTTTGGAGAAGGAAGGTGTGGAGGTGGCTTCGGCAAAAATGAGCTGTGTCGTTCCGCCGCTTTCGGAAAAAGCATTTTTACTTCCGGAAAAAATTGCAGCGAAGATGGAGCAGATCGCTTACGGTGCGCGGGACAAAAAAGAACCGATACCGGAGATGGCTGTCACGGTGTCCTTCCGCATAAAGTGCGATACCCTATGGGGAAGAGCAGGCCATGAGGTTGCCTTCGGTCAGAAGGTATATAAAAAGGAGGTCTGCGCATATACATCAGATGCGCCGGTTACCTTTGTGGACGGGCGAAATAATTATGGTGTAAAGGGAGAACATTTCTCCGCTATCTTCTCAAAGGGAAAGGGAGGAATGATTTCCTATGTATATGGTGGAAGAGAAATGATAAAGCAGGTTCCTTTGCCAAACTTCTGGAGGGCACCGGTAGATAATGACACCGGCTCGAAGATGCAGCAGCGCTATGCACAATGGAAGATTGCAAGTATGTACATTACTCCAAAGCAGGAAGCAGTTGCAGCCTGCGAAGAAAACTGTGTGAAGATTACCTATCAATATACGATGCCGACCATTCCGGAAAGTGAGTGTGAGGTCATTTACCGTGTATTCGGAGACGGAACGGTAGAGATGACATTAATCTATGACCCGGTAGAACAGCTTTCCGACATGCCGGAATATGGAATCCTGTTCAAATTTGATGCGGATTATGATACATTAAAGTGGTACGGACTTGGTAAGGAAGAAAATTACGCAGACCGGAAGAGGGGCGCAAGACTCGGTATCTTTGAAAATAAGGTAAAGGATAATCTTGCAAAGTATTTAAAGCCACAGGAATGCGGAAATCATACCGGTGTCCGCTTCGCAAAGGTTGTGGACATGAAGGGAAGAGGAATGCTGTTCTTTGGAGATGAGCTTTCATTTTCTGCCCTTCCCTATACACCCCATGAACTGGAAAATGCTGCTCATGAGTACGAGCTTCCGCAGGTGCACTACACGGTGGTGCGGGTAGCGCAGGACCAGATGGGTGTGGCAGGAGATAACAGCTGGGGCGCAAGGGTTCATCCGGAATACCTTGTGGATGTAACGAAGAAAAAGGAATTTACATTCTGCTTCCGGGGAATTTAATTTTCTATTTCAGAATGAGTTCCTGACTGAATTTGCATATTTGAATCAAAACCCGCTTTCGCTTGTAAAAAGCGTAACGGTACTAAATTCGCATTGAATTGCTCATTAAGTGCCGACGCTTTTTAAACGTTCTGATTCAAATAGCAAAATTCATTCAAGAACACATATCTGAAAAAGAAATAATACCCATCGGGAATATAATCTTGGACTATTAAAGAAAGAGGAGAATTTAGCGTATGAGTCGATTTATCAAAGGTATGGATTTATCTACACTTCTTGAAGTGGAACGTTGTGGGGCAAAGTATTTTGACCATGGACAGGAAAAGGATATTTTGCAGATTATGAAGGAATATGATGTAGATACCATCCGCCTTCGCCTGTGGAATGATCCAAAGTCGGAAGATGGGCAGCCTTATGGTGCCGGAAACAATGATCTTGCCGAGACGATTGCAATCGGAAAGAGGGTAACAGAGGCTGGATTTGGAGTTCTTTTGAACTTCCACTACAGCGATTTTTGGGCTGATCCGGGAAAGCAGATCAAACCAAAGGCATGGAAGAACTTTGGAGTAGAAGAACTGGAAAAAGCAGTTTATGATTTTACGGTGGATTCCCTTACGAAAGTGCTTGATGCCGGAGTAAGGGTCACCTTAATTCAGGTGGGAAACGAACTCTCCAATGGTCTTTTATGGCCGGAGGGACAGGTTCCCAACTACGATAATATCGCAAAGTTTGTAAGTGCAGGAATCCGTGCATGTCGCAAGGTGAATCCGGATATTCCGATTATGATTCATCTGGATAATGGCGGCAATAACGAGCTCTACCGCAGATGGTTTGACAACTATATCGACCGGGGAGAGGACTTTGATTACATTGGTCTTTCTTACTATCCCTTCTGGCATGGCAGTCTGGATGCGTTGGAATATAATCTCAATGACATTGCAGTACGCTATGGCAAGGATCTGATTATTGCTGAGGTTTCTATGGGATATACCATGGAGGATTATAAGGAATACGAGAAGCTTTCGGATGAAGAACGAAAGGGCTATGCAACGAGGCCTTCTCTGGTAGAAAAGATTGACTATCCAATGACCATTGAAGGTCAGAGAGCATTTACCGAGGATTTCTTAAACCGTGTCGCAAATGTTTCGGGAAATCATGGTGTGGGATTCTTCTGGTGGGAGCCTGCCTGGATTCCGGTTCCGGGCTCCGGATGGGCAACGCCGGCATCCTTAAAATACATGAACGATCCGGGCCCTTGCGGAAACGAGTGGGCAAATCAGGCACTCTTTGATTATGATGGAAACATACTCCCGGCATTTGATGTCATTCGGGATTTTAAAAAGTAGGCTCGTATTTCAATTTTGTGTTCTTAAATGAATTTGCGTATTTGAATCAGAACTCACTCTCGTTTGTAAAAAGCGTAGCGGTACTAAATTCGC
>CAMDYX010000076.1 GCA_945910395.1 uncultured Agathobacter sp. | reverse complement strand
TTTATTGCGAATTTAGTACCGCTACGCTTTTTACAAACGAGAGTGTGTTCTGATTGGAATATGCAAATTCATTCATACACACAATTGTAAAAATTCTGATTCTTAAGCCAGTCCAAGAAGTGTTAAAATCAACGCTTCCCTTACATACACTCCATACTGCGCCTGTTTGAAGTATGCCGCTCTCGGATCGTCGTCCACCTCAACGGAAATCTCGTTTACCCGGGGAAGCGGATGAAGCACAAGCATATCCGTTCTCGCAAGCTCCATCTTTGCCTTGGTAAGCACATAGAAATCTTTTAAGCGAACATAGTCCTCTTCGTTGAAAAAGCGTTCCTTCTGTACTCTCGTCATGTAAAGTACGTCAAGCTTGCTCATGGCATCCTCTAAACGCTCCACCTCTTCAAATTCAATGTTGTTCGCCCGAAGAACATCCTCGCGGATGTAGTCCGGTATGCGAAGCTCTTCCGGGGAGATCAAAATGAATTTTACATTTTCATATCGAATGAGTGCGTTAATCAAAGAGTGAACCGTGCGTCCAAACTTTAAATCTCCGCAAAGTCCAATGGTCATGTTGGAGAGTCTTCCCTTCAAAGAACGAATGGTAAGAAGATCCGTCAGAGTCTGCGTGGGATGCTGATGACCACCGTCTCCGGCATTTATAACTGGAATCAGGGATTTTTGGGAAGCAACCAATGCAGCGCCTTCCTTTGGATGACGGATCGCACAGATATCTGCGTAGCAGGAAATAACTCGAATCGTATCAGAAACACTCTCACCCTTTGCAGCGGATGAGGAATCGGCACTTGAAAAACCTAAGACAGAACCACCAAGATTGAGCATGGCAGCTTCAAATGAAAGTCTTGTTCGTGTACTCGGCTCGTAAAAACAGGTGGCAAGCTTTTTATGAGCACATGCATTCTCATATTTTTTCGGATTTTTCTCAATGTCATTGGCAAGATCTAACAGCTTGTCCAGCTCTTCTACTGAGAAATCCAAAGGACTCATTAAATGTCGCATTTTTGTTCTCCTCTTTTTATAATTTTTACTATCATATACTATCAGGAAATAGAATTCAAGAGATTGATTTTGTGTCAAAATATGCGTATAATTTTAATAGTATTTCCTATTTTAAGAAAATCCATTTTCGGAATTGTGTTCCTGAGAATGAATTTACACATTTGAATCAGAACGTTTAAAAAGCGTCGGCACTTAATGAGCAATTTATTGCGTATTTAGTACCGTTACGCTTTTTACAAACGAGAGTGGGTTCTTAAGTCAAATGTGTAAATTCATTCGGAAACACTTTTCCGAAATGAAATTTAAGAAAAAGACGAAAGGATTATATTGTATGTCAGAAGAAAAGAACACAACCCCGAACTTTATTGATGATGATACCATCGCTTTTAAAGAAAGAAAGCGTCTTTTATTCTTTGGTCTTCCATGGACCTTTACCAAATACACCATCACCCCCGGTCTTATTACCGTACGCCAGGGATTATTAAATACCACAGAGGACGATTGCTATATGTATAAAATTCAGGACGTAAAGCTTACCACCTCGCTTATGGAGCGAATCTTTGGTCTTGGCACCCTTGTCTGCTATTCCGGAGATGTGACAAACCCGGAGCTGACCCTTGTACATATCAAGCATGCCAAAGAGATTAAGTCCTATCTTCTTAAGACCTCGGAGGAGGCAAGATTAAAACGCCGCACCTTAAATACTCTCGACATCAGCGCACGAGGCGCGGATCTTGACGGAGATGGCATCGCAGATTCCATTCAATAACATTGCAAAAATCACATCCGCCCATTCTTCATGGACGGATGCTTTTTTGACTGTGCGAAATGCCATGAAATTTCCCAAAATAAGTAAACAAAATCTAAAATGTTTCTGAAAAGAAAATAGGTTGCTTGACGCTCTTTTTCCATGCGAGTATAGTTTGGAAAGGAGAAAGGAAGATACCTTATTATGAATAATTTTTCAATGAAGTTTAGAAACTTTATGTCAAAGCTCAATGCAAAATTTGCACGTTTTATGCAGGGAAGATACGGCATGGATGATCTTGCCAAGGCGGAATCCATGGGTTTATGGGTAGTTTTAATTCTCTCTCTTCTGTTATCCTGGGTTCCGTATCTGCCCTTTATTTTTTCCATTCTGTTCTGGGTATTGATCATTCATATGTATTTCCGTGTTTTTTCCAAAAACATCAGCAAACGATACACAGAAAATCAGAAATACTTATACTACCGCTCTAAATGGCAAAACCGGCGTGAGCGGATGAAAAAGGAACATGCACAGAAGGGCGCGTATAAATTTTTTAGCTGCCCCGGCTGCAAGCAACGGGTACGTGTTCCAAAGGGTCGTGGAAAAATCTGCATCACTTGTCCAAAGTGCAAAATGGAATTTGTAAAACGTACCTAGTCGGAGGCTTTATGTTTGGATATATCAATGTAAACAGCCAGGAGTTATCGAAAGAGAATAAAGAAATCTATCAAAGCTACTACTGCGGTCTGTGCCACAGTCTTCGCGACCATTATGGCACGAAATGCCGGATCTTATTAAACTATGATATGACGTTTTTGGTCGTTCTGCTTACCGGTCTTTATGAAGCGAACACAGACTCCAGGGATTTTACCTGTGCCCTTCATCCAATCAAAAGACGCACCTCCTTTTCCAACGAAATCACAGATTACGCTGCTGCAATGAATGTTGCCCTCGCATACCATAATCTGATGGACGATTGGAGGGACGACCATTCCGTTCCGAAAAAAGCCTTTGCAGATCTCATTGAAAAGTATTATAAAGAGATTGCAGATCATTATCCACGGCAAATCACTACCATTGAAGCCTATGTAAAGCGGCAGTCGGAGCTTGAGCAGCAGCATGAAACAAATATTGATGTTGTCGCAGGACTTACCGGCGAGATGCTGGGCGAAATTTTTGCCTGGAAACAGGATGAATGGTATGAGGAGCTAAAGACGTTGGGCTTCTACATGGGAAAATTTATCTACCTTATGGATGCCTATGAGGATTTAGACCGCGATGAAAAAAAGGATTCCTTTAATCCGCTTCGCAGCTTAAAGAAAGAGCACGTAAATGATTTTGAAGTAATATGTAAGCTTATGATGACCAGCATGATTTCCGAATGCGCAAAGTCCTTTGAGAGACTGCCGATTCTGCTCCACGCAGAAATCCTTCGAAATATTCTCTATTCCGGAGTATGGTCAAAATATGAATACATTCAATTAAAGAAAAAGCAGAAGGAAAAAGCATGACAGACCCTTATCAGGTACTCGGTGTTTCCCGAAGTGCCTCCGACGAAGATATAAAAAAAGCATATCGCAATTTAAGCCGCAAATATCACCCGGATGCCAATGTAAATAATCCGAACAAAGCCCAGGCGGAAGAAAAATTCAAAGAAGTCCAGCAGGCCTACGACTTAATCATGAAAGAAAAACAGCAGGGCTCCTCCTATGGCAATTATGGTGGTGCCTATGGTCGTTCCTTTGATCAGGGATTTGGCGGAGATTTCGGCGGCTTTTCCGGAAGATATTCCTATCAGGGTTCCACTTCTGGGGATTCCGTAAAAATGCAGGCCGCATCGAATTATATTCGGAACCGTGCCTTTGCGGAAGCGCTCCATGTCTTAAACGACATTCCATTTTCCGAGCGTACCGGAAAATGGTACTATTATAGCGCTGTAGCCAATGCCGGAACCGGAAATAACGCTACTGCAATCCAGCACATCGATCAGGCGGTGACTCTTGAGCCCAGCAACATGGAATACCGCCAGTTTGAGCAGTATCTAAAGGGTGGCGGCACCTGGTATACAAATATGGGCAGTAGCTATGATAAGCCCTATTCCAACTACGGAAGCTTCTGTGCCAGCCTGATTTTCATGAATCTGCTCTGCACCTGCTGCTGCAGGATATAACCTAGGAGAGAATTTTTACAAGCGAAAGCGGTTTCTGAAATCAAATATGCCCAATTCATTATAGAGCCTAAAAGAATTTCTTGCTTTTTTTCCTTTTTGTTGCTATATTATCCTAGTATGCAGGACAGGCGTTCGCGGCTGCAAGTGGAGAAATCCCGCAGGTGAGGAAAGTCCGGGCTTCATAGGGCAGGATGCCGGTTAACGGCCGGTGGAGGAAACTCTAAGGAAAGTGCAACAGAAATATACCGCTCCTTTGGGAGTAAGGGTGGAATGGCAGTGTAAGAGACTACCGCCTCGCTGGTAACAGGGAGGGCACATGTAAACCCCATCCGAAGCAAGACCGAAACAAAGCATTGACGTGGCCCGCTAGCTTTAGGTAGGTCGCTTGAGGCGTCTGGTAACAGCCGTCCTAGAAAGATGAACGCTCAACGACATAACCCGGCTTATCGTTCTGCTTACATTTTATTACAATATGAAAACCTCCCTGCGAGAGCAGGGAGGTTTTCTTTTACTCCTATTCAGAAGCTCTCCTACCTAAAAAGTAGAGGGCCCTTTTTTATAAATCCCATTTCGGAAAAGTGTTCCCGAATGAATTTTCCCAAAAGAGCTATATAATACCATTCTCCAACTATACATTAAAACAGCTACCCCCTACGAACTCACGCACAAGAGAATTCTTGTGAATGCCTTCTGTTGGCATTGGGAGAAAATAATCTAAGAATTTCAGTAAGCGTTTTGCTTCTAGATACTCCGGACAGTCTCTTGGAATCTGGAACAACAGCGGCTCTGCATAGACCTTAAGCACCGCCAGTTCATATACCAAAGCGGAATTGAACATCACGTCCGCACTCTCCTGAAATGGGAAAATGTTCTGTTCCTCTCCCTTTCTTACGGAAGGCCACATAGCAATGGTCTCTCTTGCACTCGTGCCTCTGGTTCTTGCGTCTCGTACAATCCGGCGAATGAGTCTTCCGTCCGTAGTTGGGAGCGGATTATGCTCGTCAATGTTGAGCTGCGTAAGCGCTGAGATATAAATCTTAAACTTTGACTCTGCCGGAAGTGTGTAGGAAAGCTTGTCATTTAGTCCATGGATTCCCTCGATTACAAGCACATCCTCTGCTCCAAGCTTTAAAATTCTTCCCTTATATTCCCGCTTTCCGGTCTTAAAATTGAAGGAAGGCATATCTACCTCTTCCCCTGCCAGAAGCTTTGACATATCGATATTAAACTGCTCAACATCCAAGGATTCCAGACATTCAAAATCATAGCTTCCATCCGGATTCTTCGGGCAGTTTACCCGATCCACATAATAATCATCCAGGCTGACCGGATGTGGCTTTAAGCCCTTTGCGGTAAGCTGCATGGAAAGTCTGTTTGCAAAGGAGGTCTTTCCTGAGGAAGATGGTCCTGCAATCATGACAAATTTTTTATCTCTGTCTGCCGCGATCTTTGCGGCAAGATTTCCGATCTGCTCTTCCATCATTGCCTCCTGAAGCAGCATCAGCTCCTGCCCCTTTCCCATAGTAAGCGCCTCATTCAGGGCACCGATTGTTCCTACCCCGAGCATCCGGCTCCAATCTCTCGACTGCTTTAATGTATGGAACAATTTATTGGAGGTATTCAGCGGTTCCACCGTCTTTCCGTCTTTTCCCGGAAACAGAATGACAAAACCATCTTCATATGGTTCCAAATCAAAATATTTCAGCATTCCGGTGGAAGGAGCCATATATCCGTAAAAATAGTCTTCTACCCCTGCAAGATTGTACAAATTAACTCTTGAGCTTCTTCTATAATGGAAGAGTCTTGCTTTGTCATGCATACCTTTTTCTTCAAAAAGTGCTTCTGCATCCTGGGTTTTTACACTATGCTTGGTAATAGGAAGATTCTGTTCACAAAGGACCTCCATGTGTGTACGAATATGCTCAATTTCCTGTGGGGAAAATTTTACTTTATTTGTCCCCGGAATCAAACTGCTCTCACATTTTTCCCCACATGCTGTTCCATTTTCTGCTGAAAGATGAATTTCACAATAATATCCCTCTCCTAAGGAGTACAACACCCGAAGATAGCTCTCACTTCCATATATCTTTTGTACAGCCTTCTGCAACAAAAGCATGACGCTTCTGCGGTACGTCTTTTTTCCATCGCGATCCGTTACTGTAACAAAAGACATATTTCCTGAACGGTCTACCTCCTTATTTAATTCTCTAAGCTTTCCGTTTACCGTTGCAAGAATGATATCAGAATCATATTCTTCTGAATAATTCTGTGCAATTTCAAGTATTTTTGTTTCCTCCGGAATAAGAATTTCCTGTATTTCTCCATTTGGCAATTCTAATGTCATTTCATAATCCATCGTTGTAATTTCCCCCTGTAAAAATCCAAACCTTACACAGCGGCATTTTTCATTTTATGCTGTGCCATTCGATTATATTCCAATTTTTCCTTCATTTCGTCTTTTCGGGCACAAATTTTTTCCGAATCCGGCTGCCTGTTTAGTCCATTGAGAATCTCTTCATAATGCTTTTCCTGTTTTTGCAGGAATTCAAGTAATACCGGATTTTTCTCGGCTAAGAGAACCGGTCCGTACAGATCAAGTAAGTGAACATGATTCAAAGTTTCCTTTGCTTCACTCTTTGTTTCACTCTTTTCTCCATCCTCCTGCTGAACCACTCGCATCATGGGATAGTATTTTTGATCCTCTTCAACCATATCCTCATCCACAATCCGGTATCCGTTTTCCCGAAGATACTTTCTGACTTCATCAATTTCTGACTGGGGCTGTAAGATCAGCTCTTTTGCACTTTTACAAACAGCTTTTCCGGTCTCCAAGATGTGTATGACAAGTTCTCCTCCCATCCCTGCCACTACAATACTGTCAGCTTCGTTTTTTGCAAGAGCCGAAACTCCATCCGATAATCGTGTTTCAATTCTGTCCTCTAATCCATATGCAGTTATATGCTTCCTGGCACGCTCCAGCGGCCCTGTTCGTAAATCCATCGCAATTGCTTTTTCCACATGCCCGCGAAGCACCATTGCAATTGGGATATACCCATGATCCGTTCCAACATCTGCAAGTGTCCCGTTCCTTTTGATCAGTCCCACTACCGCTTCCAGCCGCTTGGAAAGTGTTATTTTCTTCTCACCGTTTTTCATAGCATAATTATATCTTTTTTACCTCGTGAAATCAATAAAATGCGGCTTTTCTGGTTTCTTTTGGTTTCTTTCTTGCTCCTTTACTGACGTTTTTCTTCGATTCGTCAGTAATATCCGGTTTCCTTTCTCTCTTTTACTGCCGCAGCCTTCTGTTTCGTCAGTAACATTCACCGCTCGCCCACTCTTTTACTGACTCCGCCGAATCAGAACATGTTTTTGAAAAATAAGCTCACTCTCATTTCCGATTTTATGTTGTCGAGAATGAATTCTTCTATTCATTCGGGAGCACTTTTCTAAAATTGAAGTGAATTCATAACAGAGAGAAGATGTACTCTGCGAGTCGTTCTCTAATTAGCGGTCACCAAATGTCCATCCGCACAAGTGCGATGTCCATTTTCCTCGACAGCATAGCAAAAAAGCCATGACACCTGCTACAATGAGCACCGTGTCATGGCTTATCCATTCTTACTCTAAGTAATCCTTCAGTTTTCTGCTTCTGCTCGGATGGCGGAGTTTACGAAGTGCCTTGGCTTCGATCTGACGGATACGCTCACGGGTAACATTGAACTCCTTACCAACCTCTTCAAGGGTACGAGCTCGTCCATCCTCCAGACCAAAACGGAGGGTAAGTACCTTCTGCTCACGCTCTGTAAGTGTTCCAAGCACCTCCTCTAACTGTTCCTTTAATAAAGTAAACGCTGCTGCGTCTGCCGGAACAGGTACGTTATCATCCTTGATGAAATCTCCAAGATGGGAATCCTCTTCCTCTCCGATCGGAGTCTCAAGGGATACCGGTTCCTGGGAAATCTTCAAAATTTCACGGACACGCTCCACCGGCATGTTCATCTCTTCAGCGATTTCCTCCGGAGAAGGTTCACGGCCAAGCTCCTGCAAAAGCTGTCTGGATACGCGAATGAGCTTGTTGATGGTCTCAACCATATGAACCGGAATACGAATGGTTCTTGCCTGATCTGCAATAGCTCTTGTAATTGCCTGACGAATCCACCAGGTAGCATAGGTAGAAAACTTGTATCCCTTTCGGTAGTCAAATTTCTCAACCGCCTTGATAAGACCCAGGTTACCCTCCTGAATCAAGTCCAAAAACAGCATTCCGCGTCCAACGTATCTCTTTGCAATACTTACAACAAGACGAAGGTTTGCTTCCGCAAGGCGCTTCTTTGCATCGCCTCCCAAATCAACATCCTTCTGAAGAAGCTTGATCTCATCCTTTAGTTCCTGCTTTTCTTCCTCGGATGCATCATCCATACGCTTTTTAAGGATAAGAATCTTTTCCTGTGCAACATTTCCGGCTTCCATAACCTTGGCAAGCTCAATCTCTTCCTCGGCGCTAAGAAGGGGAACCTTTCCGATTTCCTTTAAATACATACGAACCGGATCTTCTACGCTGACGCCATCCGGAACAGACAGGTCAATGTTCTCAACCTCTACATCCTCAACGTCCTCGTCATCCATGATAATATCATCATCGTCATCATCATCGCTGATGCGAAGAACATCAATGTTATTCTGCTCTAAGATATCAAGGACCCTCTCCATTTTCTCAGCATCCAGATTCATGTCTTTGAAAAAGTCGCTGATTTCATGATCCTCAAGAATATTCTTCTTTTTTTTGCCGAGTTCGAGAAGCTCCTTCAATTTCTCCTGAAATTTGACTTCTGCCTCCTCGTTTGCCGCCACAACTACTTCTTCTACTTTTTCTTCTTTCTTCTTTGCCATCTTTCTATCCTCGTTGTTTACTTATTTTGTCCCTAATCAATGGAAATATGCAAGTTTTCCAGCTGTTCCAGGGCCTTCTTATCGGAAACTACCTTCATCAGGCCATTCATATCGGTGGGGTCAAGCTGTTTGGAATGATAATCGATGCTGTTTTTCTTGACGCGGATAATCGTTTCCTTTACCGCCTTCTCCATCTCCAGCTTCGTTTCCACCTCATGGATTGTCTGATTAAAAAGACCGGCTACTTCCTTTTGTTCTTCCTCGTCCTCAAACATGCTGATGATCTGAGCAGGGTTCACGGCTTTTGTTGCAGCATACTGTTCAAACAGTGTTGTGGCAACCTTTCGATACAAAGGCTCCGTAAAATCCTCCGGAGTAATCAAGTCCTTCACCGTCCCGAAAAGTCTGGTATCTTCAATGAGCCATGTTAAAAGCAGCTTCTGTGACTGCTTCATTCCGTCTTCTTTTTTCTTATTCTCATGGATACCACTCTTAAGAGGAGCCGGGCGCTGGGTGATTCCTCCCGTCTTCATCGCAAGATTATTGACCAGTTTTCTCAAATTGTCATAACCAATCTGGTATTTATCTGCCACAGCTTCTATGTAATTGTTCCGCTCCAGTTCCTCGGTAAATCCCAGAAGCTTTTTGGCAATTTCATTATAAAATGCAGTCTTACTTTCCGGATCATTCATATCATAGCTTTCCTGCATGATGCGTATTTCAAACAGAAAGCTGTTTTCCGCTTCATCGATGCGCTTCTGATACTCCTCTGCGCCCAATGCTTTTATGAATTCATCCGGGTCCTTATAGGGCCGCATATTAATGACCTTTGTTATGATTCCAACCTCCTTTAGGATTGGAATCGCGCGAAGCGCTGCCTTTACACCTGCACCGTCGCTGTCGTATGTCAGATACACTTCCTTGGTATAACGCTTTAGCAGACTTGCATGTCCGCTGGTAAGTGCGGTTCCAAGGGATGCCACCGCATTGTCGAAGCCCGCCTGGTGAAGCGAGATCACATCCATGTATCCTTCGCAGAGAAGCAGCTGGCTTTTCCTTGTGCTCCTTGCAATATTAAGACCGTACAAATTACGGCTTTTATCGAATATTTTTGTCTCCGGAGAGTTTAGATACTTTGGCTCGCCCTCTCCCATGACACGTCCTCCAAAGCCGATGACGCGGTTGTGAACGTCCATGATCGGGAACATGGCACGATTCCAGAATTTATCACGCCCGCCCCGGGCCTCGTCAATGGTCACCAGTCCGCTTTCCTTTAGGATTGCATCGTCGTATCCTTTTTTCCTTAAGTAGCGGTACAGATCGTCACTATACTGATCCGAATACCCAAGTCCGAACTTCTGCATGGTTTCATCGGACAACTCTCTCTTTTTAAAATATTCCAGTGCTTTCGCTCCTCTTGGGTTCCGAAGAAGCGTGTAAAAATACTTTGCCGCCTCCTTGTTGATTTCAAGCAGTCTGGTTCTGTGATCCGCTTCCCTTTTTTGGGCCTCTGACATCTCCTGTTTCGGAAGCTCGATCCCCACTCGGTCTGCAAGAGTTTGCATGGCCTCTCCAAAGGTGAAGTTTTCATATTGCATCAAAAAAGTAAAGACATTTCCGCCGGCACCGCAGCCGAAGCAGTAATACATCTGCTTGTTTGGTGACACGGAAAAAGAGCCTGTTTTTTCATTGTGAAATGGGCAGAGTCCAAAGTATGTACTTCCTTTTTTCTGAAGACGCACATACCCGCCGATCACATCAACGATGTCATTTCGCGAACGCACTTCTTCGACCAGCTCATCTGAATAATATGGCATGTGTTCCTCCTTGTCCGAATCTTAGTATCCATCCACCTGCCATGCAACCGGAATGTAAAATTCCTCAAACTTCATGATTGCATATTGATCCGTCATGCCGGAAATGTAATCGCATACCACACGACATTTTTCCTCTCCGTTTTCCAGCATCTTTAGCATTTTTTCAGGCAGCAGATCAATGTGATCCATATAGTAATAGTACAGGCGTTCAATCATTGCCTCCGCCTTTACTTCCTCTGACTTTGCAATGGGATTGGTATATAAATTTGCAAACATCCACTTCCGAAGCTCCATAAAGGCTTCCTCCGTTGCCTTGGACATAAAAATATCATCTTTTCCCATACTGCTTATGATAATATCGTGAATCATATGGTCTAAACGGTCCTTAGTGCTGTATCCAAGTTCTTTTCTAAGGGCAAGAGGAATATCCTCCTCGCTTAAAAGCTGTGCCCGGATGCCATCGTCAAAATCCGCGTTCACATATGCGATTTTGTCAGAGATACGAACGGTTCGTCCCTCCAGAGTCGCGGCTTTTAGCTCCATCTCATGATTGATGATTCCATCCCGCACTTCCCAGGTAAGGTTTAAGCCCTCCCCATCCTTTTCCAGCTTTTCGACAATCCGCACACTCTGCTCATTGTGCCTGAATTTTCCATCCGTAAGACGATTTAAAACCCGCTCTCCGGCATGTCCAAAGGGCGTATGTCCAAGATCATGTCCAAGGGCGATTGCCTCCACAAGGTCTTCATTTAAGCGAAGGGCCTTGGCAATGGTTCTGGCATTCTGGGATACCTCTAAGGTATGGGACATTCTCGTCCGGTAATGGTCTCCCTTTGGTGTTAAAAACACCTGGGTTTTATTTTTGAGTCTTCGGAAGGATTTGCTATGTAAAATACGGTCCCTGTCTCTTTGAAAAACCGGCCGGATATCACACTGGGGCTCATCGATATCTCTCCCCTTAGAATTCACACTAAGGCAGGCATAAGGACTGAGCGTTTCTTTTTCCATTTGTTCGATCTGTTCACGAATTGTCATATTGTGCCTCCAAAACACGATCCTACAATTTCATAATTCGACGCGGATTTTCTTTTTCCTTTTTTTATTTTAAAATTCTCTTTCCTGTCCGCCCCCCTTGCCCCCTATCTGATTTTCCTCATTTTTCAAATGAATTTCCTTTCAGAGAAAAAGTGTTCCTAAAAAGAAAAATCCCTTTTCGGAAAACTGTTTCTGAGAATGAATTTTGCTATTTGACTCAGAACGTTTAAAAAGCGTCGGCACTTAATGAGCAATTTATTGCGAATTTAGT
>CAMDYX010000075.1 GCA_945910395.1 uncultured Agathobacter sp. | reverse complement strand
ATGAGCAATTTATTGCGAATTTAGTACCGCTACGCTTTTTACAAACGAGAGTGGATTCTGATTCCAATATGCAAATTCATTCAGAAACATTTTTCGAAAAGGGAGTTTCATTAGGAAAGGATAAACAAAAGCAATGAAGGACATGACCGTTGGAAAACCCATGAACTTAATCATCACCTTTGCGATTCCCATGCTGATCGGAAATATTTTTCAGCAGATCTACAATGTGGTGGATACCATCGTGGTTGGCCGGTATTTGGGAGAGAACGCCCTGGCCGGTGTCGGAAGCACGGGAACCCTGACGGGGCTTTTGTTCGCCCTGGTCTTTGGATTGTGCAATGGAGGAGGTCTGATCATCGCCCAGAGCTTTGGCTGTCGGGATTTTGACACCTTAAAGAAGGCGGTAAATGCCATGATCTGGGTAGCAGGAAGCATGACAGTTCTGCTATCCATAATCGGACTTGCTGCATCACGCTTTCTGCTGACCATTCTTGCAGTACCGGAGAGTGTCATAGAATATTCCGTTACTTATCTTCGAATACTGTATGCATTCGTTTTTGGAAATGTCATTTACAATGGAGCCTCTGCAATCCTAAGAAGTGTCGGGGACTCGAAGACCCCGCTTATCGCCCTTATCATTTCCTCCCTCGTAAATGTGTTCCTTGATCTGGCATTTGTAGTGGTATTAGGGCTTGGAGTGGCGGGAGTTGCCTATGCGACGATTCTTGCCCAGTGTGTCTCTGCGGTAATTGTAGTAGGATTTTTATATAAGAAAAGAAGGGAGATTGGGCTTTGCTCTCTGCTCGTGAAACCGGAAAAGCATATGGTATCTCTGGTCATAAGGACCGGGCTTCCGGCTGCGTTACAATCCAGCATGATCTCACTGGGAGGACTTTCGGTGCAGCGGCTGATCAATTCCTTTGGAGCCTCTGTTATGGCCGCATATGTTGCAGCGAACCGAATCGATTCTGTTGCAATTCAGGTCATTGTATCCATCGGAACAGCCCTTTCCGTATTTACCGGACAGAATATGGGAAAGAACGATTTTAAGAGAATTGCCAGCGGCCTGTATCATACCATGGCAGTCATGGTCGGGGCCAGTGCTTTTATTGCAGGGATTGTTCTGACCTTCCGGTATCCGCTAATCTATATATTTCTGGGAGATTTGGCAACCGACCTTGCGATAGAGACCGGAGTAACCTATCTGTCTATCATTGGAATCGCCTATGTGATTGCCGGTGTCATGAACAGCTACTTAAATGTCATTCGCGGGGCTGGAGATGTAAATACCTGTCTGGTTGCAGGAATTGCGGAGCTGTCCGGCCGGATTGTATTTGCGTATCTATTATCTCACTTTTTGGGAGCAGCGGGAATCTGGATCGCCACACCAATCTCCTGGGGCTGCGGCTGCATCATTCCGGTGGTGCGGTACTATTCCGGGAAGTGGAAGACAAAGAAATTAATAGCCTAGGATGTCATGCAGCTTAGCCAGGGAGTCTATGTCATAATCAATTCGGACATCGAGGGGATTTTCCTGCCTTGCGGGATTATACCAGCAGGTCTTAATGCCGGCATTGTTTCCACCCCTCATGTCGCTGGTGAGAGAGTCTCCGATGATCAGAACCTCCTCCGGGGAAAAGTCCCCGATGTCGTTATGAATCCTGGAAAAAGCAAGGTTAAAGAACTCGATGTTTGGTTTTTCTACACCAAGCTCATCAGAAATAAAAATTCCATCCAGCAGCTCATCTAAACCGGAGCGGCTGAGCTTTCTGTGCTGTGCCTGGGCGGTACCGTTGGTGACCGCATACTGCTTAAATCGGGATTTCAATTCGGTAACCAGATCCATGGCATTATCATTGAAGCAGATGGTATCCCCGAGATCAATCTGATACTGGCTGTTGAAAGCGTCGGCATGCTTTGGATCAATCTGATACTTGGAGAAAAATTCCCGGAAGCGTCCTACTAAGATTTCCGGTTTGGTAAGTTCCCCTCTTTCAAGCATCTTCCAATATTTGTTATTAATCGAAGAGTAATCAAAAAGCATCTCATCGGAACATTCTCCAAGCTTCATGGTAGAAAAACCTTTTCGAATGGCCGCCCGTTCTGCTGCATCAAAATTTAAGATGGTTCCGTCGATATCCCATAAAAGAATTCGAAATTTACTCATGCTGTTTCCTCCGTTTTCCTCATCTTAGCAAAACAATGCTAAGAAGTAAATGCGCGAAAATAAATCTCTTTTTGGATTGCATAATTTTCCTATAAGATATATAGTATCAGACAGGAAAGAGGGCACAAAAAATGAACAGTTTTATTCTTTTTCAGCAGCTGCTGGTGCTGTGTGCGCTGATGCTGACAGGATATATCGCATATAAGAAAAATTTCATAGATGACAATGCCTACACCAAGCTGTCCTCCCTTATGACCTGCATGATGGCCGAGGAATATGGTGGGGACGGAAGCGAGTGTACAAAGATTATCACAATTACCACACTTTGTACCATTGTTACAGCACCTCTTGTAATTTTAATAGCTGCATAGTATATCAGGACAGGAAGGGAGCGAAATAGCACTTGTTATTTCGCCCCTTTTTCGATATATTACAAAAATAGACCATGATATATTTTAAGTATGTCATACGAAGGAGGACAATTTTATGAGAAACAGTGGAAAAGCCGGAAAGGTGGGAAAAACATTCTTGCTTGTTTTTCTGATTCTTTTCGCAATCATTACCGTATGTTCATCATTCTATACGGTAAAGGAAACAGAATCAGTAGTAATTACAACATTTGGAAAGGCAACCCTTGTGGATGAAAAAGGTCTTCATTTTAAGATTCCGTTTATCCAGCATGCAAAAAGGGTGGATACAACCGTAAAGGGTATCAAGATCGGATACGGAGAGGACAGTACAGGACATACCTACAGTATTGAGCATGAGTCCATCATGATTACCTCCGATTATAATTTTATCGATTGTGATTTTTATATTTCTTATCAGGTAACCGATCCAATCAAGTATTTATACAATTCGGACGATCCGGATATCATCCTGAAGAACATTGCAATGTCAAGCATCCGTTCCACAGTATCCGCATATACCGTTGATACTGCAATCACCACAGGAAAAGCCGAGATCCAGAGCAATGTCAAGAGCATGATTATGGCAGAGCTTGAGGAAGAGGATATCGGTATTACCCTGATTGATGCAAGTATTCAGGACGTTGAGCCGCCGACAGAAGCTGTCATCGAAGCATTTACCGCAGTAGAAACCGCAAAGCAGGGGAAGGAATCTGCAATCAATGAAGCAAACGCATACCGGAATGAACAGATTCCTGCAGCGGAAGCAGATGCAGACAGAATCCTGCAGGAGGCAGAGGCTGCAAAGACCGCCCGCATTAACGAGGCACAGGGACAGGTGGCAAGATTTAATGCCGAATATGAAGAGTACAAAAACTATCCGCTCATTACCAAGCGCCGTATGTTCTTTGAGACCATGGAGGAAGTCCTTCCGGAGCTTAAGGTGGTCATTGATGATGGGGACGGATCGGTATTGAAATATTATCCAATTACTGAGCTGGAAAAAGCAGCGGAACAGTAGAAGGAGGATATCAGAATGAAAAAAGGTAAAATCATTGCAATTATATTTATTCTTTTAGCAGTAATTATTGTTGGATCGGAATGTATGTACACGACCCAGGAAAATGAATACACCGTAGTAAAACAGTTCGGAAAAATCATCGCTACAAACGATACGGCAGGACTGAGGTTCAAGGCTCCGTTTATTCAGTCCGTAAGCAGCGTAACGAAGGCAACACAGGTCTATGATCTCCCGGAATCAGAGGCAATTACTAGTGATAAGAAAACCATGATCGTAAATGCCTATGTGCTTTGGGAGGTTACAGATGCAAAGCTTTATACCTCTTCTTTAAATGCAAGCTCTACCACAGCCCAGGGAAGAATTGATGTGATCGTATATAATGCAATCAAGACCACGATTTCCTCCATGACCCAGGAGGAGCTGATTGCAAGCCGTGATACGGCAGTAGTAATTGATGCAACGGATTCCGAGCTGGATGATATTGAAATCAACGATATGATTGAGGATGAGAACAACACAGACGTGGATGTTATCATTATTTCAGAACGCCTGAGAAACTGTGTAGGCAATCAGTGCGATCAGTATGGAATCCGGATTAAGGATATCAAGATTAAGGTCTTAGATCTGCCGGATGAGAATAAGGAAGCAGTATATACCAGAATGATCACGGAACGCAATAATATTGCAGCCGCATATGCTGCTCAGGGACAGTCTGCAGCCCAGATTATTAAGAACACCACGGATGCAGAGGTTGCCGTTATGCTCTCTGAGGCCCAGGCAAAGGCAGATGCAATTGTTGCGGAAGGTGAAGCAGAGTACATGAGAATTTTGGCAGAAGCCTACAATGATCCGGACAAGGCGGATTTCTATCTGTACACCCTGCAGTTAGATGCGTTAGAGGAATCCGTAACAAACGGGAATACCACACTGTTTTTGGATAGTGACAGCCCGATTGCACAAATATTCGAGGGAATTGAGTAATCTATGAAAAAGAAAAGTTTGACTTATTTAGTTGCTGCATCCGTACTTTTGGCCTGCGGCTGCGGAGTAAGTGACCAGGAGGTGGAAGCGGATGCTTCCACCTCTGTGGTCGTTGAAGAGAGCGCCGCTTCGGAGAAAACCACGGAAGCATACGGCTTTGCAGAAGTACAGGAGGCAACGGAAGAGCTGAGTGCTGCAGAAGCACCGGAAGCCACAGAAGCACTGGAAGCCACAGAGGCATCGGAAGCTGTGAAAGCAGAAGAGGATACCATCATCGAGATTGTCATGGTGGGAGATATGCTTATGCACGAGCGAGTGATGGAGAGTGGCCTGCAGGAGGATGGGAGCTATGATTTTTCCCATTTGTTTGCTCAGGTGGGAGAAAAAATTGCTTCCGCAGATCTTGCCATGGTCAATCAGGAGACGATTCTTGGCGGAACAGAGCTGGGACTTACCGGATATCCTGCCTTTAATTCACCCTATGAGGTGGGAGATGCCGAGGCCGAAGCCGGATTTGATGTGATCCTAAGTGCCACGAACCATGCGCTGGACAAGGGAAGTAAGGGTGTCCTGCGCTGCGTTTCCTTCTGGGAGGAGAATTACCCGGAGATTTCCTGTGTGGGAATCTATGATAATAAAGAGGAATGGGAAAATGATATCTTTCTCTATGAGAAGGATGGTATTATCATTGCCGTATTAAATTACACCTATGGGACGAACGGAATCAATCCACCGTCAGACATGCCATATCTGGTGAACTATTTGTCCGAGAGCAAGGTAAAGGAAGACCTTGAAAAGGCGGATGCACTGGCGGATTTTGTGATCGTATGTCCCCACTGGGGAACAGAATACCGACTGGAAACCGATTCCCAGCAGAAGAAATGGACAAACCTGTTTCTGGAAAACGGAGTAGATCTTGTCATTGGAACCCATCCCCATGTGATTGAGCCGGTAGAGTGGGTAAGGGATGAGAATGGAAACGAGATGCTGGTGTACTATTCTCTTGGCAATTTTGTCAATGGAACAGCAGGAACCGGAGTCGGCACAGCCAATCGTATGGTGGGAGGAATGGCGGATGTGACCCTTGGACGAGGGGAGGATGGATGTGTGGAAATCCGTTCCTATGATGTGATACCCCTTGTATGTCATATCGGAGAGAAAGAAAACTATACCACCTATTTTCTGTCGGACTACACAACGGATTTGGCAAATGAAAACCTGATTAGAAGTCAGGATGAGAACTTTTCTTTGGAGTACTGCAAGGAGCTGGTGGAAAAGGTGTGGCAAAAGTAGAAGTTTTTCTTGTCGGAATTTGTTAAAAATGACAATGGAAACCTTTACATCACAAAAAAAGGTCGAAAAAAATTGAGATTTTTGTGCACACTTTTCATAAATCCCATGCTACTATATGAACTGTAAAAACCCCCCAATACATTATATAGTTTTTGCTATACCCCATAGTAAAAATACCTTCTCCTAAAAAGACAGCATCTTGGCTGTCTTTTTTTCACGTTAATAAACCGATATTGGAAAAAACGGGGTATAATAGTTCAAGGATAAGGAGGCGCAAAGAATGAGATTTGATATGCACTGCCATACAAGGGAAGGTTCGCCGGATGCAAAAATTCCAATTGAAGAATATATTTCAAGCTTAAAGTCGAAGGGCTTTGACGGGATGCTGGTGAGCGATCACGACTCTTACGATGGATATCGGTACTGGAAGGAGCATATACGTGGGAAAAAGTATACGGATTTTGTCGTTCTTAGGGGAGTGGAATATGATACTCTGGATGCCGGGCATTTTCTTGTCATTCTTCCCACCGGAATGGAACTAAAGGTGCTGGAGATAAAGGGAATGCCGCTTTCCCTTCTGGTACGTGTGGTACATCATTGCGGCGGTATTTTAGGACCGGCGCATCCTTTTGGAGAGCGCTATCTTAGTGTTTTTTCTACTGGGATCTATAAGAAAAAGCAGGGCATTACAAAGCGGTTTGATTTTCTGGAGGGCTTTAATGCCTGTGAGGAAATCGAGGATAACAACAAGGCAATGGAGATTGCCAAAAAATACAACAAAGCTGTATTTGGCGGAAGCGATTCCCACAAGATGGAATGTGTGGGAAAGGCCTATACCGATTTTGATGGGCCGATTCGCACGGAAAATGATCTGATCCGATACATCAAAAGCGGGAAAAAGACTACCGCCGGCGGAGAGCGCTTTTACGGGACAACAAAGGACAAGCTTGGAATATTTAACCATGCTCTGGTGCAGTCCTTCTGGTTTTATAACCGATTCGGTGCGCTGATTAAAAAGAAAAAGCGCGAACGCGGGTTAAATCATGTAAGACGCGTGGCAGAAAGGAGAAAACAGTTATGACATCATCCGTTGATATGCTTACGTATATGAAGCTTCGGGGAGATCTTTCCTTTGGGGTTGCTGCCTTTAATGATGTGGATGCCATGATTCTGACACAATTGTCCTCTATTGATTATCAGGATACCATGCCGGGGGCAAGGACAGTAGAAAATCTGGGATTTTCCAAATGGAAGGACAGACCGCTTGTATCTACCGTGGCAAAAAAATATAAAGAAAAGAAAGAAAAAGAGAATTGTACACAGCTTCAGCCTAAGGAAGAACTTTTGTTTCTGGTGGGAGAAAGCAGGCGCTTTTCAAAGCTTCGCATGGATGGATTTATCCGCGATACGGATATGGAAAAGGAAAAGCAGTTTTCTGCGGTAACCTTTTTCTTTTCACCCTTTTGTGCCCATGTTGCTTTTCGCGGAACGGATGGATCCTTTGTGGCATGGAAAGAAAACTTTAATATGAGCTATCAGCTCCCGGTGCCGGCCCAAGAGGATGCGGTAAAATATGCAGAGAAGCTTTTGAAGGAACCATTCCTTAAGTGCACAATCGGCGGGCATTCCAAGGGCGGGAACCTAGCCCTGTATTCCTCTGTTTTTTGTGAGCCAAAGGCTCAGAAAAAAATCCGGCAGGTGTTTTGCTTTGATGCACCGGGATTTATGCAGGATATTTCAGAAAAGCCTGAGTACATAACAATAAAAGAACGGATTCGGGCATATGTACCTGAAAGTACAGTTTTCGGTGCCATAATGAAAATTCCCTTTGATGCATTTGTGGTTAAAAGTGATGAGACCGGAATCCGGCAGCATGGGATGATTACCTGGCAGGTAAAGGCGGATGGGCTTGTGCTTTGTAAGGAACGTGATGAGTTCAGCCGCGGTATGGAAAGAGCAATCAATGAGTGGCTTAAGGAAATCCCCGCTGAGGATAAACCGGGTGCGGTCAACGAGGTTTTTGAAATTTTACGCAAAAGCGGGATTTTATCGATGGATGATCTGACGCATATGGATTGGAAAAGAATGGTAGGCCTGCTTCGGAGTGCAACAAAGATGACGGCAAAGAACAGGGAGCATTTTCTTGCAATTGTAAAAAGAATCTGGGAGGAAAGCAGGAAGACAAAGTAAAATTTCGCAAATTATCGTCGAAAAAGCAGTTTACGAGTTAGGAAATTTGGACTAAAATAAATAGGAAGGTTTTTACTACATTTTACTTATTTTAGGAGGTTTTACATGGCTAACAGATTTGTACTTAATGAGACATCTTATCATGGAGCAGGAGCAATTGCAGAGATTGCTACCGAGACAAAGGGAAGAGGATTTAAAAAGGCATTCGTATGCTCCGATCCTGACCTTGTAAAGTTTGGTGTAACAAAGAAGGTTCTTGATGTTCTTGACGGAGCAGGAGTTCCTTATGAGCTTTATTCCAATATTAAACCAAACCCAACCGTTGAGAATGTTCAGACCGGTGTTGCAGCCTTCAAGAATTCCGGTGCGGATTACATCGTAGCAATCGGCGGTGGATCATCCATGGATACGGCAAAGGCAATCGGTATCATTATTACCAATCCGGAATTTGAGGATGTCATCAGCTTAGAGGGTGTTGCACCTACAAAGAATAAGTGCGTTCCTATTTTTGCAGTTCCGACAACCGCAGGAACAGCAGCAGAGGTTACCATCAACTACGTTATTACGGATGCTGCAAAGAATCGTAAGATGGTATGCGTAGATCCGAAGGACATCCCGGTGGTAGCATTTGTGGATCCGGAGATGATGTCAACGATGCCGAAGGGGCTTACCGCAGCAACCGGTATGGATGCTCTTACTCATGCAATTGAAGGATATATCACAGCCGGTGCATGGGAGCTTTCCGATATGTTCCACTTAAAGGCAATTGAGATTATTTCCCGTTCACTCCGCTCAGCAGTTGCAAACGAGCCGGAAGGAAGAACAGATATGGCTTTGGGACAGTATGTAGCAGGAATGGGATTCTCCAACGTAGGTCTTGGAATCGTTCATTCCATGGCGCATCCTCTCGGTGCTTTGTACGACACACCACATGGTGTTGCAAACGCAATCATTCTTCCAACAGTTATGGAGTACAATGCTCCGGCTACCGGAGAGAAGTATCGTGAAATCGCCCGTGCAATGGGAGTTGCAGGAGTTGACGATATGAGCCAGGAGGAGTACAGAAAGGCTGCCATTGACGCAGTTAAGAAGTTATCTGCTGATGTCGGCATTCCGGCTGACTTGAAGGAAATCGTAAAGGAAGAGGATATTCCGTTCCTTGCACAGTCAGCTTTCGATGATGCCTGCAGACCGGGTAACCCAAGAGAGACCAGCGTAGAGGAAATCGCAGAGCTTTACAAGTCCCTGTTATAAGAATTTGCAAAAATTTTCCCCCATCCATTGGATGGGGGATTTTATTAAACATCTTCCTTTAGTCTGTCTAAAGACTTTTGAGTTTCAAATCCTTCTGGATATCTCTTCTTGAGCTTATCGATGTTGGCTTGAAATACTTCTTCAAGTGACATATCTAATGCTGTTGCCGCTTCAGCTAAGTACCATGCAATGTCTCCCAATTCTTTTGCCAAATGTTCCTTATCTAATTCATGCCCTTGTGCCATCCATTTTTTTACAATATCAATGGCTTCTCCGGACTCACCACATAATCCCATTACGCTATTTATTAATACGTCCTTTTTGGTGAGCTTAGGGTTAAGTGTTGTCATTGCCAATTTCTGATATTCATTTACCTTCATTTCGCTACCTCCACAAATACTAGTGATAGGAATCTGCAAGTGATTGCTGTGAAGATTTCTTCCTTACATTTGCTATGGTAAGATCCTGATTGAACTTTTTTGTAATTTCTTCTAATCGTTTATCCGGCATAAAATTTTTTATGGTTTCCGGAGAAATATGAACCCGGTTGTCCATGGTCTTCATAATGTCAACGATCTGGAAGTCTGCTGAAACAGAAGGGTCGCTTAAATCATAGAGCTTGTTATCGTTGATGTTGAGAATGACCGGATGTAAGTAATCTACAGGATTTTCAACCAGAATGATTCCCTTATTTCCGTTTGCAAGGTCAACGCTTGCTGCATGAGGTGCAATATGAATACATTCCGCCAATGTGGAAACCAGCTTCGGATCAAAGGCATCCGGATGTTTCTTTAAGAATTCCATTGCCATAAGCTCGGATTTTGGCTCGTGTCCAAGATTCATGGCAGTGAGCTGGTCAAAGTTGTCTGCTACGCGGAGAATCCCCATCATTGCCTGAACACTGGGATCAGGACTTAATGCTTTATTCGGGTTGGTGGAATAGATATATGCTGCACATAAGGCAGAAGTCTGTGGCATGAAGTCAAAGGAATTCTGATAGGCAGAAAGAAAATGAAGACCTTTTTCCAAGGACTGCTGGATAATGTCTCTGTCTCCCTTTTCCAGTTGACCTCCTTTTTCTAAGATGACCTTTGGGACATAGCGATAGCCGATATCGTACAGCAGAGCGGAGGCAACCATGGTAAGCTGCTTCTCATGGGAAAAATCTAACCGGCTGGTCATCATGGTAACTAAAATTGCAGTACTGATGGCGTGCTTGTACATGAAATCTTCCGAGCTTCTGTGGTTCTGGTTAAAGTTTACCCGGTGACTTAAGGAACCATATTTTCGGATGATATCCTCCAGAAATGGAACGAAATCATCCAACGGTTTCTTTTTTAGAATCAAATCTAAAATTTCCCGCAGACGGAAAAAGTATATGGTATGTAACTGCTCAAATTCCAAATCCTCTCGGGACAATGGCGGAAGCGGTTCTGCCGGCTCAAGGATATAGACCCCGATCAGACCGAAGTTGCGCACGCTGTTGATGCCCGGCAGTGTAAGCTTGGAATTGCGGTCATACAGAAGGACACCATTCTTGTTGTAAATCGGTTTTGCGAGCCTCATGCCCGTTTTCAAATTCTCTGTTTTAACGAAAATCATATGAACCCCTCTATGTGTGTAAAAACCTTCTATTTTTCCTAAATAATACCATATTGAAAGCCGAAAAACAATCTGATAAGATAAGGATAGTGACAGGAAAGAGGTTAAAATGGTTAGAATCCGGCGAGATAAAGGGAAAAAAAACATATCGGCGATTCTTGTGATTTGTGTGTGCTTATGTGCGGTTGCAATTCTTCCGTGTGCAGACGCAAGGGCAACTACCCTGGAAGAGGTTCGGGCACAGCGGGAGCAGCTCCAGCAGCAAAAGGCAGAGAACGACCGGCAGATAAGCAGCCTTACAAAGGACAAGCAGAACCTGCAAAACGCATTGAAGAATCTGAACTCCCAGCTTTACAATGTTTCCAACTCCATCAACGAGCTGGAGGAGGATATCGAGGAAAAGGAATCCGAGATTGAACAGTCCAAAGAAATCATTGCCCTCACAGAGCAGCTGTTGGATATACAATATGAGAGCATGAAGCTTCGAATCCAATATATGTATGAAAACGGCGGAACGGAAATGAGTATACTGTCTCTGTTGGAATCCGAGTCCTTTGCGGATTTTTTGACAAAATCCCAATATGTTCTTGATATTGCGGAAGCGGACCGGCAGCTTCTGGAGGATTATGAGACAACCCTTGCAGAGCTTGAGGAAGAAAGAGCGCAGCTTGAGGCAGAGGAACAGGAACTGGTTTATGCCAAGGAGCAGTTAGAGCAAAATCAGAACAGCCTTTTATCTTCCATCAGCGGTACAAAAACGAATTTAGATAATACATCCAATGCACTTAGCGCAAATCAGCAGGCTTCGGAAACGCTGGCAAAGCAGATTGAGGAAATGGAAGCCTATGAGAAAAAGCTTGAGGCCGAGAAGGCTGCCGCAGCAAAGCAGGCAATGCTTAGTGAAAAACGTGTGGCGCAGATTGCGAAGCAGGAGGCAGAGCTTGCAGCAGGAAACCGTGTGGCTACAGCAGCGGAAGGGGAGGCGGAGCTTTTGGCAGCCCTTATTTATTGTGAAGCGGGGGGCGAAGGCTATGAGGCACAGGTTGCTGTAGGAACGGTTGTAGTAAACCGTGTCTGCAGCACGTATTTTCCCAATACAATCACTGCGGTGATCTATCAGAACAAGCAGTTTTCTCCCGCAATGTCAGGAAAACTGGCGCTGGTTTTAGAGAACGGACTGACCACAGAAAGCTGTAGAAATGCAGCAAATGCAGTGCTGGCAGGCGGCATCAGCGGCGACTGGCTGTACTTTTGCGTGAACGAGGGTGGTATTAACGGAACCGTCATAAATCATCAGGTCTTTTATTAAATAACTCCCTTTTCGAAATCGTGTGCCCGAGTGAATTTGCATATTTGAATCAGAACCCACTCTCGTTTGTAAAAAGCGTAGCGGTA
>CAMDYX010000074.1 GCA_945910395.1 uncultured Agathobacter sp. | reverse complement strand
GAAACTACGTATAACAACTATAAAATAATGGATTTAGACGTAAACCTTGATTTTTACTCTACCAATGGATCAGAAGCTTACATATAGGTCCTGAGATAAAAAGAAGAACGGTACTTTCCGATTATGGAGAGTACCGTTTTTAAAATAGAAGTTTTTTAATTTGTTGCTCTTATTTCAGGAACAGGATTCCGAAATGGGATATTTGTTATGTTATTTTACGATACCGGGATGGAACGAGTATAGTTCTCCGGGATTCTGGGTCGGGGTATACATGACCTGACCGGTGCGATAGTCTGTAAAATAGATGCTGGTTGAGGTTACATTGATACAGCAGTAATCTCCACGAATGAGCTCCTTTCCGTCGGAACCATCTGTTTTGATCATGCAGAGTGCACCACCGTTTTGGTCATATTTCTGATAAAAGATATAGCTTCCGCAAATATTGTACAAATCAATGCTGTCAAAGGTAACGTAGGTGGAATCGCCGGAGTTTATGTTTGCATGAACCAGTGCATTGTTTGCATTTACATCTAAGTAGTAGGCATCCCCGTCTGCGGATACGATGGGCTTGTAACTGTTGCATTCCCATACAAGGGCTGTGGTGTCTGTTGCTGTATCAAATCGATAGAGATTCCCGTTGGTTGTCATATTATTATAAAAAAAGTATTGACCGGAGGAGCTGCAGGTAAACATCTTATCCTTTGTAAGCTGCTTTTGGTTTTCTCCATCAATTCCAATCTTGTACAGCGTAGAGGCATTTTCTTTGTCATAATGCAGATAATAAATATAGTTTCCAATCAAAGAAGCGTAAAGACAAGGCGCATCATCTAGGGTGATTTTGTTCTTGCCGTCCCGGTCGATTCGGCATAGGACGTTCTTATCAAAAGAATAAAGTGCATCAATGGCATACTCGGTAGAAGAGGTCTGGGTGTTTTTTATGTAGTAAACATAGTTGCTGTCTGCGTTGATGTAGGTGGCAGAGTCGTTGGAGAGTTTTTTTAAGTTGCTTCCGTCGATATCCATTGCATAAAGGGCATTGTGGTCATCGGGGTTTGCAAAAAATACAACACCATTATTCTCACAGAACATACCTGCATTGTATAAATTCCCCGCGGTATTTCCATTTACGTAATAGGTATTATAAATCGTCTCTTTGGACTTTAAATTAAAAAATACAGTAATTCCAAGCGCAAGGACGCATAGGACCGGAATGAAATATAAGAGTTTTTTCATAATTTATCCTCCCATATATTCATTATATATTTTACAAAAGTATCTTGCAAGCAGTCTTGCAAGAGGTGGTGAATTGTACTATTATTTTGGTAGGAAAAACATAAGAAGGTTAAGGAGTGACCATGAAAGACTTACTTGAAATCAGAGAAGAGATTGACGCAATTGATGACCAGATCGTTAAGCTTTATGAGGAGCGGATGGAACTGGCGGAGGAGGTTGCTGAATATAAGATTTTAAATCACAAACCGGTATTTGATAAGGACAGGGAAAAAAATAAGCTGGACGCTTTGGGAGCAAAGACACATTCTGATTTTAACAGGCATGGGGTAAGGGAGCTGTTCGACCAGATTATGTCCATGAGCCGGAAAAAACAGTACCAGCTTCTGACGGAGCATGGAATTATTCAGGAAAGTCAGTTCTCTTGTATTGGGGAGCTGGATTTTCAGTCGGCAAAGGTAGTTTTCCAGGGAGTGGAGGGAGCATATTCCCAGCAGGCGATGCAGGAATATTTCGGAAAGGACTGCGACAGCTTTCATGTCGAAACCTGGAAGGATGCGATGGAGGCAATTGAAAACGGATACGCAGATTATGCTGTCCTTCCCATTGAGAATTCTTCAGCAGGAATTGTGTCTGAGAATTATGATCTGCTGGTAGAGTATGACAATTACATAGTTGCTGAACAGATCATAAAAATAGATCATGTGTTGGTTGGATGTGCTGATGCGGATATTTCGGATATTCAGACGGTCTATTCCCATCCCCAGGCCCTGATGCAGTGCTCGGATTATCTGGAGGAGCATCGAAATTGGGAAAAAATCAGTATCAAGAATACAGCAATGGCGGCAAAGAAGGTGAATGATGATCATGATCCTTCCCAGGCAGCAATTGCAGGGCGCATTACGGCTGAGCTGTATGGACTGAAGGTTTTAGATGAAGCCATTCAGAATGATAAGAATAACTCCACCAGATTCATCATTGTATCCGGTAAGAAAATTTACAGGAGAACCGCAAGCAAGATCAGTATCTGTTTTGAAATTCCACACGAAAGCGGTTCGTTGTATCATATGCTTTCCCATTTTATTTATAACGGACTGAACATGACAAACATTCAATCCCGTCCGATTCAGGGAAAGAATTGGGAATACCGGTTTTTTATTGATTTTGAAGGAACCTTTGAAGATGATGCGGTACAAAATGCACTTCGCGGACTTTCCGAAGAGACCACTTCTCTTAAAGTACTTGGAACCTTTTAAAGGATTGACCGCAGAAAAGTAAGGAGAGGAATATGGCAGTACAGACATTTGGGGCAGTTTATATTGGCTCTTATGAGGTAAGTCTTAAGATTTTTGAATTATCCTCATCGAAGAAAAAAATACATGAGATTGATCAGATCCGGTCCCGGGTTGATTTGGGAAAGGATGTATATCAAAAAGGAAGCATTGGATATGAAAAGGTAGATGCATTGTGTGATACTCTTTCCGAGTTTGCAAGAATTATGAAGGGGTATCGTGTGGATGCCTGTGAATTATATGCCTCTGCGGTTCTTCGGGATGCGGATAATGAGCTGTTTGTTGTTCATCAGATTAAGCTTCGCACAGGATTTGAGGTGAAGGTCATCAGCAATTCGGAATACCGGTTTATTGGATATAAATCCGTTGCGGGACGGGAACAGTTCGAGAACATGATTAAGACCTCGGCGGCGGTGGTGGATATCGGTGGCTCTGGTCTTCAGATCACACTTTTTAAAGATGGAGAGCTGGTTACTACTCAGCATCTGGAAATCGGTTCGGTACGACTGAGAGAGTTATTAAGCGACCGCGGTCATTCTCTTTTCCTGTATGAAAGAGAGATGGAGGAGTATATCAATAAAAAGCTGGAGGTTTTTCGTTCTTTGTATGTCCTGGAGGGCATTGAGAACATCATTTTTATGAGTGATTACTGTCTGGAGCTTGTAAACCGTATGGAGAAAAGCCAGGCTGATGAACAAATCGTTTTTGCGGATAAATTTGTAAAATATATTGAAAAGCTTCAGAAAAAGAGCATTGAAGAGGTGTGTGCAGAACTGAATCTGTCCAATGAGAGAGATCCTCTGATTATTCCTTCCATCATGATGTTTAAGTCTCTGGTTAACGGACTAAATGCGAAAGTCGTATGGGTTCCGGGTGTAAATATCAATGATGGTATTGCTTATGACCATGCACAAAAAAATAATCTGGTCAAGGTATACCATGATTTTGAAAAGGATATTATTTCCGCAGCCCACAATTTGTCCATGCATTTTAACAGTTATTCTCCGCATATTGATGCCCTTACAACCCTTTCCAAAAATATTTTTGATACTATGAAAAGAATTCACGGAATGGGAAACAGGGAGAGGCTTCTACTGGAGGTTGCGGTTATTTTGCATGACTGTGGAAAGTACGTGTCTTTGGCAAACAGTCCAAAATGTGCATATGAGATTATTATGGCTTCCGAAATCATCGGTCTGACCCATAATGAGCGGGAAATCATTGCGCGGACGGTTCTATACAATACGATGCCCTTGGAAGACTATGAAGAGATTTCGGATACCCTAGATCAGGAATCCTATATTACGGTGGCAAAGCTTTCTGCGATTCTTCGTGTGGCAAATGCTTTAGATCAGAGCCATAAGCAGAAGTTTAAAGATATAAAGATTAATTTGAAGGGCCGAAATCTCATTATCACCGTATATACAATGGAAGATATTTCTTTGGAGCAGACACTTTTTGATGCGAAAACATCATATTTCGAGAGTGTATTTAGTATGAAACCGGTACTAAAGGAAAAGCGGGTATATCAGTAGGAGGTGTTTATGGATACAAAAATGGATTTTGAAAATCCACAGTATTATGAAAACAGAGAATTAAGCTGGATTAAATTTGATGAGCGGGTACTTAGTGAAGCAAAGGACAAAACCATTCCTCTTTTGGAGCGTCTGAAATTTGTCAGCATAACATCCTCAAATCTGGATGAATTTTTTATGGTGCGAGTTGCTTCCTTAAAGGATATGGTTCATGCAAATTATAAAAAGACGGATATTGCCGGCTTGACGGCAACGGAGCAGCTTGCAAAAATCAACAAGGCGACAAGAGAACTGGTGGATAGTCAATATACAACCTTTATGCGCTCCTTGATGCCATTCATGAAAAGAGAAGGAATTTTTCTTTATGATGCACATGAGGATCTGGATGCAGGACAGAAGGAGTTTGTGGATCATTATTTTATGGAAGAGGTCTATCCGGTTCTTACGCCTATGGCCGTTGATGCATCAAGACCATTTCCGCTTATTCGCAATAAATCCTTGAACATTGCAGCGCTGCTGCTGAATAAGAAGGGAAAGAAGGATAGTAAGGAGGAGCAGGAGGAAACCGTATTTGCAACGGTGCAGGTTCCGGGAGTACTTCCGAGGCTTGTACAGATACCAGGTGCGGATGGGAAGACCTGCTTTGTCCTATTAGAGCAGATTATCGAACGAAATATCGATAAGCTTTTTTCAAGCTATAAGGTTATTTGCGCATATCCGTACCGTATTATGAGAAATGCGGATCTGACCATTGATGAGGAAGAGGCATCGGATCTTTTAAAAGAAATCCAGAATAAACTCAAGATGCGCCAGTGGGGAGAAGTGATTCGTCTTGAGGTAGAAAAGAATATCGATAAAAAGCTGCTGCATTTCTTAAAGAGCGAGTTGAAGGTGGCAGAGGAGGATATTTTCCAGATCGATGGCCCAATTGATCTGACGTTTTTGATGAAAATGTATGGAATTGAAGGCTATGATTTACTTCGTTATGCTCCAACGGTTCCTCAGAAGCATCCGAGAATTGAAAATGGATGTAATATTTTTGAGGAGATCCGAAAGGGGGATATTTTCCTGCATCATCCATATCAGACCTTCGATCCGGTGGTGGATTTTATCAGGCAGGCATCGGTAGACCCTGAGGTTTTGGCAATCAAGCAGACCCTGTACCGTGTCAGCAGTAACTCTCCGATTATCAGCTCCTTGGCTCAGGCAGCAGAGAATGGAAAACAGGTTACGGTATTGGTAGAGCTTAAGGCCAGGTTCGATGAAGACCATAATATTGTTTGGGCGAAGAAGCTGGAACAGGCGGGCTGCCATGTTATCTATGGACTGGTTGGGCTTAAGACCCACAGCAAGATTGCCTTGGTGGTCAGAAAGGAAGAGGACGGAATCCGAAGATATGTACATCTGGGAACCGGAAATTACAACGATTCCACGGCAAAGCTCTATACGGATTGCGGTATTTTTACCTGCAAGGACTCCATAGGAGAGGATGCTACGGCTGTCTTTAATATGCTGTCTGGGTATTCGGAACCAAGACACTGGAACGAACTGATTCTTGCGCCATATTGGCTCCGGGATAAGTTTATATCTTTAATTAAGAGGGAAATCCGTCATGCAGATGCCGGTGAGCCTGCAAGGATTATTGCAAAAATGAATTCTCTTTGTGATCCCGGAATTATTGCGGCACTTTATGAAGCCTCCTCAAAGGGTGTGGAAATTGATCTGATCGTAAGAGGAATCTGCTGCCTTAAGGTAGGAATTCCAGGGGTAAGTGAACATATTCATGTACGCTCCATTGTAGGTAATTTTTTGGAGCACAGTCGTATATTTTATTTTGAGAATGCCGGAGAATCGGAAATCTATATGGGAAGTGCAGACTGGATGCCAAGAAATCTGGACCGGCGTGTGGAGATTGTATTTCCGGTTATAGATGAAGAGCTTCAGAAAAAAGCATTACATGTACTTGAAGTTGAACTGGAGGATACGGTAAAGGCGAGAGTATTGCTTCCGGATGGAAATTATGAGCGTGTGGATAAGAGAGGCAAAGCTATTGTTAATTCACAGGAGCAGTTTTTGAAGGAGGCAAAGGCGGAAGCTCCGAAAATGAACGTTGGGATGAATGAACGTGTTTTTGTTCCTGCAGAACCTGTTTGATGAAAAGTTGACAAAAATTTTTCTCTGTGTTAACTTGATGAATGTTATTTATCAAAAAGGAGAATGGTTTTTATGAAAAGAATATCAAAAAAGATTGCGGTTCTGCTGATTCTGGTTTTATCAACAGGATTAATCGGGGGCTGTGGAAAACAATTTGATGCGGCAGCATATGTAAAGGCACTTCTGGATAATTCCTACAAAAATGATTCTACTGCTTTTGTAGAACAGAAGCTGGGAACTGCTGAGGATGCGGCAGAAATTTACAATCAGGGCTTAGAGCATGCTATTTCGGATATCCTGATTGATGAGGAAAATGAATCTTTTTCCGTTTCGGAGGATTTGTTAAAGGAGTATAGAAATACCTTTGAGACCGTTTTTTCAAAAGTAAGCTATACAGTTGGGGAAGCCGAAAAGCAGGAGGATGGTTCCTATGTTGTTACGGTGAGCTATGAAACCATGGATGTTTTTTCAAATGCAATGGAAGATTATGATGTAAAGGTTGCAGAGTGGACCGAGCAACTGTCTGCGGATGCCATTGCAGGGGAAGCATTCCCGGAGGAAGAGGAGCTGTACAATACGCTTTTTGTTATGTTAAAGGATTGCATCAATGATGCGGCAGCGAATGTGGGATATTCCGAACCACAGGAAATGACAGTAAGAGTTGAGCTTTCAGACGGAGTATACGCTCCGAACCAGAGCGATATTGAAGCACTGGAATATCATCTTTTGGGATTATATAAATAAATTTATATATATAAAGTTTCCAAAAATTGTTGACATATGGGAAGCAATGTGTTAATTTATTGTAGTTGTTAGAAAACAAAGTAGAGTATCCACTCTCACCTAAGCGCAATTGCGCGACTTAGCGTTCATATTTTTAACACTCTTTTGAATGTTAGAGATAATAGTGGATAGTCTGCCTGTCCACTATTTTTTATTGTATGGAGGTACACGACCATTAGCGAATTAATGATTAATGAACAGATCAGAGACAAAGAAGTTCGTCTGATCGGCGAAGACGGAGAGCAGCTTGGAATTGTTTCAGCGAAGGAAGCACTTAAGATTGCAGAGGATGCTGGACTTGATCTTGTAAAAATTGCTCCGAATGCGAAGCCACCTGTATGCAAGGTGATTGATTACGGCAAATATCGTTACGAATTAGCCCGTAAAGAAAAGGATGCCAAGAAAAAACAGAAGACAGTTGAACTGAAAGAGATTCGCTTGTCTCCAAACATTGAAGCTAACGATTTGAATACCAAAATGAATGCGGCAAGAAAATTCCTTGCAAAGGGAGATAAAGTGAAAATCACACTTCGTTTCCGTGGTCGCGAGATGGCTCACATGAACAACAGTAAGCACATCCTGGATGATTTTGCTGAGAATTTATCAGATGTTGCAGTAGTGGAAAAAGCGCCTAAGATTGAAGGTCGATCAATTGGTATGGTGCTGGCAGAAAAGAGATAATATTTTAAGGAGGAACTTACAATGCCAAAAATGAAGACCAGCAGAGCAGCTGCAAAACGTTTCAAACTTACAGGAACAGGAAAATTAAAGAGAAGTAAAGCTTATAAGAGACATATCTTAACCAAGAAGTCTACAAAGACTAAGAGAAATCTTAGAAAGGCAGCTATGACTGACCAGACCAATGTTAAGAATATGAAGAAGATTTTACCATACATGTAAGATAGTTAAGGAGGAATATAGACATGGCAAGAGTTAAAGGCGGATTAGGCGCTAAAAAGAGACATAATAGAACATTAAAGTTAGCAAAAGGTTATAGAGGCGCTAGATCTAAGCAGTATAGAGTAGCTAAGCAGTCTGTTATGAGAGCCTTAACAAGTTCTTATGCAGGACGTAAAGAGAAGAAGAGACAGTTCCGTCAGTTATGGATTGCTCGTATCAATGCAGCAGCTCGTTTGAACGGACTTTCCTATAGCCAGTTTATGCATGGATTAAAGTTAGCAGGATCAGATTTGAACCGCAAGGTTTTAGCTGATATGGCTGTTACAGATGCAGCTGGATTTGCAAAATTAGTTGAGCTTGCAAAGAGCAAATTAAACTAATTCATAGCGTATATAGGATTATGAAAAGAAGCACGAAGAATTTCGTGCTTCTTTTTTTAGGATAGATGTTTTTTCCGGTATTCCTTTGGAGGCATCCCTTTTATCTTATGGAAGGTTTTTGAAAAATAAAGGCTGTTATCAAAGCCAATGGAATTGGCGATGGAGGTAATGGACAGATCCGAATGCTCCAGAAGATAACAGGACTGTTTGATCCGAAAGTCGGTCAGATATTCCTTTGGAGAGATGCCTAAGACTGTTTCAAAGGAACGAAACAGCTGGCTTCGGCTTAAGCCCACGTAGGAGGCGATATCCTCTACGGTGATGGGGTAGGAATAGTTGGAGGATATATACTCAATGCTTTTCTGTACATAGCTGTTTGCGGTATTTTTTGTTTTTTGATTGGTTGCTCCGTGCATTAAAATTGCAAGAGCCGTATATAGCCGTCCGGTCATTTCCACCGCATGCTCAAATCCGTTTCCTCTGGCATCATAGATATGAAGCAGCTGACGTTTTAAATCATCACCAAAAGAGAGGTTTGTCAGATAAGGCTTTTTCTTGGTAAAATCGGTCGCCTGCAGAATAATAGCAGCATCACTTCCGGTAAAACCAACCCAGGCATATTCCCAAGGGTCTTCTTCATCAGCCTGATAGGTGACCTCTGTATTCGGGTAGACCAAAAAACAATCCCCGGCGGATAATTCCATTCGTTCATTTTTTATATAATAATAACCCTTTCCGGAAATGACATAGTGAATGAGATAGTGGTCACGGATTCCCGGACCCCATTGATAAAGGGGATTACATTTTTGAAATCCGACATTATAGACAGATAGGGAGACTAATTCTTTTTCCGTTACCTTATAGGAATTCTTATAATTGTCTGGCATATGAACCTCCGAATAAAATGATATAAATCATTATAATGCAGAAGGAAATCGAGGTGCAACATTTTTACATATATTTTCTACATTTGTTTCTATACAAGAAGGTAGTTTTGCGCTAAAATATGGTTAACAGTTAAGAAACAAAATAAATGAAAATAAAGGAGAGGATATTATGGCAATTTTAGTTACCGGTGGAGCAGGTTACATTGGAAGTCATACCTGTGTAGAGCTACTTAATGCAGGATACGAGGTTGTTGTGCTTGATAATCTGGCAAACTCTTCGGAAAAATCTTTGGAAAGAGTAAAGGCTTTAACAGGAAAAGAGGTTAAGTTTTATAAAGGCGATATCTTGGACCGCGACATTTTGAATACGATTTTTGCAAATGAGAAAATTGACAGCTGTATTCACTTTGCAGGCTTAAAGGCTGTAGGCGAGTCTGTTGCAAAGCCGTGGGAATATTATAATAACAATATTGCCGGCACACTTACCCTTGTTGATGTTATGAGACAGAACGGCTGCAAGAATATTATCTTTTCTTCTTCTGCAACCGTATACGGAGATCCGGCACAGATTCCGATTACAGAGGAATGTCCAAAGGGGCAGTGCACCAATCCATACGGATGGACAAAGTCTATGTTAGAGCAGATTCTTATGGATATTCAGAAGGCAGATAACGAGTGGAATGTCATTCTTCTTCGTTACTTTAATCCGATCGGTGCTCATCAGAGCGGAACTATGGGAGAGAATCCAAACGGAATTCCGAATAATCTGATGCCATACATCACACAGGTTGCAGTCGGAAAGCTTGAGCAGCTTGGAGTATTTGGAGACGACTATGATACTCCTGACGGAACCGGAGTGCGTGACTATATCCATGTTGTAGATCTTGCCCTCGGACATGTAAAGGCACTCAAGAAGATCGAGGAGAAGGCCGGACTTAAGATTTATAATTTAGGTACAGGACATGGTTACAGCGTTCTTGATATCGTAAAGAACTTTGAGGCTGCAAACGGCATTAAGATTCCTTACCAGATCAAGCCTAGAAGACCTGGCGATATCGCCACCTGCTACTGTGATCCGACCAAGGCAAAAGAGGAGCTTGGCTGGGAAGCAAAGTATGGTATTAAAGAGATGTGTGCAGATTCCTGGAGATGGCAGAAGAACAATCCAAACGGATATGAGTCATAATATTGGAATAGCATTTTCATTGTAGAGAAAAGGTTGTTGTAAATCTATAAGATTTACAATAGCCTTTTTTCTTTTCATTATTCAAAAAAAGTGCTATGCTAATGTCTGGATGAAAGAGAAAAATGAGGTGATCAGTTTTGGAATCAACATTAAAGCGTACATGGGCAGAAATCGATCTGGATGCATTGGAGAATAATTATCATAAGCTTAGAGAACACGTGGGTGCGGATGTGAAATTTTTGGGCGTTGTTAAAGCTGATGCTTATGGGCACGGAGCTGTCATGGTAAGTCGAAAGCTTCAGGAAATGGGAGCGGATTATCTGGCGGTCAGTTCCATTGATGAAGCGATGGAGCTGCGTTTGAATGGAATTACCATGCCGGTTTTGATTCTTGGACATACCCCAAAGGAACAGGTTCCAAGGTTACTGAAGTACAATATCACTCAGGCAGTTACCTGCGAAGCAAAAGCACTGGAATACAATGAAGAGGCAAAGAAGATTGGCGGGATACTAAAAGTCCATATTAAGGTTGATACAGGAATGTCCAGACTGGGATATCTGTGCGAAGGAAAATACCTGGAGCTTGGAGTGGAGGGCATATGTCGTGCCTGTTCCCTCCCGGGGCTTGATGCAGAAGGAATTTTTACACATTTTGCGGTATCGGATGAAGAAGGTGAAGAATGCAAAAAATATACGGAACATCAATTTGATCTGTTTTGTAAGGTGATAAAAGAGGTAGAAGAACGCTTGCAGGATCAGTGCTTTCATTTTAAACTGAAGCATTGTGCAAATACAGGCGCTGTGGCGCGATATCCGAAAACCTATCTTGATATGGTTCGTCCGGGACTCCTATTGTACGGGTATGGAGAGTTTGCAGAAGAATTAGGGTTAGAGCCTGTTATGACATTAAAAAGCACGATAAGTACTATTAAGATTTATCCGGCAGGAACAAAAATCAGCTATGGCGGAATTTTTGAGACGGATAAGACCACAAGAATCGGTGTGATTCCATATGGCTATGCAGATGGTTTTTTCCGTTGTCTGTCCAATAAATGCCGGATTATGACGAAACAGGGGCTGGCTCCCCAAAGAGGAAAGATCTGCATGGATATGTGCATGATTGATATTACAGATAAACCGGAAGTGGATGTGGGGTCTGAAGTGGAAATATTCGGGAAGAGCAATTCCTTGAATGAGCTTTCAGAAATCGCAGGAACAATTCCTTATGAGCTTACCTGTGCGGTAAGTAAGCGTGTACCGAGAAGCTATTATTCCAAAGGGAAACTCATTGAAAAAGAATTGATGCTTCGGATGTAAAAGAGCAAATAAAAAAGTACTGGGTAAAACCAGTACTTTTTTTAGCAGTCCGTACGGGAATCGAACCCGTGTTTCCGCCGTGAGAGGGCGGCGTCTTAACCGCTTGACCAACGAACCGTCTATTACTATACCAAATGAGATGACAAAAAGCAAGTACATTTTTAATTTTTATAAAAGAAAAAATGTTTGAAAAGACATGGACGATTGTAAATTATTGGTTTCTTTTTTTGTAAAAGATTTGTTACAATAGTACTATATCTATTGTATGGAGGTTTTGGCAAATGAGAAATAGGGGATTTTGTGCGGTTCTTGCATTATGTACAGCGATATCTGTATGTGCATGTGGGGGACAATCAGTGCAGCTATCGACGAGGGCGTTACCGGTGTAAACGGAACTGCAGCCAATATGCAGATTCTTGCATCCGATATGGACAGTATCAATAATCAGATGGGTGAGAACAAGGGAATTGCAACTGAACTGAAAAATGAAACATCTATTTTTACAAAATTATAGTGCTTATTTTTAAAGCGTGTTCTATGAATGAATTTGCATATTTGAATCGGAACCCACTTTCGTTTGTAAAAAGCGTAGCGGTACTAAATTCGCAACAAATTGCTCATTAAGTGCCGACGCTTTTTAAACGTTCCGATTCAAATAGCAAAATT
>CAMDYX010000073.1 GCA_945910395.1 uncultured Agathobacter sp. | reverse complement strand
TCGCAATAAATTGCTCATTAAGTACCGACGCTTTTTAAACGTTCTGATTCAAATATGCAAATCCATCCCCGGGAACACTTTTTTGAAATAGAATTATAAAAGTGTAAAAGTATATTGACTTATCTAGTAATCTATGCTAATTTAATGTAGTAATAAAAACTACTTGTGATTGAAAAAGAAAACCAATCTAAAAGTTTTATAAACTTTTCATAAAATTTTCGATTTCTAGGTTTGAAGGAGACAAAAAATGTATAAGATTGTGATTGATAGCTGTGGCGAACTTCCGGAAGATTTAAAGAAGGATGGACATTTTTGTAATGTGGCATTGGAATTGGAGATTGACGGATATCGTATTAAGGATGATGAGACGTTTAACCAGCTTGACTTTCTGCGCCGTGTAAAAGAAAGCATTCACGGACCGAAATCTGCATGCCCATCTCCGGAAAGCTATATGAGTGCATATGAGGGAGAGGCAGAGCATGTATATGTGGTTACCCTTTCCGGAAAGCTGAGTGGTTCTTATAACAGTGCGGTTCTTGGGGCCAATCTGTACAAAGAAGAGCATGAGGATAATAAGCAGATTTACGTCTTTAATTCCAGATCCGCATCCATCGGAGAGACCTTGATCGGACTGAAGGTTCAGGAATTCGAAGAAGCAGGGTACTCCTTTGAAGAGGTAGTTAAGAAAACGGAAGAATACATCAGTGGAATGAATACCTTTTTTGTATTAGAGACTCTGGAGACCCTCCGAAAGGCAGGAAGACTTAGCAGTATAAAGGCATTCGTTGCAAATACTTTGAATATCAAGCCGGTTATGGGATCCACAAAGGAAGGTGCTATCCAGCAGCTTGGTCAGGCAAGAGGAATGAAAAAAGCCCTCTCTAAGATGGTGGAGGATATGCTGGCAAAGACAAAGGACTGTGAGAATAAGATTCTTGCCATTTCCCATTGCAATTGTCCGGAGCGTGCAGAATTTGTGAAAAATACCATTGAGAAATTAGCAAATTTCAAAAAAATCGTTATTGTGAACACAGCAGGAGTTTCCAGTATGTATGCAAATGACGGCGGTGTTATCATAGCAGTATAAATGGTTAATAAAAGTAAGGCTTCATCCGATATATATAGGATGAAGCCTTACTTTTTATAAAGGAAGGAGATATGAGTATGTACACCTACGATGAGGTAATGGACAAAATCAATACTGCGCGGCGGTTTGGGAAGCTTCCCGGGGCAGAGGTCATGCAGAGGGTTATGGAACAGCTTGGATTAAAAAATCAAACCATCCCCTATATTCATGTTGCCGGAACAAACGGAAAAGGATCTGTCTGTGCATTTTTGAGCAGTATTCTGCAGGAGGCAGGGCTTTCGGTGGGAACATTTACATCTCCGCATCTAGTGGATTTTGAGGAACGGATACAAATCAATGGGGAAATGATTTCCAAGGAGGAATCCTTAAGGCTTGGAGCTTTTCTATTAGAAGAAGATTTTGGGGTGGAGCTGACAATGTTCGACTATTGTCTTGCCATGGCCCTTTTGTATTTTAGGGAGCAGAAGGTGGATGTGATGGTCATTGAAACCGGACTGGGAGGAAGACTTGACTCCACAAATGCTATCGGAATACCACAGGTATGTGTGATTACAAAGATTGGCTTTGATCATATGGCGATTCTCGGGAATACCTTAGAGGAAATCGCATCAGAAAAAGCTGGAATTATCAAAAAGGGATGTTCGGTTGTAGTGGAACAACAGGAAAAGGAGGCAGCTGATACCATTCAAAGGAGGTTTCGTCAAATAAATCATGGTTTTGATGACACAATCGCCAAATTGTATATGGTCACAGATGAGGATATCTATTATACTAAGAAAATAAAATTACAGTTGCCCGGTGTACATCAGTGGGAAAATGCCGCGGCGGCAATGATGGCAGCGGATATTTTTCTGGAAAAAAGCAAGAGCCAGTTTTCCTGTCTTACCAGACTTTCAAGCAGGAAGGAGAAGAAGGAAATCCTACGGACCGGCTTAGAAAATACCATCTGGCCGGGGAGAATGGAACTGATCAGCCGGGAACCGTTTTTTATGGTAGACGGGGCACATAACGGACATGGTGTGGAGGCACTTTGCAAAAGCTTAAAGGCCTTATATCCCGGAGAAAAATTTGTGTTTTTTATGGCGGTCATGGCAGATAAGGATTACGAGCAGATGGTAGAGCAGATGCTTCCGATTGCAAAATGCTTCTACACGTTTACACCGGACAGCAGCAGGGCTTTGCAGAATACAAAGCTTGCCGAATATATTAACCGCAGGGGAGTAAAAGCCTTCGTCTGTGAAAGCTATGAGGATATTTTTCAGGGATTGGATTTAAACGCAAAAAATGTAGCATTTGGTTCTTTGTACTTTATCGGAGATATAAAAATACATTGGAGAAAACAGGTAAAGGTGTAAGGTTATGGAAAATATTTTGAAGATTATTTTAAACGATATGAAGGGACTTGTGCGGAATAAGCTGGCATTTGTGCTTGCGATGGCTGTTTGTGTGCTGCCCTCCTTGTATGCGTGGTTCAATATCTATTCAAACTGGGATCCCTACGGAAATACTGCGAATGTAAGTATTGCCGTGGCTTCCATGGATGAAGGATATACAGACGAGGATGGAGTCTATCAGAATATGGGAGATTCCGTTATCGACGGACTAAAGGAAAACCATAACATTAACTGGGTATTTCTTGATTCGGACACGGAGGCGATGGAAGGTGTTGAGGCCGGTGAGTATTACGCTGCAATTGTAATGGGGGCTGATTTCAGCCGGAGCATGTACAATTTTGCAGAAAATGGTTTTGAGCATCCTTCGGTCACCTACTATGAAAATCAGAAGAAAAATGCCATCGCCGCCAAGATTACGGATAGTGCAAGGGGGACGGTTCAAAATAATATCAATGAAGAATTCATTGGTGTTGTAATGGATACGATGACCAGGAGTATGAATGGTATTGCAAAGGATATTGAGGAATCGGAATATGTGGATCACTTGGTGGAAAAACTGAATTTTGTGGGAGATAACCTGCAGGATTATATCGATACATTAGATGGTCTTATGGAATGCAATGAAGAACTGAACGAAACTCTTTCTTCTGCCAGCGGACAGGTAAGCAGTGCGGGAAGCAAAGTCGGAAGCACTACAAGCTCCGTCAAGAGTGCAAAGCAAAGTGCCGATTCAACTGTCGCAAATGTGGAAGCCCAGTTAGATGAGCTGGTTGCCCGGACAAGGACAGAACTATCCAATGCAAGTGCGCATCTTTCCGCAGAAAATGTGTCTGCCCAGGATGTAAAAGCGGCGTATTCCTCCATGCAGTCGGCGATAAGTGCTCTGAATTCCATTCAGAATGTGACCGGAGGGCTGGGGAGCCTTGGCAGCAGCAGTACAAATGAGGATATCCGGACTCTGGTAGGGACAATGAATGAATTGCTGGGTACCGGAATGAACACCATCACAACGACGCCAATGACAGATGCCCAGGCGGAAATTGTTGCGGCTGGGATGAACGATGGGAATAAGGTACTGGCAAAATCCCTGGACTGTGTGAATGCGGTGATTCCAATTGCAGATAAGCATCTTACTGCTGAGGTGGAGAGCGTAAAACAGGAAATAAACAGCTCCTACAATAGCATGATAAGCTCATTAAACAGCATGAATGCAGGACTTCGGGATACCGGAATTGCACTAAACTCTTTTGCAGGAACGATTGATGCTGCAAATATCAGTGTCGATGAGCTGAAAGGGCTTATTGTTGAGGCAAGGGAGGAGGTTCTTGAAATCGTAGAACGTCTGGACTTGGTGGATGATTCAAAGCAGTATGATGAATTGATCCGCATCCTGTCTACAGACCCTGAGGTGATGAGTGAGTTTTTCTCATCTCCGGTGCAGATGAATACGGTAAGGGTATATGAAATTGAGAATTATGGATCGGGAGTAACACCATTTTATACTATTCTTGCACTTTGGGTCGGAGCCACCATTCTGGTATCCATTTTAAAGGTCGATGTGGAGGATAGAAAGAATCTCCTAAATGTAAAACCTCATGAACTATATCTTGGAAGATTTTTCCTGTTCTTTATCATGGGACAGTTACAGGCTGCCATCGTTGTGCTAGGAGACATCTATTTGCTGGGAGTTCAGTGCCTTGAGCCGGGGAAATTCTATCTTGTCGCAGTATTTGCAAGCTTTACCTTCAACTTATTTGTTTACACTATGACGGTTTCCTTTGGGGATATCGGAAAGGCCTTTGCGGTCATTGTCATGATTCTTCAGATTGCAGGGTCAAGCGGAACATATCCGATTGAGATTCTACCGAGCTTTTATCAGAAATTGTACATATACTTCCCGTTCCCTTATGCAATCAACGCAATGAGGGAGACCATTGGCGGAATGTATCAGAACGATTACTGGAAATATATGGGGCAGCTTGGCATTTTTGTGATTGTTGCCCTTGTTATCGGGCTGTGGGTCCGGTTGCCGTTTGTCCGGGTAAAACATTATGTGGAAAAACGTATGCGGGATACCAGGATGATGTAAAATCGAATTGGAATGCAAAGGAGTATGGATATGAGTAAGAAAGGAAAAAAGGCCGAAAGGGAATCTTTTGATCAGATTCTTGAGATTTGGCAGGCGGAGCACAAGAAGAACCAGAACCGGATCAAGTGGGGAATCCGATGCGTTATCATTATTCCGATACTGTTCCTCATTTTGATGTTCACCATGGAGTCTTCAAAATATATATACCTTACACTCTGGGTTGTCTCCATGTTTCTGATCTGCGCGTATTTAATCTATGTGGAATATGCGGATTACAAGATTCAGGAAACCATGATTGAACTTGGAATGAAGGACGATTCCATTGACAATCTCCTTCCGGAGAATGTGGTGGATGCAAGACTTACGGAGTTAAGTGAAAAAATCGCAGAAAGTCAGCAAAGCATGGGAATATCCTTAAAAGAGCTTTCGAAAAGAATTGAGAAAACCGCTTTGCAGGAGCTTGAGACAGAAGAATTTTCCAAGGGGAAGGAAAAAGAAAAAACAAAAAAGAAAGACAAATCCAAGAAGGATAAATTGAAAAAGAAGGATAAATCCAAAAAGAAAAATAAGTCTAAGGATAAGAAGAACAAAAAGGACAAAAAGAACAAAAAGAACAAAAAGAACAAAAAGAACAAAAAGAACAAGAAAGGAGAGAACTAAGGCATGAATATCTGGCGTATATTTGTATCGGATTTTAAGCGTTTAAAGACCAATGTGGTTGCGGTAGTGATGATTTTAGGACTCTCCATTGTTCCGTGTCTGTATGCATGGCTGAACATCCTGTCAAACTGGGACCCTTATGGGGCGGCCTCTACCTCCCAGATAAAGGTTGCGGTTGCATCGGAGGATATCGGCTATGAGCTGGCCGGAAAGTATATTAACGTGGGGGACACGGTTTTAGAAGCTTTATCCGGCAATGATTCTGTGGGATGGGTATTTTTAGATACGGGGGAAGAGGCCGTAGATGGAGTGCATGCAGGAGACTATTATGCTGCCCTGGTGATCGATGATAGCTTTACATTGGATCTTCTTAGCTTTTTGACAGATGAGGTTTCTCATCCCCGAATTACCTATTACTGTAATGAAAAGAAGAATGCCATTGCGCCGAAGATTACGGACAAGGTGCGAAACACGGTACAGATAACGGTAAACAAAACAATCATATCAACCATTGTTTCAACCAGTGCAAATGTTGCGGAAACAGCAATGGATTCCGAGGGTATTCAACTGAATCCCTCCTCTGGAAACGGAAATGTAGTGGATCTGATGATTGAAAAATTTGAGGAGGCAGATGAACAGCTTGCAAAATATGAAACGATTTTAGATTCTCTCATTTTGGTTTCAGAAGGTGCAAATACCACCATAGGAGATCTGGAAGAAATCTATCCGGATTTTCACAGTGCTCTTACCAGTGGAAGGCAGGCGCTTCGCAGTCTTGGAAATGTTACCGGTTCCGGAATCGGAACACTTTCCGGGATGTCAGGCGCACTTTCTGCTACCTTTGGAAGTATCAGCAGTGCGTTGGGCTCCATCTCAAAGGCTTATGCACAGATCAACGGAAATATGGAAGATTTTTCCGCGGTACTGGAGCAGGGCGGAATAAGTCTGGAGGGCACAAAGGCTGCAATCGTGGATGTGCGTGAAGTTATTTCCGACCGTATCGAATTTTTGAATGATTTAAAAACGAACGGGAATTTTGATCTGGTGGAGCAGGCGTTTTCCGCAGACCCGGATGATATAGGAGAGTTTTTATCTGCACCGGTGGCAATGGAGACCGTTGCGATTTATCCGGTAGAAAATTATGGTTCGGCTATGGCCGCCTTTTATACAGTACTGGCCTTATGGGTGGGAGGATTGTTCCTGGTTGCAATCATTCACACAAAGGTGCATCCGGAACCATCCTTTGCCACAGCAGAGATTTATGAACAGTTTTTCGGAAGATATCTGATCTTCTTCTTTATATCCCAGATTCAGGCGCTTATTACGGTGTTGGGCGATGTGCTGTTTCTTGGAATACAGTGTGAACATCCGGTGATGCTTTGGTTTGCTTCCTCTGTCTGTAGCTTTGTATTTAGCTTTCTGATGTATGCGCTCACCTTTGCCATGGGAAATATCGGAGAAGGTGCAGCAGTGATCATCATGGTTATTCAGGTAGCCGGGGCGGGATGTACCTTCCCGGTGGAAGTGCTCCCTTCTGTTTTCCAGAAGATTTATAAGGTACTTCCATTTACCTACGCCCTTTCCGCACTAAAGGAAGCCATTGTGGGATTATATCAGCAGACCTTCTGGAAGGATATTTTTATTCTGCTTTTATTTGTACCGCTCTCTGCTACAATCGGAATCGGGCTTTACAAACCCTTTCATAAGTTCAATGAGATGCTGGAGCGCAACAAGAAACAATCTGGAGTTATGTTATAGTGCATTGGTTAATAAAATAAGTTATAGTATCTATAATTTTTTGAAATAGCAAAAACTCGATGGGAAACTAGACAAACATTTTTGATTGTACTAGAATGAGTTTAATTTCAAATGCAAAGGAGCATAAGACGATGGAGAAGAAGAATCTTGATTGGGCCAATCTCGGATTTGGCTATATGGTAGCGGATTACAGATATGTAGCAAACTTTAAGGATGGAAAGTGGGATGATGGAGAAATTACCACGGATGCGAATATTACCCTGAATGAGTGCGCAGGTGTATTCCAGTATTCCCAGTCCTGCTTTGAGGGCTTGAAAGCATATACGACAGAAGACGGTAAAATCGTATGCTTCCGTCCGGATTTAAATGCACAGCGTATGAAGGACTCCTGTGAGAGACTGGAAATGCCGGTATTCCCGGTAGACCGCTTTGTGGAGGCAGTTAAGCAGGTTGTAAAGGCAAATGAAGCCTGGGTTCCGCCTTTTGGTTCCGGCGCAACTCTTTATATTCGTCCATACATGATTGCAACGAACCCTGTTATCGGTGTAAAGCCGGCAGATGAATATCAGTTCAGAATCTTTGTTACCCCGGTTGGACCATACTTCAAGGGCGGAGCAAAGCCACTTACCATCCGTGTATCAGACTTTGACAGAGCAGCACCACACGGTACCGGACACATTAAGGCAGGTCTGAACTATGCCATGAGTCTGCATGCAATTGTAGATGCACACAAGAATGGATTTGATGAGAATATGTACCTGGATCCGGCAACAAGAACGAATGTTGAGGAGACCGGTGGAGCAAACTTTATTTTTGTTACAAAAGACGGAAAGTTTGTTACACCGAAGTCCGACAGTATTCTGCCATCTATCACCCGCCGCTCCCTTATGGTTGTAGCAGAACAGTATTTGAACATGCCGGTGGAGCACAGAGAAGTAAAGTTTACTGAGCTTAAGGATTTTGCAGAGTGTGGACTTTGCGGAACCGCAGCGGTTATCTCACCGGTTGGAAAGATTTACGACCATGGCGATGAAATCTGTTTCCCAAGCGGAATGGAAGAAATGGGACCATATACAAAGAAATTATATGACACACTTACCGGAATTCAGATGGGTAAAATTGAAGGACCGGAAGGCTGGGTTTGTGTAATTAGTGAGTAAAATAGAAGGATCGTGTCTGCATATTGCAGATGCGGTCTTTTTGGTTAGGGCGAATGCTGATCAGAGCGAGATTCGCAAAGGGTGTCTCGTCTTAGTGTACAAAGAAGGAAGTATTTCATTGAAAAAAGCGGGGAAATATCTTACAATGATTCTATATGGAAAAAATTATCAGCGAATTAAAAGAAAAACAGAATATCAGGAACAATTTAAGCAGTCTGAGAGCTTTGATAAAGGATGAAGCGCAGCTTTCAATTTTAAAGAGTATGGTGGGAAATGAGGACACCCTGTGGCTTTCTTTCTTAAAGAATGAAGATGCAAAGACCAGAAAAAATGCAGCCCTGTTATTGGGAGACCTTGCTTATCAGGGAGCCATTGATGCTCTGTGGGAGGCTTATCAGAGTGAGGATACGCTTTTTGTAAGAGAGGCATATCTTACCGCACTATATCATCTTGACATGCAAAGTAAGCTTGCTGCGCTCCATGAGAGAGAAGATGAGCTGGGTAGAGAAGATATCTTACCTGAAAACAGAAAGCATATGGAAGAAGAGCTTCGTGCTATCCGAAAAATTCTGATCCGATATGAGGGAATCAGCCACCACGAATTTCGGATAGGGGAGAAGAAGCAGGAAATCATTCTTGTGACGAATCGGATCCATCGCGAAGTAGTAAGGCGGACCCTTGGGGATGAGAGTGCAACGCTTCACCCTCTTGGTGTAAAGGTATGTACAAACCAGATTACAAAGCTTTTTCGTATCAGATGCTTTAAAGAAATTCTGTTTGAGATAAAGACGAAGAGTCTTCTCCCGGCAGAACCAAAAGAGGCTGCCCGGATTTTAATGGAGGGAAATTTCCTTCCACTCCTTAGGGAACTTCACTTAGGGGACGGGGCATTTTATTTCCGCATCGAATGTAAGAGCAGCATGGGACTGGAGGAAAGAAGCCAGTTTGCAAAGAAGCTTGCAGCGAATTTAGAGCGATTATCAGAGGGCGGGCTTGTGAATTCCTCCGGTGATTACGAGGTTGAGCTTCGTCTGGTGGGAAATAAGGATGGCCGTTTTTATCCGGTCTTAAAATGCTATACCTTAAAAGACAATCGGTTTACTTATCGTAAAAATACCATCGCCGCATCCATTCTGCCGTCTACGGCAGCTCTTATCATGGAACTGGCAAAGCCTTATCTTAAGAAGGATGCACAGATCATGGACCCGTTCTGCGGAGTGGGAACCATGCTGATCGAACGGAATGCAGCAGTACCTGCAAAGGAAATCTATGCCACGGATATTTTTGGGGAAGCCATCGAAAAGGGCCGCATAAATGCAGAATATGCAAAGCTGGGAATCCATTTCATTCACAGGGATTTCTTTGATTTCAAACATGATTATCTGTTTGATGAAATCATCACAAATATGCCGACCCGTGGAAAAAAGACAAAGGAAGAGATGGACCGGTTCTATGGGCGCTTTTTTGAAAAAGCACTTGAGATATTAAAGAAAGAAGCAGTGATCGTTTTATATACAAACGAGATTGGATTTGTAAAAAAGCAGCTTCGGCTGAATAAAGAACTAAGTCTTTTACAAGAGACACTGATGCAGGAAAAGAACGATTTCTATTTATTGATTATTGGGGTAAAGAGGTAGAAGGATGTCAGAGGTACAAAAGCAGGACAACAGAGAAACGGGGCTTATCGATGTAGAATTGCTGCAAAAATTTCAGACGCAGTTCTGCAAAGCGAACGGTATTTATCTGGTTTGTCTTGGAACGGAAGAGGGCGTTATTACAAGTTTATACGGAAGCAAGGAGGAGCGTGCCTTTTTACGCCGGTATCTCAATGAGGGGACTTATTTGTCTTTGATCAGGAAACTGAAGGGAAATGCGGTTGAGCATATGGTGGAGGAGGAAACGGACTATCCCTATGTCAGGCTTGGCGGAGTATCCACCCATGTGGAGGATAAGACACAGATCATATGGTGTGCAGTTGCATTCCTTCAGGAGTATATTGATGAAGAGGTGGAGCTTCCGGAATATATCATGACGGTACATAAAGAGGATTATTACCGCTCCCTGGAATTTCTGGAGTATTTGTCTAAGATGCTCATGGCAGTAAAAATGGATGAGCTGATTGCCCAGGAAGCGATGCTGACCGGAAGAGCCGCAAAAGAAAGCGTGGAGAAGCAGCTGCATCGTTCCGAGACCATGACTTTGGTTGTGACGATGTTAGAATCAGACAATGGATTTGGAAAAATCGTGGATGATATTTTAAAGCTGGTCTGCAATTGTCTGGATATCTCCAGCGGATGTCTGCTGCGGGACAATGCGGAAGAGCAGGTCGTTGATATGATCTGTGAGTATGCAAAGGAGCGGGAGTGGTATCGAATTGCCGATTTTCAGGCAAAACCCAAAAGTGAGATTCCGTTTTTTACCGGAAAACCATATATGATTTCTTCCGATTCCATTTTTCCGGAGCCCTTTGCAAAATTCTTTGAGGAAAACAAAATTACCGCTGGTATTTTCCAGCCCATTGAGGTAAGCGGAAAGAACATCATGTATCTTTGCTTCTATGAGATTGGAAAAGAACGAATCTGGGATGTGAACGATATCAAGTTTTTAAATGATGTAAAACGAATTGTTCAAAGTATTCTGACGAAACGTATCGCAAAGAATTCCCTGGCAAGCTCCTTCTCTTCCCTTGAGGCGATTCTGGAGAATGTGGGATGCGGTATCTATGTGCTTGATGTGGAGCAAAAGAAGCTTTTGTATACCAACCAGAAATTCAATGAGTTATTTGCAAACAGCATCAGCTCGGGGAAAATCGATCAGATTCTTTATCAGGATAATGAAGTCAAGCAGGCGGAAGTATTCCGTGAGATTTATTCCGTGGAAGAGGACCGCTGGCTGGATGTAAATAAGTGCAGAATTAACTGGGTAGATGGCCGAAATGTTGTATTATGTACCATCTATGATATTACGGATAAAAAGCTGTATCAGAAAAAGATTGAAAGTCAGGCTAACAATGATTTCCTCACCGGTCTGTATAATCGGAAGCGTTGTGAGGAGGATCTGGATCGATACATAAGAATTGCGGAGCTCAATGGCGTGGATGGAGCACTTTTGTATATTGATCTGGATGATTTTAAGCATATCAATGACGGGCTTGGTCATCAGTACGGAGATGTTCTCCTTAAGGCAATCGGACACAGTCTGCAAAGGATAGAGGGTATTGAGAACAATTGCTACCGAATGGGCGGGGATGAGTTTGTCGTCATTGTAAAGGACATAAAAACGTATCCTCTGGAAAAGATCTGCAACAGTATCTTGGACATTTTCTCAAATCCATGGATGCTAAAGGGAGAGGATTACTACTGCACCATGAGCATGGGTGTGGTAAAGTTTCCATCGGACGGAAATTCGGTTGAAGACTTGATCCGCAAGTCGGACATGGCACTTTTTGCCGCCAAAAAGCAGGGGAAAAATCGTGTAGAATACTATAACGATACAGACTCTGAGGTTTCTCACAGAAGGCTCGATCTTGAAAAGAATATGCGTAAGGCAACCCTGGATTCCTGTAAGGAATTCGAAGTGTATTATCAGCCCATTGTGGATGTATCAAAAGAGGGAGATCCATGCTGTGGGGCAGAGGCACTGGTTCGTTGGAATTCTTCAGAGATGGGGTTTGTCACCCCTACCGATTTTATCCCACTTGCGGAATATCTGGGATTGATTAACCCCATCGGTGATTATGTACTGCATCAGGCAGCAAAGAGATGCCGATACTGGAATGAGATGGGACATCCGGAATATAAAGTAAACGTGAATCTTTCCGTTGTACAGCTGCTTCAAAATGACATTGTCAAAAGGGTAAAGAGTGTTTTGGATGAAACGAGAGTTACTCCCAAAAATCTGACATTGGAAGTGACAGAAAGCCTGGCGATTAATGATATGGAGCGGATGAAAAAAATCCTAGGTCAGTTGAAGGAGCTTGGTGTCAAGGTTGCTCTGGATGATTTTGGAACCGGCTATTCTTCCTTGAATCACATTCGGGAAATGCCTATTGATGTGATAAAAATTGATCGTTGTTTTGTAGAGCATATCGGGGAGGATGATTTTTCGGATGCCTTTGTAAAAATGGTGTCCGAGCTTGCAACGACCCTTGATGTGGATATCTGTACAGAGGGTGTGGAGACCACGGAGCAGTATGAAACAATTAAAGCGCTAGGGATCCGGATGATACAAGGATACTATTTTAACAAACCGATGAAGCTGGAAGAATTTGAGCGGAAATATTTGTAGGAATTAAAAAATCTCATCTGGTGGAAGCCGGATGAGATTCAGACTGTGGACAAAGTCAAAAAATAATACGGCTATGTATATTAACGGATAAATAGGCATAGCTGTATTATTTTAACCTTCAGCTTTAAAGGGCAAATTTCCTGTCTATCGTCACCTCGAAAAACTGGAAGTTTCATGTGTTCGACAAATTGGGAGTTGTCGTTTTCTACAAACTGGAAGCTTCTGATCCATTGGTATAGCAAAAATCAAGGTTTACGTCTAAATCCATTATTTTATAGTTGTTATACGTAGTTTCTAGCTTGGAATAAACCACTGAAAAATATTGCTTACAGATAAGCATATTGATTTCTTGTCTCTTATATGTAATTTCGAGTTGACAAA
>CAMDYX010000072.1 GCA_945910395.1 uncultured Agathobacter sp. | reverse complement strand
GGTGACAGGATTCGAACCTGCGGCCTCCTGGTCCCAAACCAGGCGCTCTAGCCAAACTGAGCCACACCCCGAAGGCATATTTTTTTCGGCCACACCCGTGACGCAAGTAGTATTATATGATAGGCAGACAGACTTGTCAACACCTTTTTTGAAAAAACTGCATATTTTTTCAGTGCCCGCAAATGCGCTATTTCAGCACATTTGCGAGAATATCCTTCATTGCCCGGAGGGCTTTTCCTCTATGGCTGATGGCATTCTTCTGTTCTCTGGAAAGAGCCGCAGAAGAGCAGCCGAATTCATCCAGATAAAAAATCGGATCGTAGCCAAAGCCGTTTTCTCCTTCCGGCTGATATCCAATATAGCCTTCCATGGTCTGTGTTGTAACAAATTCCCGTCCATCCGGCAGTACTGCAGCAATTGCGCAGACAAACCGCGCGGTTCGTTTTTCCTTCTCTACTCCCTCCAGACGATCAATAAGGTTTTTATTTTTTATGTTGTAGGAGGTATCCTCTCCCATGTAGCGGGCGGAGTAAACCCCCGGCTCCTTATTCAAGTAATCGATTTCCAGTCCGGAATCATCCGCAAGAACGATTGCGTCCGATACACAAGCGCTGATTGTCCTTGCTTTGATTAATGCATTTTCTTCAAAGGTCTGCCCATTTTCCACAATATCCACTATAATTCCCGCTTCCTTCATGGACTGAATTTCCACATCCATACTTGCCATGATTTCACGGATTTCACGCATTTTGTCCTTATTTCCCGTTGCAAAAACAATCTTTGTCATATTTCTAATATCCTTCCTCAAATGCTTTTTCTATTGCATGATAAATACCGATTGCAGCCGCCTCTTGGTACTCCTTCGAATTTAATTTTTCCAGTTCCGTCCGGTTCGTCATAAATCCGACTTCAATGAGCGCCACCGGCACCTTACTGGTACGGACAATATAAATTTTATCCGCCTTGACCAGCCCTTTATTTTTGCTTCCTGTCTCCGCCGTTACCTCCTCAAGACAGATTTTGGCAAGGCGCTCACTGGAGCATTCCGAGTCATCGCTCTCGCTGTAAAGCACCTGTGTTCCGGTGGAATTCGTATATCTTCCGCTATTGGAAGCATTGTTATGTATACTGATAAACAGATCCGCATCCGCCTTATTGGCAAGCTGCACTCTCTGATCCAGTGTCACTGACACATCCTCTGTCCGCGTATAATACACCCCAACATTTTCAGGACTCTTATCCAGAATTTCCTTTAACTCAAGCAGAATGGCAAGGTTAATGTTTTTTTCCAGGATTCCCTGTTTTGAGGCGCCGCCATCCCGGCCTCCATGTCCCGCATCCACAACAATGACTTTATCATACAGCTCATGGGGATCAACAAAATTCAGGTAAAGGCTTCCGTCGGCACAGTTGTCCGAAACCTCATACAGCTTATCTAATGCAAATGCAATTACCCCTTTTGTTCCTTCTCTGTAATAAGAGATCGCTTCAATATGATCGCAGCTTCCCTTCACGCTGTACCTGGAAAAATAGTCTGTAGCATCTGTGGGAATACGAATATATATCGTCTGCAGCAGATAGTTGTTTTCAATTACCACCTCAGAGTAATCCACCCCCTCCGGCAGCTCAATCTTTAGCTGTGCATTGATATCCTCGGTCTCTTCCACCACATTCTGGGGAGCCTGTGCTCCGGCTAAAAGTTCTTCCGCATCCACAGGAACCGCATCATATTCCTCCGACACGAGAAAGGAATTCTCATGTAACTCTGGAAAGAAATAAAGCGATACACACACCACAAGCATTAGGACAACGGAAAGTGGTGCTACCCATTTTAACACTCGTTCATCCATAGTCATCTCTTGTTGCTATATGCCTTGATGCAAAGGTTACAATCCTGCAATTCCTTTACATTAACAAAACGCATTCCGCTGGCACTGATATAGCTTTCTCCATCACTTGTATCCACCATGGAAAGAGCGTCCTCTCCATCATCATACTCCAATGCAAAAGGATGCAATGCTCCCGGTGTATTTAAATACACCACAATGGCAAAACGTTCTCCATTTTCCACTGCAACAGGTGTATCAAAATCAATGGTATAATATCCCGCCTGATCTAAGGTTCCGGAGGCGACAGAGGTTCTGTGCACCAGAGAATTCTCGTCCTCAAAATTGTTCACTACAAACACCTCATACTCCGTCTTTGCTCCGGTGGCATAAAAGCCAGCAGCCGCAATCTCCTCGTCTCCATTTGCCGTATAAACGTTTGCTCCGAAAATGGATTCCTTTTCGTAACCAATGCTTCCCACCCAGCCGCACAAATCACTCTGGTAAATGGCATCGTAATTATCCGTATCCTCTACTCTTGTATACACCACATTATGGGTTCCGATGTTGGTATCATAATAGGAAACGTAGAATACGCCGTCTTCACCAAATTTTTCTCCCCAGCTGTTCTGGCAGATAAACGCTCCGTCCCCTTCCAGATCCGTATTAAAATTGTCTTTTGAATAATTGTCATCCCAACCGATGATTACCACACCATGGTTTGGTTTTTCCGTACCGATATAGCAATAGGCACTGGTTTCGCTATTGTAATATTCCGAGTCCGGATTGGAGCTTCTAATATTGCTGTAAAGGGTTGTCTGCACCCCGCCATACTTAAATACTGCAGTCTTTATGGCCTCGTAGTCCTTGCCGTCGATAATTCGCATTTCCTGCACATGCTTTACCGCAGTAAGGGAGCTGTCGCTTTTTCCGTCACCGTCCGGATCATCCGCCTCATAGACCGGTCCCTGCCATGCAGCCAGGTATGCCATTCCCATGGTATATTCTCCGCCGTCGAACTGATCCACTTTAAAGGAATTGCAAAGTGTCATATGATCTACCGCAAAATATTCCGGATTTTCCGGAAGCATCATGGACTCCAATGCGCTGGTAGCCGCAAAAGCCCAGCATGTCCCGTAAGAACCCTGATTGCGGATTTTTGACACTCTTTGCTTTTCACGAAGATCATATCGGGGCGGGATGATGGTTGCGCTCTCTGATGTATCCGCAGTCGTCACGGTCTTACCTACAATATCAAAATTCAGTGAGTACCCCAGCAATTCGGATAGATCGTTCAAGCTTACAAACATTGTTCCGTCCTTCTCGGTAAGGGCAGATTCGATGGATACCTTTTTATCCCCCACAACAGCAGAGTCCTCATGCAAAGAAAAGCGAACAGAATTCGTATGCTTTTCCACAAGCAGATCTGTTCCATCGTAGACATGGGCGCTGCAATTTAATGCATCCCGAAGAATATCTACCGGAATCATGATATTTCGATTTTCATTCATATAAAAAGGCTGATTTTCATTCGTATATTCTTTGTTATCAATCACCACGCGAAGCAGACTTCCGTTCACATCATCCGCAATGAGCGGATTCCATACAGAAGCCTCTAGACTGCCACCCCGGAATTGTTCGATCTGCGCGTGATCTATTTCAGAAAACTGAAACCGAATCGCAAACACAAGTGCCAGCAATATAGTAAAAGCAACATAGCGTTTCGAAAATTTCATACTACCTTATAAACTATCCTCTCTTCGGCGGTTTTGGACCCATAAACTGATAAAAATAGGTTTTGATCATACCATTATAAATCTTGCGGTTCTTATCCGCCTTTCTTCCAATGTAACGCTCCGCATCCTCATAACTTGTAATCATATAAAGCGACCAGCAGTCTAAGCCCTTGTATGCTTCCCCAACCTGGGTATAAAGCTGCGGCAGATCCTTTTTATCCTCCAGACGTTCTCCATATGGCGGATTTGTGATAATGAAGCCATATTTCTTTGGATGGTGAAGCTTCGCCACCTCCCGCTGCTGAAAATGAATCAGATGTCCGACGCCTGCCCGCGCAGCATTTTCTCTTGCAGCTTTCACTACCTCCGGGTCAATGTCATATCCCTGGATATCCACGGAAATATCGGTATTCATCATTTCCTGCGCTTCTTTTACCGTGTCATACCAGAGCTGTTTTGGAATAAAGTTGGTCCACTTTTCAGCTGTAAATTCACGGTTCATCCCCGGTGCAATATTTGCAGCAATCATTGCCGCCTCAATGGGAAACGTTCCGCTTCCACAGAACGGGTCCACCAGAATACGATCCTTTTTCCAGGGAGTAAGCATGATAAGGGCAGCTGCAAGAGTTTCCGTAAGGGGAGCCTTACTTGTCATCAGTCGATATCCCCTTTTATGTAAGGATTCCCCGGAGGTGTCCAGCGTTACCATAACTTCATCTTTTAATAGGAAGATACGCACCGGATAGGGTGCTCCGTCCTCCTCAAACCAGTTCACCTTATATTCCTTTTTCAACCGCTCTACCATGGCCTTTTTTGCCAAGGACTGGAGATCGGAGGGGCTAAAAAGCTTACTCTTGATGGAGGATGCCTTTGTAACCCAGAATTTTCCATCCTTCGGGATGTATTCTTCCCAGGGCAAAGCCTTGATGCCTTCGAAAAATTCATCAAAGGTTTCAGCATGAAATCTTCCCACCAAAAGAAGGACACGCTCCGTTGTGCGAAGAAATACATTCGCCCGGCAGATTGCTTCTGCGTCTCCTTCAAAGGTGATTCTTCCATCCTCCACTCTCGTCACTTCATAGCCGAGATCATAAATTTCTCTTTTTGTTACAGTCTCCAGTCCAAAATGACATGGCGCAACCAGTTCGTAAGTCTTCATTCTTTATCCTTATCACTTATCCGTTCTTAAAACGTGCTCTTTTTTCGTCTTTCTATCGATACATTCTACTGATATTTTTACATATTCTAATAGTTTTGGGAATAGTTTTTCTGAACTTTTTTCATGGCCTCATAGCCACCCACAACCGTATAGGTCCGATATCCTTCCCTGCCGAGAGTTCTCGCTAAAACCATACTGCTGCCCCCGTGCTCACAATAGATTAATAATATGCGTTTTCGTGGAATTTTATTCTTCCAGCGGTCAATTTCATCATTTGGAAAGCAAAGCGCCTCCGGCCAGTGTCCCTTCTCATACTCTTCCCTCGGTCTGATATCCATGATGAGGGGATTGTACCGCCATATCATGTCCTCTAAATTTGTAGGGTTAACCAGGTTAAATGTCATATCCTGCTCCCAAACATAATTTCATATTATTTTATTCCCATTTCAGAAATGTGTTCCTGAATGAATTTGCATATTTGAATCAGAACCCACTCTCGTTTGTAAAAATCGTAACGGTACTAAATTCGCAATAGATTGCTCATTAAGTGCCGACGTTTTTTAAACGTTCTGATTGAAATAGCAAAATTCATTCTCAGGAACACAATTCCGAAATGGTATTTATTTTATGCATTTTTAATGATTTCGTGATTGCAATTTAAAAGTTGCTATGATATGATTACGCTTGAAGAGAAGAAATTCTCTTCATGTTATACCTCTTATTAATTATTTATACTCCCCTCAAAAGAGACACCTATTCGGTGTCTCTTTTACTTTAATCCCATTTCGGAGTTGTGTTCCCGAGAATGGAATTTAGTTTCTATTTCATTGCCTTTTGTCTACCCAAAATAACCTTCTATATCAATTTGGCATCATATTCCTTTATCAGATTGTCATGGCATGAATTACGTTGTCGTATTTATTTCTTCATATTTCTTCTCACACGGCTTAAATGCTGCTCGAAATATCCCTTATTGATAAATTCTGCCAGCACATACTGCTCCAATACCGGAACCGTGCAGGAAAAAGCACCCGAGCTTTCCCTGTAGCGCTCCAGAAGATGGTCCGGGATGATCATATATCCCATACGAATAGAGGGGGACAGGCTCTTTGAAAAGGTGTTGATATAGATGACGGATTGATTCGTATCTAGAGAATAAAGGGTCTCAATGGGTTTACCCGGCATGAAAAATTCACTGTCAAAATCATCCTCGACGATGTAGCGCTTCCTTTTGTACTCTTCCGCTCCGGCAGTTTCCAAAGTATTCTCTTCCTTAGCCCACTCCAGATACTCGCAGCGCTTTTTTACGGAAGCCGTCACCCCCGACGGATAGCTGTGAAACGGTGTCACATGAAGTACCCGCGCACGGGTTTTCAAAAGAAGCTCACTCTTTATTCCATCCTTTCCCATGGAAAGCTTTTCGCAGGTCACCCCTGCACCCTTATATACTTTCTCAATCTGTAAGTAGCAGGGGTCTTCCAGCCCGTAAATTCCCTCATTTCCAAGCAGTCGGACCACCGTCCCATATAAGTGCTCTGCACCGGAACCGATGATAATCTGCTTTGGTTGTGCAAAAATTCCCCGGTAGCGCAGCAGATATTCTGCAATACTGTTTCGAAGAATCGCGCAGCCTTCGTTAGGTGACTTTGTAAGCAGCTCGTCCCCATACTCCGAAATGACATTTCGAACGGTCTTGAAATAGACAGAGCTTGGAAAATAATTCGATGGCCGGTGTTCCTTTTGCTCTCCTTTTCCCGGGTCGTCGTTTTGCTGCGTTTCCCGAAGGGTTTGAAGAAGCTCCAGCTTGCACTCTCCGCGGTTCTTTTCCTCAAGCTGCTTCTTTCCACCCACCGTTTTCATTGCAGGGATCTCACAGACAAAGTATCCGCTTCGCTCTCTGGTTTCCACATACCCTTCCTCTTTTAACATCTGATATGCATTTTCCACAGTGATCAGGCTGATGCCAAGATGCTCTGCCAGAGCTCTTTTCGACGGCAGCTTTTCATTTTTTTTCAGATTTCCTGTCAAAATATCTTCTTTAATTTGTTGATATAAAAAATAATACTTTGCCTGCGTATCCCGGCTGTCCATATTATATGTGCGCATATATGCTCCTGTTTCGCTTATGGCTCTTTTTCTTATGTTTTTTTTATCTGTTATTCCGCCAGCAGCTCTTTTACCATTTCCTCATCAAAATGAACCTCGGACACATGGTTGACCTCGATCTGATATAGTGCATTTGCCGCAAGGTGTTCTGCCGCCTGCTCTAAGTCACGGATACCTGAGGTATTGGAAAACCGCTCCACAATTGCATCCAGCGCAGCATCCTCAATCACGCACTCATTTTCCTTAAGCCCCATACGCTTTAATACCTTCTTTAAGGCAAATCTTGAAAAAATAATCCTTTTCTCCTCAAAGGAATAATCCGGAATCTCGATGACCGCAAAACGGGACATCAGCGGTGCGCTGATCTGGCTCTTATCGTTTGCCGTTGCAATCGGATATACCCCCACTGTCGGAACCATACATTCGATATAGTTATCCGTAAATCCCAGATTATCCAGGAGTGTCAAAAGTACATCCGCCGGATTGCCGTTACCTTTTCCTGCTGCAGCCTTATCCAGCTCGTTGATAATGAATACCAGATTGGATTCTCCGGCATTGGAGAAGGCCTCCAGAATAATTCCCGGCTTAGCATTGGCATAAATACGTGAGCTTCCCGTAAGCTGTTCCGGGTCATTGATAGAGCTCATATCCAGCGTTGTCCACGGAAGCTTTAAGATTTTTGCAACGGCATAGGCAAGCTGGGATTTTCCGATTCCGGCAGGTCCGATCAAAAGAAGCCCGTATGCCGGTAACGTATGGGTACGATTGATCTGAATGATGGTTTCTATGATCCGCTGCTTTACCCGCTCCATTCCGTAAAGCTCCTCATCCAAAATCCTTCTGGCCTCCACCGGATCAATGGATTCAAAATAGTTATTTTTCCATTGAATATTCATCATAATGGAAAGGGCACGCTGGGCATGACGCCTCTCTTCCGGGCTTACCTCATGGGATTTTGCAACGGCAAGATTCCGTCTCGCCCAGGTGCGGATGTTGGAAGGCAGCGTCTTTCCTGCACAATTCATAAAATCCGTGATGCTTTGGATGCTGGTAAGACGCATATCATCACCGGCTTCCTCCGCATCCTCATCCTCTTCCTCCTCCATCGGAGCATTGCTTGCAAGAAGGCGCTCAATCATAAACTGCAAAAATCCATCCTCCGCGGAAAGCTTTGCTCCGCCGCCGGAGGCATTCTCCCGGATTTTGTAGACCGCATATCCATCCTCCCGGTCGGCACCGGAAAGGCACACCTTGATATGATTTTCTCCCAGCCACTTTAAAAGACTGGTAAACCGGGCGTCAATCTGTAAAATATCTGCGGAAACTACACCGTTTTCCTCCTCCGCTTCAAAGGAGGTTCTTTTCACGGGATTGGTAAAAATCCCATAGGAATGATGCCGAAAGCTATGCTTGGTATTATCCAAAAGCATAATGGGATGCTCTTTTGTGGGCACAGACTCATTCGACTTAAATATGGTATATGTACAGATTGCAAGATTCTTATTATCGGTTGATTCACTAAAATCAAATACTGGCATATTGATACTCTCTCCTATATCCAACTTTCATCATCGTCATGAAAGGAACTTAACATACGGTCCCAGCCGGCGATTTCCTTCTCATCCTCCAGCACACGAAGCAGCTTTGCAGACTCCTCCTCCGCCGGCATGGGGTCATCCGGCCCGATTTCCATATCTACCACTTTTCCGCAAAACGGACAGGGCAGACTCGGACGGACTCTTGTATCTAAAAATCTGCTCCAGCAGCCCTCCTTTTCGCACTCATACAATCCGCATACCTGTGTTCCATTCGGTACAAAATGCATATCTTAAACCTCCATACGATATTGCCGTTACGCTTCAAAATCAAGCAAATCTAATTCTGCAGAATCATTTCCAAACACTCCACAGGAAAAGGAGCAGAATAAATCATATATCCAATCAACTTAATTATTCATTCTACAAAAAGTATAGCGAAAGCACTCATAAAACACAATAAAAATCTCCCTCTTCCTATTTGTGTTACCAAAAGCAAATTTTACTATTGAAATAATTCCTTTTCCGAAATAGGATTTGGAATGTGCAAATTCACTGAAGAATTCAAATATAAAAAGGGAGAACCATTGTATGTTACTATTTTTCCGTTACACGAACGAGACGTTCATGCATAAAAATCATTAGTACCAATATTAGCACCAGATAGACCGGCCAGATTCTCATGCTGATATGTTCACCTAAGAATCCAAAAATCGGCGGCATAAGCATTGTGCCGATATATGCACTTGCCATCTGTACCCCAACAATCGCCTGAGACTTTTCGACACCAAATCTCGCCGGTGTGGAATGAATCACACATGGATAGATGGGTGCGCAGCCAAGTCCCACAATCACAATTCCGGCATATGTAAATCCGATTGGAAGCGGCAGCATCAGAATAACGATTCCTGCTAAAATGATTCCCTGTCCAAGCCTTATAAGCCTCGTATCAGACAGCTTGATGGTAAGGAATCCGTTAACTGCTCTTCCTGCTGTTATTCCGATAAAAAATAAGGAAGCCATGGAAGCAGCCGTTCCCTCACTAATTCCCTTTGCCAATTGAAGATAACTGGCTGCCCAAAGCCCGGCAGTACTTTCAAGGGCGCAATAGCAGAAAAAGGTAATCAGAACCGCCTTCACTCCCGGTATTTTCACAATCTCGGTAAGCTTCATTGGTTTTGCGGCAGCTTCCTTTTTCCCTCCATCCGTAACCTCATTTCTGTCTTTCCAGAGAGGAAGTGAAAAAATAAGGATCACCGTAAGAACAATCTGTATGATTCCCACATAGGTATATCCCTGTTCCCAGCCCTTTGCATTAGATACGGCATACCCCATCAAATAGGGACCTGTGGACGCACCCAGTCCCCACATACAATGAAGCCAGCTCATATGTCTGCTGGTATAGTGAATTGCCACATAATTGTTTAGGGCAGCATCCACACTTCCTGCTCCCAACCCATAGGGTATGGACCACAGAATCAGCTGGAAAAAGCTATCGCTAAAAGAAAAACCAAACAACGCAGCACAAGTCATCGCCACACTGATTGCTGTCACCTTTCCCGCGCCAAGCTTATAGGTCAGCCTATCGCTGAATAATGCGGAAATAATGGTTCCGAAGGATATCACCATGGAAATGATTCCTGCACTGGAAACCGGGACTCCTATATCAACATACATGGTGGGCCAGGCGGCACCAAGAAGCCCGTCCGGAAGTCCCAGACTGATAAATGCAAGATAAATGATAAAAAGTAAAATATGGATCATGATCGTTTTTTCCTTCGATTTTTTTCTCCCATTTCGGAAAAGTGTTCCCGAAATGGGGTATTTTTTTGCGAGCTGAGCAGCTTCTGTTATTTTAACTCCATAATTTCTCTTAAGTTAAAATACTCCCTTTCATATCTCGGATGAAAGGAAAGCAGCTTGTCAATCACATACTCTCTTGGAAATTCCCTTAAATACTGCTGTTCCTGCCAGATGGCATCAATATATTGTTCCATGCGGTCAATGCCCTCAAGGCTCGTATCCAGTCCCAAAATCGGATAATCATAGGTAATCCCATTTTCCATTGGTGCAAACTTCACATCATAATATAGAAAAAATCCCGGTATTGCCTTTTCTACCGTATCTCTATAATTCCAATTTCCATAAGAATCAAAAAAGGTCATAAGCCTGTTATATTTTTCCAGTACAACACTCACCTTTTTTATTACAGCCTCATATCCGATACGATATGCCTCTGCTGCAGGAGGAAGTGCGCCGGTCGTTACCGCTGTCTTTTCAGAATCAAAATGAGCGATACAATATAGGACTGCCTCCATCAGCTGACTTGCCCGCTCATAGGTTACAGAACTGCTCTCTTTCGATGTAAACTGTTCTGCCAGCTTGCCTACAGTAGGAATCAGTTCCTCCATGGAATAAAGCTTTGCTACCTCTGATTTATTCATCCCTTCTTTTATACCTTCCTATAAATTTACGGGTATTGCATCGGATTTCTCTTGCGAATTTCTCCAAACAGGTTTCCTCCAAATATTCCAGCGAGCCTTGACATTCTCCGTCAAAGGCCTCTCTCATAACATCGATCAGCTCATCATCCGTCAACTCGTCCATGGATTCATTTTTATATAGGTAGAAAATGTCCTGCAATCTGGCAAGCGTCTCCGCATAGTTTTCCTGATAAATATAGTCCGAATCGCAAAATGAATAAACCAGCTTCTCAAGCACGCCTTTGCCAAACTCCACCCTCTGCTGCTCCATTAAGCATTCCTTTCGCCGATTCATCAGCTCCGCAACATCCTGTTTTGTCAGGCTAAGCCCGAAATTACAGGTATATTCATTTGTTTTTAGCAGTTCCTGTTGATTTTGTGCTGAAATTACAGAGTAAAAATCCTGCTCCATATTATCCCCTCCCCATCCTTACTGTTCGACGATTATACCGCAGATGATTGTCCATTTCCAGCCTTGAAAAAGTACGTTTTTTATGGTAATGAAAGGGATTTTTTAACCTTATAGATCATCTGTTCACCATTTTCTAATAGAAAAGCCGCAACGCCAGAAATTCGGTGTTACGGCTTTTCTCAATTATTGCTCTTATACAATCGCCAAAATCTTATCGGCAACAGCCTTCACTTCCTCCAAGTCATATCCGCAGAAGTCCGCTATTGCCTCCGGTGCTTTCCCTGAGCGGAGCATTCGCTCGATATCTTCACTGCGTCCTTCTGCACGTCCTTCTGCATTTTTTCTTTCGAGCAAATCAATCATTCCTTTACACATATTGACCTCCCTCTCGCCTTCTTTGATTGGAATATTGGCATCTGTACATTCATTGATTAAATCAACTGTTTCAACCGATAAATGTTCGAATGCTTCATCTGTTGCTATTCTTTCTAAGGCATCTGCATCATCTGATACGCTGATAAACTGCAATACCTGTCTTAACTGCGTTGAGAATAATGAAAAATCCGATATTTCCGCTGGCACAATAAGATTCAAATGATAGTCATCCATAAATTGCTCTAATTCCTTCGGAACAGACTCTAACATATCAAATAGACTTCTTGGTGCATCCCACTCACGATTTCCAAAATAAGTAGTTAATGTAATAACAGGCTTTAACTTATCCTCTTTTGAAAATCCGGACAAAAACTCATCTTCTTCTAAATCCTTATCTGCTTTATGCTTCTTTGCAATCTGGTTGACTTGTTTTCCGTAGTTTAGAGCATCATAAATCAGGTTCCTTACCGGCATAGCATAATGCACATCAGATTGATTTTCAATTCCCAAAATAATGTATGTTATGAGATCATCCTTCATAATCACACAGCTTTTCAGAACATCCCTTATCTTCTGAATCACTTCTTCAGAACCATTTTTTATCACAATCCCGATTTCTGTCGGATCAATTTCTTCCAGTTTTTCCGGCCTCACTATTTTTCGTCCTTGAAACAGATAATAGTTAAAAGCATCTGCAAAATGCTCCGGGTCTGACATATACGCCTTTGCTTTTGTGTCTTTCTTTCCCACTTGTCTCCCTTTTCTGTCTAAAATAATCACATGGTTTTTCATAGTGGCGCGCGTCATGTAATTCTTTCGAATTTATGCTATCATCCATATTTACAGAAATCAAGCATTCCCTGAAAAATCGGCACATTTACTATTTTTTTGTATACTTTTAAACTGTTCAAGCCGATTTTGTTCCCAAATTCTGCAAAATCATCTTGAGCAATTCTTTGTTTCAGCGTTGGTCATTTCGTTCCATTAGTACTGCACCATGTAATCTCCATGATAAAAAGGAAGTTCTGGTTCAATTCCCTCTCTCTGGCTGTATTCGCACGCAAATTTTAGTTGCAGAGACATAGCAGGAAATGGCTGACTTTCAAAAAAAGAGATAGGGATGTTTCCCTATCTCTTTTCTAGACGTGCGCGAGAGGATTCGAACCCCCGACACCTTGGTCCGTAGCCAAGTGCTCTATCCAGCTGAGCTACGCACACGTATTAAGTTTACTCCGAAGAGTAATGCCGCAGACCGGAATCGAACCGGTACTGTATCACTACAACAGGATTTTAAGTCCTGCGCGTCTGCCAGTTCCGCCACTGCGGCATTGAATCCGATAAGTATTATAGTACTTATCAAGTTCTATTACAAGAGATTTTTTCTCTTGAGTGGGACCTATAGGGCTCGAACCTATGACCCTCTGCTTGTAAGGCAGATGCTCTCCCAGCTGAGCTAAGATCCCATATAAACGATAAAAAATCGCTTCGCCAAAAAGCGAGCGACCCAGACGGGACTCGAACCCGTGACCTCCGCCGTGACAGGGCGGCGCTCTAA
>CAMDYX010000071.1 GCA_945910395.1 uncultured Agathobacter sp. | reverse complement strand
ACCAAATGACCATTTCGTACTTCCCTCTGCTCGTCACTTAATCTTCTCGGCTTACAATAACCACATAACAGGAAAAAGCAGATACGTAAAATAGAAAAGCGGTGCTTCCGTTTTATTGGATAACACCGCCTAAATGACTGCCCGTATTCGTTTTGATTTCTGCAATGTACTCCTGTCTCCTTTCTGCTCCTGTCGCTGTAAATGAATTTTTCAAACAAAAAAGACAACTAAGATTTTGTTTCTTAATTGCCTGTTTCTATGCTATTAAATTTTTATTGAACCGATAACCCACTCCCCATACAGTCTGTATGTAGATTGGCTTGCTTGGATTATCCTCTATCTTCTCCCGAATATTCCGGACATGGCTCATGGCAATGCTGTAATCACCGGAATAGGATTCCTTCCAGACAATATCATAAATCTGTTCTTTGCTGAACACTATTCCCGGATGCTTTGCAAGAAGCTTCAAGATTTCAAACTCAGTATATGTAAGCTCTATCTCTTTCTTGTTATTAACCTCTGTATGCTTTGCCCTCGCAATTAGTTTTTGCGTATTCTGAGACGCTAATTGAATGATAATATCTAATAAAACTTCACCCATTGTACCATCACATTTTGCTTTTTCTCCGTAAACTATTATTATCAGCCATATAAAAAGCCGTAAAATCAAGCCTTTTTCACATACAATTCCTCAAAAACAGGCATTAAAATATAGCTTTTTTCAAAGAATTTAGGTGCCAGTCAAAAAATATACGTCGAAATAATACAATCAGTTGCTGTGAAGCCGCATTTTCGTTGAAAAAACCACTCCTGCATGCTACTCTAAAAGTATCTTATTTTATAAGGAGAACAACCTATGCGCTTACTGCTTGCTGAGGATGAGAAGGAACTGTCAAATGCACTGGTTACAGTGCTAAAGCACAACAATTATTCGGTGGACGTGGTCTACAACGGACAGGATGCACTGGATTATCTGTTATCCGGCAATAATTATGATGGAGCGATCTTAGACATCATGATGCCAAAAAAGGATGGAATCAGTGTATTAAAGGAGGCCCGGGCTTTTGGGATCCGTATTCCGATTCTTATGCTTACTGCCAAGGCTGAAATTGATGACCGGGTGATCGGTCTTGATGCCGGAGCGGACGATTATCTTACCAAGCCCTTTTCCATGAAAGAGCTCTTGGCAAGGATTCGCGCCATGACAAGGCGGCAGGCCAAGACTACGGATTCCATTTTGTCTTTTGGAAATATCAAACTGGACCGTTCCACTTACACACTTTCTACTCACAAGGATTCTCTTCGTCTTGCAAACAAGGAATTCCAAATGCTGGAGATGCTGCTGGTAAACCCCGGACAGATTATCTCCATAGACCAATTTATGGAAAAAATATGGGGATTTGACAGCGATGCTGAACCAAATGTGGTGTGGGTCTATATTTCTTACCTGCGGAAAAAACTAACTGCATTGGAAGCAAATGCTTCCATCCGCGCAGCCCGGGGACTTGGCTATACATTGGAGGCACGACATGATTAAAAAACTAAAAATGCGTTTTATTCTGATTGCCATGGTTTCCATTTCTATTGTTCTCGTGGCAATTTTAGGAAGCATCAACGTCCTAAACTACATAAACGTGAACAAAACTGCAAATGAAAGATTATCGCTTCTTGCGGATAATAAGGGGGATTTTTCCAACATAAGAAGGGAAATGGCAACTCCCGAAGGGAAGCCTTTTGGGGAAGGCAATCCTGCTTCAATAGGTGAGTTTATTCCAAAGGATGACTTTTCTGCCCGTACTCCTCGAGGCAAAATCGGTTCTATGTCTGCAGAGACTCCCTTTGATACCCGTTTCTTTACCGTCAGTATGGACGCACAGGGAAATATCATATCCACAAATACGGAGAGCATTGCCGCCATTTCCTCCGAGGAAGCATCTGGTTATGCACGTTCCTTATGGGAAAAAGGGAAAAATTCCGGCTTTTGGGGAAGCTACAAATTTATTCTTGTTCCGGACGCGGATGAAGCCGGAAACAGTATGTACATCTTCCTGGATTGTCAAAGGGAATTAGATACCTTTTTTGACTTCCTGTTTGCAAGCATCGGCATAAGTGTAATCGGCCTATTCCTTGTATTTCTTCTTGTCATCTTTTTCTCCGGAATTGTGGTCCGCCCCATGGCAGAAAGCTATGAAAAGCAGAAGCGTTTTATTACCGATGCAAGCCATGAAATTAAAACCCCTCTTACCATCATAGACGCCAATACGGAGGTTCTTGAAATGGTACACGGTGAAAGTGAATGGACAAAGAGCATCCGAAATCAGATTGGGCGGCTGACGGATCTTACCAACAAATTAGTATTTCTCTCCCGGATGGATGAGGAAGCTACAACCCTTACCATGCTGGATTTTTCTCTTTCAGATGCCCTTGAAGAAACCGCTCTCCCTTTTGAGGCCGTGGCAGCTTCACAGGGGAAACGCTTTACCATGGAAATCGCGCCTCACATCACCTATCACGGTGATGAAGCCGCCATTCGTCAGGCAGTCTCTCTGCTATTGGATAACGCCATGAAATATTCTACCGATGGCAGCGAAATTACACTTTCCCTGATTTCTTCCGGCAATAATCGCACGATTACAGTAAAAAATAAGGCCTCCGACCTTATGGTCGGAAACCTTGACATTTTGTTTGAACGCTTCTATCGTCCTGACGCCTCCCGCAGCTCTTCCACCGGAGGCAACGGCATCGGCTTATCTGTTGCCCAAGCCATCATTCTTGCTCACAAGGGGAAGATTACTGCAAAAAGTCCAGACGGTGAGACGATTGAATTTAAAATAACACTATAGCTATGCTTCCGGAGGAGCCATCTCTTCCGGAAGTTCCATTCCTTCCGGCAGCTCTGCTGGCATCTTGCCATTTCCCTGTTCCCGGTTCGGGCGCTCTCCGTTCTGTTTCATATCACTCTTATTCCAATCCTTCGAATCCCCTTTTAAGCCACCAAATCCGCCCTGGCCACGATTTCCCATCATACCGGAATTTCCATAGATGAGCTCTGTCATCTCGATGGTCTGTGCGTTTGTTCCGCTGGTTACGGTATACGTTTTTCCAACTGCAATCCCGTCACAGCTAATCTGCACACAATTATAGGACTTCTCAGGAGTGCAGCTTACAAGCTCGTTTCCATTTTCATCACTTAAAGTAATGGTTCCATTCACGTTGCTCTCATAGGTTAAAAGAATCGCCCCCTGGGTCGAATCACTGCTGAAGTTTTCCGCCATTCCGGAGGAACCTGCCGCAACAATTGTTCCACCATTTACCGTCATTCCCATCTCTGAGTCAAGAGCTGAATTTCCATTATCCGTCGGTCCGGATACGTAAACTGTGCCACCATTAAATTCGGCTGTTCCGTTGGAATCCATTCCGTCTCCACCTGCGTTGACCCAAATGCTTCCTCCATTGATTTTGATCCAGTAGCTGCCTGTACTGCCGGTACCGCCGAACACGTCACCTCCCTGCTTTCCTCCAAAGCCTCCTCCTCCGCCAAAGCCGCTGCCATCCGTTCCCCCCGCTGCATTGAGGCCATCGTCGCTGGCGGTCACGCGGATTTCGCCATCGTTTATTGTAATGGTCATTCCTTCCAGTCCCTCATAGCTGTCACTAACCGTAATAGTTCCTCCTTCAATCATTAAATTTTCTCCGGCATGAATGCCATCATCTCCACTTGTCAAAGTATAATTTCCGGCTTCCACAATACAGTCTGCATCGGAATGGATAGAATCATCTTCGGTTTCCATTTCATAGGTTCCATTCAAAAGATAGACTCCTGCGGTTGCATTGATTCCCTTTCCCTCTGAGGCAATGGTAAAGGTTCCATCCGCAATATAAATGTAGCCTTTTTCTTCCTCCTCTTCATTCTCACTGTGAATGGTGCTTGTACCTGTGCGAAGCGTAAAGCTTCCGTTCGCAATCCGCACACTATCCTTTCCGGAAAGCGCATGGCCCGTGGCTGTGATGATATAAGTTCCTCCAGTTACCTTAAGGTCATCCTTAGAGACTACCCCATGTCCGCTTGCGCAGGAAACAGTAAGCTCTCCTGTTCCGTTTAAACAGAGATCATCCTTGGAAAATACCACCGCATCAATATTGTTTTCATCGATGGCCGCAAACTCACCGGTAACACTAAGGGTGTTGCTTGTTCCTTCCGCTAACGTCAGAAATACTTTATCTGCGTTCTTTACATAGACAGCAGCCGTAGAAGCATTGGAAACAGATACTCCGGAAAGGATAAGCTGAACCTTGCTTTCCTCTGCATCCACCACAATCTGCCCATTCGACAGGGTTCCTGAAAGTACATATACCCCTTCTTTTGAAATTGTGATTGTATCATTGTCAATGTTTACATCACCAGAGTCGCAGCTGGTTGCTCCATCCGAAAGAATGATGGAAACCGCATTGCTTTCCTCATAGGTTCCTTCCAGATCTCTTTCGGTAAACATATCCTCAAAAGAAAAGCTGCTTAACTGTTCCTCCGCGGATATCGTCGTTTCTACGGCAGTATCCGCTCCTTTTGCATTGCTGCCTGAAGAATTCGTATTATCGGAATTTCCACATGCCTCCATGGAAACAGCCAGAATCATACAGCAAAAGATTGCTGCCATTTTTTTCATTCTATAACTCACAATTTACCACCTCCTGCCGGGCAATACTGATTTCTAAGTTTCCGTTTCTGCAACGCAGCTCATCAATAAATTCCTTCTCTTTTGTCTGGTCCTTAAGGATGATGTTATAGGTAAGCTTAAACAGGCTTCCCATATTCGTAGTCTTTACAGAAACAACCTCATTTTTGCTGGTGTATTCTTCAAACAAGTCATCAAACAGACTTCCGTAATTTAAGTCCTCCGGCACTGTAATGCGAAGTGTTTTTTCAATGCCGGGATGTCTCCTGCTTCCCAGTCTGACTGCGGAAAACACAACCATAGCCACACCGATTAGGACTGCAAAGATTCCTGCAAATGCCAGATATCCCATGCCGGTAATCAGCCCTGCTGCCATCGCCATAAAAAGCATTCCGATTTCCTTTGCCGTGCCCGGAAGAGAGCGGAAACGCACTAGGGAGAAGGCGCCAGCCACGGCTACCCCTGCTCCGACATTTCCGTTGACCATCATGATCACCACACATACGATGGCAGGAAGCAGCGCAAGGGTGATCACAAAGCTCTCACTGCTTCGGTTCTGGAAATTGGACAGTACTGCAAAAAAGATTCCGATTGCTAACGAAACCAGTATGCATAGGATAAATTGTGCTCCCGTAATAGATGATGTTGTTCCACTAAATATTGAATTAAGCATATTTATAGTATTCTCCTTTTTGTGTATGATTTGTTATGTGCATCTGATATGCAGTAGCGTATTTTGAAAAACTGCTGCAGTAGATGTGCTGGGCACTCATAAACTTCACCAGCCAAAGCGGTATGGCATTTGCCACCTTGATTTCCATTAAAACGGTATCCTTATCCACGAGCCTCTCTCCGTAGATTTTGCTTGTCAGATTCACGTCGGTATCTCTCCACAGAATATTTTCATCAAAGGTAATTCGAAATTCATGATCATCCTTTGCATAGAAGGCTTCCCGGTCATACATCAGCAGAATCGCCGGTGAAAGTCCTTCATACCGGTGAATGGCATATCCCAGTTCCCGCAGGATCTGCGTATCTGCCGGAAGAATTTTCTCCTTTATGTACCGCTCCACCTGGGCCTCCTTCATGGACGCCCGCCTTTTATATACGATACCATCGTATTTTTTCTTCAGCTCAATAAAAACGGTAGAGTCTTTATTTGCAACTCCATAGCTTCGAAGCCGAAGCTTTTCTTTGTAATCCGGATGTTCCATAGAACGTCTTGCCAACAGGAAATCCGGTGTATCCATATAGAGACTTAAGGTCGTATTTTTCCCATGTTCGTCCGGTACCATATATTCTTTCATGTATTCTACGAGCAGATCCTTTTGTTCTCTTGTTAATCTGTATTTTTGCTCATAGCGTTTAAAAACCATCTGTTCACCCATAAGGTAACCTCCTTTTGATGCTGTAAGGATATCAGGTAAACCTTAAGTGAACTTTAAAAATGCAGCGGATTTCTGTGAACATTTTGTGAAATAAAAAATAAAGAACTCCCCCATATAAATCTCTATTCCAAACAACGTACTTCGTAAAATGTTTGGAATAGAGATTTATATGGGGGAGTTTATCTATGCTATCTGTTTCGACTTTGTATGATTTCAATGGAAAAATTTTTGCTGGTACCTAAAAATCCTTGAAAACCAGCATTTTGAAGCCTAAAAATCGGTTAATGATCAACCGCAACTTCCTTTATATAGTCCCATGTCTTTCCATTATCCTCAGATTCATACAGACCGTGACAGAATCCTTCCTCACCATAATAGTCTCCATCGGCGCCTTGGCCTGCTTCCATATAAAGTTTCCCATCCTTCTCATAGACTTTTTCCGGCATGACAAACGGATTATAATATGTTCCGTCTGAAAGCTTTACTTTGGCAGATGGATATTCTACTGTCTCAAAGCTTCTGCCTCCATCTTCTGTCCGGTAAAGTCTCCCATACGCCCCACCGCTATAGGTCAGGCAGGAGAACCCCGTTTGACCATCCTGCAAAAAGCTAATCCAGTTTGCGCCTCCTCCGCTACCCAGATAAGGATCTGAATTAACCATAATTGCATTCTTACCACCATCTGCAGTCGCAATTAACACATAGTAACTGCTGCCGCAAGCCCGGTCAACCGGAACCATCCGGTATTCTACTCCATCGGCAGTTTGGTAACTGCAATCCGGCTGCAACGACAAATAAAATTGCAGGGTTTCGTCTGTTATTTCCATTCTCTCCGTTTCTTCTTCAATAGCTTCTTTTCCGGTCACTTTTTCCTCATAGTTCTCTGCCAATATTGCTTCTACAAAATCATACAAATCATTATATACTTCCGAGATATTTTCCTGTGAAAAGTGTTGTAAATGTTGGAGCTGATAATCGAAGGTTTCCTCTCCGTAACTAATTTTTATCCTCTGATAAAGCTTCTCATTTTCCTCATAGGGGAGTTCTTTCATCACATAAAGCAGCCAGTTTACGATGTCTGAACAGAACCATTCCTTTTCCTCACTGCTCGATGAATTTAATGAAACAATCGGCGTATAAGAATTATCTATTCCCGCTCCATTCTCCTCGTACTCATGCGCCCGGTTCCGTCCTGCAAAATAAGCATCCGTCAAAAAGCGATAATATTCCGTTCTATAATTATCGCTCATCACCAGATCATTCTGTACGAGAAAAGAAAACTCTCCCGTGGCATAGCAATAAAGCTCTCCCTCTTTTTCACAGGCTTTGATGCTGCCATAACGTTTCTCCATTTCTGCGGTTATCTGCTCTTTGCTATAGCCATAAAATTTGTCTGTGCCATCATACATAATCTGCAGTATCTGATCATACTGCTCACTTCCCATTAATGTAATCTGAGCTCCTGCCATTCCCCAGACAACGCTCCAGTTTTCCTTTCCAAGCATTGCTCCGTCATCGCAGATTTCAATGTTAATCTTCTTTACAAACTTATCATCATATCTGACAATAATTCTTCCATAAGTACTGCCAAACGGCCATTCCGGTTCCCCCTTCATCTGAAGCGTAAGCCGACAGCGTTCGTCCGGTGAGATCTGTGTATCAATGTCTGTATACTTCCATTCTGTCACATACCAAAAGCTTCCTGCAAAGATAAGAATCAAACCTGCAAATATTCCTGCTATGAGTAAAAGTATGTTTACCTTCCTTTTCATAGACATTTCCTTTCATTCGATCAACGCTTTTGCGATTGCGTGGGATACGTTAAAGTTGCGTATCGTTATCTCATCCACCGCATGCTTATTCTGATTACAATAAAAAGTGAACCACGTATTTTTTTCCAGTCCGCTTTCTACCGCATATTCCACAATTACCGGCGCGGCGTCTGTCGAAAGGTTGGAGATATACTGGTAATCTGCGGTGTACCCGCCAAATGGATTTCCCGCAACGTTCTCCTGCACCTTACTCAGATTGTACTTTGCAATGAAATAATCCATATGGGAAAAAGCAAAAAGTACATAAACGCTGCTGATTACCACAATTCCGAACCGGAAGAAGGAAAACTCCGGTTTTAGAATAGTAAGAATCACTCCAACAAGAAGTACCGCAATTGTAAAAAGAGCAACCAGCACAAATACCCGCAGGAAGGTCAGCTGATAGGTGCTGATATACATACACATGCGAATGGCACTGGACAGCGTCATGATATAGGTGCATCCCGATATCATAAGAAGAATTCCGTTCAGTACTTTACTCTCTTTGAAGTATTTCTTCATGGAAAGAACTAAAATTACATTCAAAATGCAAACGAACAACAGCTGGAAAAAACCGGTTCTTGCATACTGGGCATAGGTCATTCCTGCCGGTAATTCCATTTTTCCAATAAAAAGATACACAATCTGAATCATACAAAAAAAGGCATACAGTACACCGATCATTCCGGTAATTGTAATCGCAAGGACAGGCTCCCCGTTCTTATGCGGGGTAACCGTAATTTTATCGGAGTGTTCCGCTATATAGGTTATACCGCAATAGGAAGAGAAGAATCCAAACAACAGCATAAATCCGATGCCAAACACTCTGGTTGGAATGGTAAAGGACGAAAAAATACTGACTAACATATGCTCAAACACTTTGTCTGCCGTTCCAAGTAAAAAGCCAAGAAACAGTACACAGGGAATCGCAATTGCAATACCGATCATCACATACTGCCATTTCCCCTTCGACTCTTTTTTATGTTTCTTAATGTACGCATTCCCTTCTGAAAAGGGCCTTCCGATACATCCGATGGCTCCGAATACCGCGTTTAAAATCTCAGCAAAATACTTTCCCATATCCCACTTGGAATCCTCTGCGAAGTTATGAAGAAGGAGACTTACCAAAAGTAGAAACTCCGCAGGGTAATTCATCCAGATAATGTACTCATTTCCGGTAAAAAATGTGGAAATTCCAATGAGCAGCATCATCACAATTACAAAGTAGCTGTCCTTCTTCAGCTGCTTTCCAGCAAGTCTGATAAAGTAGCAGGAAAGCGCAATCATTCCTGCAACCCATACCGGCATCGTGATACCGCTTACGTTTTTATAAATACAGAAGGTATAAAGAAGGGTATACAAAAGACATGCCAGTCCTGCCTCTTCAAAGGGAAACAAGGCTGTCGTATTCCGCTTCTGGTCTGGATTCATCCCACTCCCAGGCATCTGCCCCTGTATTACCAACTGATTGTCCTGATACATATTTTCATACATTTATCCTTCCTCCTCATCCACATACTCTAAGATATCTCCCGGCTGGCAGTTCAGCGCCTTACAGATCTTATCCAGAGTCTCCATCCGAATTGCCTTTGCCTTTCCATTCTTCAAAATAGATATATTTGCCATGGTAATGCCCACACGCTCAGACAACTCCGTTACACTCATCTTGCGCTTTGCGAGCATCACATCTACATTAACAATGATCGCCATTTTCCGCCTCCTTATTAAATTGTCAGATCATTTTCTTCCTGTATCTTCATTGCCTTTTCAATCAAAACCGAAAGTGCTGCGCACAGACAGGCAATGGCACTCCATATGAAGGTGAATAAAATCATGCGCCAGATCATCTCAAAGGTTGCCCAGCCGAACACCAGATGAACCAGCAGATACAGAATCCACAATACAGCCAGCACAAAAAGAAGCTTACTCATGACAGAAAAGGATTTCACATTCTCCTTCGAGAAGGATCTGTCTTTTTCGATCTGCAAGCATACCTTCCAAAACTGAAAAAGAACGGCATAACAAAAGATCGCCGTTATCCCTCCGAAGATCATGGTCGGAAGGTATAAAAAAGCGATCTGTGTATTCTCTGAAAAGAAAATCTTAGCGGCATATGGCATCACCCCCGCAAAAAATACGATTCCCATGATGCCAATTGCAATTGTGATTCCCTTTATCCATCCTGCAACATTTGTCTGTTTCATAATAACCTCGTTTCTGAATACTATTTTTGTATCCGTATATATGATTTTAAGGTTATTATATCCTAGATTTTCCAAATTGCAATAGTTTTTTATTGATTTACGATAAATTTATATTGTTTCCTCCGTAACAAACACCCTGTAAGCCGTATAATCAAGATGATTTCTTCACCCGTGGCTGAAATGGAACCTTTGCAACTTATCATAACTGCCACCTTTCATCTTGACATCATATTTGATGAGCCAAGGTTAGCAGAATTATGTGTTCCCCTCAATGCCAAGGGGCATGACTTGCCATAGGGTATGCATAAGTTGCCATGGATATTATCTAAATCTACACCATCTCAAAAGTTTTTCTGTTCTCCTGCCCAAAATGTATCCGGTAATTTTCATTTCGGAATTGAAGAGGTGTCATATTGGTATATTTCTTGAATATTTTTGAAAAGTGACTGTTGGAGGCAAAGGCGAAATAGTGAGCGATCTCCCCGCAGGAATAGTCCGAATACATCAGCATATTTTTTGCCGCATTTACCTTCTGCAAACGAATAAAATCGCAGACGGAGCATCCGGTTTCCTTTAAGAACAGTTTACTGATATAGGCCTCACTCACTCCGACATAATCCGCCACCTCCCGTATCCGGATCTGTTCATGCAGATGATTGTAGATATAATCCAAAGCTTTTGCACAATGTATAGAGTGATTTTTAGTTTCCTTTTGCTTTTTCATACGGTTCGCAAAGTTAAATGCCACTTCCCTCTGCAACCTGGATAATTCCTCCTTCGTTGCTGCCTCGTCAATCCTGTTGATATAGATATCGCTTAAGGTATACGCTTCCTTTTCACTTAACCCACCCTCGATGCAGAATCTGGTAATCATCGTAACAGAGACAATCATATGGTATTTCAAATTGCGAATGGGATTCTTTGAGAGAATGCCGCGGCTGGGCATATCGATATCCTCCCAGTCTTCCTTTTTTTCTAAGGCTTCCACATCTCCGCTTTTTATCTTATCGTAATAAGCCAGCTCCTCGTCATAGGTTGGATGATATATGGCATTTTCCCGTTGTACGAACTGCTGCCTTGTTAATTCATCGTATATTTTCATTTTCTTTTCGGTTCCTTTTCTTTCTTTATGTCAGTTTTATGATAAAAAGTATAGTTTTATTATATTCCTTTTCCGTATTTTTACTATACTAAACTTAACGCACATGAAAACAATACAGTTCTAATCGTAGGAGGGAGATTTCAATGAGAACATTTGAAGGTTTTATGCATGGGATCAATTTGGGAGGATGGCTTTCACAATGTGTCAGTTATGATAAAAAGCATTTTGATACCTTTATTACGGAAGAAAACATAAAACAGATTGCCGGCTGGGGACTTGACCATGTCCGCGTTCCGGTTGACTATGATGTCATGATTACAGATGATGGCATATGGAAAGAGGAAGGACTCTCGCATCTTTATGATGTCATTTCCTGGTGCAAAACTTATCATTTGAATATGGTTTTGGATCTTCATAAAACCAAAGGATATATGTTTGATAAGGATGCCGTTGCGAATCCGGATCTTTTTTTCCAGCAGAAGGATCTACAGGATTTCTTTGTTATGATCTGGAAGGAGTTTGCCACACGTTTTGGAAATGAAAGCGATATGCTTGCTTTTGAATTGTTAAATGAGATTGTAAATCCGGACTACGCTAAGGTATGGAACGATATTGCACTTCGTGCCATCAGAGAAATCCGTGCTGTTGCACCGGAATCTTACATCCTTGTGGGTGGTGTAAACTACAATAATGTAAGAAGCATCCCACAGATTTTGATGCCGGTGGATGATAAAATCGTATACAACTTCCATTGCTACGAGCCAATGTGCTTCACACATCAAAAGGCACACTGGATGCCGGAAATGACAGAAAATTGTGAGTATACTCCATGCCCGGAGCTTTTTGATGAACTATTCGACGAGGCAGTTAGGGTCTGCGAAGAAAGAAACGTTCCGCTTTACTGCGGTGAATACGGTGTCATCGATCAGGCGCCGACAGCCGGAAGCTTAGAATGGATCAAAGATATCAGCGCAGCCTTTGACAAATACCAAATCGGTCGTTCCCTTTGGAATTACAAAGATAAGGACTTTGGATTAATCGGAGAGCATTACGCATCTATAATGAAAGAAATGATAAAGTGCCTGTAAACAACTATTTCTTCTTTTTTAATTCAATCGGCGTTTTCGGAACAATCTCCGAAGCATCATCGGAGATACCAAGCAGATAGTCACTGGAAACACGTAAGACGCTTGAAATCAGAACGATCTGGTAAACGTCGGGCATACGATAGCCGGTCCGCCATCCACTGACCGTGGATGGCGATACATAGATGGACCAAGCCAATTCCTGATTTTGAATTCCTCTAGTAAATAAGAGTTCATCCAGCCGTTCCGAAAATACTTCATTTTTTCTTTTTCGTGATGACTTTTGTCGTTGTTTCTTCTCCATAGGCTAATACTATCGCTATCCCTATGGAAATATTTTAAAAACCGCGGAACGCGGTTTTTTTCTTGGTTTCTAAGATATCCCTTTAAGTCCATCCGCCATCTAAGGTAACAATCTGTCCTGTCAGGTAATGATTTCCGCTTGCAAGTGTAAGGGCAAGCTTTGCCACCTCCTCCGGAGTTCCCATTCTTCCTGCAGGAATCTCATTGATTAGTTCCAAACGCTCTTCCTCGCTAAAGCACGCATTCATCTGTGTGTCGATGACCCCGCAGGCAATAGCATTCACTTGTATGTTGCTGGGTGCAAGCTCTTTTCCAAGAGCCTTCGTAAAGGAGTTCATTCCGCCCTTGCATGCGGAATATGCCACTTCGCAGGAGGCGCCTACATTTCCCCATACCGAAGAAATATTGATGATTTTTCCCTGCTTCTTGGATACCATAGATGGAATTACACATTTACAGGTGTAAAAAACAGAGGTCAGGTTCACACCAACAATTCTGTTCCAATCGTCGATACTCATGTCGCTAAGCAATCCGATATGCGATATTCCTGCATTATTGACAAGAGCGTCAATATTTCCAAAGGCTTCTATTGTTTGTAATACCATCTGCTCCACAAAATCATAATCTGCTACATCTCCGATAAAGGTCCTTACGGTAACATGATATTGATCTGTTAAACTCTTTTGTAAAGTATCAAGCTCCTCCTTCGAATTTCTGCAGCATAAGGAAAGATTATACCCTTCTTTTGCAAACTCGCAAGCGATAGCCTCCCCGATTCCTCTGGATGCTCCTGTAATTAAAACTGTTTTTGCCATAAATATCCTCACTAAAAAACTTATTCCAATTTCTACTAGACAAAAAGGTAGGTTTGTGCTACTATATTTTAGCGCAATAAAAACGGCGTGTGGCTCAGTTTGGTAGAGCGCTACGTTCGGGACGTAGAGGCCGCAAGTTCGAATCTTGTCACGCCGACTTATGATTTAAGGGAATTCCTTTCGGAATTCCCTTTTTTATTACTTTCTTTTCGGAAAAGTGTTCCCGAATGAATTTGCATATTTGAATCAGAACCCACTCTCGTTTGTAAAAAGCGTAGCG
>CAMDYX010000070.1 GCA_945910395.1 uncultured Agathobacter sp. | reverse complement strand
CGTCATACAACCTATAACCTGACTCTGTATATTCAATAGGTTTTAAGAGTCCAATGGTATCGTAATACTGCAGAGTGCGTATACTCACTCCTGTTAATTTACTTACTTCATTCACCGTCATCATTGTCATTTCCTCCTCTCGATAAGCATACTCTAAACTATTACGTTACGTAGGAGTCAATATCTATTTTTAAAAAAATAGCAGTTTAACAAATTCAAATCTTCAGTTGCTTCCAAACACTTCATAATCTTGGAATTTATACGTCAGCTCCCATACCTTTGAGGGTGTTGACAAAACGCTTTCTGTTGAAAAACACCGCAAACTTGTATTCATTTCCATTTCGCATTTTTACCGTGACCGTTGGCAAAATAAAAAGCCACCCTTTCGTCACTTCACTAATATCTTCGTATTTCAATACTAAATGTCTGTATTCCTGGGATATTGTTAATTTACCTGTATGGTAAGTAATTGCTTCTGAATCTGCAACAATACCACCACCGAGAATTCCGTGTTTCACTAAACTAACAATAAAGTATTTCTTCATGCGTATATTCTCCACCAAATTCAAATCTTCTGTTACTTTCAATCTCTCCACAAGACTGGAATTTACTTCTTTTTTAACTCATAGTTACGAACAACTCTGGCGATTGTGCATATACAAGAACCCAGTAGTCCAACGCCAAAAACACTTGCCGATACTATTATGATGTCAGTGTTCATGTACCCAAATATCTCTACTGCTAACGGAATAAGTGCAATAACCGCAATAACGAGAAAAATAATACTCCATAAATGCAATTTACTCATTAAAATTCCTCCTGCTAAATTCAAATTTTTCGATTTGATATATCTATGTTTCATGCATAATAGTATATCATTAAAATCTCCTTTTTTCTAGTGAAAAGCACCTACCTAACGGTAAGTGCTTCTGTCAATACTCGTATGAAACCACGTAAGCAGGCTCTGCTGACTGGTAAGCTTTTTCTTTGATATGTTCCCTGCATGATCCGATACCACAATCAAATAATAATCCACGATTTCATTCGTTGCATCTGCATCATAGTACATATGAAAGGTCGAATTCGTATCGGACGCATTAAAAATTCCTCTCGTACTATCGCCATAAATCACAGTTTTTTCTGTCCCAGTAACCTTATACAATATTACACTCTTAAGACCGGATGTCACATTGGGATGATTATAACTACGCCATGATTTATCATCTATGTTCTGGTCTATGATATTATCCTGAATATATCCGGAAAGCAGGGAGCCATTATATACTATGGTCGTTTCCGTTCCGTCAATTCCAGGGCTTGTAATATCATACTTCGTGGTAACTGTTGATGATGTGCTATGCCCCACTTTATCCGTGGCTGTAATCTTCCATGTATGAATTCCTTCATCCTTTGCCTCCAATGTGTAACTTGCTCCTGCTACTCCGCTTGCAACCGTGATGCCTGCATCATTTGTGATTACAATACTATCCACACCGGAACCATTATAGCTTGTTCCGCTCAAATAATCAGTAGCGGACACACTAATCACCGGTGCAACATTCGTCCAATCTGTATTTGTATTCTCCATTCCTGACAATACCGGACTGCTGTGGTCTAAGTAAATTGTGGCTGATGTTTTCTCACTAACGTTTCCCGCCACATCCTTAAGCACGAGCTTATAGTAAAATACTCCCTCTGATGTTTCCGTATAACTACCGGAAACCGCTGAAGTCGTGCCACTATATGTCCAAGTTTTTATATCACTCCAAGTTTGCGTCACATAGGAATATCTCGACAACGTAATAGATGACATTCCGGTTCCCTGGTCCTGCGCAGTAAAAGAAACCGTTCCATTTCCTGCACTCCAACTGTTTGGCACTGCCCCAAAACTACTACAGGAAGGAGCTGTCTCGTCTTTCCAATTGGCATACATAGTAACCGTTCCCCCATCTTGGTCGTGGGTATAACTGCCTCCCGGATAATAAGTACCTCCAATGCTGGCAGTCCAATACTTAAAGGTATATCCTGTTCTACTTGGCTTTGTATAAGACAAGATAAGTGTGGAACCTTGTGTCTTTGTCTGATTCCCCGGAGCTCCGCTGCCACCATTTGCATTATATGCCACCGTATGCTTAAGAAGCGGACGAATCTTTACTGCCGACACATAAGTTAAATAACCTCCATCTGTCACCCAGATACCATTCCCCTTATCATAATATCCCAAGTTATTCAGTGCTGCTTTTACATCGGACACATTCAAATTGTAACCACCGACACTGCACATGGTTGATATCGCACTTTCCAAAGAACTACCAAGCCTTGGATTTTTGGTATGTAGTGTTGTCTGGTCATATGGACTGGTAAATGTGTGGCTTGTCGTTCCTCCAAAGCTATTGATTGGATTCTTTGTTGTAACCTGAAGCTCAATAGCATCAGTAGAAGAATCATAGATATATGAAAAAGTATATACATTGGTTCCACCGATGTTACCTTGGTCAGTTCCCCCTACATCTCCGATATCATCTGCAAAAGCGGTTATACAAAATGTCAGGCTTAGTACAACCGCAAGCATTAAACTGACGATTGCTCCCTTTTTCCATCTCATCCATCTCCCTCCCTTCTATCGATTCACAATGACCTGTAAGAAAATGCTCTTTGTTATCAGGGTTTCTCCGTTCCGATACTTAAGCTCCGCTGTGAAACAATCCGGATATGTAATTCCGTCATCGCTTGTCATTACCTGATAACAAACCTTTTTACTGATAATTTCATCGTATGATTCATCCTGCAAGAATCGGTTCCAAATCTTATCTGCATTTCTATCATGCATTACGAAGATTATCTGTGTGGTTCTCCTGAAAGTATCCTCATCAAAGGAAGCATCTTCTATTTCAGCCGCTATTCCATTTCTTGATAGCAGCTTTTCGTATATTTCCCACGCATCCAATTCAGCATATGAAAAACCAAACGCTTCCTCAAATTCCATCCTACTTACAAGTTCTTCCTCGAACTCATTTCCTATCATTGCACTGGCATAATCCTCGGTGAAATCCGTACCTTTCTCCATATATACATCTGAGACAAAATAGGTATCATAGCAGGTATCAGAACTTCCATCCAAGCTTTCTGTAATGGTTCGTTCCACCTTTTCCACTGTAATAAACTTTGCATTTTCAAAGTACGCCTTGTACTCCTCCTTGTTTGGCACCTCATTCTTTTGATGCTCTATCTCTTCCGACTGCATGGTATACTCTTGCGATTCCTCCATGCTCATTTCCTCGCTCTTCATTTCAGATGAAAGCTCCCTAAACTCTTTGCTCTTAAAATACAGCCCTGCTATTACCGCCAATGCTATTGCTATAATGATGATTCCCATATCTTTCTTCATCTTCTCCTCCTTTTCTACTGTGAAAGTTCTATCATTGTCTTTTTTATCTGTTCTTCATAAAATGTTACCAACTGCCCCTGTACTCCCTTGTCGAGATTCTTTATCTTTCTCATCTCCGGAGTAAGTACTGCAACGGACAGAGATGCATTCTTAGAAGAATACAAAGTGATATCCTTCTCGTTTACATACAGCCCAATCTTTTTTATAAATGCTCTTCGACACAAATAATCATATACAGCCTGCCGGATATTACTTGTTGCAAACAATGCCTCATCTACAATCACATGATTCTGATTCAAAAACTGAATCTTTATCTGTATCCGCTGCATATCATCCACTGTAACCAATGCTCCATCGTTATAATCCGCTGCCTTAAAATGAATACTTGGGTCAAGGGATTCCGGTGTTGGGTCAATCTCTCCTGTAAATGTTCCTTTGATAGCTGGCTCATTACATACCATTTTTTCTATGTGATGCTCTTCACTATCAAACAATTCCTGCTCCCCAAAATACTTTATCTTTTGGATCAGCTCTTCAAGTTTTCTTCTTGCATCCTTATCAACAATATGGTTATCCATAATCTGCCCTAAATCCTCTAACATCCCGGAAGTGTCGGTAGTAATTATCCGATTCACAAGCTGATTCTTATTCTCCGCAAATACCATATTGTAGCTTTTCATATATGCCATATATTCCTCTGCAATCGGAAGTGCTCGGTAAAAATCCTTATGTCGCTTCTCTTCAAGTGAAAAACACTTAAGTACCAGGCGATTGTAATAATCCTTAAATGCCAAATACTCCTGCACATTGGTAGTCGTACCCATTAACTTTTGAAAGCAGGATGTGATGAAATCAAAATACATCTGCATGGACTTTTTCTCCTGCATGGAAAACTCCTTAAGGTCATACTCTCCGCTTAGCAAATCCACCGACAAAAGCTGTACAAATTCCTCTGTTACTTCTGTCAGCTCAATCAGTGATTTATCCTGATTGTTATAGCTTCCTCGTGATACATTTTTCTTAAGTCCAAAATACACATTATCCTTTCGCTTTAGGATGCAGTATGCCCCTATATCCTTACAGGGAAGTATCTCTGTGTATATAAGACTTGCGTCATAAAACGGTATTTCCACACAAAGTGTGTCTGCTCTTTTCTTCTCTTCCTCACGAAGTCTATCCTCTATCTCAAGGCGTTCCTTCTTTGCAGCGAAAGCCTTGCTTACCCTTTCTGTCATCTCTAAGAAAATGCTTGGTTTCTTCTCGACTTTCGGAGTATCTTCTTCCTCCTTACACTCTTCCTCAGGCTTCTCTTCAATGACTACCGGCATTCTCTGAATCTTGCGCTCAATCTCTGCCACCTCAACATCAAACGCCTTGATAAAAGCCTCATTCTTCTCAATTGTGTGCTCAATGATTTCCTTCTGATATGCTTCAGCTGTCAGTGCATTTGCCTTTGACAAACGGATAATATTGGTTGTTCTTGCAATCTGGGAATGAAACTCTTTTATCAGTTCCCTTAACGACTTCGCATCAAAGTTTTCTATTCCTTCCGTAATCAGAACCTTAATCTTGATATAAGCAACCGCACTATTGGTAATATCCTTAATGGACGCACCTTTTTGTTTTGCAAAAATCTCGTTGTAAATACCAAGCTGGTATTGTAACTCTGACTGCTGCATCCTTCTTTGCATTACCAAAAGCGTATCTGCATCATTTAGCGAATATGTCATACCCGGCGTTACGTTAAATATCCCGGACATATCCTTAAGAAGCTGCTTTAATATATTTACTTCTCTTGCCTCTATCATCTACAAAAGCCTCCTATCATGAAAACACCGATTACCACCGCAAATCCCGGAACAATAGCAATCGAACTATGTGAATCCAGCTTCTTTTTACGTACCCTTGCCTCTATCCATCCGATAAAGAAAGCAATGATTAGCACAGATGCCACTCCAATACACAAACTGATAATGTCATTTACACCTACGCCTTCACTTAGCTTTGCAAGATAGACCGCTCCAAACAGAAGCAATAAATCGTTATCTCCGCTACCCCATGCTTTTGTAATCGTAAATGTGACATATAACACCAAGAACATCACAATAAATGCTATCAACAATCGGGCTTCCACCTTCCCCTGCAAGACGCTATATCCTATCCACAAAGCAGTAAGAACTGTGCACGGAAACGTATAAATCATTCTGTCTTTTAAGTCCCACCATGAACATACAATCAAATAGATTCCTGTCATCACTCCCAAAATAAAATGAAACATCTCCATTTACGCTACCTCCTTTACATAGACCGTTTGAAACTTCAAACGCTTCTCTTTCTCGTCCCATCCATCAATCTCAACGATTTCATCAATGGAAAAATGGCTCATATGAATCAATACAAATGGCATGCAGGTAAGCATCTCTTCCAATGTTTCCATGGAATAATCCGAAACATACCTTGCGCACTGTGCCAATCTCGTCACCGAGCTTCTTGCATCATTCGAGTGAATCGTTCCGAAAAAACGTGCTCCTGTACTCATTGCTGTTGTAAATACATGCAGTGCTTCTCCGCCTTTTATTTCTCCGATTACAAAATTATCAATGTCCTGCAATAGTCCAAGTCTTAACTCATCCTCAAGGGAAAACTCTGTAACCGCATCATTCTTTCTTACTGTCATCGTGTGCTCAAATTGAATCTGTGGATGTTCGTTGGAATACAGTTCATCCGATTCCTGGGATACTAAAATAGATTCATGAAAAGGAATCATATCCAGCATGTTGTTAAGAAGTGTTGACTTTCCGGAGCCCCCTCGACCGGATATCAGAAAACCATATCCTGACATGATTCTGTCTTTTAGATAGTCAATCATCTCATCATCAAGCATTCCGTTATCCTTTAGGTACTCCCAGGTAAGCTTTTCCTTTGGCATCTTTCGAATATGTATGTTGTTTTTCTCTGTAGAGGTAATACAGGAAAGCTGCACATCAATACGAAGATAAAACGCGTCCACGCCCTTTCTGTCCGTGCAGTGTCCCAGTGCATACTCTTCTGACTTCCCAAGACCGTGAATGCGAAGTATTCTCTCGTACCACGACTTGTAATCTTCCTCGCTGAAAAATGTCACATCTGCTACATATCTCTCTCCATTTGCCTTTACCACAATATGGTCATAATCAAGTACTTTGACATCTGACACGTCCTTAGCAAGAATAAGCGGAGTCAGCACGTAATAGCCAAATACACATTGACGAAACATCTCCAAAAGCTGCTTCTTTACATCTGCTCCGCTTAACGGAAAGCTTCGCTCCACATATTCCTTTGCCCGGTTCATAAGCATAATAAAATCCTGCTCTGTACCGGTAATGCTCTTTACCACAAGCGCCGGATTAAGGTCACATATATTCGCCTTAAGCTGTAAAAACATCTCATTTAATTCTGCTTGTCCGAAAATAGACTCTGCATGATACACCTTGGATTCCAAATTTAATTTGCCATCTGTCTTTTTCACATAGTTGAGTATTGGCATGATTTTTCTCACCTCCTACCAAATACTTGGAGTCAAAAAGAACTGATTGCAAAAAACAGGTGCATTTATTTTGACTTTTTGCGCACATTTGTTTTGTGAATACTGCATTCTCTCAAACCATATTCCTCTGCAAGTGCATATATCTCCTTGCCAAATGCCTTTTCGTCCATGTCTTTTGATTCAATAGTCCGAATCACCTCATCCTTTCCTCCGATAACTTCAATCTTCGTCGCAATCGTTGGCTTCCCATTTACTGTCTCCGGCATGGTCATGACACGAATAATGACATCATCTACATACTTTGCTGTGATATATCTGATTTCACTCGCAAATATGTTGTATTCCTTAGCCTGTCGCAATGCTTCCTTATGGCCAACCGCTTCAATGAAGGATAAAATATCACTCTTTTCTGCAAATCTTCCTTCTCTGGAAAATCTTAAAATATCTCGATACTGTGCAGATAGCTCGCTTGCCTGCGCTTTTGCATAAGCTAACTGCCCTCGCTGATCTGCGATAAAACCCGCTACCTCCTCCACTGTTTTCCCATAGGAAACAAGCAATGTATCTGCCAGTTCCCGATACTTAATAAAGTCCGCTACATATTCTGTCTTTCCATATGAATCAAATAAATATGCCTTTACCATATGTTTTTTTATTTCCTCATACAGATTAATAATTGGCTGATACCTTTTTATGTTTTCACGCAATGCTTTCATCTCTTCACTTAATTGTTGCTTGCGTCTTAATATCTCCTGCTTGGCTGTTTCCACATCGTCCCTCCCGTTTGAATAGAAATGTACCAGTTCGTACACATATGCGGTTTCGTTTAACTCTCTGGTCATCCTCTGAATCTGCCAATTATCAATATAGTTTTCTTCCCAAGGATTGCGCCCTAATCGGATGAGATGTAACGCCTTTTTCTTTTCGTCCTTTGTCATATCTCGGTACTTCTTCATTTTGCTTGGCGTAAAATTCACCATCTCTTTTGGAGAAAGATAATGAGAATGTTCCCCCACGCCTTTCCAGATAAGCGGGTCCATCTTCGTAGCCAGTCTTCTTACAATCGCTTTCGCTGTATAGTTTTCTCCTAACTGACTGGTACGCATAGCTTTTACCATGTCATCCATTTCAACAGAAATATTCTTGCCAACATTTACTTCAAGTCCATCCGCTCTTAAATATGCAATGAAAGCCGCAACATCATCCGTCTGCTCTATGGCATGGTCAATCAGTTTCCGAAGTAGTACCTTCCGTTTTGCCATTGGAATCTTATCTTCCACTACTTCCTTTCGCCATTTTTCATTCGGTGTAAATCCATATTGCGCTGCCAACTGATTCAACGCTGGTTCAAAAACCTTTTTCATAAAAGACCTGTCCATATGAATCTTCTTCCCATCAAGCCCCACGGTATTAACCACAAAATGAATATGAAGATTCTCTGTGTTGGTATGTACCGCATAAACCACTTGATGCTCCGGAAATAGCTTCTCCATAAAATCATTCAGCAATAGCATGAGCTTTCCTGCATTGTCAGGGTTTGACTCCTCGCTTGATAGTGAAATGATTCCATGCATTGCCACTCGTCCGTCTAACTTGCCATAGAATTCCTTTACCTGCATCATCTCATTTGTTGCATTGTGGAAATCCACAATATGTCTGCCACCGATATAGAGCCCATCAACTGTCTTTACTTCATCTGTCACATAAGTAAGCTGATTAGTAAGTTGATTCACATTTGCTATATCAAGTACCACTCCCACCTTCTCCGGATTTTCAATATACTCTATGGAACTTCCAATCTGTGCCGAAGCAGATCGGGTATTGCTACCCGCTGTAATATTCCAAATCTTTGCCACTATCCCTTGCGCCATAATTACCTCCATAAACAGCAATAGCCGCCTCAAAGGGCGACTATCACTTTTCTCTTACTTCATTTTTTCATACTCTGCAAGAATCTTCACTTCGATGTCCTCTCTAAGAGCAGTTTTCATTGGAAAGCAAATGTTCTTATACTCTCCGCTATTGTTTTTTCGGGAAGGGTAGCCTACAAAAAGCTTCCCTTCCTTGGTCTCTAAAACCCTGATTCCACAAACCACGAAATCCCCATCGAATGTAATACTGCTATATGCAAGACAGCTATCATCACTGTTTGCTTTCGTGAGTCTAACTTCTGTTACCTGCATGATACATTCTCCTTATCTGCTTTTTCCTCGCTTCGGAGCCGGTGCGGCTTCTTTTGCGCCCTCGGTCTGGGCTTTGTCCTGAGCCTGTGCCTGCTCCTGATTCTTGTCCTGTTCCTTTGTCTGATTCTCCACCATCTGCTTATACTCTTTAAGGATTGCTCCTGTAATCTCTGCGTAAAGCTCCTTACTTAACGGAAATGCAATATCCTCATAGCTGCCATCCTGCTTTTCTCTGGATGGGAAAGCAACAAAATGATTTCCTTTCTTGTCTTCCATAACTCGCACACCACGTACTGCAAAGGCATCATCCAAAGCAAAGCTTCCGATTGCTTTTACAGCGGTGCTTGAATTGATGAGATTAAGTCTTACTTCTGATACGTTCATCTTCTCTTCCTCCTTATCTGCGGTTGTGAGGGCGATTACCCTCTGTTGTTGTCTGGGTTGCATCGTAGGTATTGTTCTCCGCTACTGCAAGACCAAGTGCTTCTACTGTGGTATCTGCAAGTGCCAATTTTTTGGTTTCAGCACTGAAATGATACACATGGTCGGAAAGCTGTTCATCTGCAGCAACCTGACCCTCATTGATTTCTGACACCATTTCCGCTAAGGCATCCGGTGTATTTAACTTGCAGGAAACTGCGATACACTCATGTACAGAAGATGGTAAAATGTAGAGGTCTGTACCCACCTTTTCAGCCAAATCTGAAAGAACATCCTCATAAAACATAGACGCTGCACCGTTTAATCTGGACTGATTCGTGATTACATACATCTGCTGGTCAGCAGGCATATCCTGTAACAAAGCTTCCATCATGTCATCATCCATGCCATCCTTGCTAAAAAGCTCTCTCATGACTTCATTCATGGACTGCACTGTTACCGGAAGAAGTTCCCTGGTGTTCTTCATAGCAAGCTCATGTACCTCGTTCACTGATAACCCCCAGAAATCAAGATGACTGTTATGAATGGTAATAGTTGCGACACCATCTTCTCCATTCCCCAGGTACACCTTATAAATCAGTGCCAAATCTTCACGATTCGTGTGAGGCACATCCTTAAGCAAGTCTGCATTCTTTTCTCTGCTTACTGCAGCCATGATGATTCTGTCCTTCACAAAATCTATGTTCTTAAACTGCTCACCGATATTACTGAAATCCTCTGACGGATTGCTGTGCTTTACACACAAATCAGCCATTTCGTCCATGATGGTATCAAGCTCTGTTCCACGCTCATATTCCATGTAGAAACCATCAAGATAGATATTAGGGGCAATGTTCTTACCATCCGGCAATACGCTGAGTGCTGTAAGTGCTTTACCATTGTTCTTTAACACTTCATTGACAGATACCTTCGCATCCTCATACCCATCCGGAAGTGCTTCAAGAATATGCTCCCTGCAATAGTCCTTAAACTCTTCAAAACTAAGCATTCTCCTTTTCCTCCTTTCTCTCATTCTTCATTGCTGCATGTGCCACATCATAGGCAATCAGTGCAACCCCGCCTGCATCCTTTTTCTTTTCAACAGATACGGTTACGTTGTCAATCACATAATCCATACACTATTTCTCCTTTCTGATTTTTTCTTTGTAGGATTTTGTTCTTACACCTATTCCTTGGAGTCAAAAAAAGCTGATTGCAAAAAAAAATAAAAAATTATCTCGTCTTTTTTCTTGCTGCCTGCTTCTCTTGCGCCTGTTCTTCACATATGCTTTCTGTCATCCCGACATTTTTCGACAATTCCCGCTCTAAATCAGCTGTAATCTTGTCTGCTGTGGTTTTAATCAAATCCAGATTCTCCTTTAGCTCTGAGACTTCTCTGTCCTTACTCCATCCGGAAATGTAACCAAATGAATACTCCGAAGTATCAAGCCCCATCATCTGCGCCACCCAATAAGCAACCGACTCGGCTTGTACTTCCTTGGTTTCCCTATCCCACTTATCTTCCTTGCCGCCATGTCCTAAAGTGGCATGTGCTATCTCGTGAATCATCGTTTTAATGGTCTGTAGCTCTGACATATCATTTCTGACAACAATACATTGACCGGAAGGGCTGAAATATCCATTTGCAGTACCACTAATCTCTTCAAATGAAATAGGAACCGGACTAATTGCAATCAATACATCCCTCATTTTCTCGAAATCATCCACACCGTCATTTAACATATTTGCCAGTGTCGGCAATGGTTCTCCGCTTGTCTGGGACACATCAAATACATATGCAGGGCGAAATCCTTGAAATTCTCTTGTTACCTTCTCTGTCATTTGCTTTCCGTCTGCGTCAACCACTGGATGATTTTCAGAATCAAATACCGGCTCCTCAATGTCTGCTTTATAAGTAATTGGAGCAATAATCATAATTCCATGTTCGTTTCTGTTTACCACACGATTAAAATCTGTCTGCCACTTACGAAATCCGCACACATGAGAAGCTTCCGGACATTGCGATACAATCAGAATGCAGTTATTGATGCTGTAATGAGGAAACTTTGACATTGCTGCAATGTATTCTTCATACTTGCCGGATTCAAATATCTCTCTTACTCCTGTCTCAAGCTTCTCCTGAATCTCACTCATTCGCTCTTCTCTTGATACACGCTCTCTGCTCACTCTTTTTGTCCTCCTTTCCATAGATTTGAAAGTATGAACCCTACTTTCACTTTTTACTTGGAGTCAATTTATCCTGATTGCAAAAAATCCCAAGAACAAACACTCAATGTCTGTCTTGGGATTCTTTCTATCTTCCTCTGTGTCTTCTTGCAACCACGGGTTCCTCCATTACAGGTTCTTCTGCAACAGATACCTGTGGAAATTCAATATTCTTATAATCAACCAGATACTTGTTCTTTTCAAACGTTAGCATTTCTTTTTCCTTAAAGCTAAAGTATCCTTCATTTTCTCCACCAACTATCACATGGTCCAATAGCGGTATTCCAATTAAGTCACATAGCTTTAGCATCCGATCCGTCAGCATGCAGTCCTCCTTACTTGGCACCAGCCTGCCGGATGGATGGTTGTGCAAGAGCAATACCGAAGCCGTATTTGTCAGAATACAGCTCTTAAATATTTCTCTTGGATGCGCTATCGTCTGGTCAACTGCTCCCATACTGATAAAGTTGCAGTTAATCGGAACACCGCTTGATTTCAGATTGATAATGCACAACACTTCTCTATCCATATCTGCCAAGTGCTTACCTAATAGCTCAATGGCATCCTGCGGATTGCAAATTGCTTTCTCACTCAGGATAGGAGCATCCTTTACAAGACGGATTGATACAACATCTAGCTTATTCATCCTCCGCCTCCTCTCCGGAAAGCCCCACTGTGATAAAGAATTCTCCCTCGTGCTCTTCCATAAACTCAAATAATTCTTCTATTGTCATTTCCTGTTCCATCTTTTCTCCCCTTTCTACTTTTGGTCATCGTGACCAAAAGTGTCCTTACCTGCAAATAGCATCTTTATCTCTTCTAATTTCGTATAGATAAGAAGCTTGTCCTCTGCGGACATCTGATCCTTGAGGGCAATGACTCTAAGACTTAAATCAATTTGCGACAGCTTCGACACCAGTTCTTTGTACTTCACAGAAGGAATCAACACTCGTTTCTGACCTTCAATTAAATACCGGATATATTGTGAGCGATTCATTCCAAGTTCCCCACGAAGCATATCAAGTTTTAATAGGTCTGCATCTGACACTGAAAGAAATAAACGATTATTTTTGTCCTTCTCCATTTGATGCCTCCCTATTCTCAAATCCGTCCTCATAATCCACATCCACAGGAACGTGAACATCCACGCCGCTATTTACTTCCATCTGATGGATTCGTTTCATCGCTTCCTGCTCTCTTTCCAGATTCTTTTCTTTTTCTGTTTTCCTACGCTCCACCAAAAGCTTCTTACCTGCATCATCATCTTCAAATACCGCTACTCGTTCAATACCCACAAGGTTTTCTGCTCTTTTGATAGCCTCATCCAGTTGCAACCGTTCTAACGCTTCCTTGAATGCTACCAGTTCATCCACAGGCATCATCTGAAATTTGCACATTTTTCCACCATATTCCGCTTCCACATACCATTCCCCACAAATGAGTTCCTTCACTGCTTCTCGCTTGATACGTGCCTCACTGGATTTTAGTGCCTGTAACAAAAAGGCTCTCACATTATGATAATTGTCATGCTCCAATGGATTCTCCAAAAGCCTTATTACATATCCGGCATCTAATCCCTTTTCTCCTGCCAATGCAAGATTCTCTGCAAACTCGCTGCCCTTGTATTCTGACCAGCCAGCATAAAATGCAAGCTTCTGCTGATTGCTTAACGCCGGATTGGTAAGAATCTCATTTATGGTACGCAGACGATTCTCATAGATTTCTGTCCCTGTGATTTTACGCCTCTTTTTATACTTATCCCTCTTTTCGCCCGCCTGCCCCGTCCCGACAAGACGCAGCCTGCTTTCATCCTCGGCTCTTTTCTTAAAGATATTTGTCTGAAACAGTGCTCTGCTTACTCTGTCAATATGGGTTTCCACATCAAGTTTTTTATCTTCATCATCTATGACCTCATAAATGGAATCCTTTTCTCCTCCGTACTTACTGACAAGCTTCGGTACATCAAGTGTCTTAGCCGGGTCATCCAAAAAGTAATCCATTGCCAATACTTCTCTTGGAGTGGAATGGATGGACTGTGTGACAAACATTCTGCATTTCATTTCTCCGAGAATACTTTCACTTGTTTTATCAAGTAATCTCAGGCAAATATCCGAAAGCGCCTTTTCTAAAGCAGCTCTCAATTCTTCCAGTTCCTTTTTGTGCTTACCCTCTATTTCTGAAAGTTCTTTCTTAAGCTTACTTACCTTTGCCTTTTCGCTACCTAGTTTTTTGTTAAGCTCCTGAACAATTGGGGATTCCGTTGTGGTAATCTTTCCAATCTCACTCTCTGTATTCTTTCCCTTCGGTGCTGGTGGTGGTTCACAGAATAATTTATAAGCATTCTTGCCCCCAATCTCTGTACTAAACTTTTCCATGAACTCCCTGTATTGCATCTGGTCAACAAATGCCTTGTCGTCAGCAATCACAACTAAAGGAAGATTACCTGCAAATACATCATTGGAATAAACGGAACCGGTGCTTTTTGCCATCTTCAAATCATCCACCACATATTTTGCAATTTGCTCTTTTGTCCTTGCCTCCTGCCAAAGAAATGTATACAGTTCATAATATTGTGCTATAACTTTCAAATCTTCTTTCACCATACATTTATGCGCTCCTTTCCCTATGGCTTCAATAAATATATGGAGTCAAAAAAAGCTGATTACAAAAAAATAACCTAATTCTCCGTTCGACACTATCGAACAAATCCGGTTCGACACCAGCGAACAGTGAAATAGGCTAGAAGTGTAAACAGCAAGTATTTTCCAGCATTTTTCGGCAGTTTATTTCCAGCAGGTTTC
>CAMDYX010000069.1 GCA_945910395.1 uncultured Agathobacter sp. | reverse complement strand
GAGTTAATTCCACCGCATAAGCGGACGGTGGAATTAACTTTTGAAATTTTTAGAAGATGAAAAAGTAAGAAATCGCCTTGTAAGTAAAAAAGAAACGTGATAAAGTGTAAAGTGAACCTTGTTCAGAATAATGAAGTCGAGCGTATACTATGAAACAGCACGTAACATCACAGGAGCAGATATTAGAAAAAACAATGGAGATTGCCATTCGAGAGGGCGTGGATTCTGTCAGCATTCGCAAGCTGGCATCGGCCTGTGGAATTGCAATCGGTTCCGTATATAATTATTACCCAAATAAGGAAGCGGTTATTGCCGCGGTTGCAGAGCAGTTCTGGGATGGAATTCTAAATGATCAGGAAAAGCTTTACCGCAGAGGAATGGGATTTACCGGATTTCTGGAGCAATACTACAGCTTTTTATACGGAAGACTTGCCCGGTATGATAAGGGCTGGCTTTCACAGATTGCAGGCAGTGATTCCGAAAGGAAGGCAATCGCAATGTTAAAAACCGTTCTTTATGATGATAAGCGGATCAATCAGTCCATTTGGAATATGGAATTGAATGAGGATGCTTTCTGCGAGTATGTCATGACCAATATTATGGCGCTTCTACAGGCCGGAGAGAATAACTGCCGATTTTTTATTTTTTTATTGGAACATCTTTTATATGACGTATAATTTGCAAGGATTTGATTCATACTATTTCCAAAATGGAAAAGGAGATATGTATGATGAAAAAGTATCGTATTATTTTAGTAACTGTGCTAGTGCTTTCACTCTCACTTGTATTTGTGGGATGTGGTTCTGATAACAACGGAACGACCAACAATGGCACTTCCAATAACGGAACAACCAATAACGGCACAACAAACAACAATACCACCAATACGGAAAGCGGGTTCGATAATGATGTAAATGATATCGGAAACGATGTGGAAAATATTGGGGATAGTGCCCTTGAGGGAATCCGGGATACCGGAAACGCCATAATTGATGGAGTAGAGGATACCGGAGATGCCATCATCAATGGAGTAGATAACGGTATCGACAATGGTGTTAACGGCGTAGATGACAATAACAACGTCGACAGCAATAACAATACTACTACGAACAACGGAACAACAAACGATAACGTAAACAGCGCTACAAACGGTAATCTTCGCAATGAATAAATAGTTTTGACTTTTACTGCTCGAATCAGAGTGTTCGGGCGGTAAGTACATAAGGGATACCAATTTCAAATATGTGTTTCTGAATGAATTTGCATATTTGAAGCAGAACCCACTCTCGTTTGTAAAAAGCGTATGATAGGATAAAGTATGAATACAACAGATTTGGATTTGAAAAAACAAAAATACATAGAGCGGATGACGTACATAAAGGGAAGAAGCGCTCTGCACAAGCTGCTTCAATGGGGAAATCTGATTTTCTCAGGGATTGTGTATGTGGCATATCCGCTGCTGCTGATTGGCTTGCTGATACAAAAGAATCCAATCCTGTACCGGACCATCATTGTACCGTTGGATTCTTTTATTATTCTTTCTGTTGCAAGGTATTTTATCAATAGAAAGAGACCCTATGAGGTGTATGAGTGCGAGCCTGCAATACATAGAGATAAAAAAGGAAATTCCTTTCCCAGCAGGCATGTGTTCTGTGTGTTTGTGATTGCCACAACCTTTGTGGGCGCTGGCTTTCCCTCAGCCGGAATTCTGCTTTTTCTGGTGGGGATAGGAATCGCGGGCATTCGTGTGTACTGTGGGGTACATTTTTTCAGTGATGTGGTGGTTGGCGCGGTGCTTGGCGTTTTATGCGGTGTAATTGGATTTTGGGGTATTTAGTTTATGAACATTTTGGAATACGAAAATTATCACGAAGAAAAAAGTCATGGGGATCTGGTTTTCCCCTACAATACTTATCTTTGTTCCATTCCTCTGGATTTTTCATCGGTGCCGCTTCACTGGCATGATGAGATGGAGCTGATTTATATAAAGAAGGGACAGGGTGTGGTAACGGTGGATTTTCGTCCATATCGTGTGAATGAGAGAACCCTGATCCTCATCCTGCCGGGACAGCTTCATTCCATTGAACAGTATGAGAATGAGAAGATGGAGTATGAGAATATTATTTTTCATCCGGATATGCTGCTTTCCAAGGGTGTGGATACCTGCGGTACGGAATTTTTAAAACCTCTTATGAGAAGGAAGATTACGGTTCCGACGGTTTTTACACCGGTGTATCCATACTACACAGACGTGATTGCACCGATAGATGCCTGCGATGAAATCGGAAAGACCAGACCGCAGGGCTATGAGCTTTACATAAAAAGCATGCTGTTTCAGTTCTTTTTTATCCTAGATAACCGATGCAGAAACCTGACGGTGCCTTCGGAGAATAAAAAGACGCTGGATAAGATGAAGGTCGTACTGAAATATGTAGAGAATCATTATGCAGAGAAAATCAGTATCGCGGATATTGCGAAGGTGGCAGAGTTTTCCGAATCCCATTTTATGAGATACTTTAAAGAGACCATGGGAATGTCCTTTGTGGAGTATCTGAAGGATTACCGGCTTAAGATGGCCGCCCGGCTGCTGCATGGCTCGGAATCCTCCATTCTTACAATTTCGGATGAGGTGGGATTTGAGAATCTTTCTTATTTTAATCGCTCCTTTAAACAGAGATATGGGGTGACTCCCAGCCAGTACCGGAAGAATGTGGACGGGGCTGGAAGCGCCGGCATTTTATGAAAATATTTCCAGAAGAAATGTAAAATGATAGGATTGTGCAAGTTTTTGCATTTATACGACAAGAATTATGTTAAAAAAGTGCATATACTAGCATTATCAGTTGACGAACACATGATTTTAACTTGGAGGGAAAAAATTATGGCATTTCAGCAGGAAATTGAAACAAAGCTTCAGAAGGGCATCAGCGTAAGCACAAACGAAGAAATCTATTACGCGCTTCTTGACCTTGTAAAGGAAAAGGCAGAGGGCAAGGTTACCAATGATGGTAAGAAGAAATTATATTACATCTCAGCAGAATTCTTAATTGGAAAATTATTATCCAACAACTTGATCAACTTAGGAATGTATGATGAAGTAAAGGAGACTCTTGCAAAGTATGGCAAGTCTTTAGCAGAGATCGAGGAAATCGAGCTTGAGCCTTCTCTTGGAAATGGTGGACTTGGACGTCTTGCAGCCTGCTTCATCGATTCCATTGCAACCCTTGGTCTTAACGGCGATGGTGTTGGACTGAATTATCATTACGGACTTTTCAAGCAGGTATTTGAGAACAATCTTCAGAAGGAAACTCCAAACCCATGGATTACCGAGAAGAGCTGGCTCAACAAGACAGAGACAACCTATACCGTACAGTTTGGTGGATTTAACGTATCCTCAAGACTTTATGATATCGACGTTGTAGGATATAACAACCGTACCACAAAGCTTCACTTATTCGACATTGAGTCTGTAGACGAGTCAATCGTGGGAGAGACCATTGATTTCGATAAGGAAGAAATCGAGAAGAACTTAACACTTTTCTTATATCCGGATGATTCCGATGATAAGGGACGTTTACTTCGTGTATATCAGCAGTATTTCATGGTATCTAATGCAGCTCATTTGATTTTGGATGAGGCCGTTGCAAAGGGTTCTAACCTTCATGACCTTGCAGATTATGCAACTATCCAGATCAATGATACCCATCCTTCTATGGTTATTCCGGAACTGATCCGTTTATTACAGGAAAAGGGAATTTTGATGGATGAGGCCATTGAAATTGTATCTAAGGTCTGCGCATATACCAACCATACCATTCTTGCAGAAGCTTTGGAAAAATGGCCGATTTACTTCCTAGATAAGGCAGTTCCACAGCTTATGCCAATCATCCGTGAGCTGGATAACCGCATCCGCAAGACCGTAACAGATGAGAGCACCTACATTATCAAGGATGGTCTTGTTCATATGGCTCATATGGATATCCACTATGGATACTCTGTAAATGGTGTTGCTTACCTTCATACCGAGATCTTAAAGAATACCGAGCTGAACAACTTCTACAAGTTATATCCACAGAAGTTCAACAATAAGACAAACGGAATTACCTTCCGTCGTTGGTTAATGGCTTGTAATCCGGAGCTTTCCGCTCTTATTACCGAGTTGATCGGAGACGGATGGAAGAAGGATGCAAACGAATTAGAAAAATTAGGAAACTTTTTAAATGATGATGCTGTTCTTGACAAGCTTCTTGCAGTTAAGCACGAGAAGAAGAAGCAGTTGGAGGCTTACCTTCTTGAAAAGCAGGGAATTGAGATCGATACACACTCCATCATTGACATCCAGATCAAGCGTCTCCATGAGTACAAGAGACAGCAGATGAATGCCATCTATGTCATCCATAAGTATTTTGAGATCAAAGCCGGAAAGAAGCCGGGAAGACCGATTACCGTATTGTTCGGTGCAAAGGCAGCTCCTGCATATATCATCGCAAAGGACATCATTCACTTAATTCTCTGCTTACAGGAAATCATCAACAATGATCCGGAGGTAAGTCCATACCTCAAGGTGGTTATGGTTGAGAACTACAACGTAACACTTGCTGAGAAGCTGATTCCTGCCTGTGATATTTCAGAGCAGATTTCCCTCGCATCCAAGGAGGCATCCGGTACCTCTAACATGAAATTCATGTTAAACGGTGCAGTTACCCTTGGAACCAGAGATGGTGCTAACGTTGAAATCGCTGAGCTTGTTGGCGAGGATAATATCTTCTCATTTGGTGAGGATTCACAGACCGTTATCGATCGTTATGCAAGAGGGGATTACAACTCAAGAAGCTACTATGAAGCAGATGAGGATTTAAAGAAGGCTGTTGACTTTATCGTATCCGATGAGATGCTGGCTGTTGGAAATAAGGAGAATCTGGAGCGTCTCTATAATGAGCTGTTAAACAAAGACTGGTTCATGACATTCCCGGATTTCAAGGAGTATGTTGCAGCAAAGGAAGACATCTACAGTGCCTTCGAGGATCGTAAGCACTGGGCAAAGATGATGCTTGTGAATATTTCAAAAGCAGGCTTCTTCTCATCCGATCGTACTATCGAGCAGTACAACAACGATATCTGGAAATTAAATTAATGTCGATAAGAAGAAATATCTTATAAGTTTCCTTCTCAAAAAATCCCAAGCCGATGAGGCTTGGGATTTTTTATGCCCTTCTTGAACCAGCGTGCATGAAATGTTATAGTATTATAGATAATAATTAGGAGAAAGCTTTTTATGAAAAGATTTGGGAAGATAAAAAAGTGGCTGTATATTCTTGGAATCTGTATAGCTGCATCTGCTGTAACCGGATGTACAAGCGATGCATCCACACAGCAGGATGCTTTTTTCCAGTATGGTCTGGATTGTATGGCAGAGGGAAAATACGATGATGCAGCGGTGGCTTTTCAAAGTGCCCTGAATCAGTCAAGAGGAAGAGTAAGTGCCCGGGAGATTGATTTATGCTACTATAAGGCGGAAGCACTCTATATGAGCGGACAGTTAGAAGAAGCCTGCAAAGCCTATGATGCAATCGTGGACTATAACGGTGCTGCTGACGCTTATTATTTAAGAGGTTGCCTGAAAATGAAGCTGGGACTTACGGATGATGCCATCCTGGACTTTGAAGCAGCAGTGGAAAAGGATAAAAATAATTATGAATTATATATTGGAATTTACAATGCGCTTTCGGAAAATGACCTGATGGGACAAGGACAGGCATATTTGAACCGGGCTCTTGAGATACGAGGGGATAAAGCCTACGACAAGATGGAGAAGGGCAGAATTTATCTGCTTCTTTCAGACACCTCCAGCGCAATTACGTATCTGAAGGAGGCGGTGGAAAAGGAAAGTAAACAGGCAGTTTACTATCTTGCCCTTGCCTATGAGACAGCAGGGGATGAGGCAAACGCGGACATCTATTATCAAATGTATCTGGATAGTGGAATTGCAGATGCGAAGGAGCTTTGTGAGATGGGTGAACGCCAGATGAAAAGCAAAAATTACAGCGTGGCCCTTGACTATTTTGAGGCTGCTCTTGAACAGGAAAATGTGATGAACAAGTCTCAGATTTTGAGGGATATGTCCATTGCCTATGAGAATATGGGTAATTTTTCCATGGCAAGAGAAACTCTCAGACAGTATCTGGAATATTGTCCGGAGGATGAAGAAGCACAGCGAGAGATGGTATTTTTAGAAACAAGGTAGAAGAAAATCGTATGGCAGAAACAATAGAAATCGAAGAAATTGAAGAGCGGGTCATTCTGGTTGGAATCAGTGAACAGGATGGGGATGACGCAGAGGATTCCATAGAGGAGCTTGCTGAGCTTGTGAAGACAGTGGGGGCAACCGTTGTGGGAACCATGATTCAAAAGAGAGAGCGCATCCATCCGGGCTATTATATCGGAACCGGAAAGGTGCAGGAGCTGGCGGAGATGATCGTAGAATATGATGCCACAGGAATCGTGTGTGACGATGAGCTTTCTCCGGCACAGCTTAAGAATCTGGAAGAGCTGTTAAACACAAAGATCATGGACCGGACACTGATCATCCTTGATATCTTTGCGGCACATGCCACAACCAGCGAGGGAAAAATTCAGGTTGAGCTGGCACAGCTTCGCTATCGGCTGAGCCGATTGGCAGGATTAGGAAGAAGCATGTCACGACTGGGTGGCGGAATCGGGACAAGGGGACCCGGAGAAAAAAAGCTGGAAATGGACAGGCGTTTGATCAACGACCGGATTGCACAGCTTCGAAGGGAGTTGAAGGAGGTCGAACAGCATCGCGAGGTAAATCGTGCAAGGAGGAATCGGAGCCGGATACCGGTAGTTGCCATTGTAGGCTACACCAATGCAGGAAAGTCTACGCTGTTAAATCATTTGACGGATGCAAAGGTGTTGGAAGAGGATAAGCTCTTTGCTACACTTGACCCAACCACCAGAATGCTGGAGCTGTCCGGAAAACAGCAGGTGCTTCTTACGGATACGGTGGGTTTTATTCGAAAGCTGCCCCATCATCTGATTGAGGCCTTTAAGAGTACTTTGGAAGAGGCAAAGTACGCAGATTATATTTTTCATGTGGTGGATGCATCCAATCCCCAGTACGACAAACAGATGCACATTACCTACGAGACGCTGGATGATCTTGGCGTAAAGGATAAGACGATTGTTACGCTGTTTAATAAGCAGGATCTGCGTAAGGACGCAGAACCGCTTTTTGATTTTCGTGCCGATTATGTTATGAACATTTCGGCGGCAAAAGGTGAAGGACTGGAGGAAATTAAGTCCTTGCTGGAGAAGCTTCTTCGTGAGAACAAAATTTATATTGAGCGCATTATTCCATATGCGAAGGCAGGAGATATTCAGATGATTCGAAAACAGGGAGAATTGATTTCTGAAGAGTATGTTCCGGAGGGAATTGCAATTAAGGCCTATGTTCCCATGGAAGTATATGGAAAGCTGGATTAGTTTTTAAAATCCCATTACGGAAAAGTGTTGCTAAGAATTATGGAATTTGGAAAGATTTGAGGTGTAAAAGTCATCGTATACCTAAAAATCTTGATAAATAGCTTCAAAATGCGGCTTTTTCGCTTGAATTGTATTATTTTGAAGAGTGGATTTCGCTGTATACCTAGATATTTGCAATTTCTTAGGTACAGGCTAAAATGTATCTGCCGAAATAATACAATTGACTGTAAAAAGCGCTTAAAATGCGTTTTTTTTCAAAGATTTTAGGTATGGGAAGAAAATCAGGCGGCGAAATGATACAATTTGCTAATCAGGTGAAACATAAGGCATTTTTGGCAATTCCGAAATGGAATTTTTTAAATCGAGTTCCTATAGATGGGGAACCACATAAAGAACCTGCGTGTTCGGAATGGAATATGCAGGTTCTTTATGTGTGGGTGCTTTGTGGAGCTCTATTTAAATATAAATTGCTTTGGTTCCATCGATTGCATTTTGCGTGGCTGCTTCCACATAAGAGGTTGCGGCTTCCTTGTCTCTGGTGACAAGGAGCTTATAGAATTCTTCTGTGGTATGGTTTAATGCGTCCATTCCATAATTCAAAATGTATCGAAGCCAAAGTGTGCAGACGAGCTCCTTGAAGGAATTGAACAAAAGAGGAAGCAGGGAGTTTCCGCTGATGACACCTAATTCGTGATAAAAGTGGAAGGTTTCCTCGGTAAGCTGCTCCGGTGTAGTGCATTTTTTTGCTGCTTCCAAAATGGAATGTAACGAGGCAAATTCTTCATCTGCTGCACGGTCAACGGCCAGGGAAGCTGCAAGATTTACAAGGACGATTCGAAGCTCGAGTATGGAACGCACCTCCTCGTTGGCAAGGGCTCCGCCATTGTATCGCATGATGGAAACCAGGGTATTTAAGGAACCGTTTTTTCTGTAATCTGCTACAAAATTTCCGATGCGGGGCTGGATTACCAGAAAGCCTTTTTGTTCTAACTCGATGATTCCGGCATTGATGACAGCACGGCTGACCTGCATGGAAGCTGCAAGCTCCCGTTCGCTGGGAAGCTTTTCACCAATGGCAAGCTCTCCGGATAAGATTTTGCTTTCAATCTCCTCAACAAAAAGCTCTTTTAGCGATGGAGCAGATAATTTTTTGAATTGCATAGGGACTCCTTTCTGGTATTGGTAAGACCACATACCACACGATTTATAGTACATTAGCAAATGACAAAAGTCAATAAAAAGGCTATTTTTAGTTGACTTATTTGCAAAAATATGGTACCTTATATCCAACGGGAAACTGTTGCTGGTATGACCAGCTTGGATATAAAAATCATGGGGAGTATGATTTTTATAAATGAAAGGGATCGATGTATGGTATATGCCATATGCCGGTCCTTTTATTTTGGTCTCATTGCAGAAGTGTGCTCCCGAATGAATTTGCATATTTGAATCAGAACCCACTCTCGTTTGTAAAAAGCGTAACGGTACTAAATTCGCAAGTACTTGCTCATTAAGTGCCGACGCTTTTTAAACGTTCTGATTCAAATAGCAAAATTCATTCAGCCCCTCAATTCTCAAATGGGATATTTGGAAAAGTGGTGCGCAGGTTGATTTGAGGCATACCTGAATCAGAATTATGGAATTTGGAAAGATTTGAGGTGTAAAAGTCACCATATACCTAAAAATCTTGAAAAACAGCTTCGAAATGCGGCTTTTTCAAGCGAATTGTATTATTTTGAAGAGTGGACTTCGCTGTATACCTAATATTTTCAATTTCTTAGGTACAGGCTAAAATGTATCTGCCGAAATAATACAATTGACTATAAAAAACGCTTAAAATGCCGTTTTTTTCAAAGATTTTAGGTACAGGAAGAAAATAAACCTGCGAAATAATACAATTTGCTAATCGACCGGCGAAAAGTACAGTTTACGAATCAACCGGTGACATGATACAGTTTATCGATCAAGCCTGAAGCAGAACCCACTCATGCAACTTCCATTCAGGAACACTTTTTCGAAAAGGGGTGATTTAATTTCATGAAAGCATATTGCATTTCCGAAAAATATGATATGATATTCCTATCTATGGAAAAAATCAGTCAGAGAAGGAGATATTAGTATGGCAAAGTTGGTAATTAATGAGGATAAGGTGTTTGGACATATTGAGCCGGAGATCTACGGACATTTTTCCGAGCATCTTGGAAGGGGAATTTATGAAGGAATTTTCGTGGGGGAAAATTCTGATATCCCGAATACAAACGGAATGCGAAATGATGTGGTGGAGGCCTTAAAGGAGCTGAAGGTTCCCATGCTCCGCTGGCCGGGAGGGTGCTTTGCGGATGAATACCATTGGAAGGATGGTATCGGACCGAAGGAGAATAGAAAGAAAATGATCAATACCCACTGGGGCGGTGTTGTGGAAGATAACAGCTTCGGAACCCATGAGTTTATGGAGCTGTGCCGTCAGCTTGGATGCAAGAAGTATATCAATGGCAATCTGGGAAGCGGAACCGTGGCAGAAATGTCAGAGTGGGTGGAGTACATGACCTTTAACGGAGTATCCCCAATGGCGGATCTGCGTGCTAAAAACGGACATCCGGAGCCTTGGACTGTGGAGTATTTCGGTGTGGGAAACGAGAACTGGGGCTGCGGCGGAAACATGACACCGGAGCACTACGGAAATGAGTACCGCAGATACCAGACCTACGTAAGAAATTACGACCCAAAGAATCCGATCAAAAAGGTATGCTGTGGCGCAAATGTGGCAGACTACTATTGGACAGAGCGTGTACTTAAGACAATCTTTGATCATGGAGAGCATGCCCACGGATTTATGGATTATCTTTCCCTGCATTACTATGTGCATCCGGAAGGCTGGGAAATCAAGGGAAGTGCCACAGATTTCAACGAAGAGGTATGGTACAAGACCTTAAAGAAAGCGCTATATATGGATGAGCTGGTAGCCCGCCATGCTGCAATTATGGACCAGTATGATCCGGACAAGAAAATCGGGATGTCCGTAGATGAGTGGGGTGCATGGTACACCTGTGAGCCGGGAACGAATCCGGGCTTCTTATATCAGCAGAATACGGTAAGAGACGCTCTGGTAGCCGGCATTACCTTAAACATTTTCAATAAGCACTGTGACCGTGTCAAGATGGCGGCTCTTGCACAGATGGTCAACGTCATCCAGTCTGTTCTTCTTACGGAAGGGGATAAGATGGTAAAAACGCCGACCTATCATGTCATGCATATGTACCGTTATCATCAGGATGCAGATCTGTTAGAGTCTGCAGTGACCGGTGTTGAGGAAATCGGCGTGGGTGAGTGGAAGGTGCCAAAGGTTACGGAATCTGTTTCTAAGGGCGCAGATGGCGTGATTACCATTACCGTAAACAACCTCTCCATGGAAGAGAGCGAGGCGCTGGACATTCGTCTTGTGGAAAAAGGCTATAGTGTATGTGAAGCCCGTGTGGTTGCCCATGAGGATGTTCATTCCTATAATACCTTTGAGCAGCCACAGACGGTTGTGGAGCAGGAATTTACAGACTATCAGGAAACAGAAGACGGCATCCGGGCAACACTTCCAAAAAATTCCGTAGTCCTGCTGCGATTAAAGAAGTAATTCTTGGCGGAACAATTTATGGAAGACGTCAACACACGAAAAATCTGTAAAAAGTGTCTGCTTCGGGAAATGGCCGAGGCAGATGCAAAAATGATTGAAAAGTACAAAGCTGCCATAAAGCTCTCTGACCGCGTGGAGGAGACTGAGTATGAAGCAAGGCTTTCTGTCTGCAAGGAATGTGACCGTTTGAATGCAGGAACCTGCGGAGCCTGTGGATGCTACGTGGAGCTTCGCGCGGCAGCAATTGTGGGCCATTGCCCATATAAGAAGTGGTAGGGGCAGGTAAACCCCGGAGGAATTTTTTTGTATGAAAAACGAAAAGAGTAAGAAGGAAAAGAGTCTTTCTTCTACCCGGCGAAAAATCCGGTGGGACAAACTGGATAACACGGCGAATATTTTTCCGGCCATTGCCGGAGAGAACATGACAAATGTCTATCGAATCAGCGTAACGCTTACGGAGAAGATTGATCCCGGAAAGCTGCAGGAAGCGTTGGATATTGTTCTTCCCAAATTTGACGGTTTTAATGTCCGGCTGCGAAAGGGCGTATTTTGGTTATACTTTGAGGAAAATGGAAAGCCTGCCCCAAAGGTCATGGAGGAAACCAATTTCCCCTGCCGGTTTATTCAGGCGAATCATAACAGAAGCTACCTGTTTCGTGTGACCTATTATAACTGCAGAATTAATCTGGAGGTATTTCATGTACTTACCGATGGCATGGGGGGAATCAATTTTCTGCGGGAGCTTGCCTACCAGTACCTTCGTCTGGTTCACCCAAAGCTGAAAGGGGAGACAGGAGACAGCCTAAGCCAGGATACCTCCCTAAACCGGGAGGACAGCTTTGTAAAAAATTATAAGAAAAGTAAGCCTAGCGGCTTTAACAAGGAAAAGGCATACCTCATTAAAAAGGAAAAGCTGGCAAATGGGGAGTTCGGTCTGATTCATGGGCTGATGCCTGTGTCGCAGCTTAAGGAAGTCTCCCATAGGTACGGGGTGTCCATCAATGAATATCTGGTGGGACTTTTTGCCTGGAGCACCTATGTGGAATGTCTTCACAAAATGCCAGCGAAGAATCCCATCCGGATTGCGGTCCCTGTAAATTTGCGACCCTACTTTGATTCTGTGACGACAAAAAATTTCTTTGTGATGGTTTCCGCGGAATTTCGGGTGGAAAAGGAAGAGTATACCTTTGAGGAGGTGTTGGAGCTGATCAAGAACAGCCTCCGGGGCCAGATTAACAAAGAGCATTTGGAGGATTTGTTTTCCTACAGCGTATCCAACCAGATGAATGTGGGACTTCGAATTGTGCCGCTTCCTCTTAAGCTTTTTGCTATGAGGCTGGTTTATACGAGAAATGCCTTAGCAAACACCACCACCGTAACCAATATCGGAAACATTCAGGTGGAAGAGGCCTACCGCCCATATATCAAGATGTTTCATGCATTTATAGCAATGTCCAAGGGACAGAATCTGAAGGGAACAATCTGTTCCTACGGCGATACTCTGGTATTTACCTTTAGTTCCATTTTTTCAGATAATTCGCTTCAGAGAACCTTCTTTAAAAAAATTGCGCAGGATGGCGTAGACATACAGATCGAAACGAACGGGGTATATTATGAGTAGATGTAAAAACTGTGGAGTTGAAATATTAGATCCGACGGATAAGTGCCCGTTTTGCCATTGGGTGCTTGACCCGGACCATTCCCAGAAGGAGGCAATGTATCCGGATGCAAGAATTATCTTTCGGAAATTTCATTTCCTTGAAAATCTGGTACTTTTCTTATCCATTGTGACAATTGCGATTGTTATCGGGATTAATTTCTGGATAAATCCGGATTTCCTGTGGAGCTTTGTGGTCGCACTGGCTCTGATCTACGTCAATGTGATTCTTCGTTTTGCAATTCTCGGAAAGTCCGGTTATCAGATAAAAACCATCAGCCTTCTTATCGTTGCAATTGTGCTGCTTCTAGGAATCGATTACCTGACGGGATATCATGGCTGGGCCTTAAATTTTGTTTTCCCATCCGCAATTCTGTTGCTGGATCTTGGAATTGTGATTCTTATGATTGTAAACCGGAGAAACTGGCAGAGCTACATGATGATTCAGATTCTTTCCATATTGTTTAGTCTGATCCCGGTAATCCTGTTCTTTATCGGTATTATTTCATTCGCCCCGCTGGTATTCATCGCCCTTGCAGCATCGGCCTTTCTATTTTTGGGAACTCTCATTCTGGGTGATCAGAGAGCACGAAATGAGTTGAAACGGAGATTTTATATATGATCGGACATTGGATTGCACGCCGAATTGATGCGTCGAAGGAAGCATCGGGAGTTGAAAATACAATAGACACGGATATTTCAGAAGCGAAATCGCAAAAAGATGAGTCATCCGTCAGCGTGCAGGGCAGAGTGGTAAGTGAGCTGATGTCGCATCTTACCAATGATCTTGCAATCGGAAAGAAAATCAAAAGCGGCGAGCTAAGAAAGCGCATGGTTGAGCCCGCCTGGAAGGTGCCGGATTGCTTTACCATGACCCATATTGATATGGAAAATTTTTCCATGAAGCTTCTGGCATCAAAGGAAAATCCGAACATGGAAAAAATCATTTTACAGCTGCACGGCGGCGGATATATGGGAGCAGTTCGAAATGCCTATTATGTGTTCGCTGGTCTGTATAATGAGGTGAGCCATGGAATGTCGGTGCTTACTCCGGATTATCGTGTTGCACCGGAGTATTTGTTTCCGGCGGCACTGGAGGATGCAGTAGCATCGTATCAGTGGCTTTTGGACCGGGGCTGGTTTGGAAATCAGATCATTGTGGCGGGAGATTCCGCCGGTGGGGGACTTGCCATGGCCCTTGTCATGTATCTGAGGGACCATGGAATGCCGCTTCCTGCCGGAGTTGTCGCAATGTCCCCCTGGACCGATGTAACCGCCAGCGGTGAATCCTACGAAACCAATTATGAAAAAGACCCTCTTTTTGGTAATACAAAAGAGAGTCTGATTTATTTATGCGAATATCCGGGAGACCATGATCCCATGGACCCCTATATTTCTCCGCTGTTTGGAGATTTCAGAGGCTTTCCGCCCATGCTGATTCAGGTGGGTTCCACAGAGATGCTTTTAAGTGATTCTGTGGACGCAGCTGCAAAAGCAAGACAGCAGGGAATCAAGGTAAGACTTAGCATCTATGAGGGAATGTTTCATGTATTCCAGATGGCATATTTAAATCTTCCGGAATCCAAGCGTGCCTGGGCGGAGGTGGGAAAATTTATCGAAGTTATTTCGGAATAGTATAATTTTTCATTTCGAATATGTGCTCCTAAATGAATTTGCATATTTGAATCAGAACCCACTTGCGTTTGTAAAAAGCGTAGCGGTACTATATTCGCAATAAATTGCTCATTAAGTGCCGACGCTTTTTAAACGTTCTGATTCAA
>CAMDYX010000068.1 GCA_945910395.1 uncultured Agathobacter sp. | reverse complement strand
ATTATCAAATTCTTAAGTTGACGGATGATTTCTATAATGCATATCCGAATCCGCCGTACAAAGAAATTCTGAAGAAAAAGCAGAGATCCTATAATTGCTTATTGTTCCAGACACATTATGATTACTTTATATGTATTCCATATAGAACGGAAATTAATCATCCATATGCATTTCGTTTTACAACTACGGCAAGATCTAAAGTACACAAATCAGGACTGGATTACAGTAAGATAGTTATTATCGCAAAGACCGAGTATATTGATTCGACAGATGCTATTATTGATAAGGATGAATTCAATGAGACAATGGTGAACCTAGAACGAATTAAGAAAGAAGCCTTGGATTATGTTGAAGAATATGTGGAACATATGAAGGGTATAAAACTATTACATAAAAGGGAATTTGATAGAAGATATGGTTTTTCGCCATTGAAATATTTTCATAAGGAATTAGGAATATAGGAAGAAAAGTAAAACTGATATAGATGCTTTTCATAATTTTTGGACCAAATGAACTGTTCTATACAGGTGGGCAAAAAAAGTATATAATAGAAATTGATAAAATATTTATATAGGGAGTTCTTTTTCTTTGCCAAAAGCAAAAAGCCAAAGGTTGCTGGTCGTGGCAAAAGGAACGTCCCTGCGCAGAGAGGGTTTTATGAATACGGAATATCAGAAAGCGTTATCAGTAATAGAAGAGGTAAAAAAGATTGTTACCGGAAAAGACGAGTGCGTAAAGAAGGCGTTTGCGGCAATTCTGGCAGGAGGACACCTTCTGATTGAGGATGTTCCGGGCGTGGGAAAGACAACGCTCGCCATGGCTTTTTCTAAGGCGATGGATTTAAAAAACCACCGGGTGCAGTTTACCCCGGATGTGATGCCTGCCGACATTCTCGGATTTAACATGTACAAGAAGGAGACGGGGACATTTTCCTATTATCAGGGAGCAATTATGTGCAATCTTTTCCTTGCAGATGAAATTAATCGTACCTCTCCTAAGACGCAATCGGCGCTTCTTGAGGTTATGGAAGAAGGAATTGTGACGGTAGATGGTACAAGCCGGAGAGTCCCGGAGCCCTTTGTGGTAATTGCTACACAGAATCCGAAGGGCAGCGCGGGAACCCAGCTTTTGCCGGAATCCCAGTTAGATCGTTTTATGATCTGTATGAGCATGGGATACCCGGATCTAAAAAGTGAGGTTGCCATTGCAAAGGGAAAAACGAATGGTGTTACAATGGCACAGATCCATGCAATCATTAGAGCGGAGGAGTTTGTTGCTTTAAAGGAAAAAGTGGAAGCAATATATATGCATGATCATATCTATGCCTATATTGCGAAGCTGATGCAGGCCACCAGAGAGAATCCATACATCGAGCTTGGAGTCAGTCCAAGGGGCACGATTGCATGTACGAAAATGGCAAAGGCATGGGCATTTTTGCAGGGACGAGCATATGTTGTGCCGGAGGATGTAGAGGAAATCTTTCTTGATGTTGCAAAGCATCGCATTGTGTTAAATACCAAAGCGAGAGTTACGCGGGTGACGGAAGAGGCTGTGCTTGAGGAAATTCTAAAAAATATCAGGCAGCCGGCCTCCTATATGGAGAGGGCAGATTACCGTGAGTAGCTTTATTCGGGCACTAATTCTGGTGCTTTTGATCATTTATATGTCAATCATATATGAGAGCACAGCATTTGCACTGCTTGGTTTTTCCGGGGCGGTGCTTTTGGTGTGCGCTTTTGTTTATCTGCTTCTTCTCTGTAGGAAAATTGCAGGTGATATCCGCATCCCTATTCGTATTGCGGGCAGTCACAGACCCTTCTATGTTCAGGTATTGATTCACAATCATTTTGCAATGCCTTTTACAAAAGTGCGGGTGACGGTGCGCTATGGAGAATGCTCCGACAAAAGACGAAAGAAGGTGCGCCTTGTTATAAAACAAGGGAAAAACCAGCCTGTAAGAAGGGATTGCCGTGTGACAATCCGTGAGCCGGGTAATTATGTGTTCTCTATTAGCCGGATTCGAATCTATGACCTTACCGGACTGTTCTATTTTACGAAAAAAGGGGTTGCCGAGGAGCATGCGCTGATTCTGCCGGAGCCTTCTGCAATCCCGGTGGTGTTAGGAGAGCGTGTCAGGAATTTCTTTGGGGATGCGGATACCTTTGACGATTTGAGACCCGGATATGACCCCAGCGAGACCTTTGATGTCCGGCAATTTCGAAACGGGGATCGTCTGCAGAAGGTCCACTGGAAATTGTCGGCAAAATCGGATGAGCTGATGGTGAAGGAAAACAGTCTGCCAAAAGCCTGTCCGGTTGTGTTTTTCCTAAAACCATGTCAGGAAAACTGGAAAAAACAGCTCGGAATGATTGCAAGCATATCCTTCTCCCTGATGGATGCCGGGTGTCCGCATTTTGCAGTATGGAATTCCGCCGCGCATAAGGATCTGATACGGACCAGAGTGGACGACGAAGAAAGCTACTATCTGTTTTTAACCACCTTTATGCAGGATGTGGATTTTTCCGGAAATCTGGAGCTGATGGAAGAATACCGCAGAAAATACAGGGGCGAATTGTATTTGTATGAGCTTACAGTAACGGAGGACGGAACTCCGGTGCTAGGTAAAACCCCGGTAATTAGTAATGAAAAGGAACAAATGGAGTTATTGCTTAAATAGCGGATATAAGAGAGATGGAAATGAAGCAAAGAAACAGCGTGGTTTTTGAACGCGCAGAACAGGATAAAACGTTATATAGTTTTTGGACATTGGTAAAATCTGCAATGTGGTCCTATGCTGTCTGGGCACTTTTTTTGCTTTCCGCAGTTCTGATGGGGCTTTTGGTATTCCCCATAGAAGGGGTATCGGCTCCGCAGCTTCTGATTATGGGAATGCTGCTTGCCCTGTTGATTTTTGTTTTTGAAGTGCTGCTTCCCTATATAACCCAAAATTGGAAAAAGCCTTTTGGATGGATTCTTCGATGGCTTATTGTGGGGGGAATTGTTTATTTCGGACAGAAGCTCTTTTATGCCTATTATCTGAATCGCCGGTTGGATCTGGAAGACGGCCTGTTGGCGCTGGTAAAGAACTATGTGAATATCTATGGCATCTATTACAAAAAAAGCATAGAAATTCCACCGGGAAAAGAGCAGTATGTAGCAATGGCCTTTGTTTTCTGCTTTCTGATAGCGATTCTTGTGCAGTACCTTTTGGTGCAGCTTTCCGGGGTGAGGGCATTTGTACTTTTGCTGCCCTGCGCGGTTTTTTGCGCAGAGCTTTGGATAGGACGGATTCCGGATGTGAAAAGTCTGTTTGTTTTTTCTGCCTCATTTATCCTTTTTTCCGTGGGAAAAGGCGGCTCCTGGAAGGTAAAGGGGGCAGCGGTTTTTGTGTGGGGACTGTTGTTTGGATTATCTGTTTTTACACTAAAGGTTCCTGCGGAGCATCTGATATTGAAGGCTTCGAAATATAAGGCATTTCAGAAACAGCTTGAGACGCAGATTACCAATCTGCACATTTCGGATCTTTGGACCAACCGGGAACATGTTTCCAATAGGAAGCCGGAGTATTCCGACAAAGAGATACTGACAATAACTGCGGACACAAAGATAAACGGAAATCTGTATCTGAAGGCATTTACCGGAACCTCATACGATAACGGAAGCTGGACGGAGGATGACAGCAGTTTTTCAAATGCCTGTCAGGCAGCAGGTATCGATGAAACGCAGATGGAAAATCTGCTGTGGAACGAAGCCGCGCATGAATTTAGTGATATGCTTTTGTATGCACGGCCCGCAAACTATGCTATCTCCTATAAAAATCCTATGCAATCCAACGCACTTGTCCCGTATTTTTCGGATCTGACGGATATGGCAGATTTAAGGATAGAGGGCGATAATAAAATAAAAAAATCTTGGATGGCGCAGGTGGCAAACGTAAGCGGAGTCAATGTAAATGACGCCATTAATGCTGCCAATACACTTTTGACAGCGTATGATGCAGATGCTTCTTACGATAGCAACTGGGATTGGTACGGCACCTTCGCATCCGACACCTATCGAAATACCAATGAACAGGTTTCGTCTGAGGAATATGTGTCCGGGGAATATGTAAGTTCAATTTCGCAAAGCACCTGGGATTCTCTTGACAGAAGGAAAACGAATATGCTTAGGCTTGTTATCGCCTCTGGGGTGTCGGATTATTTATGCAGCAATTATACCTATAGCTGGAATTTGGATGATATTTCAGACGGAACCGATTCGGTAGAATACTTTCTGTCAAGTGGGAAAAAGGGGTACTGCATGCATTTTGCCTCAGCGGGAACCCTGATTCTGCGGGAACTTGGAATTCCGGCGAGATACGCGGCAGGATACGTAGTAAAATCCAGAGCATTTGAAGGCAATGAAGACGGAACATATTCCGCTGTAGTTCTGGATCGCAATGCCCACGCATGGACCGAAATCTATCTGGAAAATATCGGCTGGGTTCCAATCGAAATGACTGCAGGATATTCCCAGGCGAATGCAGCACTTCCGACGGACAAGGAGCTCGCAGAGGAACGGGAGGAAAGCGAAAGGAACAGCCAGACTCAGGATACGGAGAAGTCCGAGGAAGCAGATACACAGGAATCCGAGACAACAGAAGCACAGAACTTAGAAACTGAAATCGAATCGGAGGCAGAGACAGAAGTGGATACACAGGAAAATGCCGAAGAAGAGACGGAAGGAAGCTTGGGTGGTATTCAGACAACGGAAAGCGGAGGGCAGGGACCATCCGCTGAAAATCAAAACCTGTCCGGATGGGAAAACAGAATAGTAAGAACGGTGTTAAAGCTTGGATGTCTTTTCATCGGTATAGCCGGTTTGGCAGGAGGCGGAATTGCACTGGTTCGCAGACAGATTCAAATGTATCATGAACGGTTGAACCGTGACCTGCGCAGAAAAAAATACCGAAAAGCAGTGAAGCGAATCAATCGGAGAATCTTTAAGAAACTAAAACGAAGGGTAAACGTGGGAGGAAATATAAAGGATTCGCAGTATGAACGTCTTCTGAAAGAATATTTTTCAGAGTTTGGTTCGGAGGAATGGTCGCAGTATATGAGTATCGTAAAGAAAGCAGCCTTCGCAGGGGAAGAACTGGAGGAGAAAGAAGCGATGCTCTGCTACGAGATCTACAAACGGATATTGAACGTCCCTATATCTTGATTTTTCCGAAAATCTCTGCTACACTAGCAAAGTCATGCAATACGTCAGTTCGAGACCTTCCTGACGAAAAACAAAACTAAAGGAGAAAATTAAATATGAGAAACAAAAAGGTATTATTTGTCACCCAGGCGGCAGTCATTGCGGCAATTTATGTTGTGCTTACCATGTTTATTGCAGCCTTCAACTTAGCAAGCGGAAATATTCAGGTGCGTATATCGGAGGCGCTTTGTATTCTGCCCTTCTTTACACCTGCTGCGATTCCCGGACTTTGGATTGGCTGTCTTCTGGCAAATCTTTTAACAGGGGCATCCATTTTCGACATTGTATTCGGAAGTCTGGCAACCTTAATCGGAGCGGTAGGAACTTATCTTTTCAGAAAGCATAAGTTTTTATGTACGCTTCCGCCGGTAATATCCAATATGGTCATTATTCCGGTGGTGCTGCGATATGCCTATCAATTGACCTTTATTTATAACGGAATCGACTTCTCCATCCCATTTTTTGCACTCACCGTTGGAATCGGAGAAGTAATATCCATCTGTGTATTAGGAAGCATTTTACTTAATGTATTAAACAAGTACAAGGATGTACTTTGGAAACAATAAAGTTAATTTTCTTTTTTGTGTGCTTCAAAAAATGAATTATGCTATTCGAATCCGAACGTTTAAAAAGCGTCGGCACTTAATGAGCAATTCATTGCGAATTTAGTGCCGCTACGCTTTTTACAAAGGAAAGTGGGTTCGAATTCGAATATGCAAATTCATTGGAAAGTACATAAAAAATATCCCATTTCGGAAAAGTGTTCCTGAGAATGAATTTTGCTATTTGAATCCGAACGTTTAAAAAGCGTCGGCACTTAATGAGCAATTTATTGCGAATTTAGTACCGTTACGCTTTTTACAAACGAGAGTGGGTTCTGATTCAAATATGCAAATTCATTCAGGAACACAATTCCGAAAAGGGATTAAAAAATTTTTTCGTACTCATAGAAAGGCGGAATGAAATGATGGAAAAATTAATGGATCAGATAACGGAGGAAGTAACAAAAGCATTTGTAGATGCAGGTTACGATGAGAAATATGGAAAGGTCACACTTTCCAACCGTCCGGATCTTTGCGAATTTCAGTGCAATGGCGCAATGTCTGCCGCAAAGGAGTATAAGTGCGCACCGTTTATGATCAGTGACAAAATTGCAGAAGCGCTGCAGAACAATCCATTGTTCTTATCGGTGGAGTCTGTAAAGCCGGGATTTTTGAACATGACCGTTTCGCCGGAGTATCTGGCGGATTATATGAACCGGATGCAGGAGGATGATGGAAGATTTGGATGTAAGAAGGTCGAAAATCCAAAGACCATCATTGTGGACTACGGCGGAGCCAACGTTGCAAAGCCCCTTCATGTTGGACATCTTCGTTCCGCTGTTATTGGCGAGAGTATCAAACGCATGTATCGATTCATGGGAAACAACGTGATTGGCGATGTGCACTTAGGAGACTGGGGGCTTCAGATGGGACTGATCATCGAGGAGCTTCGCGTCAGAAAGCCGGATCTGGTATATTTTGATGAGTCTTATGAAGGAGAATATCCGAAGGAGGCTCCCTTTACCATCTCAGAGCTTGAGGATATCTATCCCACGGCAAGCAAAAAAGCAAAGGAAAAGGATGCACAGGGCAATCTGACAGAGAGCGCTGCCTCTTTCCATGCAAAAGCCCTTCAGGCTACCAACGAGCTTCAGCAGGGAAGACGGGGATACCGCGCAATCCTTTCCCATATTTTGGATGTATCCGTTACGGATCTTAAGAAAAATTATGATAATCTGAATGTATCCTTTGATCTATGGAAAGGGGAGTCTGATGCCCAGCCATACATTCCTGAAATGGTCCAGATGATGAAGGATAAGGGATATGCTTACTATAGTGATGGAGCACTGGTGGTTGATGTAACAGAAGAAACCGATGCGAAAGAAATTCCGCCATGTATTATCTTAAAGTCCGATGGCTCTGCTTTATATAGTACAACAGACCTTGCAACCATCGTGTGGCGTATGAAGGATTACAATCCGGACAGTATTGTCTATCTTACCGATGCAAGACAGAGTATGCATTTTACCCAGGTATTCCGCTGTGCAAAAAAGACGGGGCTTGTAAATAAGGATATGGATCTTCGCCACATTGGCTTCGGCACCATGAATGGCAAGGACGGCGGACCATTTAAGACCCGTGACGGTGGAGTCATGCGTCTGGAGTATCTCGTGGATGAAATTAATCAGGAGATGCTAAAAAAGATCCGTGAGAACCAGAAGGAAAAAGAAAACTTAGAAATGTCTGAGGAAGAGGCGAAGGAAACGGCAAAGAAGATTGCACTTGCAGCTTTAAAGTATGGAGATCTTTCCAATCAGGCAAGCAAGGATTACATTTTTGATATCGACCGGTTTACCTCCTTTGAAGGAAATACAGGACCGTACATTCTTTATACCATCGTTCGTATCAAATCCATTTTGGGAAAATATGAGGCTTTGGGGAAATCCGTTTTTGATGTTGCAGAGGCAATTCTTCCGGCCGAAAAAGCAAATGAGAAAACTCTGATGCTTGTTTTGTCAAGATTTGGAACTGTTATAGAAAATGCAACGGAGGAAAATGCACCCCATAAGATCTGTGCATATATCTATGAGCTTTCCAATGCCTTCAATGCATTTTACCATGATACCAAGATCCTTTCCGAGGAAGATGAAAAGAAGCAGAAATCCTACATCGGACTTCTCTTGCTCACCAAAGGGATTTTAGAGACCTCCATCGATATGTTAGGATTCTCCGCTCCGGACCGCATGTAAGATTTTAAGAAAAGTAGTAATAAAATATAAGACAAGTCATATAAATAAGTCATAGGCAATTTCCAAGTTGTCTATGGCTTTTTTATTTGATCAGGAGGGTTTTGGTATGGGCGTACAGGAAATGCTTCCGGCAGCAATCCGGTCTTTTATGCCGGAGAATGGCGAGGAGGGATTGGAGGAAATCAGGCTTCGGGCGGGGTGGCCGGTGGAGCTTATCTATGGAAATCATACGGTAAAAAAATTAAATCGAGTAACACAGAAGCAGATTTTTGAAACCTTAAATTATTTATCCGGGTATTCCATCTACAGTCTGGAGGAGGATTTAAGAAATGGGTTCTTTACAGCAAAGGGGGGACACCGTGTCGGAATTGCAGGAAGGACGAATACGAAGACGGGTACATATGGAAACGAGATATGCACCATTGTGGATGTGAGCGGAATTAATATTCGAATTGCCCATGAAAAAAAGGATTGTGCAAAGGAACTGCTGCCGTATATCAGGGATGGGGACAGCATCTACAATACACTGATTCTTGCTCCGCCCGGAGTGGGAAAGACCACCTATCTGCGGGATTTTATCCGACTACTTTCCACCGGTGATGAAGAGCATCCGGGATTAAAGGTGTCCGTAGTAGATGAACGCTCGGAAATCGCGGCCTGTTACAGGGGAGTTCCCCAGAATGATCTGGGACCGAGAGTCGATGTGCTGGATGACTGCCCGAAAATGAAAGGAATGCGGATGCTTCTTCGAACCATGTCACCCCAGGTAATTGCTGTGGACGAACTGGGAGGAAAAGAGGAGTGCGATGCAATCTTTCAGATCATCTATTCGGGGAGCAGAATCCTTGGAACGATTCACGCAGAAAATGTGCTGGAATTGCGGGAAAAAAGCAGCACAAAGGAATTGGTAAAGGAAGAAAAAATCGGCCGTTACGTTCTTTTGAAAAAGGAATGGGATGGAAGCCGGCATTATGAAGTGTATGATAAGAAGCTGATGCGTATATGTTGAAATTAGTAGGAAGTGCGGTATTTCTGGCTGGGGTAGCGGGGACCCTGCTCTCCTGGAACATCCGAAAAATGACCACAATCAGACGGATTCAGATATGGATTGATTTTATGAATGCTACGGAATATGCAATGGAAATCGATCATGTAAATATGACCATTTACATGGAAGAGGCAAACATAAAGGAACCGGTTCTGATGCAGACCATAAGAGAGACCGGGATGCTTTTACAAAGGAAACAGGTTCCCTTCGGGGAGGAGGCCTGGGAGATGGTCTGTGAAAAGTACAAAAAGGAGTGGGACATGAGCGAGGAAGCCTGGTCGCTGATTCTTTCCTGCAGGCATGTGTTTTTTGGAAAAAATCTGGCAGAAAACATAGAAAAATCAAAAGAAATACGAAAAAGACTAAACGGATTATTGGAAGAAGAAAAGAGGCGGTTTGCAGAGCAGAAAAAAATATACATACCGGTGGGAATGCTGGGAAGCTGTATGTTTCTTTTGATATTCCTTTAGATCGAAAAAGGGGCATAAAGTAAATGGGTGTAACAATTATTTTTAAAATTGCGGCAGTTGGAATTATCGTTACTGTTTTGGGACAGGTATTAAAGCATAGTGGGAGAGAGGAGCAGGCTTTTTTGCTTAGTCTGACAGGGTTGATCATAGTCCTGTTCTGGATTATTCCGTATATCGGCGAATTATTTTCCACTATGGAAACCTTATTCTCTCTTTAGAAGGAGGGAAATATGGTTAAGATTGGACTAATCGGAATCGTGGCAGCGTTTCTTGCGCTTCCCCTTAGGAAAGAAAAGGCAGAATATGCCATGGCCATCGGCATGATTGCCGGGGTACTGATTTTCTTTTATGTAGTTGCGGAGGTCTCTTATGTAACGGACTTTATCAATGACGTAATAAAGTATCTTCCTGTGGATAAATCCTATATCGTAATTCTGTTTAAAATTCTCGGAATTACCTATATTGCGGAATTTTCTTCCAACATATGCAGGGATGCGGGGCATTCCTCCATTGCCGGACAAATTGAGATTTTTGCAAAATTATCCATTTTAATATTGAGTATTCCCGGACTGAAATATGTTCTGGATATACTAAATGAGTTTTTATAGGAGGGATTCGTGGGAGAGAGTGAAGAGTATATCAATCGAATCTTACAGGAACTGGATATTTATTCCCTGGATCAGTATACCAATGAGACCTTTTCCGGGCGAATGACCTTCTCAGACCTTCTAAAGGAACTGATCGTATCCGGCTGGAGCGGGGTAAACGGCAAAGACTTCTTATCCTGGCTATGGAATGTCTTTTTCTATGAGCTCAGTGCAGCAAAGCCCCTATTCTTAAAAATGCTGCTGTTTTCCGTTCTGTTTGCCGTTTTGAACCGGTTTTTTATAACAAAAAAAGGTTATGTAACGGAAATGAGCTTTCTTGTGATTTATGGCTCCATGATGGTGTGGCTTTTGACATCCTTTCTGATGCTAAAGGATGTGATCACAGAAGGGGTTTCCGGTGCCTGCAGCTTTTTTACGGCATTGATCCCCACTTATTCCGCCATACTTCTGATCTCCGGAAACGCCACCAGCGCAGGGATGTTTTACGAATTGTCCTTTGCCTTGATCTGCGCCTTAGAGTGGCTGATGAAGCTGGTGTTTCTGCCGGGAATACATATCTATGTCCTGATTGGTCTGGTGGATCATCTGTTTGAGGAGGAGCGGTTTTCAAAGCTGGCGGATCTGATTGAAAGCGGAATAAAACTGATGTTAAAGCTGTCTCTTTCTGCAGTATTAGGCCTGGGGGCGGTCCGCTCCATGCTTTCTGTGGGACAGGACCACATTACACAGAATACGGTTTTAAAATCCCTGTCCGCACTGCCTGGGGTCGGAAACGGCTTTCGTTTTGCCGAGGAGGTGGTTTTTTCCTGCGGAATTCTGGTAAAAAACTGTGTCGGTATCGCAGGAATCCTGCTCATCCTGCTGATCTGCATGGTTCCCATTGCAAAAATCTTTGTATTCACCCTGTTGTATCGCGTGCTGGCGGCGGTTTTACAGCCCTTTTCGGATAAAAGAATTGTGGATGGGGTGTTTCGGGTGGCAAAGGGATGTGAGCTTTATTTAAAAATCATGGTGGATACCATGCTTCTGTTTCTAATTGATATAGCACTTCTTACCTTCACCACGACCTATACCTGACGGAGGGACAGATGGAATTCATAAAAGGATATGTCTATTTCATGATTATTTTGATGGTGGCATCCTACCTGACACCAAAGGAGGAGTATCGGAAATATGTTCAGTTTTTTGTGGGAATACTGCTTGCTGTTGTGATCATCCGGCCGGTAATCGGATGGGTAGCAAAGGAAAACTGGTATGTGGCCTTAGATCAGGTCAATGAATTGTATGAGCAGCTTGGACAAATAGAATATGAAGGAGACGGCGAGGATGTCTACACAATCTTTTGGGGGGATGAGAGTCCTTGAAAAAATGAAACAGATGAAAAAGCAGGACTGGATCGTAGTAATATTAATAGGAATTCTTCTCCTTATTGTGGCGCTTCCGTCTACAGATACAAAGAAAAGCACCGGTACCTATGGAAATCCGGAAGAAGAGAATGAAACCAATTCCTATCGAAAAGAGCTGGAAAAGGAATTGTGCGAAATCCTATCGGAAATGACAGGAGTGGGGAAGGTAAAGGTCATGATTACATTAAAGGAAGAAAACAGCTCCTATTTTTCCACAAACCAGACTTGTGAGGTGGAGGGCGTGGTGGTTGTGGCTGAGGGCGGAGATAATGCGGTGGTTGCCAATGATATTTTAGAGGTTGTAATGTCATTATTTCCGGTGGATGCACATAAGATAACAATAGTAAAGATGAAAGTGTCGGAGGCATAAGGTGAAGAAAATTGTACACAAAAATCAATTAGTAATTACTACGCTTGCGGTTTTGATCGCGGTTGCAGGATACATAAGCTTTGACCGCTCAAACGCAGATTCAGATGAAGTAGCAAAAGAAGCAAATGCAAGTGTTGTGGAGGAGGATTATGTGATCGATAACACAACCTATGATATTTTCGAGGAAATTGATGATGTGGCTACAGTAGGCAATGAGGTTACATTAGACAACGTGGCTACAGCAGATAACGGGGCAAAGAATGGGGAAGAAGTGGCACTTGATACTTCTTTAGACACTTCCTTAGAGGAAGAGCAGGGGGTAATTTCGGAGGAAGAAGACTTAAATCCGGGAGAGACGGTCCTTACAAGTCTTACGCTTACAAATTCCAATTATGCGGCTGAGGTAAAGCTAAACCGTGAGCAGGTACGCTCGAAAAACAGAGAGGTGCTTACACAGATCATTGAAAATGACAGTCTGACAGATGAGCAGAAGCAGGCAGCGGTGGATCAGATGGTGGAAATGACGGACATTGCCCAAAAGGAAGTGGATGCGGAAATGCTTTTAGAAGCCAAAGGATTTACCAATGCAGTAGTAAGTATTAGTGCAAACAGCTGCGACGTTGTGGTAGATATGGGAGACGTGACGGATGCAAAGCGGGCCCAGGTGGAAGACATCGTGAAAAGAAAGACCGGCATTGCAGCTGAAAATATTGTGATTACGGCAATTGACACAAATGAATAATCTGGGATATACTAACTAATGTTGTTTATTTAGTTTGGAGGACATTTTTGTGAGTAACTTAAGAAATGAAATAGAGAAGAGACGTACATTTGCCATTATTTCCCATCCGGATGCAGGAAAGACTACCCTGACCGAAAAATTCCTGCTGTATGGCGGAGCAATCAATCTGGCGGGTTCCGTAAAGGGAAAGGCAACCGCAAGACACGCAGTATCCGACTGGATGGAGATTGAAAAGCAAAGAGGTATTTCGGTTACCTCCTCTGTACTTCAGTTTAATTATGATGGATACTGCATTAACATTCTGGATACTCCGGGACATCAGGATTTCTCTGAGGATACCTACCGTACCCTTATGGCAGCAGATTCCGCAGTCATGGTCATTGATGCAAGCAAGGGAGTTGAGGCACAGACGAGAAAGCTTTTTAAGGTATGTGTCATGCGTCATATTCCGATTTTTACCTTTATCAATAAAATGGATCGTGATGCCAACGATACCTTTGAGCTTTTGGATGACATCGAAAAGGAGCTGGGAATCGCTACTTGTCCAATTAACTGGCCCATTGGTTCCGGAAAGGAATTTAAAGGGGTATATGACCGCAATACGAAGTCAGTCATGACATTTGCAGATACGTTAAAGGGAACAAAGGAAGGCTCCGAGAAGATTATTGGAATTGATGACCCTGCACTGGAGGAGGAAATCGGAAGTGCATTTAAGGAGCAGCTGTTAGAGGAAATTGAGCTTTTGGATGGCGCCAGTGCGGAGTTTGATATCGATCAGGTAACAAAGGGAGAGCTTTCTCCGGTGTTCTTCGGATCTGCGCTTACAAACTTTGGAGTGGAAACCTTTTTGCAGCACTTTCTGCAGATGACCTATTCACCACTTGCCAGACCATCCGATCATGGAATGATCGATCCCTTTTCCGAGGATTTTTCAGCCTTCGTGTTCAAGATTCAGGCAAACATGAACAAAAATCATCGCGACCGTATCGCCTTTATGCGTATTGTTTCCGGAAAGTTTGATGCTGGAATGGAAGTGTACCATATCCAGGGACAGAAGCAGATTAAGCTTTCACAGCCCCAGCAGATGATGGCAGATGAGCGAAAAATCGTAGAGGAAGCCTATGCAGGGGATATCATCGGTATTTTTGATCCGGGTATTTTTTCCATCGGAGATACCCTTACGACTGCAAAAGAAAAGTTTCAGTTTGAAGGAATTCCAACCTTTGCACCGGAGCATTTCGCAAGAGTAAGGCTTGTGGATTCCATGAAGCGCAAGCAGTTTGTAAAGGGTGTTACCCAGATTGCGCAGGAGGGTGCGATCCAGATTTTCCAGGAATACAAGGGCGGCATGGAGGAAATCATTGTCGGCGTAGTAGGTGTACTTCAGTTTGATGTGTTAAAGTTCCGCCTGGAAAGTGAATACAACGTAGAGATTCGTCTGGAGAATCTGCCTTATGAGCACATCCGCTGGATCGCAAATAAGAATGAAGTGAATGTGGATACCATTGTCGGAACCTCTGACATGAAGAAGGTCATTGATATGAAAGGGAACCCGCTTCTTTTGTTTGTCAACGCATGGAGCGTGGGAATGGTGCTTGACCGAAATGACAATCTTGTGCTGGAGGAGTTTAGTAAAAACTAATTTCCTTTTCAACTTTGTGTCATTAAATGAATTTGCATATTTGAATCCGAACACGCTCTCGCTCGTAAAAAGCGTAGCGGTACTAAATTCGCAAGGAATTGCTCATTAAGTACCGACGCTTTTTAAACGTTCTGATTCAAATAGCAAAATTCATTTTAGAGAGCATAAAGCGGAATAGGAGGAAGAATAGTAAAACAGAATAACTATAGAAAGGACATAAACGATGAGTGTTGTTGAATTAACAAAAGAGAATTTTGAAACAGAGGTTCTTGCTGCAAAGGAACCGGTTCTGATTGATTTTTGGGCAGCCTGGTGCGGTCCGTGCCAGATGCAGGGCCCAATCGTAGATGAAATTGCAGAGGAAATGGAAGGAAAGGTAAAGGTTTGCAAGGTGGATGTGGATGCACAGCCTTCTCTCGCCTTAAATTACCAGATTGTCAGCATTCCTACGCTGGTTTTCATGAAGCAGGGAATGTTCCAAAATAAGATGATCGGACTTACAGACAAAGAAACTATCACAGAGTATCTGAATACACTTCTTTAGTCAGATTGTAGCTTACATTTGATTCTCTCATTTTAGTAATGTGTTTTTGAACGAATTTGCATATTCAAATCAGAACTCGCTTTCACTTAAGTAAAAAGCGTAGCGGTGCTAAATTCACAAAGAATTGCTCATTAAGTACCGACGCTTTTTAAAAGTTCTGATTTGAATAGCAAAATTCATTTTTAGAGACACAAAAGTAAAATGGGTGTTAGTATTTGTAGATATTGAATATACTTTAAATTCTGAGAAAATGAAGATTTACATATAAATGGCGGGAATAGACTGGTTTATATGTAGAATTCAGCTGTTGAGAGATGAATTTTGGTATGTAGTTACATATAAGTGGAGGGGAATAGGCTGGTTTATATGTAGAATTCAGCTGCTGAGAGATGAATCTTGGTGTGTAATTACATATAAGAGGAGGGGAATAGGGTCAAGTCCTTTTTTGTGTGTAAATTCACCTTTAGGCAACAACTGGCTATGCAG
>CAMDYX010000067.1 GCA_945910395.1 uncultured Agathobacter sp. | reverse complement strand
ATTGAGCATATGCCTTCCGGAATCGATACCATGACTGTATTTGTGCATCAGGCAGAGTTTGAAGGAAAAGAGCAGCAGGTAATCAGCTCACTCCGTCGTCTCGCACAGCCGGATAAGATAGATCTTGAAGCAGATCTTGCCCTTATCGCAGTTGTAGGACGGGGAATGAAGTCGAACCGCGGTACTGCAGGAAGAATTTTCTCTGCACTTGCACATGCCAACATCAATATCCGGATGATTGATCAGGGATCTTCTGAGCTTAACATTATCATCGGAGTAAGCAATGAGGATTTTGAAAATGCAATTCAGGCAATCTATGATATTTTTGTTGCCACAAGATTGTAAAAAACTGCCGGAGGGAAATCCTTCGGAAAATAGAATATAGGAACCAAAATAAGCTCCTTTTCATACTCTATATGGAAAGGAGCGTTTTTTATGGAAAAGAATACCGTAATTTTTGTCACGGACAAAAGGCAGCTTGGAATCAGTAATTTCTTACCGGGAAAAACCACAAAGTTGAACTGGACGGATGAAGCAGATGAGAACCTTTGCTTAGAAAGAATTCAAAAGGCAAACATAGTTGTGCTTCCGACGCCGGCAAAAAAAGTGGAAGTATCCAAGGATTTGGTTGAATTATTAAAGTATAATTTAACAAATTGCGAAATCCTTTTCGGAGGATTGCTGGAAGAAAAGTGGTATCATATCGGTGAAAGCTATGGCTTTGAATGCTACGACTTTATGAAGGATGAACTGGTCGCCCTTGAAAATGCGCGAATTACTGCACAGGCAACGATTGCAGAAATCATGAAATATAGTCAGTATGAAATCTGTGGACAGAAAATAGTGGTAACCGGATATGGAAGGTGCGGAAAAAAACTTGCCAATATGCTTTCTTCTATGGGAGCTAAGGTGACCGTTCTCGCCCGGAACGCAAAGAGTCGCAAGCAGGCAAAGGCAGACGGACATAATGCGGTTGATTTTTCCTATGGAGCAGAGGAGGCATATGGAACCCACATTTTTGTAAATACGGTTCCGGCACTTGTCATGCAGGAGAAAATCTTTCGGGAGATGCATTCCGATGCAGTAGTGATTGATATTGCATCGGCACCGGGAGGATGCGATCTTAAGGCTGCCAAAGAATATGGTATTCCGGTAATTCCGGCTCTTAGTCTGCCGGCAAAATATGTTACAAAAAGTGGGGCCGGAATATTTGCAAATGCAATATACAAAAAAGCGTTCCTGGATTTTGATCTGAAAGAGGATAAATCATGGATTTCGCAAATTATAATATAGGATATGGAATTACAGGGTCCTTCTGCACCTTTTCAAAAACAAGGAAAGAGGTCATTCATCTGAAAGAGATGGGCGCCAATGTAATTCCGATTTTTTCATTTCAAACGTTAAGCTGTGATACCAGATTCGGAAGCGCAAAGGAATTTGTAGATGGAATCTGCGACATAACAGGAAATGAGGGGATTAAGACAATCAGTCAGGCGGAACCGATTGGACCGAATAATTTTCTGGACATTATGGTCATTGCGCCATGTACAGGAAATTCAGCGGCAAAACTATGTAACGGCATTATAGATACACCGGTTCTGATGGCAGCAAAAGCGCACATGAGAAATGGAAAGCCTCTGGTAATTGCCATTTCCACAAATGATGCACTTGGTGTAAACTTTAAGACGATCGGGATGCTCATGAATATGAAGAATATTTACTTTGTTCCTTTCGGACAGGATAACTATAAGGGAAAGCCCAACTCACTGGTGGCAAAAATGGAGCTCCTGCCGGAAACAATCGAAATGGCAATGAAGGGAAAGCAAATACAGCCGGTGCTGGTATCAGGCAGCTAGCATAATTTGTGTAAAATTGTACAATGAAACAATGGACAGAAAAAAGTTCCGTTCTCTGCAAATAAAGGCAGAAAGCGGAACTTTTTAATAGGATGACGAGAGCCACGAAAGACATCGCAGCTCTGTTATGTTGGCAAGAAGATTAGGAAAGTTCAACCTTGATTTGATATTTCTGCAACCAATAGTTGATCTGGAGATAGTAAGCCATAAGCTGAGGACCTGCCATAAGCTGACCGTACCATGGCCTTCCGTAGTCTTTCGTGTTCTGACAGAAGCTGTAAACCTTATTCTTATCAACAAATTCCAGCAAAGGACTATTGGAGTCGGATATTACCTTTAGCAATGCGGTACTTAGAAGCGCTTCGTATCCCGGATCGTAGGTTTTTGGATAAGGGCTCTTTCGCCTTACACGGATTTCTTCCGGGAGCAGTCCCTTTGCATACTCTCTGAGAAGATGCTTTACTTCTCCGTCCTTGGCTTTCATTTCGTATGGAACGTTAAAGAGGTATTCTGCAAGGCTAAAATCAGCAAAGGGCACACGGATATCCAGACTGTTTGCAGAAGCGGCGCGATCTGTCCGGTTTACCAGCGTCTGCATAAAGTAGCGCATGGTCAGATACATGGTCTTGGAATGAAGAAGCGAAGCATCCTTCGAATCGGGATAAAAGATTTCTGCACAGGCATGCTGATACTGTTCGTGAATGTAGGAATCCATATCTAAGACTGAAATAAAATCATTATTTAACAATTCTTTTCTCGGAGACGTATCAATGGACCAGGGGAAGGTATCTGCTTCATACATTTCGGCCTTGTGGTACCATGGATAACCGGCAAACAGTTCATCGGCACATTCGCCGGTAAATATCGTATGATGGGAAGGGGCAATTTTCTCACAGAAATACAGTAGCGAGGAATCAATATCTCCCATGGCGGGAAGATCATGAGCAATCACAGACTGCTTTAGATACTCATATTGCTCGGTGTTACCACATACTAAAGTGGTGTGGTCCGTCCGGAGGGCATCTGCCATTTGATGGACATAGGGCGTATCTAGGCTGGGCTGGAAATTATTTGCCTTAAAATGCTGTCTGCTTCCGATAAAGTCGAAGGAGAAGGTTTTTACCGAATTGTCATCGGAATTCCTTCTTACAAGCTCTGCTGTAATTACAGAAGAATCCAGTCCTCCGGAGAGAAGGGAAGCAGGAGCGCTGTCTGTATAGGAAAGTACCTCGATGGAACGACCCAGCAATTCATTTACATGGTCCACGGTATCCGGATAGCTATCCGTATGCTCACGGAACCGGAACTGATGATAGCATTCTTCGTACATCTGGTCCCTTCCATATACCAGGAAATGACCTGCTTTTAGTTCAAAAAGATTTTTAAATGCACTTTTTCCAAGAGAACGGGCCGGGCCCATGGAGAAGATTTCGTTCAGTCCTTCTCTGGTAACGGTTGGTGTGATATTCGGATATGCAAAAATTCCCTTTGGCTCAGAGGCAAAAATCAGGGTTTTGTCTATGAACATGTAATATAGCGGGCGAAGACCCAGTTGATCCCGGAACAGATAGATCAGATTTTGGGTTTCATCATATACCACAAGGGAAAATGCACCATCCAGCTGTTTGACGAATTCCGGGCCATAGGTTTGGAAGGCGAAAAGAAGAAGCTCCTCCTGTGAAAGATCGGCCGTATCTTCTCCTTCTTCTTCCAGCTTTTTTTTCAGCTCCATCAGGTTGGTAACATATCCATCATAGAAAAGGGTGTAGATGTTGTTGCACAGCATTTTTGTGACGGGCTGTGTTTTGCATGGAATCTGAGGATGGATGGAACCGGAAAAAAGTGCATTGTGACAGAAGGCACCATGGGTAAACAGATGGTATTCCTGATGGTCAGGGCCTCGCTTGATTAAAGCTTCTGACATTTTATGTATGGTATCCCTGCAAAACGAGTTGTCTTTGGCAAAAACTTCATAAGGCATGAAAAAGCCTGCGATAGCACTCATAGTAACTCCTCAAAAATATTCTCTTGTATTATATGCAGCGGTTTACAAAAAGTTCATAAAACATTTACTGCTTGTTATTGTGAAACTATGGAAAAAGTGCTACAATGTCCGTATTGTTTAGTTTTAGATAGGAGATTTTTATGAGTGCATTAGAAAAGATTTTTGGTACCCATAGCGAGAGGGAATTAAAGAGAATCTATCCGATTGTGGACAAGATCGAATCCTACAGAGACGCTATGATGGCTCTTTCTGATGAAGAACTTAAAGGAAAAACCAAAGAATATAAAGAACGATTGGAAAAGGGAGAGACCTTGGACGACATTCTTCCGGAAGCGTTTGCAACTGTCCGTGAGGCGGCCAGACGTGTGCTTGGAATGGAGCATTACCGCGTACAGCTGATAGGTGGTGTCATTTTACATCAGGGACGTATTGCGGAAATGAAAACCGGTGAAGGAAAGACACTGGTAGCAACACTTCCATCCTATTTGAACGCATTGGAGGGAAAAGGTGTTCATATCGTAACCGTAAATGACTACCTGGCAAAGCGAGACGCTGAGACCATGGGTCAGGTACACGAGTTTTTGGGACTGACGGTAGGAGTGGTACTGAACAGCATGGACAATGATGAGCGCCGTGCTGCGTACAATTGTGATATCACCTATATCACCAATAACGAGTTAGGCTTTGATTACTTAAGAGATAACATGGTGATCTATAAGGAACAGCTGGTACAGCGGGGACTTCACTATGTAATCATCGATGAGGTGGACTCCGTACTCATTGACGAGGCAAGAACCCCTCTTATTATTTCCGGACAGAGCGGAAAATCCACCAAGCTGTATGAGGCCTGCGATATTTTAGCAAAGCAGATGCAGCGAGGAGAGGATATTCCGGAATACTCTAAGATGGATGCCATTATGGGTCTGGAGCAGGAGGAAACCGGTGACTTTATCGTAAATGAAAAGGATAAGGTAGTAAACCTTACGGCACAGGGTGTTAAGAAGGTAGAGCAGTTCTTCCATATCGATAACCTTGCAGATGCAGACAATCTGGAGATTCAGCACAATATTATCCTTGCCCTCCGTGCCCACAACCTGATGTTTAAGGATCAGGATTATGTGGTAAAAGACGATGAGGTAATGATTGTTGACGAATTTACCGGACGTATTATGCCGGGACGCCGTTATTCCGATGGCCTCCATCAGGCAATCGAGGCAAAGGAGCATGTAAAGGTAAAGAGAGAGAGCAAGACCCTTGCCACCATTACCTTCCAGAACTTCTTTAATAAATTTGATAAGAAATCCGGTATGACCGGTACCGCTCTTACAGAGGAAAAGGAATTCCGTGATATCTACGGTATGGATGTTATTGAAATTCCAACAAACAAGCCGATTGCCCGTATTGATCATCAGGATGCGGTATTTAAGACAAAGAAGGAAAAATACCATGCAGTTATCGAAGAGGTGAAAAGGTCCCATGCAAAGGGACAGCCTGTTCTTGTGGGAACTATTACCATCGAAACCTCTGAGCTTTTAAGCTCTATGCTAAGAAAAGAGGGGATTCCTCATGAAGTATTAAATGCGAAATTCCATGAGCAGGAAGCAGCAATCGTTGCTCAGGCCGGTGTGCATGGTGCCGTAACCATCGCAACAAATATGGCTGGTCGAGGAACGGATATTAAGCTGGATGAGGAGGCAAAGGCTGCCGGTGGTCTTAAGATTATCGGTACGGAGCGCCATGAATCCAGACGAATTGACAATCAGCTGCGCGGACGTTCCGGTCGTCAGGGCGATCCGGGTGAATCCAAATTCTACATTGCCCTTGAGGATGATCTGATGAGACTCTTCGGTTCCGAGAAGCTTATGGACGTCTTTACGGCCCTTGGGGTGCCGGAGAATGAAGAAATCCAGCACAAGATGCTTACTTCTGCAATTGAAAAGGCCCAGAAGAAGATTGAGGGAAATAACTTTGGAATCCGTAAGAATTTGCTTGAGTATGATCAGGTCAATAACGATCAGAGAGAGATCATCTATGCAGAGAGACTTCGTGTATTAAACGGAGAGAGCATGCGGGATGTGATCTTTAAGATGATTCAGGATCAGGTAGAAAAGTGTGTGGATACCTGTATTTCCAGTGAAGTACCAAGGGACAGCTGGGATTTGAATGAGTTGAACGAGCTGATTCTTCCGACAATTCCGCTGGAGAGAATTACGGAAGAGAAGCTTGCAGATATTAAGAATGAAAAGCAGTTAAAGCAGTACTTAAAGGAGCAGGCAGTTCTTCTTTACGAAGCAAAAGAAACAGAGTTTCCGGAGCCGGAGCAGTTCCGTGAGCTAGAGCGTGTCGTACTCCTAAAAGTAATTGACCGTCGCTGGATGGATCATATCGATGATATGGACCAGCTCCGTCAGGGTATCGGCCTTCAGGCATATGGACAGAGAGATCCGCTGGTAGAATATAAGATGGCCGGATTTGATATGTTTGATGCCATGACCTCTTCCATTCAGGAGGATACGGTTCGCCTTCTGTATCATGTACAGATTCAGCAGAAGGTTGAGCGTGAGCAGGTAGCTAAGGTTACCGGAACCAACAAGGATGATTCCGCAACGGCTGCACCAAAGAAACGTGAGCATGCAAAGGTATATCCGAATGATCCGTGTCCATGTGGATCAGGAAAGAAGTACAAGCAGTGCTGCGGAAGATTCTAAAAGGATAGAAAATCCTTTTTTGGATATATATTTTAAACTCCCATTTCGGAAAAGTATTCCTGAATGAATTTGCATATTCGAATCAGAACACACTCTCGTTTGTAAAAAGCGTAGCGGTACTAAATTCGCAAGTGTTTGCTCATTAAGTACCGACGCTTTTTAAACGTTCTGATTCAAATAGCAGAATTCATTCTAAGGAACACAAATCCGAAATGGGACTTTTTCAATATATCCACAATAAGGATGGTTTGTTATAAATGCACAATAAGGGAATTTCGTTATTATACATATGGTTGCCTGAAAGCGTGGGGCCGTTTTTTCTTTCATCAATTTTTCAGGTTTTGAGGTGCAAAATTTTCTGTGTACCTAAAATCCTTTAAAAATGGTTCAAAATGGCTACTTAAAATGGCAAATTGTATTGTTTTGCAAGATGATTTTTAGGTATGGAAAAGAATCAGCATAGCAAAATATAGCAAATCGATATTTATGATAGCTGGATCGAGTCATACACCTCCTGCAGCTGCTTTGCGGATTCCTGCAGGGCTGTTATTTCGTCAGCATCCAGTTCAATTGGCACTTTTACTTCAATTCCATCTTTTCCCACAACAGCAGGCATGCTTAATACCACGTTTTCAATTCCGTATTCTCCGTGCATCATGGAGGAAATCGGAAGGATTGACTTTTCGTCCCGCAAAATGACCTCACAGATTCGTTTCACCGCCATTGCGATACCAAAATAGGTGGCGTGTTTTCTTTCAATAATTTCATAGGCGCTGTTTTTTACCGTTTCTGCGATGACCGTAGTTTCTTCTTCGGGGCGGTAGTGCCCCCGCATCTCGCAAAAATCGTCAATCCGGATACCGGAAATATTTGCGCTGCTCCAGGCGACAATCTCACTATCGCCATGTTCTCCGATAATAAAGGCGTGGACACTTCGGTTATCCACCGATAAGTGTTTGCCCAGCTCCATCTTTAATCGCGCGGTATCCAGGACGGTTCCGGAACCGATGACACGGTTTTCCGGAAATTTTGACAGCTCTAATGCAACATGAGTAAGAATATCTACAGGGTTGGATACAATCATTAAAATTCCTTTGGCATCACGTTTTGCAATCTCAGGAATAATGGAGCGGAAAATGGCAACATTCTTATGGACGAGATCCAGTCTCGACTCCCCTGGCTTTTGACCTGCTCCTGCCGTTACAATAACGATGGCTGCATCCACTACATCATCATAATCCCCGGCATAGATGGTCATTGGCTTTGTGTATGGAACTCCGTGGCTGATATCCATCGCCTCGCCCACCGCTTTTTCATGGTCTACATCAATCAGGACCATTTCTGAAAACAGACCGCTCTGCATCAGAGCAAAGGCGGAAGAGGCACCGACATATCCACATCCAATAATTGCTACTTTCCTTAAATTGACAGATTCATTTTTTCTCATGATGGAATCTCCTTTTTGCATTTCGTTATTCATATTTGCTTTTTGTATTTCAAAATAAATTATCCCATTTCGGAAAAGTGCTCCCTAATGAATTTGCATATTTGAATCAGAATTGTGGAATTTGGAAAGATTTGAGGTGCTTGAACTGTCGTATACCTAAAAATCTTGAAAAACAGCCTCAAATTGCGGATTTTTCATGTGAATTGTATTATTAGAAGGAGTGGACTTCGCGGTATACCTAATATTTGCAATTTCTTAGGTACAGGGTAAAATTGATCCGGCGAAAACATACAATCGACCACAAAATACGCTTAAAAAGCCGCTTTTTTCATAGATTTTAGGTACCAGAAGAAAATCAACCGGCGAAATGATACAATTTGCCAATTAAGCATGAAGAACAAGCCTCTCTCGTTTGTAAAAAAGCGAAGCGGTGCTAAATTCTTAAGTACTTGCTCATTAAGCGTTGCCTCTCTTTAAACGTTCCGATTCAAATAGCAAAATTCATTCTTAGGAACATAATTTCGAAAAGGGACTTTTATATTCTGTAATATGTCCACTTGAAATGAAAATATGTGATGCAAATAGCAATTGACAGTCCGTTTATCCTATGGTAGATTTAGAATATAAACAAAATACGAATACAGATAAGCAAAAGTTTATAAATGAATTTGAGAGGGGGGAGAAGGTGACTGAAAGAGAGTCGCAGATTTATCAATGGATCAAAGAGAATCCAATGATATCTCAGGAGGAACTGGCAAGAAAAGCGAATATTAAGAGATCTTCTGTTGCAGTGCATATTTCAAACCTTATGAAAAAGGGATATATTCAGGGAAAAGGATATATTACAAATCCTACCTCCTATTGTATGGTCATCGGCGGTGTGAACATCGATATCGGAGGCAGACCAGACCAGACGCTGATTCCGAAGGATTCGAATCCCGGACATATTTCCATGTCCCTTGGAGGAGTAGGAAGAAATATCGCTCATAACATGAGCCTTTTGGGGCTTCATGTAAAAATGATCACGGCCCTTGGTGATGATGCAAATGCGCACCGAATCATGGAGAACTGTAAGGAACTGGGCATTGATATCTCCCATAGCTGCCATTCCACAGAAGATGCTACCTCGACCTATCTATTTATTGCGGAAGCAGATGGGGATATGTCGGTGGCAATTTCAGATATGAGCATTTACCGCCACATGACACCGGAGTTTATGGAGAGCAAAATGGATATCATTAACCGCGCCGGTATGGTGGTCATAGATACCAATATTCCGGAAGAAACCATAAGCTATCTGGCATCAAACTGTAAAGTGCCGATCTATGCAGATCCGGTATCCTGCACAAAAGCAAAAAAACTGGTGCCGGTTTTGGGCAGGATACATACAATCACACCGAACCTGCTGGAGGCACAGATTCTTACCGGCATGAAGATTGATTCCGGGGAAGCTTTGAAAAAGGCTTCGGATGTGCTTTTGGAAATGGGTATAAAGCAGGTATTTATTACCTTGGGAGCAGATGGAATCTTTGCTGCAAACAAAGAGGAGGCTTACCATTTTCCGAACTTAAGCTGTAAGCTTGTCAACGCAACGGGGGCCGGGGACGCTATGATGGCGGGATTTGCCTATGCGCAGACAGAAGGGTATTCCTTAAAGCAGACAGCGATGACCGGACTAGGAGCTGCTAGTATTGCAGTGGAGGGGGCTGCAACCATCAATGAAGAGCTGTGTGTGGAAGAAGTAAAAAGACGTGCAGGTCTCGTGTAATTTTTGCTTCTCTGGTTAAAAGCAAATAAAGATACTTTTCACAAGAATCAAAGAAAAAGGAGAAAAAAACATGAACATGAACAAGTATTTAGACGTAGCACCGGAAGTTGCTGAGGCACTCGCGGCAGGAAAGCCGGTAGTAGCATTGGAGTCAACCATTATTTCACATGGTATGCCATATCCGAAAAATGTAGAAACAGCACTCAATGTAGAGAAGGTTATCCGTGAGAACGGAGCAGTTCCTGCGACAATTGCAATTATCGGAGGAAGATTAAAGGCCGGTCTTTCAGAAGCAGAAATCGAGTACCTTGGAAAAACAGGGCAGGATGTAACAAAGGTTTCCCGCCGAGATCTTCCGGTCATTGTATCGAAAAAAATGGATGGAGCTACTACCGTTGCAACAACCATGATTATTGCAGCAATGGCAGGAATTAAGGTGTTTGCAACCGGTGGAATCGGCGGAGTGCACAGAGGGGCAGAAAAGACCATGGATATTTCCGCAGACTTAGAGGAACTCTCCATGACACCGGTTATGGTGGTATGTGCCGGGGCAAAGGCAATCCTTGATCTTGGACTTACCCTAGAATACCTTGAGACAAAGGGCGTGCCGGTCATTGGATACGGTACTGAGGAGCTTCCGGCATTTTACAGCAGAAAGAGCGGATTTGGTGTGGACTATCGTCTTGACACTCCAAAGGAGCTTGCCGCAGCCTTCCATGCAAAGCTGGAGCTTGGCATGCAGGGTGGAATGCTGGTAACCAATCCGATTCCGGAGCAGTACGCAATGCCGGAGGATGTGATCAATAAAGCGATTGATCAGGCAGTAGCCGAGAGTGTTGAGCAGGGAATTCACGGAAAAGCAACGACGCCGTTCCTTCTTGCACGGGTAGCAGAGCTTACCGGTGGAGATTCTCTTGAGTCAAATATTCAACTTGTATATAACAATGCAAGGATTGCAGCGCAAACCGCAGTTGAACTTTCTAACATGAATGCATAATTCTTCTCCATTACAATAACGTGTTCCCGAATGAATTTGCATATTTGAATCAGAACCCACTCTCGTTTGTAAGAAGCGTCGGTACTGATATGATCCGTCCACAAAAAAGGTGGGCGGATTTTTTTCTCATATTGGAACATCAAAAAAGGAGTGCTATAATGGAAAAAAAACAGAGGGGTTAACATGGATATTCAAAAGCAAAGGGAAGAAAAAATCGAGTATTTTAAAGCGCAGGCGCAGCAGTACAATTTTACAAGAGAATACAGTAAGGCAATGACCTTCTATGTGAGGGCAGGACTTCTGGGAGACCGGGATTCGATCATACTTGTGTGCGAACGATTAAAATCGGGCTATGGAATGTCCTACAATTTTGAAGAAATCTATCGCTGTATGCTGGTGGGGGCAAAAGAGAAAATTGCAGATGCCATGTATGAGCTGGGGGTATGCTACAGCAACGGTCTTGGCGTAGAACAGGACATGACAGAGGCCATGCACTGGTTTTCGGAAGGCGCAAAAGCAGGAAGTGAAGATGCCAAGAACTCACTTCGAACCTATAACTATGATCTGCATATCGAAACAGAGCGGTACCCTTCTGCCTATGCGGATATTGTAAGGAAAAGCGTGCTGGGAAAAGAGCATAAGATATCAAAGGCACGTATGGATGAACGGTCTGCAGAGTTCGTGATGTTTGATGGGACAAAGCCGGTGGCTTCTGCAATGATGTATTGGGATGAGGAGCATCAGGCCTATGTATTGGATCAGTTCTGCGTTCTGCCGGAATATCGGGGAATCGGAATAGGAGAGGATCTTCTGGGGGAGGCAATGGCGAGGGTTCGCATGGAGAACAAAAAGCTTCTTGCGGTTCGGGCAGATGAAACCATCAAATCAATCTGTGAGCAGATGGGATTTTCGGAGGAGGGGATTCACCCGAAAGAGGAGAATGATACCAAAATCTGGATGTATCGCAGATTTTTATAGGGGGAGGAAACTATGAGTGATTTAAAATGGCTGTCTGAGCTATATCCAAATATTGCAGCGGCCTCGAAAGAAATTATCAATTTACAATCTATCTTGAACCTTCCGAAGGGAACAGAACATTTCATATCGGATATTCATGGAGAATACGAGGCCTTTTCTCATGTCTTAAAGAATGGCTCCGGGGCAATCAGCAAGAAAATTGATGATGTGTTCGGCCATACCCTTGGAATGTCGGAGAAAAAGGCACTGGCCACCCTGATTTATTATCCAAAGCAAAAAATCCAGGCAGTCAAAAAGGAAGAAAGGGATATTGAAAACTGGTACCGTGTATCCCTCTACCGCCTGATTGAGATTTGTCGTGTGACCTCTTCGAAATACACCAGATCAAAGCTTCGCAAGGCTATGCCGGAAAAATATGCCTATATCATTGAGGAGCTGATTACCGAGAAGGCAGAGGTCTTAAATAAAGAAGCCTATTATGATTCCATTGTAGATACGATTATTGAAATCGGTCAGGCTGAATCCTTTATTGTTGCAATGTGCGATTTGATTCAGAGGCTCGTCATCGATCGTCTGCATGTCATCGGAGATATTTTTGACCGGGGACCACAGCCGGACAAAATCATGGATAAGCTGATGGATTACCATGCGGTGGATATCCAGTGGGGAAATCACGATATCGTGTGGATGGGAGCCGCGGCAGGACAGCTTGCCTGCATTGCGAATGTGATTCGCAACCAGGCCGCATACGATAATCTGGATGTGTTAGAGGATGGATATGGGATCAATCTCCTTCCCATCATCACCTTTGCAATGTCTACCTATGCCGATGATATGTGTGAAAACTTTGAGATCGCAAGAACCAGAGAAGGCTCAGAGTATGAGCTGTTAATGAACAAGAGAGTGTTAAAGGCAATCACGGTCATACAGTTCAAATTGGAGGGACAGCTGATACAGAAATATCCGGAATTTGAGATGAAGGATCGCCTGATTTTAGAGAGGGTAGACTGGGAAAAGCATACCGTGGAAATCGACGGGGTGACCTATCAGGTGAAGGCGGATCATTATCCAACCCTGGATTTTTCCAAGCCTTATGAGCTTACGGAAGCGGAAATGGATGCCATGCTCCGCCTCCAGAACGGATTTATGCACTGCGAAAAGCTGCAGCGCCATGTACAGCTTTTACTGGATCAGGGAAGTATTTATAAAGTAGTGAATCACAACCTTTTATATCATGGCTGCGTTCCTCTGAATGAGGACGGAAGCTTCCGCAAGGTCAATATTTACGGCTCCTATTATGAGGGAAAAGCCCTGTATGATATTTTGGAGGTGTATGTCCGGAAAGCATTCTCTGCCATTGATGAAGAGGAGCAGGAAAAGGGGAAGGATATTCTCTGGTTTATCTGGTGTTCTCCAAACTCACCGCTATTTGGAAAGGATAAGATGGCAACCCTTGAAAAGTATCTGATTGTGGAAAAAGAAGCCCGTGTAGAAAAAAAGGATTCCTATTACAGGCTGCTGGATGACCCGAAAATTGTAGACCACATTTTAAAGGAATTCGGCTGTGACGATCCGGAAGCTCATATCATTAACGGCCACGTTCCGGTTCACATCAAGGAGGGAGAACGGCCGGTAAGATGTAATGGAAAAGTCATTATCATTGACGGTGGATTTTCAAAACCATATCAGAAGGTGACCGGAATAGCGGGATATACTCTGATTTATAATTCCTATGGAATGGCGCTGGCAGCCCATCAGCCCTTTGTATCAACAGAAGAAGCCATAAGGACAGATGCTGACATCATTTCTAAGAGGGAAACCGTGTATCAGGCACAGACCAGACAGCTGGTAAAGGATACGGACACAGGTAAGGAAATCTCTGAAAAAATTGTGGAACTGAAAAATCTGCTGAAAGAATATCGGAGCGGACGATTAAAGGAACGCAACAATACTTACACAAAACGAAATTAATGAATCCGCAAATCCCATTTCGGAAAAGTGTTTCCGAATGAATTTGCATATTTGAATCAGAGCCCACTCTCGTTTGTAAAAAGCGTAACGGTACTAAATTCGCGATAAATTGCTCATTAAGTGCCGACGCTTTTTAAACGTTCTGATCCAAATAGCAAAATTCATTCATAGGAGCACTTTTTCGAAATGGGATATTTGCAACTAAACCTAACAGAATTTTCTTTTATTTGGTAAGTTTCGTTGGTAGATGGTGATGCAACGAAAGCTTATAATAATCGTAAAAGTTGTAAAAATCCAAATAGTAGGAATGTGGAGGAGTTATGGAGAAGAGAAAAGCCTGGCTGGACAATATCCGCTGGATGACAATCGTGATCGTAGTGATTTATCATGTATTTTACTATTACAATAATATCGGAATAGAGCCGATGTTTTCAGGGCTTGCGCCAAATCCTTCGGAGGAAGGTGCAAAGGCAGCAGTTACAGCTCCGGCGTTGTTCCAGTATTTTGTGTATCCCTGGTTTATGCTGCTGCTTTTTGTTGTGAGCGGAATGGTGGCAAATATTGTGCTTCAGAGAAAAGGAATGAAAGCGTTTCTTTCGGAGAGAGTACATAAACTGTTGGTTCCATCCACATTAGGAATTCTTACCATCCAGTGGGTGGGAGGATATCTCATTTCACAGAACTATTTTACATCAGAGGCGAAAGCACAGATACCGGGGTTTGTGCTGTATCTCATTTATTGTGCAACCGGAATCGGAGCACTGTGGTTCTGCCAGGTGCTGTTTGTAAACAGCCTTCTGCTTGCCCTGATAAAGAAAATCGACAAAAAGAATAAGCTCCTTGAACTGGGTGGGAAAGCAAATCTTTTGGTACTGGTTCTTCTTACAGCAGTTTTAGTGGGTGCCGCCCAGCTTCTTAACGCACCCATCACGACCTACAGAATGTGTCTTTATCCGGTAGCTTTTTTGATTGGATATTATGTTTGCGCCAATGAAAATGTGCAGCAGGTTATAAAAAAATATGCATATCTGTTTTTAGGGGCGGGAATTCTTGCGGATATTGCATACATTGTAAAGGACTATGGAAGCTATTATGCGTATCATGAGGTACAGAATGACCCGGTTGCCATCGTGGCTGCATGGTTCATGGTGCTTGGAATTCTTGGAATGGCCCAGAGAATGTTAAACTTTAGCAATGGATTTACAAATTATATGAACAGAGCAGGCTGGGGAATCTACATCCTGCATATTAACCTGCTTCTTCTGACAAACACCCTGTTAAAGCCGGTGGCTTTCGTACTTCCTATGGTGGTCATCTATCTGATTGAGCTGGTTGTCGGGCTGGCAGGAAGCGTGTTGCTATGGGAGATTCTTAGAAGAATACCGGTTATCCGGTGGCTGCTTTTTGGTATCAGGAGAAAGAAACATGTTGAAGGATAATCTGATCATGCTTAGAAGGGCAAACAATTTGTCCCAGGAGGAGGTCGCTGAAAAAATCAATATTTCCAGGCAGGCCTATGCAAAGTGGGAGAAAGGAGAAACCATTCCGGACATTGAAAAATGTGCGGCTTTGGCGGAGGTTTACGGTACAACCTTAAATGATTTGTACAAGGAAGAAAAAACACCGGACGGAAAAGATATCATGCCGGCTCCGAAGGGAAAGCATCTGTTCGGAACCGTCACGGTAAATGATAAGGGACAGATTGTAATACCGAAAAAGGCCAGAGAGGTAATGAGCATTAACCCGGGGGATGACCTGATTGTGCTGGCGGACGAGCAGAGCGGTCTGGCGCTTGTAAAGGCAAATTGGTTTGAGAAACATTTGCTGAATCTGCTGAATAAATTGGGAGAACGGGAATAATAATATAGGTACAGCGGAAAACGAACAAAAGTTCGGTTTCTGCTGTACTTTTTATTTTTATTCTGCTATAATGAGCGAAAGCGAGTCTATATGGCAAGAATTTGAAAGAGAAAGGCTTATTTATGGATCATTTTGTACTTCATTCCCCATATCAGCCCACCGGCGATCAGCCTCAGGCAATAGAAGCTTTAGTGAAAGGATTTAAGGAAGGCAATCAATTCCAGACTTTATTGGGTGTTACGGGCTCCGGTAAGACCTT
>CAMDYX010000066.1 GCA_945910395.1 uncultured Agathobacter sp. | reverse complement strand
ATCGAAAATACGAGGTCAAATCAGCTTGAACCGGAATTTAGTTTTTCATTTGACCTGATAAAAGTTCCCCAAATTTTCCCAGCATCACAGCAGTTCAACAGTTATAAAAAACCGCCTGAAAATATCAAGTCTGTGCCGTTAATCTCGGCTTTCTTGACATTTCCAGGCGAGTTTATTGCGTTGAATATATCCAAGGCGATTATTAGATTTTACATTTTTTCAGTTGGTTTTTCCTCTCCCAAATACATGAATGGTAAAAATAACTCTTTTAGAGATTCTGATTTCGACCAATCAATTTTGGAAATATATATTCCAAAGGATCTCATTGCATTTTGAGGGTATCGGATATACTTTTTCATGCTTCCACCCATACACCTTTTGCAAAAAATAACTGATTACCAGTTACATTTCGAGCAACTATATTACTACCACTATTTGACTCAACTTTTTTAAGAGTAATAACCTTTATTGGATCATTCTTACTGTTATTATTTTCATAATTACCATATTTTAATATTGCATCAATGGCTTCAATACTATGTGTTGCAATGAATAATTGAACATTTAGCTTACTTGCCAATGCAAATACAACCGGGAACAATATATCAAAATATTTTTTATGCAGACCCGTTTCTATTTCATCAATCATTAATATGGAATCTGTAGCGTCAAACAGTTTATTAAGAATATATAATATTTTTTTAATGCCATCGCCGTAAACAGAAAAAGGCATATTTGCACCATTCTTTGTGATAATGGACTCCAAATATGTTCCGTCATCTGCCTTTGTATAGCAAATATCCGCAATAGAATCATCGAATTGCCTCAAAATATCGATTGCCAGCTTCTTGTATTCCGGATTATCTACAATATTCTGCAGCAAATCGTAACGCAAATGTCCAAAAGATGGTATATAATGAACTTCTTTTTTTACAATAGGTCCTGGAATTCCATTATCCAAAGAAGTACAACGTATATCTTTTTTTACCGGCTTGTTTCCTGTTTGAGTGATAATACTTCCTGTAAATACTTTAGCCGTTTCAGGAATATAAGCTGACGGTCTTTTATACTGTGCTTTTTCACGAACTGACAATGTTGAGAGCGAAAGCGCATCTTCTCCGGAAATTGACTTTTCATTTCCCCTCAGTTCAAACCGAAGCGGTCCTTTATTGCTCTCCGCATAAATATCAAATTCCAATTGATCTTTGTTCTCTTCTATATTGAACATTTTGATAAATGAAGTATAAAAGCTGTAATTATTAGGATTGAGTACTGTTCTTTGATTTATGACATTCTTAATTGAACTTAGCTGAGATTTCGCAAATAATAGCTGTATCGCTTCTAAGAATGTTGTTTTTCCGCTATTATTATCTCCTACTATGAGATTGATATTTGAAAAATCTGAAATTGTTAATTGCTGAATACCTCTGAATTGATTTATTTCTATTGATTTAATAAATGCCATTATTGATCCTCTCCTTCAATGCTCTCGAAACTTATTACCAGTCTTGTGTGTGTAGCTGATGCAATCTTTTGTAAGGTTTCTATTCTGGGAACGACTTTACCATTTTGTATTTTACTGATGTTGGATTGGGACATATTGGTAATCCGGCACAAATCTTCCTGTGTAAAATTATTATCATCCAATACTCTTTGGATTTCCTCTGATACTCCGTTTAGCACTTCACGTAAAATATCCTTTGCATTATCTGTAGGTTTTTCTTTTGATTCAGAAGCAGGTTTCTTTAAGTTATTTATTTGTTCAAATATAGAATTCATATCTTCGTTATTCATAACAATAGCCCCCTTTTATGTTAAGTATAACATATTTTTTCAGAAATATACATTAAATTGTCATACATGACATATTTTTCGTTTTACGTCTATTATATTGTTATAAATAACATATTTTCTCCATTTTATCAATAAAATTGTTACGTGTGACATTACGTGTGACATGCATCCCACGCAAAAAATCGAGCAACCGCTACATCCTTTTCTGTAGCAATTGCCCGACCCGAGTTTCTTAGATTTCAATTGAATTGCGAGTATGCATCGACTTTCGTTATCCTACCCCTTATACGCCATATTAAACGCTGGTTCCATTCCTTCTATCTCACTTCTGCTAAGCCCGTAGTTCTGCGCAAGTCTTCTCCAGTTACTTTCCACAATATTCTTTATTTCCTTTAATTCCTCTAATGCCTGTTCATTTGTCAAACCATATAACTCTGCAACAGACAATGCTAGATGAAAGTCAATCAGATTATTGTCGGAATCTACATTGAGCGATAACGTATCGCCATAAATGTTAGGGTTAACATCATACAACGGAGATAATATCCAACCTTCCTTTTCCATTATAAAGCCATGATTTCTCAAATGATCATCTGTATTGGAAACCGCCATATTGAATACCATTCTACGCCACAGTTCCAGCAGATCTTTTTTAGGCGATACACTATTCTGTCGTATAATCGATGCGATATCCAGATAGCTTGATCCCTCCGTTGCGTTCGCGCCATCCTTCTTTCCTAACAGTGTCATCGCTGATGCAAAATGGATTCTTCTCTTACCATCTCTGTCAAATCTCTTTGTCAAAAATGTACTTCCTGTCTTTGAGAAGTTCTCCAGCTTTGTTTCCGGTACATTCAAATTACACAGCTTTGCTAGATCATGCACAACCATTTCCCATGCGCCAACATTTATATCATCGTTCTTCGACGGAAATTTGGCTATCCACAGAGAACCATCCGGTGCAAGAACCGAAGCCTTTGGTCTGGCTCCTCCTAGGGAAGAACCCGGTGCGACCAGTTGTTTTAACCACTTTTCTTCCATTCCATCATCGTTTTTTTCAAATGCCAAAGAAGCTGATTCTAACTTACGGAGTGTTGTCCATGGAGGTGTTGCCAATTCCTTATCATCAGATAAAAAAGCCCCACCTTTCGAAGCGGAAAATCTTAATCCTCCCATTCTGGTCTCATCATAGACACCTATCAGGAAATCTGCTTCTGTCAAGGTTCTTGGTTTTCGTTCTTCTCTTTTTGCTATAATCGCTTCCCGTCTTTTCATCAGGAGTCGTCCCCATCTATCCGGACAAGAGTCTTCAAAAACGCCAAACATTAACTTATCCGCTGGCGCATACTGACGTCCCTTGAACATTCCCAGGTCCGGGTCCAGGCTTACATTATTTGTCAAGTCTCTTAACCACTCTTCGTCATACTCAAAGGACACTACCTGCTTTCCTCTGCCGCCATCCACATACAACGTTCCAATTAATGATGGTATATCGGATTTCCAATTCTCATATACATAAATTTCATTTATATTATCCATCTCTTAACTACTTCCTTTTTGCACGTTTGGGGGTTACTAAATTCATATCCTGTATTCTTCTGCCAAATTCATCATCCTTTGCAACCAAGCCAAAGTCCTTATCCATACCTCCTAATGCATGTAGCACCGCAGCATACGTTCCGATTGCTACCGTAGGAGTTCCCTTTTCTACTGCCCATAGCGTAGCTCTACTAATACCTGCTCTCTCTGCAACCAGTTCAGTAGAAAGATTTCGGCGCAATCTGGCCATCTTAATTTGCTCACCCATGGTTTCTAACACTTTTTGTGTATCCGGCATAACTACCACTGTTTTCTTGCTCATAATTTCACCTCTTATGTTTAATATATTAAACTTATTATATGTATTTGTCAATTTTATTAAACATAAAAATATCGAGCAACCACCGCCTTGCCTTCTGCAGCAATTGCCCGACCTGAGTTTCTTAGATCTCAATTGAATTGTGAGTATGCATCAACTTTTGTTACGCCATCCACGTGAACGTATACATCCATATAGGACACACCTTCCTTTTCATATACATATTCAAAACAGCTGAGGATATTTTCCTGAGGATTCTCCTTGAAATTATTTGCTTGAAGATATTTCATGATTAACTTATAGGCATTCGGAATCCGTTCAAATGCCTGCACAAATGGATCTGTGATGGTTATGACTGCATAATCTGCTTCCTCATTTTCAGAATACTGTACTCCGGGGCACTCTGTCTGAAAGCCCTCAGGGATCACATATGCCGCTGCATACCCATGCATGCCGAATCGGTTCTGCTGTTCCTGGGATACAAAAGGGAAATCCCATCCGATCAGCTTCGCATCCGGAAATGCTGCTTTCAGGCCGCTGTTTTCTGCCCAGCGTTCCATATATCCGTTTACATCATCCTCCGGATTCGGAGAGATCATAACATAGCTTGCAAAATGAAAGGCTGCCACTCTTTCTATTCTGATCTCAGAATAGATTTCACTCTGTACAGACAGATTCTCTCGAACCAATGCATCCAGTTTGCAGGAAAAAAATGTGCTCATATCCACCAGCTTGGCAAGCTCCGGAATCACTTCATCCGATTCCCATCTGGATACCGTCTGTCTTGTAACACTCATTGCTTCTGCAAATTGTTCCTGTGTTAATTTCTTCTGTTTTCTTAAATAACAAATATTTTCACCTAAGCTCATCTGCTTTATCTCCGTTTTTTTATTTTTATCTATCGGCCTTTAGACTAAACATATTATGTCACATATTGTGATGCAGATAAACCACCTCATATGTGCATTTTTGCGTTTTTGTGTAACACGATAGTTTACATTACGACTTGCAGTATAGCTTTTGCTTATCTTTTTCAGATTATCGATTATTTTCAGCTTTTATTTTTACTTTCTTCCCTGAGAAAGCAATTCCTAGCTTTAGTATCTTCTCTATCCCATCGTAATTCATTTCCGATGCATATCGTCTACCATCAATCTGTTCCAAGGCTTCATTTGATAATGCTATTAATTCCTCCTCATCCAATCCGCTTTTCCACTTTAATTCCATAATAATTCCCGGATACTTATTCTCTCGTGGAATCAAGCTTATGTCATACCTTCCATCGCCAGACTCTCGATTTGACTTAATTTTATAATGGTTATCCATCAAAGCAACCAGTCCAAGTGCCAGCCCGTGATAAAAGCCCTCAGCTCCGGCATCATAGAAGCTGATGGATTTATCCATATACTCTGTGATTGCATTTTGCAGCTTTTTTAAATCATTGGTATAAAGACTCTCTGCAATTTTATTTGCAGTTGTGCGTGTAACTGCTCCAATCTGCAATAAATGTGATAAAATCTCACTTTTGTATACAGCAGCAATCTCTTTATTCGGAATGGATACTTCACAAAGATACGTTCCATCTCCCTGAAGTTCTTTCTTCGGAGTTTTCAAATATCCAGCCACAAGAAGCAGACTGTATATGTTAGCAGGGTCCTCGCTAAGTGATCTGTACACTACGTTCTGATCAATCTTTGCAACAACCTGCTCCCCCTGCAAAAGCGCATAAAGTCTTTCTGTAATATCATCCGTTGCTACTTTAAGGACATCCTCAAGTACTTCATTCTTTCCTGTATTTACCCAATAAGCCTGAGGTATACATCCTTTCGAAATATAGTTAATTACTGACCATGGATTATAAATTTCTGTATTGCCAAACAAATAACCGTCATACCACTCTTTCAATTCTTCGACTTTATCTAATGCTCCATAGTATTCCATCATGCGATGCACTTCTTCATCGGTAAAACCAAAGAATTTATCATAATCCTCATCCATGACCGAATTCACTATCAGATTATTGAGACCGCTAAAAATACTCTCCTGTGCAATACGCAAAATACCCGTTAAAAATCCATATGATAAATTCTTGTTATCCTTAAAGGCGCCTGAGAAGAAGTTGCGCATAAAGCCTATGATTTCATCATAAAAGTCCCTCGCGTAACCTTCCTGAATCGGGGTATCGTATTCATCAATAATTATGATAGGAGCCTTACCATAATACTTAAACAACATCTTTGATAGATTTTCCAGCGAAGAAGTAAGTTCTACCTCATTCGCTTTTCCATCCAATATTCTTGAAAAATACTCCGTCTCATAATCTGCCAATTTATCACTTTCCAAAAGTTCAAGATGTCTGCCGAACTCCGCCTGAAGAAGCCCTCTGATTTTATCAAGAGTTGCCTCCCACGAATCAAATTTCACATCCTTGAATGTCAAAAAAATAACCGGATACTTGCCTTGATGCTTTGTATATTCTTTTCCACATTTCCAAATAGCCTTATCCTTAAAATAGATACTTGTATCTTCCGAAGAAATCTCGAAAAATACTCTTAGCATATCCATATTCAAGGTTTTTCCAAATCTTCTTGGTCTTGTAAAAAGTGACACCAAAGGCTTCTTGTCTAAAAACTCCTTGACTAATAAGGTCTTATCTACATAATAGTATTCTGACTGTGCGCGAATGTAGTCAGATATACCAATCGGAAGTGCTTTCTTCTCAGTTACAGAAATAATCTTCTTAGTATTTCCAGACTTCACTCTCTTATCCGCCGGTCTTTCTGCATCATCCGGAATCTGCCAGCTCTTCCCCACCTTAACGGCTCCTGCTATTCTACTATTATTACAAAGATTCGTAACTGTACGTTCCGAAATCCCCCATTCCGCTGCCTTTTCTCTACACGTCTTCATCAGCATACCTCCTCACCTTTTCGCAATTAATATAGTCCTCTTTTCGCAAATTATACCTCTTATTCGGCAATATATCAATATTTTTATATCTTGCTGTATTTTTCTTTATATCTTGCCGAATAGTTCTTGCCGAGTAAATACAAATGCCATAATTAAAAAAGAGAACCGAATCTCCTCTGGTTCTCCAAATATTTTTCCTCACTATTCCGGTCTTCCCAAATAAAAGCCCGCCCTTCAAATTGTTTTTTTCAACAAACTTTCCCAAACACAGCTTTTTCATAGTATAATAAAATCAACATTTGTACGGAGGTATTCCTATGTCAACATCCGTTTCAAGAATGAACACGATTATTATACTTGAAATATTAAAAAAACACAGTAGTCTCGAGCATCCCATCACAAATTCTGCGATTCAAAGGCTTGCTCGAAAGGAATTGATCAAGCTTAGTATCATTGATGAGGCTGCATGCATGGAGTCCTCTGATTCCAAGGCAAGCCCTGGGAAAATCTCCACTTCGACGGTGCAGCGTATCCTGGATGAGCTGTCAGATTTATGCTACAACTATCCTTCTTTTGTCCGTCTGTTAGGTGGCAGCGTCCGTATCCTCTTAAATCGTAATCTTCCCATCGGTTCCGGCTATATTCTCTATGATCCGGACAAAGAAGACACGGATTATTCCCTTTCCGGAAAAACACGATATTATTGCTTCGACCCCATTTTATCTACAGAAGAAATTAATATTCTTGCTACCTCTGTAGCTGCCAATCCGTTTCTGTCCCTGAAGCAAAATCAAAAGCTGAATGAAAAAATCCTTGATCTGTTTCCAGTCCAGCTTTCCTCTTCCGGCTCCGGAAATTCCAAACATATGATTCTTCCAAGAACGGTAGAGCAGAATAAGGAGCACATGAAAAATGAGAAGCTTCTTTCCAATATCTCGTTTTTGCTTTCCCGAATCCGCTCGAACCTCCGGGTGCAGATCCACTACGGGAAATATGATTTAGAAAAGCATGACCTTGTTTCTCGAAGCAGCAATCAGTTCACGGAAATCGAGCCGGTGACCCTTACCTGGTCAAATGGTTTTGCCTACCTACTGGCAATAAAGGTCGAAGACTACAAGCAGGAGGATTTGACCTCACAGATTTTTCATTACCGCATCGACCGGATCATGGAAATTCGTGATGTGTTGGATGAACAGTCTCATCCGGTCAAATGCTCTTTTCTCCAAAGACTTGGAAATAATCTGGATATATTGGAATACCAAAAGCAGCATCCGGTCATGTATGGTGGCAAAAGGCAGCGAATCACATTTCTTGCCAAAGACTGCGAGGACGCGCCCCTGGCCAATCTCCTTGTAGACACCTTTGGGCTGGAATATTTTGTGCAAAAGGCCGGTGAAAACGATTCGATCTACCTTGGCGATCTATTTGCAAAAGAACCGGACTCCTGGTACCGGATCTCGGTCAATGCCACTGCTGCCGGCACAGAGCTTTGGGCCATGCAGCACGCCGACCGGGTTCGCATCTTGTCTCCGGACTCTGTGGTACAAAATATGCAGATGCGTTTTCAGGCGGCTCTGCAGCTGAATCATCCATTAAACCAAAATCCATAATTTCATAGGAACGGGGACGAGAGGTTATGCAGCCTCTCCACTCCCCATCTGCTTTAGTGCCTTCACATACTCTGCGTTCTGCCGGAAGGAAAGCACTCTAAGAATATCGTGATCTTTTCCTATCATATTGATAAAACCGTTGAAAAGACCGCATTCCTTCTGACTGATTTCCTTTACGAAGCAGATGCCGCAGCTTATCATCTCATCGGTGTAACCAGCCGCCTCCTCAGCCTGCTTTTGATAGTCTTTCATTTCCAGGCGGACCAGATCCATCATTTCCTCATTGGAACAGTATCTATTGCCAAATATATTTTGCCCATGGGATGCCAGCTCCTTTAACTGTGCATGGATTTCTTCTAAGACCGTTGGCACTTGATCCTTGATCACAGTGGCAAGCCGGTCATCCTCCATGCAGTCAAATAGTATATTCTTCTGCCCCATCAGCTTGTCATAGCCCAGATAATCAGAAAGACACTGGTGAAAGTTCGTAAAGCCGGAGTCCTTTTTTGCCACAGATTCCATTACTTCGGAAAGCGTAACCAGAATATCCAGCTGGAAAATTGCATCTGCATCCTTACGGCATCTTTCGGAAAGGCAGGTTTTTACCAGACTGGCAGTTCTCCATTTTTCGTCAAAGCTTGCCTCTGACAGGCAATCGACATACTCCTTGGTGGCGGCTCCATCTAAGATCTGAAAGATGTCACGGGTGGTAAGACAGCTTCCCCGAAGGCTGTAATACTGGAAAAACTGACTGGCAATGGCATCACTTTTTAAAAACTGGTGGATCAGTCTGTAGGAAACCGGATATTTTTTTGCCTCATACCCATACAGGCAGTCGGATAGATTCTCCCAGCCTCTGGCGGTTACAATTTCCTGTTCATTATTTCCCTGAGAGCAGACATAGGCCATATCTCCATGGGTCTTTACGAATTCCTGGATGGAAGGGTGGAGATTTTTCTGTTCTGCATAGAAAAGGAAATCATTTCTGCTATATTCCAGCTCCATTACCCGTACTCTGTCCATAATCGCTGCATCAAATTTGCGGGCCGTGCGGTTATATTCCGGCGGATTACTTGAAAGAATCAGAACCCAGCCCTTTGGAAGGGTATGATTTCCAATGGTCTTATTTTGTAAAAAGGCCAGCATCGGCGCCACCAGGGACTCCGGCATGGAAGCAAATTCATCCAAAAGCAAAAGGCCCTCCTTCTGCCCTGATTTGTACTTTTCCTCAATCACTGCCAGCATTTCCGGCATGGTATATTCTGTATATTTGACTTCATCTCCCCGAATGACCGGCAATCCTAATATGCTGTTTCTGGTATGATGCGTCAGAGATGTGGCATAGAAGCCGCATCCGATTTCCTCTGCGATTTCCCTTACCATCTGAGTCTTTCCAATACCCGGTGCCCCCACTAAGTAGAAGGGATTCTGTCTCTCCTGTGGGATCCGGTAATTCCCCCTTGCATCCTTACTGAAATATACCTTTACACTTTCTTTTATTTCCTCTTTCGCCTCTTCAATTGTATAGCTGTAATCCATCATATGCTTTTCTTCCTTTCTTTTTATATGGCCAGACATGTAATCCATTCCGGAACAAAATCTTTTAAGTTCTCCCTCTCCTCCTCCAGATTGGGAATCACAAAAAAGGTTTTTACCCTCGGTGCCGTCTTAGGATAGGATCCGTAGGCATCCGTAAGATAGATCAGCACATCTACCGCTGTCTCTTTTTCCATTTCTTCCACTCTCTGAAATACAGGCTGAAAATCCGTCCCTCCGAATCCACACACCGACATCCGGCTGCAATCCGGTATCGGATCCCCCTGTTTTAGGTGCATTTCGCTGCATATTTCTGCATCTGCCTGAAATATGACAAGCTCCTTATAATCGATCCCGGACACGGTGTGCAGCAGCCCTTCTGTCTGCGTCACAAACTTTTCTATGATATTACCCGCACAGGAGCCGGAGGTATCAATGGCAAGCACGATGGTTCCCATGCTGATTTTCTCCCCATCCTCCCCCGGTTCTAGCAGTACCACATCCTCATACAGCTCCATCCCGAGGGCGTAAAAATCCCGGTCGAAGCTATCCGGGTCCATGCGGCAGGACTCCCGCTCTTTAAAAAAATCACGAAGTACTGCTGCATAATCTAAGGGCCTGCTGTCATCCTTTTTGACAACTGTCTCCATTCCCAGGGAGGCATTTCCGTATTCTCTCTTTTCCCCTTTCATCCTTTTTACCAGTTCATTTAAGGAAAGTCCGGTTTTTTCCATACTGCTTTGCATCATCTTCGTCCAAAATTGTTGAAGATTTCTTTTTTCTTCCCAGTTTGCATGGCAGTCCAGGGTCACATCCCTGGCCTTCCTATAAATGCAGCGGCGGAGGGACTTAGACTTTACTGCGGCCTCATAAAGCGAAGCTGCTCCCTTTTCTTCTAACAACTGATTCATCCTATCCTCCTCGCTCATACTGCCAAACATGCTTCCGCCAACTGCGGTCCTTCGGCTTTTTAGTCTTCTGATAAACAAATCCACCTCCAGATCAAATACAGCGTTTGCCAGGGTAAGGACCGAGTATTTGCGATAGTCCACATAGTGGAACAGCAGCCCGTGTACAATCAGGTGCATATACCATTTCTGCAGAGTCTTAAGCTGCTTTTGCTTTGCCATACGGCAAATCGTTGCCGGCTGGTAAAAGATCTGCTCGCCATCGGTTTCAAGCACACACTCCGTGGAGATGGGGCACAGCTTCATGGAAGTAATGATCGGCGTCAATACATAGTATTGCTTTATGATGGACTGCTGCACCCTCTTTAGAATACCTTTTGCCAGTTCCTCTTTTTTTATGTTCTCCTTATTTTTCAAGCGCCCTATCCTCCATTTCTGCACGCATACTAAGCAAAACCGGAATCAGTTCGATTCGTCCAAAGCGTCTGCTAAAGTCTATATACCGGTCCATGTAGTCTAAGGAAAATACTCCTGCCATTCCGGCGGCCCTTACCACATCCTCTGACACATGTTGTAAAAAGTATTTCTCCAGCTTGGAGAACCTTTTTTCTCTTTTTTCTACCCGTACCCATTGGAAAATCTGCAGGTCCTCCTCCTTCTTTTTCTGGTCAAAATAAGGGTCCCAGAAGGGAGAATCCATATACCAGGATCGTTTTTCCAAAAACCGGATGGTAACGGGAACGGGTTTATGACACACCTCGCAGCTTAAAAAGCGAAGCACCGGAACGGAGGGGAAAAATTTCCCCTTACGCACCATGTTTTCCACACAGTCCGGATGCGCCTTGTAATATGTGACAATCAGCCGTCGAAAGGCCCCGTCTAAGTTTTTCCAGCACTTTTCCGTGATCATGGTATTTTGTTCTATCACCTTATTCCATTCCACTACATTCTGCAGGGCTTTATCATCGTTTCTTTCCCTTGTGCGGGTATACAAAAAATCCTCCCACTGCATCAGCAGCAACTCAAAAAAGCCTTTAGACATCTCCTTTTTAAAGCTTAGGATCAGCCCCATAAAGTGCCGGAAGGACTGCAGCATTTCCTCTGCATTTTTAAACCACAGATCCGGCTGACTAAAGTGTATGTGGTTAACCCCCATGTAAAAGCTTTTATACCAGCGGAATGCGTGGTCCTGTGCATTCTTTTGGTCTGCTTCCTCCCGGAGCAGTTTTTCCCAGAGGAGAAGCTCTTCCATCTCAAATCCAAACAGGATGTCGATTCCCCCCATGTTCTCAACTATTTTTTTCGCCAGTCCCGGCGCATGCTCCCAGAGATAATCCACCCGTTCCTTCTGTTTTTTCCGATCCTTTTTTATGAGCTTTCCCGGAGCCTTCAGGTAACCGTCAGCAAGCCGGAGAAGATTTTGCAAAACACCTCGTTTTTCCGTTTTTTGGTCTGCCCCTCCATAGGCCTCCAGCTTCTGAAGCAAAAGCTCCTCTGTCACAGAGCGGTTTTTCGATGCACAGTACCATACCATATCGTAGTTCATATAGGTATGGGCCCACCTGCTCCGGTCGCTGCCGGTATCTTCATAGAGAAACATCTTAAAGGATTGCTGGGAAGGCAGGTGAACCTCCTGCTTTGTCAGCTCTTCAAAAAGGGGAAGATCATCAAAAATAACTGCCACTACCCACGCCGGACAATTGACCTCAAGATGTCGGTCTTCTCCTAATACGATATCTCTTCGAAGCGTTCTTTTTCCGGCGCCTTGTATGATTTTCTCCCGTTTTATGGATATCTTCTCCTGCAAAATACCCCGGATCTCTTCGTATTTTTCCTCCGTTATGGGCACCGGCTGGGTCATTACACCACACAAGCTCATACCTTCACCCCCTCTCTTACAGGCAGAGCAAACCCGATGGGCCTGTGCTGCTTTTTCTCTTTTTCTAAGGCCTCTTTGCTGTCCTTGATATGTGCAGCAGCTCTTTTAAAATGCTCCGCTGTCAAAATAATTTTTCCCTTTTTCTCGGGCAATTTTGTCATTTCCTCTGATTCCTCCATAAGAAATTTCTTGTTGGAATTTCCATAAAACAGATCCATTCCGTATTCCTCCAATACGGTTTCGATCAGCTTTCGAACCTCACGTCCATTTCCGAAATTATCCTTATCCATCATTGGACCAAGATAGGACAGCACTTCCTCCTCCACGGCGGTTTTCTGGGATTCCTCAATGACAGCCTTTCGATCCTTTAGCATTTTGTACAGAATCTCAAGAAGCTCCTTCTTGGAATAGGATGGAAACTGCAGCACCTTAAGACGGGAGGCAAAGCCCGGATCTGCATCTAACAAATCCTTTGCGTACTCCGGATAGGTGGCAAAAATGACTCTGGTCTGGGGATTATTCTCCAGATTCCGGACCAGCTCCGTAACCGCTTCCCTGACGTAGAGGTCCTCCCTTCCTTCTGCCTTTTTTAGAAATCCGGCCTCGTCAATAAAAATGACCCCGCCATCTCCCCGCTCGAAGAGCCTTTTTACCTTCGGCGCCGTCTCCCCAAGATAGGATCCAATGATATCGGCCCTGCCGGCTTCAATAAACCTGCCGTTTGAGAGGGAGTGCTCTGCAAGAATACTATTATAAAGTCGTGCACAGGTGGTCTTCGCCGTCCCCGGCCTTCCGGCAAAAATCATGTGCCCATACACCGGTATGCCGGAGCTTTCACTTATCACCTGGGAAACCACTGTGCGCTTTACCTGTTCCTTTACGCCCTCTAGGCCGATGAGCTCCTCTAACTCCTCCTCTGCCGTTTTTTCCTTTTTTTCACTAAAGGCAAACGCAAAGTCGCTTAGATCCAAGGCTCCGGCAGTCTTTTTTTGTTGGAGCGCCATCCCCACATGGTCATAGATATCCTGCTCGGTAAAGAAATCCTTCCGGTAATTCATCAGCCTCTTCAGCAATGGTGCAGCGATTTTCTTTGCCGGATATCCGTTTTCCTCTATGTACTGCTGCAGCATCACAAGATACTCCTGATTTGTAGGCTTTTTTAATGTAAGCAGCTGTCTGCGATTTGTCTGAAGCTCAAAGGTAACCCGCTTTACCAGAAACTCATCTATCTGGCCGTAGAAGCAGATCGCCTTATTTTTCATATGAATCGTGCGATAGATGTAGAGGAAATGATCAATGTCCAAATTTCCTTCGCAGATAAAAAGCGCATTCTGATACTTCTCTGACAGCTTTTGGAAAAGCTGTTGCTTTTGCATAATGACCATCTCGTTGCCGGAATCCTTCGCCTTTTCAAACAGAGCCGCGTACTCAATTACCAGAAGATCACGCTGGGGGTTTTTCGGCATTTCCCCATCTTCCTCCTCATCCCCGTCATCGGTGGAAAAATAATCATCCCATTCAAAATCATCTGTTTCGTCTAGGTCCTCCTCTGCCAAAGTACCTCCCTTTTCCATCAGCATGTATGCCTGGGATGCCAGAAAAGCGGCCTGCTTTTTATTCTGCTTTGGGCACATAAAAACCACTCCGTTTCCCTCCGCTTTGTTTCCTTCCACAAATTCCCTCACCGGCTTCATATATTCTCTGCCTAAGGTATAGACAGCTCCCCCATCCGATGCCTCTGCATCTACGATCTTTACCTCCTCTAATCCCGATTCTCTTAATATGACGTTCTGCGCTGTAGATACCATTTTTTCTTTCATCAGATTTTCCTCCCTTTTCATCCAAAGCTTCTTCTTGTTCCTTCGTTGGGTAAATTATTGCATAGTGGGTTATGCATTTTTGACGAATTCGTAAAAAAGGGCAAAAAAAAATCCCCTTGCCGCTTTTCCTAAGAAAAACAGTAAGGGGATTTTTATTTACTCGTTCGTGTTTTCTGCAAATGGGAAATACACAACCATTCTATCTGGCAGTTCGTCAATCATAGGATTGGAAAGCTCCAGATTTGGATCATCAAAATCCTGCTCATCCAGATACTCTGTAAGGGCCATCAACATTTCCATATAAGAATCCTCTTTCGGAAGGGAAATTCCGATGCAGTGCTCCATCTCTTCACTAACTCCGGAATAGTCCGCTTCGAAGTCATAGCTTTCATTTTCCTCACAGAACTTTTCAAATAAATCCTTTAATGTTGTATTCATTTTTCATCCTCCTGGTTACCAAATATTGCATTTACTAGCTTTCGACAAGCTTCTACGATTTCAAATTATTTATTATAACAACTTGGCAATATTTTATCATAACCACGTAGAAATCACAATGCAAATACACCCACAGACTTCTACCAAGCGGATTCGTGTAAGTATATGTATATCTCTGATCTTGTTCTCTCCAACTTTCACCCTTACGAAGCATTCTGCCTCTCGGGTCCTTGAATTACATTTCAAAAATTCTTTTAATATTTGTTTCAAACAACTTTGCAGATTCGCATTTATTTGCAACTATCTTCCATCTTTCCGATAGCTCCGGCATAAACGCGGAATATGTAACCGTATTCTTTTTATCGCCTCGAACCCTTACATCATGATAATACTTACTCTTCGCAATAATATTTTTCCACGGATCTATAATCTGCTCCACATTTTCATAATCATCATAAGCAGCAACAATCCACGCGTCTGTACTATCACACGGAATAGTAATAATTATGCGACTGTTTTCACTAATATCCAAGGCCTTCCTTAATACCTTATTACCATGATTCATTGTATCATCGATACAATCTAAGTGATCTTGACACGGAAGCACTACACCGCATCCCTCTTTTGCCTTTTGACAATAAAGTGGAAAAACTTTTCCTTTTTCTTCACAATCTGTAGAATCACACTGACAGTGTACTTCTTTTTCTTTACGGACAACATCTCCATCCATTTGAACTATTATTACATCAATTTTCGGCTGAATTTCATCCATTATTTTTTCTAACGAAGAATTCTCCTTGCACCACTTCCATACCCCTTTCCAACCATTACCATATCTTCCCATCATGTCCGGCTCCGGCTGAAGCGCAAGAAATCTATTATCTTCACCAGTAATTGTATCAATTACTGTTTTTAGCACCAAATAATCGGTTGGACCTTCAGCTGCTATTCCAATCACTTTACTCATAGCAGTTCCGGTACACCTCCCAACAATCCATTGATCCAAAGTCTTGAAAGAGGCTGATTCATTTTTATCAGTTCTTCCGATACCTGAACTCTATGAATCTCAACTAATCCGTTCTTATTTCTATCAGTTGTAA
>CAMDYX010000065.1 GCA_945910395.1 uncultured Agathobacter sp. | reverse complement strand
TTACAAACGAGAGTGGGTTCTGATTCAAATATGCAAATTCATTCAGACACACAATCGCAAAAAGGGAGTTTTTTTTAATCTCTTGACAGCTGTGTCGCTGCCTCAATGAATCCACGGAACAGCGGGTGTGGTCTGTTTGGTCTGGACTTCAGCTCCGGATGAGCCTGGGTTGCAACGAACCAAGGATGATCCGGAATTTCTACCATCTCAACAATTCTTCCATCCGGGGAAAGACCGCACAGCTTCATGCCATTTTCTGTAAGGATGCTTCTGTAGTCGTTGTTTACCTCATAGCGGTGACGGTGGCGCTCGGCAATTTCCTTGGAACCATATACCTCATAAGCCTTGGAGGTTTCATCCAGAACGCATGGGTAAGAACCAAGACGAAGGGTTCCGCCGATATCCTCCACGCCATTCTGATCCGGAAGCAATGCGATCACCGGATGAGGAGTGTTCGGATCAAGCTCGATGCTGTGGGCATTGGTAAGTCCGCATACATGGCGGGCATATTCAATGATGGACACCTGCATACCAAGACAAAGACCAAGATAAGGAACCTTATTCTCTCTTGCATATTTTGCGGCAGAAATCATTCCCTCCACACCACGGCTTCCGAATCCGCCGGGAACAATGATACCGGAAACCTCGGAAAGCATTTCCGATGCATTGTCATCATTTAAGGTCTCGGAATCAATCCATTTGATATTGACGGTTGCATGCTGTGGGATACAGCCATGCTTTAAGGCCTCCACAACAGAAATGTAGGCATCATGAAGTGCGGTATATTTCCCCACTAAGGCAATCTTTACTTCCTTGTCCGCATGCCGTAAATCATAAACCATCTGTTCCCAATCCGACAGATCCGGATTCGGGCAGGGAAGATTTAAGCACTGGCAGGCAACCTTTGCGAGGTTTTCCTTTTCCATGGCAAGGGGTGCCTCATATAAGTATTCCACATCAAGATTCTGAAGAACATTTGTGTTTGGAACATTACAGAAAAGAGCAATCTTATCCCGGATTCCCTGGTCAATTTCATGTTCGCAGCGGCAGACAATGATATCCGGCTGGATACCCATGCCCTGAAGCTCCTTCACGCTCTGCTGGGTAGGCTTTGTCTTAAGCTCCCCGGAGGCCTTCAGGTAAGGAATCAAAGTAACATGACAGAGAATGGCATTTTCGTGTCCCACTTCATGCTGGAACTGTCGGATCGCCTCAAGAAACGGCTGGCTTTCGATATCACCCACGGTTCCTCCTACCTCAATGATTGCGATATGGGTTTCATCTGTATTATAATTGCGGTAGAAACGGCTTTTGATTTCGTTGGTAATGTGTGGGATGACCTGGACGGTTCCTCCGCCATAATCACCCCGGCGCTCCTTTTGGAGGACGGACCAGTATACCTTTCCCGTAGTGACGTTGGAGTTTTTGGTAAGACTTTCATCAATGAAACGCTCATAGTGTCCTAAATCCAGATCGGTTTCTGCTCCGTCATCGGTGACGAATACTTCTCCGTGCTGGATGGGGTTCATGGTTCCCGGATCTATATTAATATATGGATCAAATTTCTGCATGGTTACTTTGTAACCGCGGGCTTTTAAAAGACGTCCTAATGATGCGGCGGTAATTCCTTTTCCAAGTCCCGATACGACTCCACCGGTAACGAATACATACTTAACTGGCATAACGCTCCTCCTCTTAGATGGTATAAACAAACTCTCTTGTCATTTAAAAAATACCCACCAATTATACTGCTGGAAAATATCAGATTCCACCATTTAGAGCGAAAAAGTCAAAAAACTATTTTAGAAAAAATTTAGCTTTAAATTATAAAAACTTACCAAGGATTATATTGATTTTGCACAATTTTTTACATATAATAAGAACGATACACTTTTGGAAAAATGGAGGGACTTATGGATACCCAAGGACCGAATAATTATAATAACAATCCGTATAATGGAAATGGCAACGGACCATACAATAACGGAAATAATAACGGAAGCAATAACAACAATAATGGAAATGGAGACAATCATAAGAACGATAAGAATGGCCAGATGATCATGAGCTTTATTATGGTTGCCCTGATCCTGTTATTTTTTGTTTCCCTGTTTTCAAACCGGTTCGCTCAGATGAACACCGTAGAGACAACCTATACCGAGTTCATTGCGCAGCTGGAATCAAAAAATGTAAAGACCATTGAATTTGAGAATTACCAGATCAACTATACGCTGGTAAAGGATGAGAAGAACTTTGAAATCACATATTATACCGGATATATTTCGGACCCGGCATTGATTCAGGAGATTAAGGTTGCAAAAACCTCGGAAGGGCTTCCTATTGAAGTGTCTCAGAAAATCCCGGACAATACATCTTCATGGATACTTAATATCTTAAGCTTTATCATTCCGGTTGTTTTCCTTTGGATTCTCTTTGGCTTCCTTATGAAGCGAATGGGCGGCGGAGCAATGGGAATGGGCAAGTCCCCTGCCAAGATTTATACAGAGAAAACTACCGGAGTTACCTTTAAGGATGTAGCAGGACAGGATGAGGCGAAGGAGTCCCTGCAGGAGATCGTTGACTTTTTGCATAATCCAAAGAAATACAAGGACATCGGAGCAAAGCTTCCGAAGGGAGCTCTTCTTGTGGGACCTCCGGGAACCGGTAAGACCTTACTTGCAAAGGCAGTGGCAGGAGAGGCCCATGTTCCGTTCCTTTCCCTTGCAGGCTCTGATTTTGTAGAGATGTTTGTAGGTATGGGTGCTTCCCGTGTCCGGGACTTATTCAAAGAGGCACAGAAGATGGCACCGTGTATTATCTTCATTGATGAGATTGATGCCATCGGTAAAAATCGTGACAGTCGTTACGGCGGTGGAAACGATGAACGTGAACAGACCTTAAACCAGCTCCTTGCTGAAATGGATGGCTTTGATACCTCAAAGGGTATTCTTATGATCGCTGCCACCAACCGGCCGGAGGTTCTTGATAAAGCACTCCTTCGTCCGGGACGTTTCGACAGACGAATCATTGTAGATAAGCCGGACTTAAAGGGACGTTTAGAGACCCTTAAGGTTCATTCCAAGGACGTTCATATGGATGAGACCGTTGATCTGGATGCTCTTGCCCTTGCGACTGCGGGCCTTGTTGGATCCGATCTTGCCAATATGATCAATGAAGCTGCCATCAACGCAGTAAAGAATGGAAGACAGTTTGTCAACCAGAGCGACCTTTTTGAGGCCTTTGAGCTTGTGGCTGTGGGAGGAAAAGAGAAAAAGGACCGCGTCATGAGTGATAAGGAACGCAAGATCGTCTCTTACCACGAAGTCGGTCATGCTCTTGTTTCTGCCCTTCAGAAAAATACAGAACCTGTTCAAAAAATTACGATTGTTCCCCGGACCATGGGAGCTTTGGGCTATACCTTGCAGACACCGGAGGAAGAAAAGTTCCTTGAGACAAAGGATGAGCTTCTGGCAAAGATTGCAACCTATATGGGTGGACGTGCCGCAGAAGTCATTGCTTTTGGTACTGCGACCAGCGGTGCAGCAAATGATATCGAGCAGGCAACCAAGATTGCAAGGGCAATGGTAACCATGTATGGTATGTCTGATAAGTTTGGCATGATGTGCCTTGCAACGGTGGAGAATCAGTATCTGGAAGGAAGAGCAGGACTCATTTGCGGGGAAGATACCGCGGCAGATATTGATAAAGAGGTTTTGGATATCATTACAAACAGCTATAACGAAGCAGAAAAGCTTCTTACGGAAAACCGGGAGATCTTAGACAAGATTTCAGATTACCTGTATGAGAAGGAAACCATTACCGGTAAAGAATTTATGAAGATGTTCCGTGAAATGAAGGGTATTCCGGAGGAAGACGCTTCTGAAACGAAGTCTTCCAAAGAAAAGTCTTCTGAAACAGAAGGGGACTTGATGGAAGAGCAAAACGAGAACATGTTTGAGGAATAAGATGTTTGACATACAAGAAGAATTAACGAAACTCCCGGATACACCGGGAGTTTATATTATGCATGACAAAAATGATGTGATCATCTATATCGGAAAAGCGGTAAGTCTTCGAAAACGTGTCCATCAGTATTTTCAGCCCAGTCATAACGAGGGCATTAAGAAAAAGCAGATGGTGGAGCATATTGCGTGGTTTGAGTATGTCATTACGGACTCAGAGCTGGAGGCGTTGATTCTGGAATGCAACCTGATCAAGGAGCATACGCCAAAGTACAACACCATGCTTCGGGATGATAAGACCTATCCGTATATTCGTGTAACCGTAGGAGAAGACTATCCAAGAATCCTTTTTGCAAGACAGATGAAAAAGGATCACTCCAGATATTTCGGACCATATACCAGTGCGGGAGCGGTAAAGGATACCATCGAGCTTATGAATAAGCTGTATCATCTGCGCACCTGTAACCGGAAGCTTCCCCAGGATATCGGGCTGGAGCGCGCCTGCTTAAATTACCATATTCACCAGTGTGATGCACCCTGTCAGGGCAATATCAGCAGGGAGGACTATCGCAAAAGAGTGAATTTGGCGCTGGAATTTTTGAATGGAAATTACAAGCCTATTCTGAAGGATTTGAATGAGAAGATGCTGGAAGCCTCTGAGGAGATGGAGTTTGAGAAAGCCATTGAATATCGGGAGCTTCTTACCAGTGTGAAGCAGATTGCCCAGAAACAGAAGATTACGAATAGTGATGGGGAAGATAAGGATATCATTGCACTGGCCAGCGATGATACGGATGCCGTTGTGCAGGTATTTTTCATCCGAAGTGGAAAAATCATCGGAAGGGACCACTTCCATGTGCGGGTGGGAACCGAGGAGGAACAGGGAAAAATCCTAAATGATTTTGTAAAGCAGTTCTATTCCGGAACTCCCTTTATCCCCCGGGAGATCATGCTGCAGAGTGAAATCGAGGATATGGATGTTCTGGAGGACTGGCTTTCGAAAAAGCGGGAGGGAAAGGTGACGATCCGGGTTCCCCAGAAGGGCATGAAGGAGCGGCTGGTGGAGCTTGCCAAGAAAAATGCAGAGCTGGTATTAAGTCAGGATAAAGAAAAGATTAAGCGTGAAGAGGGCAGAACCATCGGCGCCGTAAAAGAAATCGAGAAGCTTCTGGGCATGAAGGATTTAAACCGCATGGAAGCCTACGATATTTCCAACATCAGCGGGTTTGAGACGGTAGGGTCCATGATCGTATTTGAAAAAGGAAAACCAAAGAAAAGTGATTACCGGAAGTTTAAACTAAAGACGGTATCCGGGCCGGATGATTATGCCGCTATGCACGAGGTGCTTACCAGAAGATTTATGCATGGAATGCAGGAGCAGGAGGAGCTTAAGGAAAAGGAGCTTCCGGAGAATGTGGGAAGCTTCAACCGCTTTCCGGATATCATTCTGATGGATGGTGGAAAAGGTCAGGTCAATATCTGTCTTTCGGTGCTTAAGGAACTGGGACTTTCCATTCCGGTATGCGGTATGGTAAAGGATGATAATCATAATACCAGAGGCCTGTATTTTAATAATGTGGAGCTGCCAATTGACAGAAGGAGCGAAGGCTTTAAGCTGATTACCCGGATACAGGATGAAGCCCACCGCTTTGCAATTGAGTACCACAGATCCCTCCGATCAAAGTCCCAGGTACATTCTGTCCTGGATGATATCGAAGGAATCGGCCCCGCAAGAAGGAAGGCACTGATGCGAAGATATCAGAGCCTTGAGAATATAAAAAATGCCACTTTGGAGGATCTGAGCTTGACGGATTCCATGAATCTGGCGGCTGCGGAAGCGGTTTACCGCTTTTTCCACGTTGAAGAGAAGTAGTAATTATGATAAAATGAGCGCAAGTAAGTCAACATGCCTGCATAGAACGAGGAGGGTTTATGGCAACGAACGGAGTAAGTATAGCAAAGATTATTGATTTATTGGATCTTAAGAACTTTACAGATGAAATTGAAGTAAAGAAAAGAAAGATTACCACAACAGATGTAAATCGGCCTGCACTTCAGCTGACCGGGTATTTTGAACATTTTCAGCAGAGTCGTGTCCAGATTATCGGTAATGTAGAATATACATTCCTGCAAAAGCTGTCAGACGAGGAAAGAAGGACGCATATCACGGAATTTCTGAAATTTGATATTCCCTGTATCATTTTCTGCCGAGATCTGGAGCCGGATGAAATTTTCCTTCAGGCGGCGACGGAGAGCGGAATTCCTCTGCTTGGAACCGGACGCTCTACATCCGAATTCATGGCGGAGCTGATTTATACCCTGGGAGAACAGCTGGCGCCCTGCATCACCATTCATGGAGTGCTGGTGGATGTATATGGTGAAGGCCTTTTGATTACCGGAGACAGCGGAATCGGAAAAAGCGAGGCTGCATTGGAGCTGATCCGAAGAGGTCACCGGCTTGTTACGGATGATGTTGTGGAGATCCGTAAGATCAATGAGCATACCCTGATGGGAACCTCGCCGGATATTACAAGACACTTTATCGAGCTTCGGGGTATCGGAATTATCGATGTCAAGACTCTTTACGGAGTAGAGTGTGTAAAGGAAAAACAGCAGATTGATCTTGTAATTAAGCTGGAAGACTGGAAGAAGGAAGCGGAGTATGACAGGCTTGGTCTGGAGGAAGAATATATCGAATATCTGGGAAATAAAGTCGTATGTCATTCCCTGCCGATCCGTCCGGGACGAAATCTGGCGGTGATCTGTGAGACTGCAGCCGTAAACCACAGACAAAAGAAGATGGGCTACAATGCGGCTCAGGAATTGTATCGCAGAGTACAGGAAAACCTCACCAAGAAGCGTGATGAGGATGACTAATGAAAAAACATTATTTCGGAAAGCAGAAATGATGGAAGAGAATAGATTGAGAAAAGAGGATATCAATATGGAAAAGAAAAATGCATGGGAGAAATACCCGGAAGGAAAAAAGAGAGAGCAGGTGTTTGCTTTTGCAGAGGACTACCGCAAGTTTATCTCGGAATGCAAGACAGAGCGGGAGTGTGCCGCTGCACTTTATGATGACGCAAAGAAAAACGGATATAAGGATTTTGATGAAGTAGTAAAGGCAGGAAAAAGATTAAAGGCCGGTGACAAGATCGTTGCCAATAACATGGGAAAAGGTCTTGCTATGTTTATCATCGGAACAGAGCCTATGGAGCTGGGAATGAATATCCTTGGTGCCCATATTGATTCTCCGAGAATGGATTTAAAGCAGGTACCGTTGTATGAGGATACCGAGATGGCCTTTTTGGATACCCACTATTATGGCGGCATCAAGAAGTATCAGTGGGTAACACTTCCGCTGGCACTTCATGGAGTAATCTGTAAGAAGGATGGCTCAACCGTAACCGTCAATATCGGTGATCAGCCGGGGGATCCTGTATTTGGAGTAAGTGATCTTTTAGTTCATCTTTCCGCGGATCAGATGGAAAAGAAAGCCGCAAAGGTCATTGAAGGAGAAAGCTTAGATCTTCTGATCGGAAGTATTCCGGAAGAACAAAAGAAGGACAAGAAGGATGCAAAGGAACGTGTGAAAGCCAATATTCTTACCATACTGGAGAAGACCTATGGTGTAGATGAGGAGGATTTCCTTTCCGCAGAAATTGAGGTAGTACCAGCCGGGGAGGCAAGAGACTACGGATTTGACAGAAGCATGATCATGGGATACGGACATGATGACCGTGTGTGCGCATACCCATCTTACCGGGCAATGCTTGAAGTGAAAAAGCCTAAGAGCACCTGTGTATGTCTGCTGGTGGATAAGGAAGAAATCGGAAGCGTCGGAGCCAGCGGAATGCAGTCAAAGTTTTTTGAGAACTGCGTTGCAGAGCTTATCAACTTAACGGATACCTACAGTGAGCTTAAGGTTCGCCGTGCCCTTAAGAATTCCAAGGTATTGTCATCGGATGTATCGGCAGCCTTTGATCCAAACTATCCAAGTGTCATGGAAAAGAGAAATGCGGCATACTTCGGAAAAGGAATCGTATTTAACAAGTACACCGGCGCCCGGGGAAAATCCGGCTCAAATGATGCAAACCCGGAATATATCGCAAAGCTTCGTAATATTATGGATACAAATCAGGTATCTTTCCAGACCGCAGAGCTTGGAAAGGTAGATCAGGGCGGTGGTGGAACAATCGCTTACATCCTTGCAAATTACAACATGAATGTTATTGACAGCGGTGTTGCGGTTCTGAATATGCATGCACCATGGGAGATCATCAGTAAGGTGGATCTTTACGAAGCATTAAACTGCTATGTAGCATTTTTAAAGGAAGCATAGAAAATATGTATATTGATGACATGTTCCGCAATGAATTTTGCTATTCGAAGCCAAACGTTTAAAAAGCGTCGGTACTTAATGAGCAATGTATTGCGAATTTAGTACCGCTACGCTTTTTACAAGCGAGAGTGGGTTTGGACTCGAATATGCAAATTCATTGCGGAACATGAAATGAAATGAAAATCGTCTTTAAGGAAGAGATAGATGAGCAATTTTTTAGAGCATCTTAAACAGGTGATTCCAGAGGAAAATATTCGACTGAATGAACCTATGAAAAATCATACCACGTTTCGGATTGGCGGGAATGCAGATTTTTTTGTTTCTGTAAACAGGGAACAGCTGCCACAGATCCTTACTGTTGCGAAGCAGGATGAAGTTCCGGTTACAATTATCGGAAACGGAAGCAACCTTCTGGTAAAGGATGGCGGTATCCGTGGACTGGTAGTGGAAATCGGAAAGGACATGGAGGATATACAGCTTCATGAAAACTGTATTACCGCAAGTGCCGGCGCGCTTTTGTCGAAAATTGCAAGAGCAGCAGCGGACGCGGGACTCAGTGGACTTGAGTTTGCTTCCGGAATTCCGGGGAGCTTAGGCGGAGCCGTCGTGATGAACGCAGGAGCCTATGGCGGAGAGATGAAGCAGGTGTTAGTATCTGCAAGGGTGTTGGACAAAAACGGGGAAGAAAGGATTCTTTCCAATGAAGATTTGGACCTGTCATACCGCCACAGCTGCATTGAGGAAAAAGGATATATTGTGGTGGAGGCCACAATTCGGTTAACCCCCAAGGAAAAAGAACAGATTTTTGCAGAAATGGAAGATATCAGGAAACGGCGATTGGAAAAACAGCCTCTGGAATTTCCCAGTGCAGGAAGCACCTTTAAACGACCGGAGGGGTATTTTGCCGGAAAGCTGATTCAGGACAGCGGACTATCCGGAGCTTCGGTAGGAGGAGCCCAGGTTTCCGAAAAACACAACGGTTTTGTCATTAATAAAGGAAATGCCACGGCACAGGATGTGCTGACCCTTATTGAGAATGTAAAAAAAGAAGTATATCGTCAGTTTCAGGTGGAGCTTGTACCTGAAGTAAAAATTGTAGGAGAGTAGATCCGTGAAGCTTGTAATCGTAACCGGAATGTCCGGTGCAGGGAAAAAGACAGCAATGAATATGATGGAGGATATGGGATTTTTCTGTATTGATAATCTCCCAATCCCGCTGTTGGACAAATTTATGGATTTTTCGGTAAGTGTTACCGAGATGCAGAAGGTCGCTATCGGTATTGACATTCGAAGCGGAAAAGGCTTCGGTGACATCAAGGGTGCCCTTGAGCAGATGGATACAAAGGATATTCCGTATGAAATCCTTTTTTTGGACGCAGAGGACCAGGTCCTCGTGAAACGGTACAAGGAGACCAGGCGAAATCATCCTCTTGCAGCGGGGGAACGTGTGGACAAGGGAATTACCGAGGAACGAAAACAGCTGGCGGAGCTTAAGAAAAGAGCAAATTACATTATCGATACAAGCCAGCTTCTTACCAGGGAGCTGAAGGTGGAACTGGAGAAAATCTTTGTCCAGAATCAGGATTATAAGAATCTCTTTGTCACAATCCTCTCCTTTGGATTTAAGTATGGCATTCCGGCGGATTCGGATATTGTCATGGATGTGCGTTTCCTGCCAAATCCCTATTATGTGGAGGGGCTTCGGGCAAAGACCGGAAATGACCCTGAGGTTTCCGGATATGTCATGCAGTATAAGGAAGCAAATGAATTTATTGATAAGCTGGAGGATATGATCAATTTCCTGATTCCCAATTATATTGCGGAGGGAAAAAACCAGCTTGTCATTTCCATCGGCTGTACCGGTGGAAAGCACCGCTCGGTTACTTTGGCAAACGAGCTGTATAAGCGTCTGGACGGGAAAAAAGGATACGGCTTAAAGATCGAGCATCGGGATTTGGAAAAGGATGCTTTAAGAGGAAAATAAATGTCATTTTCAAGTGATGTAAAGGGTGAGCTTTCCAAACAGTTTTCAAAGAGCAGGCATTGCCAGTTAGCGGAGCTTGCTGCCATGATTTCCATGAATGGAAGGATCAATACACAAACCTTTGAAATAGAACTGATAACGGATAATGTCCTGCTATTGCAGAAGTATGCTTTACTTATGAAGCAGGCATTTTCGGTGGATATATCAAAACCACTTTTGAAGGAGGACGAAAAACGGGTCCTTGATGCAATCAAATGGGAGCCCGGCAAGGGCGACCATTTTCGGACGGATGGCCTGCTTGTGCAAAAGGACTGTTGTAAGCGGGCGTTCATACGGGGGGCTTTTCTTTCAGCGGGATCCATCAGCGATCCCACGAAATCCTATCATTTTGAGATCGTATGTGAAAGAGAAGAGCAGGCATGGCAGCTGAAGGAGCTGATGCAGGATTTTGAGTGCGATGCCAAAATCGTGGAGCGTAAAGGGCATTTTGTAGTATATTTAAAGGAAGGTGCCCAGATCGTTGATATGCTCAATGTTATGGAAGCGTATGTATCCTTAATGAATCTGGAGAATGTGCGCATTTTGAAGGAAATGCGCAATTCCTTAAACCGGCAGGTAAACTGTGAGACCGCGAATATCAAAAAGACGGTAAGCGCAGCGGTGAAGCAGATTGATGATATCATGCTGATCCGAGATACCATCGGGTTTGGAGCGCTGCCGGAGCATCTAAGACAGATGGCCGAGCTTCGGTTAGAATATCCGGATACCCCCTTAAAAGAGCTGGGAACCCTTATGGACCCACCGGTAGGAAAGAGCGGGGTAAATCACAGACTTCGCAAGCTTTCGGAGATTGCAGAAAAATGCAAAAATGGGATAGGAGGAAGATCATGAAAAAGGACATCATTGTAAAATCAAATGCAGTACTTGAGGCAAGACCCCTTGCTGAGCTGGTGGCGACAGCAGAACACTTTAAAAGCAAAATTACACTAAATATGGAAGATAAATGTGTAAATGCGAAAAGTATTATGGGTATTATGGGCCTGGGACTTGATCCGGGAAGGACAGTTACCATTGAGGCTGCGGGGGAAGACGAAGAGGAGGCAATCGCTGCAATCAGTGAGTTTTTAGAGAAATGAAAGTACTTTTTATTTTTAATCCCCACTCCGGGAAGGGCTTAATCCGAAATGACCTTTTGGAAATCGTTGATATCATGGTGAAGGCATCCTATGAGGTAACCATCTATACAACCCAGTATCAGGGGGATGCGATTTCAAAGGTGGAAAAAGAGGCAAAAAATTTTGACCGGATTATCTGCAGTGGCGGCGACGGAACCTTAGATGAAGTTGTAACCGGACTGATAAAAAGCGGCGTGGATATTCCGGTGGGATATATTCCGGCCGGAAGCACCAATGACTTTGCAAACTCCCTTGAAATTCCAAAAGGAATGGTGGAGGCTGCAGCAGTGGCAGTTACGGATCAAAGATTTCCCTGCGATGTGGGAGACTTCAATGGAGATACCTTTGTATATGTTGCTGCATTTGGACTGTTTACGGAGGTTTCCTATCAGACCTCCCAGGAGCTGAAAAATATCCTGGGACATGTTGCCTACATATTGGAGGGGGCAAAGTCCCTTCACGATATTTCTTCTCATAAGATGCAGGTGGAGCATGATGGTGTTGTGATCCAGGATGATTTCATCTATGGCATGGTTACGAACTCTGTGTCGGTAGGGGGCTTCAAGGGAATCACGGGAAGTGATGTGCATCTGGATGACGGTGTGTTTGAAGTAACACTTATAAAAAATCCACGGAATCCCATCGAATTAAATGAAATACTGGCCTGCCTTACCAGCCTGATTGACGATTCGGATCTGATTTATTCCTTTAAAACCAATGAAATTAAATTTACTTCCAAGGAACCGGTGGGCTGGACGTTAGACGGGGAGTTTGGCGGTGAGCATACCGAGCTTACTATCAAAAACCTGCAAAAAAGAATTGAGATTATAGCCCCGATAGCGCAGCATGGGGCCATTGAAAAAAAGTAGTTCTTTATTTTTAAGATAAAGTGTACTATAATCAAACTACATTATGAGTTTTTGAGATTAGGAGGATTTAAAATGTTAGTTTCTGCAACCGAAATGTTAAAGAAAGCAAAAGCTGGTCACTATGCAGTAGGTCAGTTCAACATCAATAACTTAGAGTGGACAAAAGCAGTTCTTCAGACCGCTGAGGAATTACAGTCTCCTGTTATCTTAGGTGTATCCGAAGGTGCTGGAAAATATATGACAGGCTTCGGAACTGTTGCTGCTATGGTAAAAGCAATGGACGAGTCTCTCGGAATCACAGTACCTGTAGCTCTTCACTTAGATCATGGAACCTATGAAGGATGCTACAAGTGCATTAAGGCTGGATTTACCTCAATCATGTTTGATGGTTCTCACTATGCAATCGAAGAGAATATTGCAAAGACCAAAGAGCTTGTTGCTGTTGCCCATAACTTAGGCCTTTCTATCGAGGCTGAGGTTGGTTCTATCGGTGGAGAAGAAGACGGCGTTGTTGGTATGGGTGAGTGCGCAGATCCGGATGAATGTAAGGCAATTGCAGATCTTGGTGTGGACATGCTTGCAGCAGGAATCGGAAATATCCACGGAAAGTATCCGGAGAACTGGGCAGGACTTAGCTTTGATACATTAGCTGCCATTCAGCAGAAGACCGGAATTATGCCACTTGTTCTTCACGGTGGTACAGGTATTCCTGCTGAAATGATCAAGAAGGCAATTGATCTTGGTGTATCTAAGATTAACGTAAATACTGAGTGCCAGTTATCCTTCGCAGATGCTACACGTAAATATATTGAGGCAGGTAAGGACTTAGAGGGTAAGGGATTTGATCCTCGTAAGTTACTTGCTCCGGGAGCAGAGGCTATTAAGGCTACTGTTAAGGAGAAGATGGAATTATTCGGATCTGTTGGTAAGGCATTCGAATAAAATTGCACAAAAAATGAAACTAAAAATTGGAAAATTGCACATATTATCCAAATGTTCCTTTTTGGACAAAAACGACTTGAAATTTGCAGTTGGAAGATGTATTTTAGTATCATCAATAAAACGAAACTTGAACGAGGGCGTTCCAACAAAGATTGGAATGCCCTTTTTTACTAAGTTGAAAGGTGGTTAGATTATGAGCGAGACAGAGTACTTTAATGTAGCAGACATCTTTGGCGAGAACGTATTTAACGATGCAGTCATGCAGGAACGTCTTCCAAAGAAGGTCTACAAAAAACTCCATGATGTGATTGAAGAGGGAAGAGAACTTGATCTTGATACTGCTGATGTCATTGCACATGAGATGAAGGAATGGGCCATCGAAAAGGGCGCTACTCATTATACCCATTGGTTCCAGCCACTTACCGGTGTAACCGCTGAGAAGCATGATTCCTTTATTACAGCACCAATGCCAAACGGAAAAGTGCTGATGAGCTTCTCCGGAAAAGAGCTGATTAAAGGGGAACCGGATGCATCCTCATTCCCATCCGGCGGACTCCGTGCAACCTTTGAAGCCAGAGGATACACAGCCTGGGATTGTACATCACCGGCATTTGTAAGACAGGATGCCGCAGGCGCAACACTTTGCATCCCTACTGCTTTCTGTTCCTACACAGGTGAAGCACTGGATCAGAAGACTCCGCTTCTTCGTTCCATGGAAGCAATCAACGAGCAGTCACTTCGACTTTTAAGATTATTTGGAAATACAACCTCCAAGAAGGTTACACCTTCTGTTGGACCGGAGCAGGAATACTTCATTGTAGACCGTGAGAAATATTTAAAGAGAAAAGACTTAATCTTTACCGGACGTACCCTTTTTGGTGCAATGCCCCCGAAGGGACAGGAGATGGACGATCATTACTTTGGTGCCATCCGCGAAAGAATTGCAGCGTACATGAGAGATGTAAACAAGGAGCTCTGGAAGCTCGGTGTATCTGCAAAGACCCAGCATAATGAGGTTGCTCCTGCACAGCATGAACTCGCACCAATTTATGATGAGTGTAACGTAGCAGTTGACCACAATCAGCTTACCATGGAAACCTTAAAGAAGGTGGCAGGACGTCATGGCTTACAGTGCTTACTTCATGAGAAACCATTTGCAGGTGTGAACGGATCCGGAAAGCATAATAACTGGTCCATTACCACAGATGATGGAATTAACTTATTAGATCCTGGAAAGACACCACATGAGAATGTGCAGTTCTTACTTGTACTGACCTGTATCCTGAAGGCCATTGATGAGCATGCCGCACTGCTCCGTGCATCTGCAGCAGATGTAGGAAACGATCACAGATTAGGAGCAAACGAGGCACCACCGGCTATCCTTTCCGTATATCTTGGGGATCAGCTTGGAGATGTGCTTACGCAGCTTGTAAATACCGGATCTGCAACCCACAGCTTGTCAGGCCAGAAGCTTGAGACCGGTGTTAAGACCATTCCTGATTTCATGAAGGATGCAACAGACCGTAACCGTACCTCACCATTCGCATTTACCGGAAATAAGTTCGAATTCCGTATGGTTGGTTCACAGGATTCTGTAGCACAGCCGAACATCGTATTAAATACCATCGTTGCAGAAGCATTCTCTGATGCCTGCGATGTTCTTGAAAAGGCAGAAGATTTTGATCTTGCTGTACATAACCTTATTAAGGAATATGCGGTAGCTCATGAGAGAGTTGTATTCAATGGTAACGGATACTCTGATGAGTGGGTAGAGGAAGCTGCAAGACGTGGACTTCCAAACATCAAGTCTATGGTTGAGGCAATTCCGGCATATATTGCACCGGAATCTATTGCTGCATTTGAAAAATTTGGCGTATTTACAGAAACAGAGCTGAAGTCTCGTGTTGAAATTGAGTATGAGACCTATGCAAAGACCATCAATATTGAAGCAAAGGCTATGATTGATATTGCAGGAAAGCAGATTATTCCGGCGGTAATCAAGTACACTACCGTACTTGCCAACTCACTTTCTTCCGTAAAGACTGCCTGCCCGGATGCAGATGTAAGTGTTCAGACAGAGCTTTTGGAGGAAACCTCCGCACTTCTTTCCGATACAAAGGTTGCTCTTGCAAAGCTTGAGGAGCTTACCATCGAGGGAGCTACAAAGGAAGAAGGAAAGGAACAGGCTACCTTCTATAAGGATGAGGTAACCGTTGCAATGCAGGCTCTTCGTACTCCGGTAGATAAGCTTGAAATGATTGTAGATAAGGAAATGTGGCCAATGCCATCCTACGGCGATCTGATTTTTGAAGTATAATGTATCGCTGTAAAAAATGAAATAATAGAGACATTTTTTCGAACCACGAAGCTGTGGAATCAGGGAAAATGTCTCTTTTTATTTGTAATAAAAACTAGGAGGATCATGTTATGACAGAGGAAATTTTGGAATTAGTAGACGGCCAATTGTTTGGTGTCTGGTTTTTGATTGGCGCTGCACTTGTATTCTGGATGCAGGCAGGATTTGCAATGGTAGAAGCAGGTTTTACCAGAGCAAAGAATACCGGTAACATTTTGATGAAGAACCTGATGGACTTCTGTATCGGAACTGTAATGTTCATTCTGATCGGTTTCTCATTGTTACTTGGCGAAGATTTAGTGGGATTTATCGGAAAACCGGGATTTGATATTTTTACAGCATACGCTGATTTCGATGCTTCAAATTTCGTTTTCAACTTAGTATTCTGTGCAACCACAGCAACCATCGTATCCGGTGCTATGGCTGAAAGAACCAAGTTCTTATCCTACTGTGTATACTCCGGTATTATTTCCGGACTCATCTATCCAATCGAGGCTCACTGGATCTGGGGCGGCGGCTGGTTAGCACAGCTTGGCTTCCATGATTTTGCAG
>CAMDYX010000064.1 GCA_945910395.1 uncultured Agathobacter sp. | reverse complement strand
TAAATTCGCAATAAATTGCTCATTAAGTGCCGACGCTTTTTAAACGTTCTGCTTCGAATAGCAAAATTCATTTTGGGAAACACAAATAGGAATAGAGCGTTTGGTATGTGTAGCTAAGAAATAAGTTTTGTTATTCAAATTGCAGACCGTAAAGAAACGTCGGTACTTAATGAGTGCTTTTTACGAATTTAGTACCGTTACGTTTCGTCCCGAGCGAAAGCGTGTCTGCAATTGAATAATCAAACTTATTTCGTTTTTACGCATAAAAATAGCGTTTTCATATTTGCATGTTTCCCGCTCCTATGGTAGACTAAAGAATGGTTTTTTAGGCAATTTTAGGAGATAAACATGTTTGATGTAATTGTGATCGGAGCAGGCCCTGCGGGGTGTATTTGCGCAATTACCGCTGCAAGAAAAGGCGCGAAAGTCCTTGTTCTGGAAAAAAATGACAAGCCCTTAAAAAAGCTTCTTGCAACCGGCAATGGAAAATGCAATTTCACAAATGAATATATGGAAAAAGAGTGTTTTCGGGGTGATTCGAAGCTCTTAAGCGAAATCCTTTCCCAGTTTAAAAAAGAGGATACCCTTGCGTTTTTTCATGAGATTGGAATCTATCCGAAAAATAAGAACGGATATTATTATCCGAGCAGTGAGCAGGCTTCCTCTGTTGCACATGCGCTTCTTACTGAGATGGATCGTCTGGGCATTACTGTAACATGTTCTGCTGCAGTTGATAAAATAGATAAACGAAAGCGGTTTTTTGAAATCTATACGAAGGAAAATAAGTACTTCGGAAAACATGTGGTAATTGCAAGTGGTCTTAGGGCTGCTCCAAAGCTGGGAAGTGATGGCTCCATGTTTGGAATTCTAAAAGAATTGGGACATCGGTTTGTGCCAATCGTTCCGGCATTATGTGGTTTTTATTGCAAGGGTGCTGATTTTAAAATGATTGCCGGAGTCCGTGCAGGAGCAACGGTAAGCGTCTATGTGGAAGATGAGCCTGTTGCAATGGATACCGGAGAGCTTCAGCTTACGGAATACGGTATTTCCGGAATCCCGGTATTTCAGGTAAGCCGATTTATCTCTTATGCACTCTATGAAAAGAAACAGGTAAAGGTAAGGCTTACTTTTCTGCCGGAGCTTACAGATGAAGAACTGAAATCCGAGCTTAGAAGGCGTATCAAACGTGCCGGAGATTACGGTGGAAGAAATAGGCAAAAAATTGAAGAACTATTGAATGGTTTACTTCCTCAAAAGCTGTCCAGGGAAATAGAGAACATGATATTGGTAAAGAATGAGGGATTAAAGCTGTCTGATGATGAGCTTGAAAAGCTTCTTTTTGATGCCATACGAAATCGCATGATCCTGGTGGAAAAGGCAAGGGATTTTGAATTTGCCCAGATCTGTGCAGGCGGAATCAAAACGGAGGATATTGATATACATACCTTGGAATCGAAGCTTGTTCCGGGGCTTTCCTTTGCAGGAGAAGTCTTGGATATTGACGGAATATGCGGTGGATATAACCTTCAGTGGGCCTGGTCCTCCGGTGTTGTTGCGGGAAATCATGCTGTTATGATAGAGAAGGAAAAATGATTCAAATTAGTCAGATAAAGCTCCCTGTCTTTCATACTGAAAGGGAGCTGGAAGAAAAAATAAAAAAAATACTGAAAATAAGTGAAAAGCAGCTTCTGTCCTATCAGGTTGTGAAAAAGTCCATTGATGCCAGAAAGAAGCCTGACATCTATTATGTTTATACGGTTTTGGTGCAGGTGTCAGATGAAAATGTTGTGTTAAAGAAAGCAAAGCTTCCTAATGTGTCGGTTGCAAAGGATATGTCTTATCCATTTCCGGTATCCGGTCAGGAAGTGCTGTATAAGCGGCCGATCATTGTTGGGGCAGGGCCGGCAGGAATTTTTTGTGCATATCTTTTGACGGAATGCGGATATTCCCCCCTCATTTTAGAACGTGGGAAAAAGATAGAGGACCGGCAAAAGGATGTTTCACGCTTTTGGGAGACCGGAATTTTAGATTCTTCGTCGAATGTACAGTTTGGAGAGGGCGGTGCAGGAACCTTTTCGGATGGAAAACTAAATACTGCCGTAAAGGATCCTGCCAATCGGAATCATTTTGTAATGGAGACCTTTGTCCGTTTTGGAGCTCCTGAGCATATTCTGTTTGACGCAAAGCCCCATATCGGAACAGATATTCTGGCAGAGGTCATCACAAATATCCGGAAATATCTGGTTTCAAAAGGCGCCGAATTTGTCTTTGAAGCCCAGGTGACGGATTTTGAACTGAAAAATGAAAAGCTTTCTGCGGTGCTTTGCAAAGAAAAAAGATATGAGACGGAGCTTGTGGTTTTAGCGTTAGGACATAGTGCCAGAGATACGTTTCAACGGTTATCTGAGCTTAATATTCCGATGGATGCAAAGAATTTCGCAGTAGGCTTCCGTGTGGAGCATCCCCAGGAAATGATAGACCGGCAGATGTACGGAAGCATAAATAAAAAGCTGCCTGCTTCCCCCTATAAGGTAACGGCAAATTTCCCTAACAACAGAGGAGTCTATTCCTTCTGCATGTGTCCGGGGGGATATGTGGTAAACGCCTCCTCCTACAGGGGAGGACTAGTGGTTAATGGAATGAGTTATTCAGGGAGAGACGGAAGGAATGCAAACAGTGCAATCATTGTATCCGTTGGGCCAAAGGATTTCGGCGCAGAGGATGCACTTGCCGGAATGCGGTATCAGGAGGAATTGGAACGCAGGGCATTTGCATTATGTAACGGCAGAATTCCCCAGCAGCTTTTGGAGGATTACAGACAAAATAAGGCCTCATCCTCTTATGGTGCTTACGGCTCCCAGACAAAGGGGACAACAGCTTTTGCAAACCTAAGAGGGCTTTTATCGGCGGAAATCGAAGATACATTTCTACAGGGAATGGATCATTTTGAGCATATCATTCCCGGATTTTCAAGGGAGGATGCCATTCTTTCCGGAGTGGAATCAAGGACCTCTTCACCGGTTCGTATTCACAGAAATGAACAGTTTGAAAGCAAACTGAGTGGAATTTATCCCTGCGGCGAAGGTGCCGGATACGCGGGGGGAATTATGTCCGCAGCAATGGATGGAATAAAGGTTGCGGAAGCAATTATTAATCGGTATACCAGACCGAAGGAATAGGAAGGATAAAAAAGTGCTTGAAGTATCACCAATGATGCAGCATTATCTGAAAACAAAAGAGGAAAATCCCGGATGTATTCTTTTTTACCGATTGGGAGATTTCTATGAGATGTTTTTTGATGATGCAAAAATTGTATCAAAAGAATTGGAATTAACATTAACGGGAAAGTCCTGCGGACTTGAGGAGCGGGCTCCTATGTGCGGCGTTCCTTTTCACGCAGCGGATACCTATATCAATAAGCTTGTTTCAAAGGGGTATAAGGTCGCTATCTGTGAGCAGGTGGAAGACCCTAAGACTGCAAAGGGTATGGTAAAGCGTGAGGTAATCCGCATCGTAACGCCCGGTACCAATATTGATATGCAGTCTTTGGACGAAGCAAAAAACAATTACATTATGTCTATTGTTTATCTGACGGATAAGTATGGAATTGCAACTGCAGACGTTACTACCGGAGATTTTTATGTAACAGAGGTGGATAGCGAAAGAAAACTGTTGGATGAGATGAATAAGTTCTCTCCATCGGAAATCGTCTGTAATGAAGCCTTCTATATGAGCGGTGCGGATATTGATGATATGAGAAATCGTCTTTCCATTGCGGTTTCTGCTCTGGATTCCTGGTATTTCGGAGATGATCTGGCAAAGGAGACACTTCTTTCCCATTTTAAGGTACATACCTTACAGGCCCTTGGCCTTGAGGATTATGACTGCGGCGTGATTGCAGCCGGGGCCCTGCTTAAGTATCTGATTGAAACCCAGAAAAATTCCCTGGATCATATTCTGGAAATCCATCCGTATTCCATTGGAAAATATATGATCCTTGACAGCTCAACCAGAAGAAATTTAGAGCTGGTGGAGACGCTTCGGGAAAAACAGAAGAAGGGCTCACTTCTCTGGGTTTTGGATAAGACAAAGACCGCAATGGGTGCGAGAATGCTAAGAAGCTACGTGGAGCAGCCATTGATTGAAAAATCGGAAATTATCAAGCGTCAGAAAATGATTGAGGCATTGAATAAGCAGGAGATTACAAGGGAGGAGCTTCGTGAATATCTAAATCCAATTTACGATCTGGAGCGTTTGATTACAAGAATCAGCTATCAGACGGCAAATCCAAGAGATATGCTGGCTTTTCGCAATTCTCTGGAAATGCTTCCTCCGATTCAGATGCTGCTTAATGATATAAACTGTGAGCTTTCCGATGAAATTAAGGAGGATTTGGACTGCTTACAGGATATTTATGAGCTGCTTTTGGCTTCTATCAATGAGGAACCGCCGATTTCCGTACATGACGGCGATATCATAAAAGCAGGGTATAGCGAAGAGGTGGATCGGCTTAGAGCTGCAAAGACAGAGGGAAAGACCTGGCTTGCGCAGTTGGAGGCCGAAGAGAAGGAAAAAACCGGAATCAAAAATCTTCGGATCAGGTTCAATAAGGTATTCGGATATTATCTGGAAGTGACGAACTCCTTCAAGGACCAGGTGCCGGATTACTACATCCGAAAGCAGACCTTAACCAATGCGGAGCGATATATCACGCCGGAATTAAAAGAGCTGGAGGACACGATCTTAGGATCAGAGGACCGTCTGGTCAGCCTGGAATATGAATTGTTCCGTCAGATTCGTGAGAGCATTGCAGCCAATGTGCATCGCATCTTAAAAACGGCAAAAGCCATTGCAAAGCTGGATGTTTTTGTTTCCCTGGCAGTTGTGGCTGCACAGAATAATTATTGTAAGCCAAAGATCAACGAATCCGGTCTGATTGATATCAAAAACGGCCGTCATCCGGTGGTTGAAAAGATGATCACCAATGATATGTTCATTGACAATGATACCTATCTGGATAACGGCGATCATCGGATCTCAATTATCACAGGCCCGAATATGGCGGGAAAATCCACCTATATGCGCCAGACAGCACTGATTGTTCTTCTGGCACAGATTGGAAGCTTTGTTCCTGCCTCCGCAGCAAATATCGGTATTGTGGATCGTATTTTCACACGAGTAGGGGCTTCGGATGATCTTGCATCCGGTCAGAGTACCTTCATGGTGGAAATGAATGAGGTTGCGAATATTCTTCGTAATGCCACCGGTAACTCCCTGCTGATTCTGGATGAAATCGGAAGAGGAACCAGCACCTTTGACGGATTAAGTATCGCCTGGTCTGTTGTGGAGCATATCAGCAATCCAAAGCTTCTTGGTGCGAAAACGCTGTTTGCAACGCACTATCATGAACTAACAGAGCTGGAGGGAAAGCTAAGCAATGTCAATAATTACTGCATTGCAGTAAAGGAAAAAGGCGATGATATCGTGTTCCTGCGCAAAATCGTAAAAGGCGGTGCCGATAAGAGCTACGGTATTCAGGTGGCAAAGCTTGCGGGACTTCCGGATAATGTTGTGGAGCGGGCAAAGGAAATCCTTCAGGAGCTCTTGGAAAATGATATCAGTGAGATCGCAAAGAACATTACGGTTGAGACTTCATCCAGCAGGAAAAAGAAGAAGGAGCATCTGGATGAGGTGGATCTGGCTCAGATGTCTTTATTTGATACGGCGGATGATGATATGATCATCGATGAGCTTCGCAATATTGATATTGGAAATATGACACCTCTGGATGCACTGAATAAGCTGTATGAATTACAAAACAAGGTAAAAAACCGTTGGTAAAAAGAGGAAGCTATGGCAAATATTGAACTGTTAAATCAAGAGACAATTGATAAAATAGCTGCCGGTGAAGTCATTGAGCGTCCCAGCTCTGTTGTAAAGGAGCTTGTGGAAAATGCTATTGATGCAAAGGCAACCGCCATCACAGTTGAGATTAAGGATGGCGGTACCAGCTTTATCCGAATCACGGACAATGGATGCGGAATTCCAAAGGATCAGATTCGAATCGCGTTTCTTCGTCATTCCACAAGTAAAATCCGAAATGTAGAGGATCTGGTAAACGTATCCTCACTGGGATTTCGCGGCGAAGCACTTTCCAGTATAGCGGCGGTTTCCAGAGTGGAGCTGATCACAAAAACAGCCGGAGATCTTACGGGCTCCCGCTACCTGATGGAAGGCTCTAAGGAGCTCTCGCTGGAAGAAATCGGAGCGCCGGATGGAACCACGTTTTTGGTGAAGGATATCTTTTACAATACCCCGGCACGAAAAAAGTTTTTAAAATCTGCCCAGACAGAAGGCACCTATATTAGTGATATTATTGAAAAGCTTGCCTTGTCTCATCCAGACATCTCCTTTAAATTTATCAACAATAATCAGACAAAGCTTCATACCTCCGGAAATGGAAATCGAAGGGATTTAATTTATCATGTATTCGGTCGGGAAATTTCTGCGGCACTATTAGAGGTAAATTATGAGGGAGAATTCTTTCAGGTGTCCGGATTTATCGGAAAACCGAATATTTCCCGCGGAAATCGTAACTATGAAAACTATTTTATCAATGGAAGATATATTAAAAGCTCACTTCTTTCAAAAGCAATCGAAGAAGCCTACAAGAGCTTTATGATGCAGCACCAGTATCCCTTTACGGTTTTATATTTTGATTTTCCGGGAAAGCTGTTGGACGTGAATGTTCATCCAACGAAAATGGAGCTGCGTTTTGACCATAATCAGGAAATCTATAAGGAGCTCTGTGATACGGTTTTTGCCATTCTTTCCCATCGGGATCTGATTCCATCGGTTCCCGTTAATGAAGAGAAAACCGTAAAGCAGGAGACTGTTTATAAGGAATCCATACCGGAGCCCTTTGAGCGCAGGAGATTGAACGATCTTCGAAAGATGGTTGCAAAGGATAGCCCCTATGAGATTCAGTATCCAGACCGCATAAAAACACCTATGTCACTTCATGTAAGTGAACCGAGAAGCTCTTATACACCGATTGAACATGTGAGCGAGCCTAAAGTATCCGACATACCTGTAAAGCAGAAGAGCCAGGATAATTATCAGGAAATGAAGCTTTCCGATATTCATCCGGACTTTTTATCCGCGGAAGCAAAAAAGAAGCATCGCATTATTGGCCAGGTGTTTAAAACCTACTGGCTGATTGAGTATGAGGACCAGCTTTTTATTGTTGACCAGCATGCAGCCCATGAAAAGGTGCTTTATGAGAGAACCATGGCAAGTCTTTCCAAAAAAGAATATACCTCTCAGGCACTGAATCCTCCAATGATTATCTCATTGGATGCAAAAGAGGAAGAGAGTCTGGAAAAATACCGCTCGCAGATTGAAAAGCTGGGCTATGTAGTGGAACACTTTGGGGGAAAAGAATACATGATCAGCGGAATTCCTGGAAATCTGTTTCAGCTGGATATGAAGGATCTGTTTATTGAAATGCTGGATGATTTTTCCAATCTGACGGGAAGGGAGACCCCGGAGCTTATCTTAGAGAAGGTTGCAAGCATGTCCTGCAAGGCAGCGGTAAAGGGAAACAGTGCCTTAAGCCTTGGTGAAATTGAAAGTCTGATCGATGAACTGCTGACTTTAGAGAACCCCTATAATTGTCCCCATGGAAGACCGACTATTATTTCCATGACAAAATATGAATTAGAGAAGAAATTTAAGAGGATCGTTTCATGAGTAAAAAGCCACTGGTTGTCCTGACCGGGCCTACTGCGGTTGGAAAAACCGCCTGCTCCATAGAGCTTGCAAAGCGGATAAATGGAGCAATCATATCCGCTGATTCCATGCAGGTATATAAGTATATGGACATTGGTTCGGCCAAAATCATGGCAACAGAGATGCAGGGAGTCCGGCATTATCTCATTGATGAATTACTGCCGGAGGAAGAATTTAATATTGTGGTATTTCAAAAAAAAGCAAAAGAGGCTTTGCAGGAAATCTATGGAAGTGGTCAGATTCCTATTATCGTGGGAGGAACGGGATTCTATATTCAGGCACTTTTGTATGATGTATCCTTTGACAATCAGAGGACAGATTCCTCTTTCAGGGAGGAGCTGGAGCAATATGCAAAGAAATACGGAGCCCATGCGCTTCATGAGCGCTTAAAAGAGATTGATCCTGTTTCCTATGAGACCATCCATGAGAACAATGTGAAGAGGGTCATACGTGCCATAGAGTATTATGAGCAGTCAAAAAGACCGATTTCAGAGCATAACGAGGAGGAACAGCAGAAGGAATCCCCATACAATTTTGCGTATTTTGTGTTGACGGATGACAGACAGCATTTGTATGACCGCATCGAAAAAAGAATCGATCTTATGATGGAAAACGGATTGGTGGATGAGGTAACCAGACTAAAGGAAATGGGATACCATAGAAATATGGTTTCCATGCAGGGCTTGGGCTATAAGGAAATTCTGGATTATCTGGATGGAAAATGTACGTTAGAGGAAGCGGTTTATATATTAAAGCGGGAGACAAGACATTTTGCAAAGCGTCAGTTGACCTGGTTTCGGAGAGAACGGGAGGTTATCTGGATCAATAAAAAGGATTTTTCCTATAACGAAGAGGATATCCTTAAGGAACTTATCGGTAAATTAAAAGAAAAACAAATTATTGAGGAATAAATATGAATTCATTTTTAGAGGAACAATATCATAGACTTGGCATTTCGAAAGAGGTGCTTCAATTTGGGGAGAGCATGGAACAGGAGCTTTTTGACCGTTTTCTTGAAATTGATGCAAGGGCTGAGGCAAATCAGCTTAAGGTCATTGAAGCAATGCAGAAAAACCGGGTAAGCGCAGAATGCTTTAATCAGTCCAGCGGATATGGCTATAATGATATGGGCAGAGACACTTTGGAAAAGGTATATGCAGACTGCTTTAAGGGAGAGGATGCCCTTGTTAGACCCCAGATTACCTGCGGAACCCATGCACTTGCCCTTGCCCTGATGTCGAATCTTCGACCGGGGGATGAGCTGTTATCTCCCGTGGGAAAGCCCTATGACACGTTGGAGGAGGTTATCGGAATTCGTCCATCAAAGGGATCTCTTGCAGAGTACGGGATTTCCTATGCCCAGGTGGATTTATTGCCGGATGGCGGGTTCGACTTTGAAGGCATCCAAAACGCCATCAATGAGAAAACAAAGCTGGTAACCATTCAGCGCTCCAAAGGATATGCAACCCGTCCGACCCTATCCGTAGATCGAATCGGGGAGCTGATTTCCTTTATCAAGAAGCTTAAGCCGGATGTCATTTGCATGGTGGACAACTGCTATGGGGAATTTGTAGAAGAAAAGGAACCTCTTGAGGTTGGCGCAGATATGATTGTCGGTTCTTTGATTAAGAATCCGGGAGGAGGTCTTGCTCCGATCGGCGGATATATTGTGGGGAAAAAGGAATGTGTGGAAAATGCAGCATACAGACTTACCTCACCGGGGCTTGGCAAGGAAGTAGGAGCATCCTTAGGGGTTATCCAATCCTTTTATCAGGGACTGTTTCTTGCTCCAACCGTTGTAAGCGGTGCGCTAAAAGGCGCAATTTTTGCAGCAAAAATGTATGAAAAGCTTGGATTTGATGTGATTCCTAACGGAACAGAGAGCCGCCACGATATTATTCAGGCAATCACATTTCACAATAAGGATGCCATGATTGCATTCTGTGAGGGCATTCAGGCCGCTGCTCCGGTGGACAGCTATGTTACACCTGAACCCTGGGCAATGCCGGGGTATGACAGCGATGTCATTATGGCCGCAGGCGCCTTTGTACAGGGCTCCTCCATTGAGCTTTCGGCAGACGGACCGGTAAAAGAGCCTTATGCGGTATATTTTCAGGGAGGTCTTACCTGGTATCATGCAAAGCTGGGAATCCTTTCCTCTTTACAGAAACTTTATGAGCGCAAACTTGTGAATCTGTAGAACCTGTGATAAAATATAACGATGTGATTTGCGTGCCGTGTGAGAGTAGAAAGGAAATCAATGTCAAATCACACAAAAGTAAAACAACTGCCTGAATCAGAGAGACCCTATGAAAAATTTTTAAAATACGGAGTGGAAAGCTTATCCGATGCAGAGCTTCTGGCAATCATATTAAAATCCGGAACAAAGGATTTAAATTCTCTGGAGATTGCAAGAATGCTGTTATCCGGCGGACATGGAAATCTTTTAAATTTATTTGAATTGTCCTTTGAAGAGTTTTTAAAGCTGCCGGGAATCGGAAAAGTAAAGGCAATTCAATTAAAAGCGGTGGCAGAGCTTTCCAATCGTATTGCAAAGACAAATAGTGGATATCATATTTCTATGAAATGTCCTTCGTCTATTGCGGCATACTATATGGAGAGCTTAAGACATTTAAAGAAAGAGTTTCTGATATGTGCCTTTTTCGATGCGAAAAATACATTTTTAGGGGATTCACGGATTTCCATAGGAAGTACTTCTTATGCATATGTCTCTCCAAAGGATGTATTTAAACGGGCATTGGAAAAAAATGCAGTAAGCATTGTGATCATTCATAATCATCCAAGCGGAGATCCTTCCCCCAGTGAGGATGATATTCTTGTAACAAAACGGATCCGGGAAGGCGCAGCGCTTTTAGGAATTCGATTGAGTGATCACATTATTATCGGAGACAATCGATATTTCAGCTTTGCAGAAAACGATATATAAATTATTTAAGGGAGAACGTAAGATGAATAATAACGTTTACGGAATTGATCTTGGAACTGTTAACTTTAAGATTTTTTGTAAATCAACGGGAAAAATTTTAAAGGAGAAAAATACAATTGCTATCATCGGTAAAGATCAGATCTATGCATTCGGTGATCGTGCATACGCAATGTATGAAAAGGCTCCGGAATCCATTCAGGTTACCTTTCCTGTTATTAGCGGGGTAATTGCAGATTTTGATTTTCTTCAGGAAGTGATCTTTGAATACCTGGAAGAGAAAATGAAGGGGAAAATCCGCGGCGCAGAGTTTATTGTAGCGGTTCCTACGGATATTACAGATGTGGAAAAGAGAGCCTTTTTCGAGGTGTTTGCAAAGAGCAAGACCCGCCCGAAAAATGTGCTGCTCTGTGAAAAGCCCATTGCGGATGCGGTAGGCCTGGGTATTGATGTCAATGAGCCCACCGGTGTCATGGTCGTAAATATGGGAGGCGATACCACAGAGATATCTGTCATATCCCTTGGAGGGCTTGTTCTCAGTGAGCTCCTTCATTTCGGAGGAAATCGAATTGATGAGGCAATTATCGGTCACATTCGAAAGGAATTTAATCTGGTAATCGGACAGAAGACAGCAATGACCTTAAAGGAGAATATCGGCTCCGGACTTCCGGGCAGAACAGAGAGTATGGTCATTGTGGGAAGAGACGTAGTCAGCGGACTTCCGGTTGAAATGGAGATTTCTGCAGATGTCGTATATGCAGCGATGAAATCCAATCTGGAGTCCATCTGTACCTCTATCAAGATGATTCTGGAAAAAACACCACCGGAGCTTGCAAAGGACATCATTCATTCCGGAATTTATATTACCGGAGGAGGCTCTAAGATTTACAATCTGGATAAATTGTTTGAGAGCATCACAAATATTAAAGTAAATACCTGTGATGATCCGGAGGAAAGCGCAGTGCGCGGACTTGTAAAGATTGTATCAGATTCGAAATATAAGAGATTGCCGTTTACAATCAAAAATAATTTATTAAAGTAGACATAGAAATAGAGGAATATATGAGTAGATTTCGAAGTCGCAGTCGTAATAAGAAAAAACAGATTTCAACAAAATATCTGCTGTTTATCATGACTTTTGTCTGCCTTGTTTTTATCGTATTAGGACTTACATTGAATATATCCGGCGGGCCCCTTAAGACAATCGCAGGATATGTGTTTGTTCCGATGCAGCGTGGAATCAATCTTGCCGGAAATAATCTTTCTTTAAAAATGAATGATTTTCGGACTCTTTCAGAGGTTTTAGAGGAAAATGCGCGCTTGCAGGAACAGGTGGATGAACTGACGGTAGAGCTTACAACACTAAAACTGGAAAGATATGAGCTGGAAAATTACCGGGAGCTTTTCGAACTGAATGAAAAGTATCCCAGCTATGAAAAGGTTGCTGCAAACGTAATTGCAAAGGACACAAGCAACTGGTTTGATACATTTACGGTGGACCGTGGGAAAAATGACAGCATTACTGTGGGCATGAATGTCATCGCAGGAAGCGGACTGGTGGGAATCGTGACGGATGTGGGGCCAAATTATGCGAAAATCCGCAGCATCATTGATGATTCCTGCAAGGTTAGTGCCATGGTTACTTCCACCCAGGATAACATTATTGTAAATGGAAATTTGCAGACCATGAATGTAAATGGTGTGATTACCTTCAGCGGCTTGAGGGATGAAGACAATCTGGTTCATATAGGAGATCAGGTGGTTACATCCTATGTCTCAGATCAATATCAGCAGGGAATCTTAATCGGATATATTTCATCCATAGAAGCAGATTCCAATGATCTGACAAAATCCGGAACCATTACCCCGGTTGTAGATTTTGAGCATATAGAGGAAGTTCTTATCATAACAGACGTAAAAGATGTCGATAAGCTGCTATCGGAAGAGGAGGAAGCATCTCTCCCATGAGAAGACGAATTGTTACAGGAATCATTATCATTATATGCTTTTTGCTTCAGACAACGGTATTTCAAAATCTTACCTTTGCAAACATTGCACCGAACCTTCTGATGATTGTTGTTTCTTCCTTTGGATTTATGAGAGGCAGAAAGTCAGGAATGTTCGTGGGCTTCATTTGCGGTCTGCTTGTAGACATTTTTTGCGGTTTTTATCTGGGAATATATGCTTTAATCTATATGTATGTCGGTTTTATTAATGGGATTTTTCAAAAGAAATTCTATCCGGATGATATCAAGCTTCCTATGCTTTTGATTGGTTCCAGTGATATTGCGGCAAATCTTGTGGTTTACTTTGTAATGTTTTTATTTCGAAGAAGATTTGATTTTCTGTACTATTTAAAATCGATTATTTTGCCGGAATTTGTCTATACAATGGTGATCACCATTTTCTTATACATTATTTTGCTGAAGATTAATCAAAAATTAGAAGCATCCGAAAAAAGGAGAGCAAAGAAATTTGAACTATGAAATTAAAGATATGCTAAAAAAATTTTTCAGCTCACGTTTGTTTGTTTTAGGTGTTGCCCTTACTCTGATGTTTTCCATTGTGCTGATTCGCGTATTTTCTTTACAGATCATTAACGGAGAGACCTATCAGGAAAATTTTACACTCCGAATTCAAAAAACACTATCCGTTGACGCCTCCAGAGGAAATATCTATGATTGTAAAGGTAATTTACTGGCTTACAATGAGCTTGCCTATGCGGTTACAATCTCGGATTCCAGCTCCTATTCCAGTAATTCTGCAAAAAATCTGGCGCTCAATGCGGAGCTGGCGGAAGTCATTCGTGTAATAGAGGAAAACGGTGAAACAATTACCAATAATTTTGCAATTGACTTAAATGAGGATGGTACATACAGCTTTAATGTATCCGGAACAGCACTCAAACGGTTTTTAGCAGATGCTTTTGGTAAAACCTCCTATTCCTTACTGGAATACAACAAAGAATTTGGATTTAATTCTGCGGATGCAACGGCAGAGCAGGTCATGCAATACCTGATGTACAATAAATCCAGCGGTTTTTTTACCTACAAGAACGATGCGGATGCCCCAAAGTTCACACAAAAAATGGAGTATGAGATTGTTGTAATACGATATGCGATGCTTCAAAACCGCTATACAAAGTATAAGACAACAACCATTGCCGAAAATGTAAGCGATCGTACCGTTGCATACATGAGTGAACATTCCGATACATTGACCGGGATCGAAATTGAGGAAGATACGATCCGAAAATATAATTACAGTGAATATTTTGCATCCATTATTGGGTATACCGGAAGGATTACAACCGAAGAATATAATACCTTATCCCAAACAGACAGTTCCTATACCTTAAATGATATCGTTGGCCGAAGCGGATTGGAATCCTATTATGAAAGCTATCTTCGAGGAAAAAACGGCGAACGGGAGGTTTATGTGGATAATATGGGACGAATCTCCGAAGTCATCAGCAGCAAGGACCCGGTTGCCGGAAACGACCTTTATATCAGTATTGATGCAGAGCTACAGTCTGCTGTTTACCAGATGTTAGAGCAGGAGCTGTCCAGTATTCTTTATTCGAATATTCAGGCAGGCAACATTTCTATCGGAGATGTATACTTTGCCCTGATCAATAATAACGTGTTAGACATCAATCGTTTTTCTGCCGAGGAAGCATCGGAAGTGGAAAAAGCAGTTTATGAGATCTTTGAAGGCCGAAGAGATCAGGCAATAAGCGAGGTACTTTCCCAGCTTTATTCCGATAAGCCGCTTGTAAACAACAATATGTCCGAGGAGCTTTTGGATTATTTTACAAGTGTATTTTCCTTCCTGAAGGATGAGGAAATCCTGCTGTCTTCCCAAATTGATACGAATGACAGCGTATACACGGACTGGAGAAACGGACGAATCAGTCCACAGGAATATTTGAATTACTGCATTACAAATCAATGGATTGATATCAGTTTACTAAATGTTGACACGAAATATGCGGATACTGCGGAAATCTATGAGGCTCTTTGCAAATTGATGGAGAGTGATCTTGTTAATTATAAGGATTTCCAAAAAAGTGTATATAAATATATGGTCTCCGATGGCGCAGTGACAGGTAAACAGTTAAGCCTGATTCTGTTTGAGCAGGAGATTATCCCCTATGATGATGAAACGGTTGCCAGACTAAAGGATGGTTCTCTTACCGCATATAAATTTATTACGGAAGCAATTAAAAATATTGAGATTACCCCTGCACAGCTTGCCCTTGATCCCTGTACGGCATCCAGTGTAATTACAGATGTTCGGACAGGCGAAGTCAAAGCACTGGTAAGCTATCCGGGCTATGACAATAATCGACTGGCAAATACCATGGATGTCGGCTACTGGAATAGTCTGATCAACGATTTGTCGAACCCGCTATATAATTATGCGACACAGGAAAAAACCGCACCGGGATCTACCTTTAAAATTGTTACTTCAATGGCAGGCCTTGCAGAAGGTGTTATTGATACTTCGACGGAGATTACCTGTACCGGTAAATATATGGATATCAGTAATACTCCTAAATGTTGGATTTATCCGGGAAATCACGGATCTATCAATATGTCTGAAGCACTCGGGGATTCCTGTAACTATTATTTTTATTCGGTTGGTATGGGGTTAAGCTGCTTAGAGTCCGGAAGTTACGATGATCCTGTAGGTATTTCCTATATACAAAAGTATGCAAGAATTTTTGGATTAGACCAGAAAACCGGTCTGGAAATTGAAGAGAACACCTCGGAAATTGCCACTCAGTATCCGGTCATGGCTGCAATTGGTCAGAGTAACAATAACTATACTACCGTTGCATTATCCAGATATACAACTGCAATTGCAACGGGGTGCCTTTACGATTATCAATTGATGAAAAAAATTGTAGATAAAGATGGCAATGTGTTAGAAAGTTATCGTCCAAAATATGAAATGATTACAGATATTCTTTCACAGAATGATTGGGATGCGATTCATTATGGGATGCGTCTGGTGTGTGAAAATATGTCAACCTTTGACAATCTTGGGGTGACAATTGCCGGAAAAACCGGAACCGCACAGCAGGTAGAAACCAGACCGAACCACGCATTATTTGTTGGATATGCGCCCTATGAAGAACCGCAGATTTCCATTGCAACTAGAATTGCCTATGGATATACTTCACATAATGCGGCAGATGTATCAAGAAACATCATGTCCTATTATTTTGGCGAATATTCTTTGGAGGACATTCTTTCCGGAAATGCAGAAAATGCATCTGCATCCGTAGAAAATGTAGTTACCGATTAAGGAGTTAGATATGGGAGTACCGGTAGTTTTTAAAGGTGGAAAAAATTATCTGACGCTGGTTCTGGATCAGGAACTGGAATTCTCCGAGCTTTTAGGCGAAATCCTTTCAAAATTTCGAATGTCAGAAAAATTTTTTATGAATGAACCGATTGCAATCATGTTCGAGGGCAGAAAGCTCTCAGAAAAGGAACAGCTTCAGATCTTAGATGCAATCGATTGTTATACACAGATTACGATTTCAACGGTAATTGAAAATGACAGAATAAAGGAATATGCTTCCAACGAGGCACTTCGTAGAAACCTATATCCGGAGGAATTTGAAATCGATCATTTCTTAGGTGAAGCAGTATGTACCTATATTCCCCGCGATGTGGAGGCCGGAGAGCATATTTCCTCGGAGAATACCGTGGTGGTATTTGGCAATGTAGAAAAAGGCGCCATTGTTTCTTCCGATGAACATGTGGTAGTTATCGGTGGTTTATACGGACAAGCCATTGCCGGACAAAACGGGCAGACCGAAAGCAGGATTTATGCATCTTGTTTTTATCCGGAAAATTTTCGCATATGTGAAAGGCTTGGAACACTAAAGAAAAAGAAAAAAGGTATCTTTGGTTTGAACAAGCGCAAATCCGGATGCAGGCCTAAAATTGCTTATCTTTCGGATGGAGCTATTCAAATAGATGATTATTCACAATATATTTGACAGGAGGTTTCTAGCATTTCATGGGTGAAGCAATTGTTTTCACTTCAGGAAAAGGCGGTGTTGGCAAGACA
>CAMDYX010000063.1 GCA_945910395.1 uncultured Agathobacter sp. | reverse complement strand
CTTTTTACAAACGAGAGTGGGTTCTGATTCAAATATGCAAATTCATTCGAGAACAGTTTTCCGAAATGGGATAAAGAAAAAGAGCCAAAATTACCGGCTCTTTGACTTGTATACTATTTTTGACAAGTATTCTATTCTTCTGTTGTATCCTTTAGGCTCTTCATCCACTTTTTTCTTCGGAATACAAAAACGGAAATGCCGAAACGGATGCATTCCTCCAGCGATAAAATAAAATACACATAAGGAATGGAAAGCTTGAATACGAAAGCAGACAGCAGTCCGAGGGGCACTCCAAATACCCAGGTTCCGATCATATCGATGATCATGACATATTTCGTTTCTCCGCCGCTTCGTATAATGCCACCGCCCATAATCATATTCAGTACCTTAAAAGGTGCGACAAGAGCATAGGCAATCAGAATCTGGCTTGTCAGCTGCTTTACATAAGGCTCCACCTGATAGATTTGTACGTAGGCAGACCGGGTCAGGACAATCACCACGGATAACACCATGGCGGAAGCCGCGCCGTACAAAATCAACCTTTTGGACGCCTGATATGCCTCCTCGTAGTCTTCGTTTCCTAAGCGCTTTCCGATGATGACCCCTGCTGCCTGAGACAATCCGCAGAGCGCACCCATCATCAGTCCCTGTATCGGATTGATCAGGGTCATCGCTGCAGTGGACTCCGTTCCCATGTGACCATAAATTGCAGCATATACATTTTCTCCAAGACTCCATACCACTTCGCACACAAGAATCGGAAAAAGCATGGCTGCATACTGTTTTACGTCAAAACGGCTCTTTGTCCGTTTGCCCTCTTCCGACGCCGCAAGAAAAGAAGAATATCTTGGAAGCATAAGCAGCATGATCAGGAAGTTCGCACACTGAGACACTAACGTAGCAATCGCAGCACCCTTTGCTCCAAGAGCCGGGAAGCCGAATTTTCCGAATATCAGAATGTAATTTAAGCCTGTATTCAAAACTGCTGCCACAATGCTTGCATACAGAGGAAGCTTCGCTTTCTCAAGGCACCGGAAAAAGGTGGAAAGCAGCGTTGCTCCTGCCATGGGAAGAAAGGTGCAGGCCACAATGGAAAGATAAGCCGCAGCGGTCTGTCTTGTTGCCGGATCCTTTGTATAAAGGCTCATGATTGATTCCGGAAGCAGGATACACAGCGCCGTAAAAAGCGCTGCTATCACACAGCCAAGCAGCAGATTGGTAAAAAAGCTTCTGCGAACCTCCCGATTATTTTTCTGTCCCAGGTACTGAGCGATCATGATTCCTGCAACCGATCCAATGGCAGCCACGACCACCGATACAATTCCGGTAAATTTTCCCGCCAGCCCCACACCGGCAACACTGACACTGCCAAGCTGCCCAATCATAATCTGGTCCACAATACTAAAGGATGCCTGAAGCACGGATTGCAGAGCCACCGGAATCGCCAGCCGGCATACCGTAATAAAAAAGGATGACTTTTGTTTCATAGGTTCTCCTCCAAACGATTTCTTTGCTTTCATTTTAGATGCAAAGTCACATAATTTCAAAGGTTAAGCGCATAACCCATAACAAAAATAAAGTCATCCATTTATGCAAATTTCACAAAGCCCTTCTTGCCGCAGTACTCCCTCGCTCCACCAGCCGCACCGGTAAAACAATGGTGGTCTCGATATCTTTGTTTTCTCTCAGTTCCTCCAGCTTTTCTATGGCAATTTTGGCCCGCCTTGCTCCATCCTGCTTTACCGTAGTAAGCGCCGGAGAAATCATTTCGCACATGGGAATATCGTCAAAGCCGGCGATAGAAATATCCTTTGGAACTGCAAACCCATTTTCATTTAGAAAGTGCATCAGGTCGATTGCATAATAGTCGGACACAGCAAAGACCGCCGATACCTGATGAAACTCTTCCAATCTTTGACGGTAATAGGCCCACCTCTCCTCTTTGCGCATTGGAACAATCATTACCTTCGTGCCTTCCGTGCAAAACCCCTTTTGAAAGCCCTCAATCCGCTCTGAATCTACACCGATCTCATTGTCAGAGATGCAGATGGCCTGCTTATGCCCAGTCTTTTTGAAAAAGCTTCCCACCTGAAGTCCGCCATCGAGATTATCGATGGTAATATTTACAATCCGCTCCGGCTTTTCACAGAATCCGTCATACACCACAAAAGGAATCCTCATATGATTTCTCAGATACATATAGTCCTGGTGGCAGAAGCCGATCACCACCAGACCGTCCATATTCCACATGGAGGCAAACTGAAGAATTTCGTTGGGATTCTTTGCCTTTTTCACCATCATGAATTTTCCATGGGCCTCTATTTCCGTGGACAGATAATTTAAGGATGAGGAAATAAAAGCATCATCCAACGCGTGCCCCTCATATTTTTCATGGTCATTTACAAACACCCCGATGATTTTCGAGGAGTTCTGTGCCAGAAGGATTCCTGCCATACTTGGAATATACTGACGCTCCTCCAAAAGCGCCTGCACGCGCTTTACCGTTTCATCGGATATTTTCTTCGTTTTTCCGTGTATCACATTGGAGACGGTTGCAGTGCTTACCCCCAGCTCCTCCGCAATGTCACTGATTTTCACTCGCTGCTGTTCCATGCCGCATTCCTTTACTCCCTTTTGGGCAATCATTCCGTCAGTAATCCATAATGCTTTGCCGTATCCATTACAAAAACCGTAAGTGGAGCCGGGAACTTCGAAAGCTGCGGCGCCGGATAAGGTGTAATTCCTTTTTTGAATACTACGCCGTGCTCTCCTCTTTGCACTTTCAGGGAGCCATAGCGCATCAAAACCTCCGAATAGCTTCCCCTGTCCACACTTGTCTCCGTTCCCAGCTCAATGGCCACCACCTGATGGATCATTCCATTGGGGTCGGTGACCTCTCGCATGGTGCTAAGGCATGTACCCGCCCGGGTTGTTGTGCCGGATTTCATTCCCTTGATATCTGTCATATTGTAAAAAAGCGGATTGTTATTCTGGATTTTTGCGTTTAAGGTAGGAAGATACTCCTCGTCAATCGTTGTAATATTCATGATCTGGGGATAGGTTTCCAGTATGTAATTGATCATTTCAAACAGATCTCTGGTACTCATCTGATTGGAAAGCTTCGCAGCAAAAAGTGTTTTGCTGTAGACCGGAAGACCATTGCTGGAATAAAACACCGCAGAGGACAAACCAAGTTTCTTTGCCTTTTCATTCATTCTCTCCACAAACGCTTCCTCGGTGCCGCACAAATGCTCCGCAAGGGCAAGGGCAGCTTCATTGCAGGAGGGAACCAGCATGGCTTTGATCAACTCCTGAATCGGTACCCTCTTCCCTTCCGTCATCAAAATCATCCCATCATCTGCCCTGGACATCCTTGCTGCGTTTTCCGATATTGTGACCATATCGTCCTCGTTTATCTCCCCGGCAGAAACAGCATCCATGATGACAATGTAATTCATGAGCTTTGTAATGCTTGCAATTGCAAAAGGCTCATCCATCCGGTATGCATAAAAGATTTCCCCGGTGGTTGCATCTGCCACAAGAGCACTGTTCATTCCCGAAAAATATCCGTATGCCTCCATCTCATCCAGATCCGGCTCGTAAGGGACTTCAGTATTCACATACCACACATCCCCCTCTTCTGTAATGGAGACATCAAGGATCAGCGCAACATCCGAAAGTCGGAGAAAACACTCACTTATCCCGCCGATTTCGATCAGAAAATTGTAATACCGCACTTCCTTTTCATCGACGATGATCTGATTCAGCTTCGCCTTCGCAGTGTAAATGTTCTTTAAAGAATCCTGGGAAAAAGCGTTATTTTCATCGCCTCTTCCTTCGTACTCCGCTCCTCTTTCGATTGCAACAGCGCCACCAGCGATGGTCACATTAAACTGCTTCTTCGTTCCCGCAAGCGCTGCGGCAATATCCCTGGCTGAAACATAATAATTATATTCATAATAGGCACTTACCGCTTTTACATTCACAGGTTCTGCCCCATTGACCGAGACATACAAATTCGTCGGGAATTCATTTTCCTGTGCAAAAGCAGTTGCCTTTGTTCCGAAACAGGAAACAAAAACAACTGCAATGATCAAAAAAACACTAAAAAATTTTCTAATCTTCATGCTATCTCCCACACCTGTTTTATTTTGCTTTCATTATAATACAAAAGCTTCATACAACCAAGTATGAAGCTTTTGTATCAGGATACTTTTTTCCTTTTTACTTTTGTGTGTCTATGAATGAATTTTCATGCGTCCTATGTAGAATTTTAAGCGCTGCAGCTTACTTGCATTTCCGGTCACATATGCCTTCTCATTCTGCATTGCATCCTCCAGCTCCAGTTCTCCGCTTAACATAGAAATGATGGTGTCCGCATCCGCCCGGATTCTAAAATCATGATCGTAATATTCGTAGGGCTGAACTTCTATTCTATCCGGTGCGAATCGAATATAAAAGGTTCCTTTGCCCGGGCCTGAAATATTAAATTCAACTGCCAGCGCTTCGCTCACATCCTTCAAATTGATTCTTCCCGCTGAAACTTTTGCTTCATTGAGCACATTTTCATAGGTCACATATTTTCCAAAGCTTAGCTTTTCACTCTCCAGATAGTCTTCAAACTGCTGCCGCGGCAATGGTTTCGAATAATAATACCCCTGAATGTAGTCTCCGCCCAGAGAAGTAATGCGTTCCACCTGCTCCTCTGTCTCCACACCCTCTGCAACAGTCTGAAGCCTCATCATTTTTGCAAGATGCATGGAAAACTCCAGAATATTCTTATCGGAGGTCGGGTCGTCATTCTGTATGATGCTCATATCCAGCTTCATAATATCCAGCTCCAGATCGCTTAAAGCCGTCATGGAAGAATAGCCGGAGCCAAAATCATCCAGTTCCACGACAAAACCATTTTCATGAAAACGATTTACGATTTTTACAATCTTCTCCGGGTTATCCGAATATGCAGACTCTGTAATTTCTATATGGAAATAAGAGTGATCCAGCCCATACCGATCCACGATCTCGATTACCTTCTGTGCGAACTCCTCGTCATCAAAATCTCTTCTGGATGCGTTGACAGAAATCGGAATCAGGCGTTTTTTCTCCTCCTTCCATGTCTTCAGCATCTTACAGGCCTCTTCCCATACATATAAATCCAGTTCACGGATAAAGCCGTTTTTCTCAAACTGGGAAATGAACACTCCCGGATTCATAAAGCCCAGCTCCGGGTGAATCCAACGGATCAGCGCCTCTGCACCGCTGGTTCTTCCCAGGTGAAGATCAAACTTTGGCTGATAGTAGACCTCGAATTGATGCTCCTGTAAGGCTTTTTCCGCGTTTTCCGCAATCTGCCGGTGCATCATTAAATCCTTTCGAAGGGCGTCATCATATTCCGCTGTGTATACCCCATATACATCCTTGATTTTCTGGAGTGCAAGAAGTGCACGGTCATACATGCCCTGGACAGGAAGGGAGGAATTCCGGCGAATATGATAAAAGCCATGCTTTATAACAATCCCCGGAACCGGGAACTTTAACCCCGTGTCATGGTGTTTTATCATTTCCATGCATTTTGGAAGACATTCCTCCAGAATCAGGGCAGCAAACTTATCTCCCTCTATGCGCCCGCCAAAAATAAAACCGTCAAAGTTTCCTTTTCCATTTGCTAATATCTTAAGGACGGTATCGCCCATTTCCAGGCCATACCTTTCATTCACCAGCTTAAGTCCCAGTATATCCGATACCCACATGACATAGTTCTGATCTGGATGCTCATTCATGTATTCCTTTGCCTTTGCAAAGAAAAATTCCTTTGACAAAAGTCCGGTAAGCGGGTCCCTTTCCAATGTATTCAGCATCGTGGTAGATTCTCTTAACCGAATAATACGCTTAATTCGGTTGAGAACAATTTCCGGTATATATGGTTTTAAAATAAAATCCATGACGCCAAGCTTTAAGCATTCAATCTCCACCTGCTTTTTCTCTTCGCGATCAAGTGGGATTGCTTCCATTGTAACCATAACCGGAATATCTGCATATTGCCGGACTGCCTGCATCCGCTGGATTAACTCCACTCCGTTCATTACGGGCATATGGTAAGCTGTAATAACAAGGGCAACCTCTTCATAAGAAGTTGCAAGGTAATCCAATACCTCCTGTCCATTCGCGACTGCCACAACCTCATACTGCGCAGCAACAATAGCTGAAAGGATTTCCCGTTCGGAAAGGTCATCCTCTGCAATCAAAATCTTTCTTCCTAACCGAGTGACTTCATACTCATTTACCTTTTCCGTGCTGACATCTGCAAATCCCATAACAGCCTTATGAAGCGGTCCGATGCCTTCCATATTTGCGACCTTCATTCTAAACACATATTCTCTTCCGTTTCTCTCCAGACGATACTCATGGGAATATGCCAGCTCATTGCTCAGCTGCTTCTTCAAAAACTCATAACGAGTGATCTCATACATCATTTTCTTGTCTTTTGGAGAAACAACCTTCTCGATATATCCGTTCATTGCCTCTTCATAGGTCGGCAGAGTACGAAAAAAATCACCAAAGGATTTTTCAATTGCCGCATTCATTCGGAATGGCCGAACGATATCCTTATCAAAATCAACATAATATATGGCACCGTAATTTTCACTTAACCCACGCAATAGATCATCAAATCGCACATAATCTTCCCGCAGCTTGTTTCCGGCACTCATAAGGAAAATATAGATGGTCTGCTTTTCATCGGTATAATCCTCCGCTGCGACCACCTCTAAGTGAATCGGTTTATAGGCATTTTTATGACGGTAGCGGAAATCGATCTCAAACTTTTCTTTTCCATGATATTTCCGCAGGAAATCAGAGATAAACTCCAGATTTACATACTGCATGTAATCTGCAAGATCCTCATGATATACCTCTCCACCAAGCAGATAGGAATTCCATAGTCCGGTCAGTCCTTCCTCATAACCGATTGGGTTCTCCGCGTCCTGCCCATCTACTGCTCCTGACTTAAGAATTTCGAAGGTATCATCTGTAATATTGCCCTTAACGATTCTATAACATTTTTCTCCAAATTGTTCTAATGCTGCCGAAAGCTTTTTATCCATAATGTACCCTTGCCTGTGTATAATAAACACGTTTTTTTTTACAAAATCTGTAATATATTATACACCCGTTTATTGAAAACTCAATAAAATTTCTGACAATATAGGAAGATTTTTACATTTTGTATATAAGTTATATTTGTAGTCAAAATATCTTTCTATGCTTTGTATTGTACTTCCTTTTATTGACGAACAATTAGGATAAGCGGTATAATGCAAGCAACCAGTTTTATCAAATTTCACATATGTATTGGGGGGCAATTAATGAAAATCATACAAAAATGTCGGAGTCTTTTCGTTCTTATTTTAAGTCTTTCTTTGCTTTGTTCCTGCGGCAATACCAGGATTGATGATTATGCTACAAACAAAGGATATGAACAGAGTTCAGTAACAGAAAATACAGGGAAAGGAATACCAAAAGAAGAGATAAAGGTCGGTGTATTACATATCTCCGATCCGGCGGAGGGCGGCGGCTATTCCTACACCCACGATATCGGTATTCAGGGGATGCAGGAAAATCTGGGACTTCGGGACGATCAGATCGTCCGAAAGCTGAATGTGGATGACGGCGATTCCAAGGCAATCAACCAGGCCATTCAGGAATGCGTAGATGAAGGCTGTAACATTATTTTTACCACAAGCTGGGGCTACATGCAGCCAACCGCCGATATGGCAGAAAAATATCCGGACATCTACTTTTCACACGGTACCGGATATATGAGCAACGGAACAAACTTTAATAACTACTTTGGGCGCATCTATCAGGCCCGGTACTTAAGCGGAATTGTGGCAGGAATGAATACCAAGACAAATAAGCTCGGCTATGTAGCTGCACAGGATTCCTCCAATTCCGAAGTTACGGGAGGAATTGATGCCTTTGCAATGGGTGTATATTCTGTAAATCCGGATGCCACGATTTATGTAAAGGTTACAAACAGCTGGTATGATCCGGCGGCAGAAAAGGCTGCAACCGAAGAGCTGCTGGCAATGGACTGTGATGTCATGTCTCAGCACTGCGATACTCCTTATCCGCAGACACTGGCACAGGAAAAAGGTGTGTATGGTATCGGATACAACTCAGATATGAGTAAGGAAACTCCGGCCTCCTGCCTTTGCAGCGTAATCTGGAACTGGAGTGCCTATTACACATCCGCTGTACAGAGTGTAATCGAAGGGACCTGGGATGGCTCCAATTATTACGGCGGTATGACGGAAGGTCTTGTTGACATAACCGAATTGGCTGATTTTTGTGTCGATGGGACACAGGAAAAGGTGGATGAAGCTACTGCACAGATTCTTTCCGGTTCCTTCAATGTATTTGATGGTGTCATCGAGACAAACGATGGCAGCACCATAGGGGAAGAAGGGAAAACCTTAGATGATGCTACGATTACAGGGGGCATTAACTGGTATTATAAGAATGTTGTTGTTTTAGACTAATGGGGAAGGAATGATATACAAATGAAAATCGATCTGAAGAAAAAAATACTATCCGTTGCAATATTCCCGATTTTACTGCTGGGAACTGTCACAATCATTATTACACTGACACAGGTCAAAAGTGCTCTTGTTAATGAAGTAAAGGATTCCCTCAGAGGTACAGCGGCAGCCACACTTGCAGCCTACAATCAAAACTCCGGCAATTATCTGCGAGCAGAGAACGGAGATGTCTGGAAAGGTGGATATAATATTTCCAAATCAGAAAGCCTGCTGGACAGCATCAAAGAAGAATCCGGAATGGATGTTACCTTTTTCTACGGAAGCGAACGAATTATGACCTCCGCAAAGGATAGCGACGGAAAATGTATCTTAGGCTCTCCTGCCGGAGATGTCATTGTGGAGAAGGTATTAAACAAAGGTGAAGAATATTTCAGTTCCTCCGTATCCTTAGATGGTACCATGAATTATGGATACTATATTCCGGTCTATCAAAAAGGAACAGATGCCAATCCCATCGGAATGATATTCGTCGGTGCAAATAAGGAAGAAAAAGATGCCACCATTAACCGGATTATCATGATGATTATCGGCTCTGTTATTGCAGTTGTCGTGGTTTGCATATTTATTACCGTAATGATATCTATGTCCATTACCAAATCTTTAAAAGAAGGTATCGGTGCCGTACAGACTGTCGCAAGCGGTGAGCTTGGAAAACCCATCGATGAAAAGCTGTTAAAACGAAAGGATGAAATCGGAGAACTGGCCAATTCCATTGCCACATTACAGAAAGCCCTCCGGGACATTCTTCAAAAGATTGCCCAAAGTACCGGGCAGCTTACCTCGGAAGCACATGCGCTTGGTGTGACAGCAAAAGAAACCAACTCCACCATGAAGCAGGTAGAATCTGCGGTAAGCTCCATTACAAACAATATTTCACAGCAGGCTAAGAGCACCAAGGGCACGACAGAAAATATCATGCTCATGGGCGAACAGATCGGCATAACCTCAAGAGAGGTGGATTTGCTGAACCAGAATGCAGATGTCATGCGAAAATCCAGTGAGCAGGCAGCCACTACCATCCAGCAGCTTCGCCAGATCAATGAAGAGGTTGAGAAGTCTATTCAAACCATTACCACACAGACAAACTTAACCAATGAATCCGCCCAGAAAATTCGTGCTGCAACAGAAATCATTTCCTCCATTGCAGACGAAACCAACCTGCTTAGCTTAAACGCAAGTATAGAAGCTGCCAGAGCCGGCGAAAGCGGACGCGGATTTGCTGTCGTTGCCGCACAGATTCAGAAGCTGGCTGAGCAGTCCAATGAATCCAGCCGAACCATCGAAGAAATCACCAACACGCTGATCAGCAACTCTGACGAAGCCGTTGAAATTATGAGTAAAGTACATGACATTATCGACAGTCAGAGCCAGAATATGCTCGAGACAGAAAGAATCGTATCCGAGGTAATGAACGGCATTGGCAATTCCTTGGAAAAGATCGAGCAGATTGAATCCTCAACCGTTCAACTGGAGGGTTCAAGAAACAGAATTGTTCAGACTGTGGAAGGACTATCGGAAATCGCAGAGCAGAATGCAGCCAACACCCAGGAAACCTGTGCACAGACCATCGAGGTATCCAATACCTTTGAACAGATCGAAGGCAGTGCCGCACAGCTAAAAGAAATCGCAGATGATTTGTCAAACACAATGAAGTATTTCCGATTATAAAAGAACTTCCATTTCAAAATTGTGTTCCCGAGAATGAATTTGCATATTTGAATCAGAACCCACTCTCGTTTGTAAAAAGCGTAATGGTACTAAATTCGCAATAAATTGCTCATTAAGTGCCAACGCTTTTTAAACGTTCTGCTTCAAATAGCAAAATTCATTCTCGGGAACACTTTTCCGAAATGGGATAAAAATATCAAGAAAAGACGGAGTCATCTTATGTTAATACGACCAATTGAAAAAAAGGACAACCTTATCGTTGCATCTATCATCCGCGAATGCCTTATCGAATATGGTGGAGACCACCGCGAAGATACCGCATGGGCAGATCCATATCTTGAACGTTTTTCAGAGGTCTACACCTTACCTAATAATGCATATTGGGTAGCAGAAAATGATAAAGGTGAAGTCGTAGCCGGTGTCGGTATCGGCCCACTGGAGGGTGTGGACGGAATCTGCGAGCTCCAGAAAATGTACTGTCTTAAACCTTATCGCGGTACAGGTATTGCAAACGCACTCATTACAACCGCTTTGAATTTTGCCAAATTGCATTACGAGAAATGCTATCTCGAAACCATGGACAATATGGACCGTGCAAAACACTTCTATGAAAAGCATGGCTTTGTTCACACCTGCGAAACCATCGGAAACACAGGACATTGCGGCTGTAATTTTCACTATATTCGGACACTATAAAGGACCGGTCTTTTCCACGCTTCTATTTGTTCTATATCTGTTATACGTAATTTCTGTCTTCTTCTGGCTACCGGAAAATGATACTTACAGATAAACACTTTATTTTCTCTCCGCTTATATGTAAATTTTGACTCAAATCTGTTGCTAGTGAGCAGGGACTTACATATAAGAGGGTGGATTTCTAGTCTCTTATATGTAATTTCATGTTGACAAATTCCTCTCGGGGAGCAAAGCTTACATATAAATTCAAATAATTCTGGCTGTTTATATGTATTTGTAAGGAAAAACGCATTCACAAATGACCGCGCGATACAGATAAACTCATCATTTTTGCTTCGCTTATATGTAACTTCCTATTTTTCCTCCTCTTCTTGCCCTGTTTCCTCGTTGGTGTATTCCTTTTGGTTGCATAATTTGGGATTTCGTTCAATCGATTTCATGAAGTTCTCAATATCTGCGGTTACAAGGTTTCTGAAACCGAAGTAAATCCACATCTGAAATTTTTGAAATTGACAATATAAATCTTCTTCCCGTTCTTTTTTATTCCACTATCTTCAAGTTTTAAACCAATGTAACAAAAAATGATAATGACAAAAGAAAAAAGCCTTGAAAATTCAAGGCTTTTTCTTAAAAGGTTAATGCGGAAGATGGGACTTGAAGATTTAACCATCTCTGAAAATAACGAAAAAAGGAGCTTTTCGGCACATCGTTTTTGTTTGTAACCTAGAGTGTAACCCAGAATACTTAATACTTGATAGCCAGTAAAAACTAAAATGTTGATGTCCTATTTTGTTAGATAAAATTACAATTTCCTTAACTAACACATCAGCTCGACAAGCTGAAATTTCATGGACACTTTATTTAATATAAATTTCTCTAAATCCTGCGTGTTCCAATTTACATATACTGCCTTCTAATTCTTTCCTCCGGCTTCACATCAAATAAATATAAGAAAATCAAAAACATCCATTCTAATGGTTTCATCAATATATATACTGCATCTGCCCTTTCCGGAGAAATAATATGTCTTGAAACAGGGTAACCATAAGTATCATAAACACTTCTTATTAATTTATGAAACTTTGGAAATTTTTCCATAATATAATCTTCAAATGCATTTGCAATACAAAGTTGTCTATTTACTATGATTTTTTTCCCACATCTTACACCATACCTTAATGGCTTTACAACTCTTTCATGTCCACCGGCCGCAACGGTACATAAGTAATGTCCTTCATGTTCCTTGGGCGGAGGAGGAATTTGTTTTGAAAAAGTCCAATCAGCCGTATCAGTAAAAGCTTTCACCCGACCGTCGGCTCCTTGTCCGATTATAATGAATATCACTTCCAACAATGCGATCATTACAAATAAACATAAAAATATTAGTCCCGAGTACTTATAAATATTGTTAATTTGAGCGTACAGTAAATTTGTAAATTTTGTTTTCACTGAAGTATCCGGAAGCGACTCATAAAACTTTAACTGATATTTGATTTGCTTCTTAATTGCGATACATGAAATAATCAAAATATTAAAATGATAAACATAGAAAAGCAAACGCAACAAAAGTGTCATCAAATCTTTTGTATCAAATATTTGCTTACTAATCTGAATTGCCATTAATATTTGTAATATATTTAAGATAAATATACCTGCAACCATTGACGCAGATGCGATAGGAGATAACTTTTCCGGCTTTAAAAAGAGTAATAAAAGTAGGTATGTTACTCCTACTATAACAGGAACTTCTACACTTATACCAAAGTTACCTAAAATTAGATAATGTGTTTGAGAATTAAACACTGCCTCATTCCATTCTCCCGCCGGATCAATGTAAATCTATGTCCGATACAAACAAGTTGAGTAACGAAATGTTGGAAGACTATTCTTGCTTTTGCCAACCGGAGCTATTTCTATACCTGCTTCCGAAAGGTAACAGGTGTGTCACCAATTAAATACAGAGCGCAAAAAGGAAAGCTGTAACGCTTTCCTTTTTATTACGGCAACCAACAGCTAGCCTCACAATGACCTCAAAGCTTCATTTTTTTAAACGCTGCCCAAGCTTTTTCATCCTGTTTGCCACGAAGTCTGCAGCAGATGCTTCCCTTTTATCTGGTTCCAGAAAGTAATTGTCAATTACCATGTCTTTTTTGTGATCCATTAACAAATAGTGTCTGTCTGATGCCAGGAAAAGATATTCTGCGTGCCATATGTAATGATATCTTTCTTGATTCCACCCCTAAGAATGGGGCATTTCTGCGACAATTTTCCGGATACATTTTAAGATTTCTGCACCCGGCTCCCCATAAGGCAGATATTCCGTATAAGGCTGAAAAGCATTATCTTTGATCGAAACTCCGGCAATTGCTGCCGCCCACATGCATCCAAGGGCATATCTCCCATAAAGATAATGCATATGGAAACCGTCACGACAGATCGAACGGTCTCCTTCTTCCTGAAAATAAGGTGTTTTGCGAAGCTTCTGAATCATTTCTCCGCAGGGGATCAGCTGCAACTGATATTTTCCGGCCATAGCAGTATAGGCACTTTGCAGCCTGTCAAACATTTCCTGTTGATCCCTGTTATATCTGGCAAAGCTTTCATGGTCACTGGACTTCTCATACGCCCAGGTTTCATGGAGAAATAACCTGGCCTCAGGTGCATTTTCCCGAAAATAAGCCACTATTTTCCCAAGAAAAGGTTCATAGGTATCCAGCCAGCCGCTGTCATGGCTTGCCTGCTGTGTAACGATGACATCCCATTTTGCCTCTTTCAGCACTTCCTTTACGGTTACTCGCCTGTCGGTTTTGGTTCCGTTAAACTGGAACTGATACTCTCTTGCGTTTTTCTCTATATTGCGCCAGTGCTTCTCCAAAGAGCAGCCGCCGATATACAGATTAACCACCTGGTTCTCAACACCTGCTATCTCCAAAATCTGATGCAGATAATAAGTCGCATCCTCTGAAAAGCTGTTCCCCACTGCCAGTATTCTTAGCATGATCTTCCCTCCGTGAAAAATTATAGATACTCAAATATTCCTTGTATTGCATCTGCAATATTCATCTTATCTTCCAGCCTGATTCTATTTATCTTTTTGTAACCTCGCACGGACAAATCGAGCAAAGCAAGCTTCTCACACTGTACATAACCTTCCACTTCCGTTGTTGAAATTAAAATATGCAACGGTTCCTTCACAGAATCGCTCAATATAGAGCAAGCAATTATTTCACCGGAAGTATTAAACAATCTTTGCTCACTATCAGCACCGGATGCTTAATACGCTCAATCTTCAATATATTCCTGATACATTACCAAACCTCTCTTCCAATAGGATCACCCCAGTCATATTCTCCCTTATATATAAAACCCTGTTCCTTCCAAATGATGTCCAACTTTAGTTCCTCACGGTCATAGTATCTTCCTGTTTACTATCAACAATTCCGTTTTGGCACAACCGTGTCACATATATTACATAGGTAACACATAGCATCACTGCTGCCCCACACCATGCTGAGACTTCTGCAATGGCCACTCCCTGAAATCCCATCCGGGGTACCAAAAGGAACCCAGTGACCACACGCATTACAACCTCAAGTACTCCCGAAAGCATTGGTACAAATGTTTTACCCAATCCCTGACATGCATTTCTGGTGACAAAAAGCCATCCTAAAGGGAAAATAGCAATCCCTGTAATGAAAAGGAATTCCCTGGTATAAGATATGACAATCGGATCATTTAACATAAGCCTTGTCAACGTCTCCGGAATAATCAGCTGAACCAGACAAATAGGAATATTGATTAACGTAGACAGTAAAATGCCATCCCATACTCCTCTTCTGATTCTATTTATCTTATTTGCGCCGTAATTCTGACCTGTGAAAGTGAGTACGGCAAGCCCTACTGCTCCTCCCGCCTGTTCAAAAAGGCTGCATAATTTCATACAGGCTGCATATGCCGCAACATAAAGAGTTCCCATGGCATTCACGAAATATTGCAGGATCATTCCTCCAAATGCCGTGACAGAATTCATGACTGCTACCGGCATACCCTTAAGCATAAGATACTTTACAATATTCGTTCTGATTTTCCAGTCTGATGCCGTGAACTGCAGCTCTTTTATTTTGCGTATATAAAGATAACAGTACAGCAAAGAAAACACCTGTGCCAAAACAGTTGCAAGAGCAGCACCTGATACTCCCATTTCCCCCGGAAATACAAACAAAACATCCAATATGACATTGATAATGGAAGATAAAATCATCGCAATGAGCGGGACTCTGCTATTTCCCACACAGCGCAACAAAGTCATGGCAAAATTATTACATACTGTTACTGTGCTGCCAATCAGAATGATTCTGAAATAACTAATTGTATCCTGCATCATATCCTGAGGCGTATTCAGAAAAGTAAATATAGGTCTCATTGTTAACAGACTAAGGATTGTAACAAGAACACCGATTCCAAGACAAATCAGCACTGACATAGCTGTTTCCTGTCTCATTTTTCCATAATCCTGTGCGCCAAAGGATTGTGAAATATAAATTCCAAGCCCACCTGTCAGTCCAATCATAAATCCAAGGATAAAGAAATGCACGGAGCCGGTATTTCCCACAGCCGCCAATGCTGCATCTCCTATACCTTTTCCAACAATAACCGAATCTACAAAATTATAAAATTGCTGAAAAAAATTTCCTGCCAGAATCGGAAGAAAAAACTGAACAAGCAGTTTCATGCAATTTCCTTCCGTCATTCCTTTTGTTGCTGTCTTTATGTCAATCACGTTCCTTCCTTTTCCTGTCTATTTTCCGCTTCATTGCTATATTATCACGCTCCTTTCTAAGTTGCAATCCATTCGGTTCCTCCATTCCAAACATTTTTCTCGGCTATGGACTTATTTGTATTTCTATGGATTTTTTAGTTTTGACACTCACAGAAATTTTCCAGATATTCATCCACTTTTTCCGTGTTTACTAACACACAGCGCTTCACTTTGTATACCGCATTTGCTTCCTTTGCAATCTCCTGAAACGTGTGTAATCCTAATGAGTAGAGCGATGCTCCCTCTGCATACCTGACAAATTTCTTTTTTCCTGCTCCTACCATATTCTCTAACTGTGGTACTTCAATTCTTGCTCTCGACATCTCTATTTCCTCCTACGCTATTCCTTCCAAAAATCCAACCATCTGTAGCTTAATCTTAACTTTTGCGCGTCTTACCCTCTGTGCCGCGGATTCATACTGAATTCCTTCCTCTTCACTAATATTTTTCCATCAACATTTTTGAACAACAAAAAAGGCAATACATCTCAATTCTTTTGAATCTTGATATATTGCCTTTGATTTATCGCTTGAACACTATATGTAGATGTCCATAACCACTTTGCCTAACTTATTCGTTTTCTTATACTCTGGACGTTGTTTCATGAAATCTTTAACATCATCCAAAGATAATTCCAATATAGTTAAATAAACTGGTTGGTATTCTACTTTATTTTGCACTCTCGCTGGTTGCAACCTTAGCTACGCTTTCTCTCTTAACGATTTCAACAATTCTCTGGCATTGCTCTGACTTGATTGCAGCTGCAATAATTCGATTTAATTCATGCTCATCAAATCCATAACACTCTGGAAAATACTTATGAACAATTCCCCCCATCATGTACTTATGCTTGTTTTCATCTGACCTTTTCTTTGCTGACTCCTTTCTTTTGGCTTCTGCAAGTCTTGCTTTTGCTTGCTCGACTTGTCTTTCTGCTTTCAAGATTTCTGGTGACTTTGTTTCATTTTGAATCATTGTTGTTCTTCCTTTCTTTTCATTTTTTACAACGTAAACGCTCCATCATGAGTACCTTGACAAATGCAAGGCCACTTACGTGGCCTG
>CAMDYX010000062.1 GCA_945910395.1 uncultured Agathobacter sp. | reverse complement strand
TCTGATTCAAATAGCAAAATTCATTCATAGACACACAAATGTAAAAAGGGACTTAAATAAAAGAGAGAGAAAATGTGCCATGCAGCAATTGCTGTATGGCATATTTTTTTTTATCCTCTCATAAGATGAAGTAATGACAGATCAGGTTTTTCTATGAAACGAATATTAAAATATACTTCTATCTTATGTCTATTTGTTGTCTCCTTTTTTATTGGGCGCCAGGGTGCCTCCTACGTCGCTTCTGAGCATACGAAATCCACTGCTCCCTGTATTGTAATTGATGCCGGCCATGGTGCAAATGATCCCGGAATGGTGGGTGTAAACAATGTATATGAAAAGGATATTAATTTAGCTATTGTGCTAAAGCTTGCCCCTTTACTGGAAAACAAAGGGTATCGAGTGGTTTTAACCAGAGATTCCGACGCTATCCTGGCAGATATGGATTCTTCCAACATCAAACGGGAGGATATGAAAAATCGTCTGGCTCTTATTGAAGAAAGTAATCCGGTTATTACCGTAAGTATTCACCAGAATAGTTTTCCGGATCCTTCGGTTTGCGGTCCTCAGGTTTTCTTTTACAAGGACTCCGCCGAAAGCGGAGAGCTTGCTTCCTGCATTCAAAACCGCCTGGATCAGACCCTATGCGTTTCCAAAAGTCGGGGAACGAAATCCAATGTCAGTTACTATCTGCTGAAAAAAACACCCACACCTACTGTTATCGTAGAATGTGGGTTCTTAAGCAATCCCGATGAAGCACAGCTCCTCTGCGATGAGCTTTATCAGGAAAAAATTGTCCGCTCCATCTATCTTGGCATTATGGATTTTCTTTAAATATGATCTAAGTCCTGTATTGTCTGAATAAAGCTTTCTGCAATGTGATAGAGTCTTGCTGTCTGTACCGGATTCTTTTCTTCTGCTGCTGTCGGTTTTCTTTCACTCCGCTTTAGGTTTACTGCGTAATGCTCCAGAGATAGATCCGGTATATATGCCACCCTTAGGTCCACCTTCTCGTCCTGCTGTTCATTTAGCTTCTCTGCAAGAAGCCCGAGGTTCTCCGACAGTAATTGCCGTGTCTGTTCATCATCAGCTGCGATCATCCCGCTGATGCTGTCCTCCTTTGCCTCAAAGGATGCGGCAACCTTTCCCATGATGCTTCCACGAAAAAGAATATCCACAAGTCCCTTCTTTTCTTCTCCCCGCAGTATTTTAAGGGAAACTCCCGTTACGCCTTCCCCGGTCTCAATCGGAATCATGTAGCATTCCTCTCTTGATTGCTTCGCACAAAGGGAAAGCTGTTTACCTAGCAGGCGAAGTTCTCTTAAATCTACAGCACTCACCTGCTCATCCTCGATAATCATGGTATCCATGACATGCTCTGCGATATCTGCCAGTGTTTCCTGGGCTTCTGCCATTTCTGTTGGCGATTTTATTGCCTCTGCAAAGCGCTCTAACACCTGCTCTTTTAATTCTCTTACCTTCTCTATGCTTTGCTTGTCCTTGCTATGAGGTGTAAAGAGCCGCTCAAACATACGACTTGGATTTCGAAACATCTGTGTAACTGCAAGAATATTACTCATGGTATTGGGTATATCATTTTGCTCCAAATAAGTATAGATATCTTCTGATGCAGACAACACTTCTGTAAACTGCTGCAATTGTTCCTTCTGATAGGCAGTCTCCAACTCCGCATCAGCCTGTTCTTCGTTTGCGGATAGGACGGCTTCCTTTAGCTGTTCCGGTGTAAGGTCCTGCCAGGTCTTTTCTATTTCGGAAGCAGCCGCTATCGTAAGATTTTCTGCCGCATCCTTCACACAATTGATCTGATAAGCAGAAAGAATCTGTTCATCAATTCGCGCTCCATCCGTTTTTGCCGTAACCCCCTCGAAGGAATCATTCACCTCGTAGTCCATGCTTCCCTTCTTTTGGGAACGGACAGCGGATAAGAGATTTCTCATGGTAAGGGTTGCATCCTGATTGATTAACGAACCGATTACCGCACCATCTGTCTTTTCTACCTGGGCAATCAGCCGGTAGATTCCGATGTAGGAGGACCGTTCTTCCTCTGAAATCTGTTTGTTCTGCTCTAATTTCCACAGGAACTTTTCAAAACGCTCGTTATCTGTTTCTGTAAACTCACTCTTGATCTCTTCCGCAGCCCGATTCAGTTCATTTACATTCATATCCAGAGGATTTATACCTTTTCGGATCAACTCAAGGGTTACCTTTGGCGTCATGTTGGAAAACAGCCGCAAAACCTCCTCGTCCTTTGCCTTCATAAGTGCAATATTTTCCGAAGTTATTTCTGTTCGGTTATAGGCTAAAATACGTACTGCTCTTCGATTTGCCTCACTGCATTCGAGATTTAAATCTTTTAGGATGTCGTCCACATTGCGAAAGGCTTTTTTCATGGAATCTCCCAGATCGGATCTCGGAGAGGTCATCAGTGTTTCGTACCGTTCATTTGCCTTTTCATAATTTGCCTTTAGAGCCTCTCCCTTTTCATGGAGGGTAGTTATCGTTTCGTCCCAGGGCTCCACAGACAGGATATTGGCAGGATAGGTTTTTAAATCCTGTATCTGTTCTGTAGTGGAGACAAATAGCGTTACCTTCTCTTCGGTGGCCTCCACTCCCGCCTGATTTAGCAGATCCCGATAATAGCTGTTTTCCTGTTGCTTTAAATCTTCTACCAGATCCACCAAGGGCTTTGTATCGATGGAAACTCCCTTTTTCAAAAGTGCATAGTTGGCTTCCGCTGTCATTGCAAGCCTTGCTTCCTCCAACTGGCGTTTTGCAGTAAGAAGAGCAAGTCCGCCCTCCGATAAGCTCTTCGCCCCTCTGTTTGCAATTGCTATTTTCAGATTTGAAAGTGTAAGCTCCTCACCTTCTTCGATCAGGTAGGCTAAGTCTTCCTCGCTGGCTTCCTCAATGACCGAAACAGCCTCCTTGGCCTGACCAAAAAGGGTATATTCCTCCATTAAGCTTCCCTCCAACGGGCGTTTCCCCTCGGAAATAGCATCTGTGATGGAGGAAAGGATCTGCCCGTCGCTGAAATTTTGATTTCCCAGCTGTTTCAGGCTCTCATAATAGACCAGATTCTCCTTTGTAAGGAGCATATGATTTTCCAATAAGTACCTGGCATCATTCTCCGTTTCATCGGTGACAGGCAGCCCGGCTTTTTCGATGATCCGGTGAATCTGCTCTTTCATTCCGTCAAATTCTTCATCGGAAATCGCGTTTTTGTTTCTTACATCCGAGGACTCCCCATAGCTGTACTGTGCCCGATAGAGATTCTCGATGGTTGGCGGCAGTTCATTTTTTATAAGATATTGGATGGCCGAAGCTTCCAAACCCTCTATGGACCTTGCTTCCTCGAAGGCAGCTTTTGCATCTTCCACATTTTCTGTGGTCGCCGGAAGATCCTTTTGCTCCAATGCATCTGCAATCCGAGCCGCTAGGTCTTCATTTCCGGTAATCTCCGCAATTTCTTCCTCACTCATGGTGCTTCCGAAGGATACATCCCCGCCGCCCTTTGCCAGTGCCACTTTTATTTTATCTGTTACGGTTACGATCGTACTGCCTTTCATATCAAAGATGGAAAAACCATCCTCCTGCATTTTGGAAAGATCCTCCGGAGTTGTGGTATTGGCTATCACAGCCATCTCGTTTCTTCTCGCCTCTGCAGTCAGATTCCCTTCCTTTACAAGCTGTTGCGCTGGATTTTTCTTTTCTTTCTCATGCTCCGGTCGCATATAGGTTGCATCAGACATAGAAATAGAGCCGGATGAAGATGCTTCCTCCGACTTTTTATATTGCTCTGTGGTTGCGACAGAAGCCTTTGCATCCTCTTTGATATATGCAAAAATTCCCTGTCCGTTTTCTGCTATTTTACGGTCGATATCCTTTTGTATATTTGTCTGATCAATCTGCATAGCTTCCCTCTTTTTTCTTTGATGCTATATATATCGGAAGTTTACACAAAAAATTAAGCCGCAGGCCACATTCCTTAAAATGTAACCTACGGCTCGTTCTATTCGTTTAGAATTTGAAAACTGCTACTCCATATGGCGCCAAAGGATATGAAATGGAGTATTTTCTTCCATCGCATTCTACCTTTTCTGCCTTATACATATCTGGACAATTGGTCTGCGGTCCGTTAAATTTTGCATCCTCGCTGTTTAAGATCAGCTTATAGGTCTTTCTTCTTGGAACGCCAACCCGATAATCCGGTCTCTCTACCGGTGTAAAATTAATCACGAAAAGCAGATTGTTCTTTCCGTCCTTGCTCTTTCTTACAAAGCTGAAAATACTTCTATCACAATCATCTGCATTGATCCACTCAAAGCCCGCCCAGCTGGTATCCAGCTCATACATGCATCGGTTTTCCTTATAAATATGTAACAGTTCCTTTACCCAGTCATGTATTTTTTTATGATTCGGATTCTCCAGCAGATACCAGTCTAATTCTCTGGCCTCACTCCACTCCTGTGCCTGTGCAAAATCCTGTCCCATGAACAAAAGCTTCTTTCCGGAATGTCCCATCATGAATGCATAACCGGCCATGAGATTCTTGAATTTATCCCCCTCAAGCCCCGGCATCTTATTGAGCATGGAGCATTTTAAATGAACCACTTCGTCGTGAGATAATACAAGAATATATTTCTCACTCTCATTATAACTCATGGCAAAGGTCATTTTGTTATGGTTAAATTTTCTAAAATACGGGTCCAGCTTCATGTACTCTAAGAAATCATGCATCCATCCCATATTCCACTTATAGCTGAAATTGAGTCCGTCTTCCTCTGCCTTTCCGGTCACCTTTGGCCAGGCCGTTGATTCCTCCGCAATCATGACCGCACCCGGGTTTCTTCCGCAAATTACGGTATTGATATGCTTAAAGAACTCGATTGCCTCCAAATTCTTGTTTCCGCCATATTTGTTTGGAACCCACTGACCATTCTGCTTTCCGTAATCCAGATAAAGCATGGATGCAACTGCATCTACCCGAAGACCATCTACATGATAGTTCTCAATCCACATTAAAGCACTTCCGATAAGAAAATTCTTAACTTCCGTTTTTGAATAATCGAAAATCTTGGTTCCCCAGTCCGGATGCTCGCCCTTTCTAGGATCTGCATATTCATAGAGCGCTGTTCCGTCAAACTCAGCCAGACCGTGGGCATCCCTAGGGAAATGAGCCGGAACCCAGTCTAAGATAACACCAATCTTGTTCTTATGGCATTCGTTAATGAGATAGGCAAAGTCCTCCGGTTTTCCATATCGGGAGGTCGGGGCATAATAGCCGGTTACCTGATAACCCCAGGAACCATCGTAGGGATATTCAGAGATTCCCATAAGCTCAATGTGTGTATATCCCATTTCCTTGACATAGGCTACAAGAGATTTTGTCAATTCACGATAGGTGTAAAGGCTATCGTCTTCCTCTCTTCCCGGATGACGCATCCAGGAACCCGGATGAACCTCATATATGGTCATTGGCTGTTCGTAAATGTTATCTCCCATTTCCGCACGGCTCTTCATCCAGGCACTGTCGCTCCACTTAAAATGATCAATATCTGCCACTCTTGAGGCCGTTCCCGGGCGAAGCTCTGCATAGCTTGCAAATGGGTCTGCTTTATAAAGCTTTCTTCCATCCCGTGTGTGAATCAGAAATTTGTATAACGCCCCTTCTTTCACATCCGGTACAAACAGCTCATACACCCCCATGGTCTCCGGTTCGACCCGTTTCATCGGACAGGCTGTTTCATCCCAATTGTTAAAATCTCCGATTACGAATACTGCTGCCGCATTCGGTGCCCATACATCAAAGCATACTCCCTCTTTTTTCCCCTGCTTTGCAAGGTGAGCTCCCATTTTGCGATAAATGTCATAGTGCGTTCCCTGTCCAAACAGGTAACAGTCCATGTCTGTAAAATTACTCATATACCCCTCCATTTATTTATTCAAAATGCTTTTCCTGAAGCAAAATGCAATCGTCCTGTGTATATCGTTTTGCTGTTAAAATACTGATATACTTACTCATTCCAAATCGCGCTTCTCTCTTGATTGCCTCGTCCACAATCTCCTTTACCTCTGTAAGCGTTGTGGCCTGATCCAGCTTCTGAATATTGTTGATCCGATTATAAAGTGCAAGAACAGCCATCGCATCAATCTCATATCCCAATTCTTTCGCATAGGATTTTGCAAAAGAAACGAGCTCATCATTGGTAAAGATCGGAACCGAAATCTTCTCTGTAAATCTTCTGGCAAACCCATCATCCAGTGACAATGCCTTTTTGATTCCGAGGGATGTGTCTTCCAAAATTACAAGGATTCCACTGGTATCACTTGCAAGCAGGAGAGAAAGCGTAACTGCAGATTCCCTTGTAAGATCACCGGCACGCTCTATAATCAGGCATCCTCCGGCTACCTTCTTTAATAATTCCTGAATATCTTTTGTATTTAAAGATGCCGCGTCGATCTTTCCGATTTTTCCCTTCAGTTCTCCTGTTTCTTTCTGAAGAACCTTGATTAAGCTGGTAGCAAGTACCGTCTTTCCGCACCCTTGTCCACCTTGAATAATAATGTTGCCGGTTCCTGCTGTCTCTGTCTTAAGCAGATGCGCAGAGGCACTTTTTACTGCTGCACAGAGCTGGTCTTCCATGCCTTTTACCGGCACAAAATAAGAAAAGATGGATTTTTGTTCTGCTGTAAGCTTATTCGATGGGTTTTCCTTACTCTTCCTTTTCTCCGGCTCTGACGGTATATCCTCTGCAATTTCCTCAGCAAAATCCGTCGGGATTTCAATTTCCGGAATATCGGTTATGGAGAATTCTTCTACAAGAGGCATTTCCTCTGTCAAAGCCTTTTCCTCTGCAAAAGCTTCTGGTTCTTCTGCCGGTATTTCCTCCACTGCAAAAGCAACTGGCTCTTCTTCCGGTACTTTCTCCTCCATAATGGCGATTGGTTCTTCTGCCGGAACCTCCTCCACAAAAGGAATCGGCTCTTCAACCGGAGCTTCCTCCTCCACAGAAGGAATCGCTTCTTCAACCGGAGTTTCCTCCTCCACAAAAGGAATCGCTTCTTCAACCGGAGCTTCCTCCTCTACAAAAGCAACCGGTTTTTCTGCCGGAACTTCTTCTGCAAAAGATGCACTAAGCGGTACAAAATCCTGCTGCAAATATTCCTTTTCCAGCAATTCCTTTGGTGTAACTCCTGCATCCAGCTGAGGAATTACATCATTTAAGCGGTCCATAATATCTCCGGCCTGCTGAAGCGCTCTTGCCTTTGCCGATTCAAGCTTTCTTTGCTCCGCTTCCAAAAGCGCAGCCTCTGCCGCACGTTTTGTCTTTTCCCATTCATCCAAGACATCTTCTATGGTAAGCTGACCGGTAATCTGCTGTTCTATGAGAGCCTTTTCCTTCATAACAAGACTCATCTGCCCATCATAGTCCTCGCCTAACATTTCCTGGAAATTAAGCTTTAAGGAACCATCAATTTCTTCATCTGTCTCAATATGCGGTCCTTCTTCCTGGGGTACCTCTTCCTTTGGAAGCTGCAGATACGGGATTTCTTCTACGATTTTCTTGATGTTATCCATCGTATCGGAAATCATCTCTTTTTCTGTGGCAGCGATAATCTGCTGCATGCCCTTTGCAATCTCCTCCTGAAGATTTACCGTGTTAAATCTTTCCGGGCTAAGGGAAACCTGAGGAATCTCAACGGGGTCATGCACATACTCTCCTGCCCGCTTCATTTCTTCCTCGCCGATGGTTGTAATTCCCTCTTTTGCAAGACGAAATCTTCTGTATTTTTCTTCCTGCACCTTTGAAAGGGGCTGATAAAGCATCTTCAGCTCTAAAGCCCTCTCAACATAGGGGCCGTCACCAAACCAAAGAATTAATTCATCACAGGCTTCGATACATTTCTCACTAAGCCCTGCTTTATGATATAGGTATGCTAACTCATAAGCCCACTCTTCGGTATATTCCTGCTCCTTTAGGGCTTCCAGAATAGAAATCAGTTCTTTATAATCTGCCTTTTGCGCTTTGCGAATCTCGTATTTCAGCACATATTTTAAGTTGTCGTGGGGTGCGATATCGACAAATTCATTATAATACTCATTTGCAGCATCAAAATCATTCATCTTTACCGCAACCTCTGCCAGTCTGAAAATAATCATCCGGCCAATGGGGGAACGGTCATAGGCAGTAAGAAGAATTTCCTTGCTCTCTTCGTAACGGCCTACTTTTTCATATACTTCACCGGCCCGGACCAACGCATTTACATTCTTGATCTTGCTCCAGTTGATGGTATCTGCAATCTCTGCAGCAGCCTCATAATTCTCCTCCGCATATAGGCTTTTCATCTGGTCTATTTTTAAATTATATTCGTACTTATCCAACTTTTTCACCTCAAAATATACAGAATATTTCATTCTGGTATCCTAGTGTTAGTGTATCATAGGGGCTTTTCATTGTCAAAAAATATACGAAAAGAAATACTGGAAAAGGAGTCCTTTTCCAGTAAATTTATCTAGTTCTTTTTTTCATTTGTATCTGCTTCTGCCAAAGGCTCTTCCTGCTTATTGTATCGAAGCGTATTGGTATCTAAGTTTACCCCTCTGGCCTTTACATAAACTGCCGTCTCTGTAGGCAGCTTCTTTTTTGAAAGTGCCGTTCTTACAACTTTTCCGATAAGATAGTAAATTACTGCAAAAACCGGAACTCCGAGAATCATTCCCAGCACGCCCCATATTCCACCAAAAACCAAGGTGGAAAACAAAACCCAAAAGGATGATAACCCGGTTGAATTTCCCAGAATCTTCGGACCGATAATATTTCCATCCACCTGCTGCAACACAATGATGAAAATCAGCAAATACAAGGCATGCCATGGACTTTGAATAACAACCAGAAGCAAAGCCGGTATTGCACCGATAAACGGTCCGAAAAACGGAATAATATTCGTAACACCAATAATTACCGAAACCAGAAGCGCACTTGGCATCTTAAGAATTAAACAGACAATATAGCAGATCACACCGATAATTGCGGAATCCAGAAGCTTTCCTGTAATAAATCCTCCAAAAATCTCACTGGATTTTCGAACAGTATGTGTGATGACATTTCCATATTTTGGCTTAAATACAGCATATATAATTTTCTTTGCCTGTCCCTGCAGGGTTTCCATTATGGACAATACATAGGTCATTACAATGATTCCAATAATAAAATTCAAAAGCGTTTTTACTACGGATATCACCCCGCTGGTAATCTGGGCAATGTAGGTCTGAATCTCCGGAAGAATTTTGTCTTGAAAGTAGTTGTCCAGATAGTCAGTCGCCGTTACAAGGAAATTTCCAAGAATTTCTGAAATTTCTGTGTTTCCGAATCGACCCTCATCCAGCATCTTGACAAAGTCCCGCACCTGACCGGGTAACGTCACAACCAGAGTCATAACACTGCTGATCAGAGAAGGTACAATAAGAGCAATAAGCAATGCAATCACAACCAACAGAAAAATGATACAGCAGGTAACCGATAATGCTCTTGCTCTTTTCTTTGCTTTTGTCTTATTTTTGGAATGCTTCTCAAAAAAGGGAAGAAATCCCTTTTCACAAAACCGCATGACCGGTGTAAGCAGATATGCAAGCACCAGACCGATTGTAATCGGTGATGCCGCACGCATCAGCTTATTCCATCCGCTTGCAAATCCTTCATACCGAAGAATCATGAAAAAGAATAAGATACAGCATACAAATGTAAGAAATACGGTAATTCCTACTTTTACATATACTGACAATTCTTTTGGCTCTTTTTTTGGCTCTGATTCGTTTCCCAATTTTATTAACCTCTATAATAGTTGATTAAGCAACCCTTTAAAATGATATCCTTTTCGTCCTCTGTCAATGCACCCATTTTTAATGTAAACGGAGTAAGTGCATCATCCTTTACCACATACGCTTCAATTTCTGTCTTTCCCTCTGCAACTGCATCACGGATATCCGGGATAAACAGATAATCCAGATTCTTGAAAGGAAGCTCTCCCTCCTCAATCAGGAATGGAAGCATTCCCCAGTTGATGAGGTTAGAACGATATCTCTTGGTAGCATATTCATTGGCAATATTTGCCCATCCACCAAGCACCTTCTGACAGGAAGCTGCCTGCTCTCTCGCTGATCCATCTCCCGGTTTTACCGCAAAAATGGTGCTTCCGAATCCAATATTTTCTACCACATTTCCATCATGGAAATCTTTTTCCGGAAATGCTTTTTTAATTGCAGACATTACCGGCTCAATCTCCTCAAATGCAGCTTTTGCGCATTCTCCGGCTTCTATCGCTTTCTGTGCCTTCTGGATTGCCTTTGCCCGGCCAACATATTCCGGATCTTTTCTGGAAAGCGCAAACTCAGCAAGTCCAAGTGGGTTAGAACGGAAGGAAGAGGTCTCTCCGGATGGAATCAGCTCATCTGTGGTTGTTACAGGATCATGAATCTCAGAAACAACCTTAAGAACAAGATTCTTCGGAAGCGCGCTCATTGCAGGCCAGTCCTTGATATTCGGTCCAAACTGAATCTCAACACTTGGATCGGCAACGCCCTTGCTGTCAAATACACGGTTCTCATAAATCGTTTTATCAAAGAAATACTTTGGTTTGCTGTAATTTGCGTCAATCTCTGTGGCTGCGGTAAGATATCCTTTGTTTGCTGCTGTTGCTGCAATAGAACGGGCATCCATAAGAGCAACAGAGGAAATCTGTCCATTCTGAACCTTAGAGCCTTCTCTGTTCGGGAAGTTTCTGGTGGAATGACGGATAGAAAAGGCATTGTTTGCTGGAGTATCTCCCGCACCAAAGCACGGTCCGCAGAATGCAGTTTTTACAATTGCTCCCGTTGCCATGAGGTTTGCAACTGCTCCATTCTTTATAAGCTCCATATAGATCGGAGTAGATGCAGGATATACGGAAAGTGTAAACTCATCCGCTCCGATAGAGCGGCCCTTTAAGATATCCGCAGCGTCACAAATATTCTCAAATCCACCGCCGGCACAGCCTGCTATGATTCCCTGGTCCACATAAAGCTTTCCGTTTCTTACCTTGCTCTTAAGGTCCAGCTTTACTTTTCCGTCGAAGCTTACCTCTGCTCTTTTCTCACAATCGTCCAGAATGTCCATCAGGTTTTCATTTAATTCCTCGATGGTGTAGGTGTTGCTTGGGTGGAATGGCATTGCGATCATTGGCTTGATCTGGCTAAGATCAATCTCAATGAAGCTATCATAATAGGCTACATCTTGCGGATTTAATTCCTCATACTCTTCCACTCTTCCGTGGATATCATAGAATTCCTTCACCTTGTCATCCGTTCTCCAGATAGAGGAAAGACAGGTTGTCTCGGTGGTCATAACGTCCACACCGATACGAAAATCTACGCTTAAGTTTGATACCCCGGGTCCGACGAATTCCATAACCTTATTCTTAACGAATCCGTTTCCGAATACCTCTCCGATGATTGCAAGAGCGATATCCTGCGGTCCGACACCCTTCATCGGTGCTCCGGTTAAATAGATTCCGACTACCTTCGGCATATCGATGTCATAGGTCTTATTTAAAAGCTGCTTCACAAGCTCCGGTCCACCCTCGCCGACGGCCATGGTTCCAAGGGCTCCGTAACGGGTATGTGAATCTGATCCAAGAATCATTTTTCCGGCCCCTGCAAGCATCTCTCTTGCAAACTGATGGATAACAGCCTGATGAGGCGGAACATAGATTCCACCATATCTCTTGGCACAGGTAAGACCAAACATGTGGTCATCCTCATTGATCGTTCCTCCAACGGCGCATAAGCTGTTGTGACAGTTGGTAAGGACATATGGAATTGGGAATTTCTCAAGTCCTGATGCTCTTGCTGTCTGAATGATTCCAACAAAGGTTATATCATGGGAGGTAAGCTTATCAAATTTGATCTGAAGCTTCTCCATATTTCCGGAAGTATTATGTTCCTTCAATATACCATACGCGATTGTGTTCTTTTTTGCCTCTGCTACAGTAATTTCCTCTCCGGTCATACTCTTTACTGCTGCTGCAGCTTCCGGTGATTCCGGCACAATCTCTTTTCCTTTCACGAGATATGCGCCATTTTCATATAACTTCATCTCTTTACCTCCTAAAAGTCTCTTTCACAAGCATTATAGCTTTTGTATTTACTTTAATCAAGCCATTTTAAAGGCTATTCTTACAATAAACAGCTCCGCCTCCGCCTGAACTTCAAAAGCTGCTCCCATGAGCACGGAGAGATCTCTTGCAATGGAGAGACCTAAACCGCTTCCTTCTGTTGTACGCGAGCTTTCCCCTCTTACGAACCGTTCCGCAAGCTCGTTCCCGCCCTCTTCGTACACCATCTCCAGCGGAGCTTTTGCCACATTCTTGATTGTAAAAACCGCCAGCTCTTCTTCCTTTACCAGTTCCACATATACCCTGGTGTTTTCCAGTGCATATTTTGCTGCATTCGTATAAAGGTTTTCGATTGCCCGATATAATTGTCTCCCATCGGCAAGAATGAAAACCGGCTCATTGGGGAGCTTCGTAACGATGGTTAGTCCCCTTGCCTCAAACCTCTCATCGAATTCCCCTCCCGTCTGATACAACAGCTCCACAAAATCAATTTTCTGCATATCCAGTTTAATATTCCCGGAACTGATCTTAGAGGCTTCTACCAGATCCTCTGTCAATTGCTTCAAACGCCACGCCTTCTCCTCGATGATCTTTATATAGCTTTTGGCACGTTCATTTTCCAATTCCTCTCTCTTTAATAAATCAACATAATTTACAATGGACGTGAGGGGCGTTTTTAAATCGTGGGAAACATTTGTAATGAGATCTGCCTTCATCCGCTCACTCTTGGTATTTGAGGCAATCGCAGCCTTCATTCCCTCTCCGATTCTGTTAATGGCCTCTGCAAGAGCCAGGTTCTGCCCATGAAATTCATTGACATTCAGGCAGATTTCCGTATCTCCATCCGCAATCTCCTCCACAGCCTGTATCAGTTTCTGTAATTCCATGGCTTCTTCTGTGGAAAAAAACACATCCTGTTTTACATGCAGGAGCTTTCTGATCCATATCATTAGATGGTAGCAGCCAGTCTGGGTAAAAAGAATGCCCTTTTTTATCCGTCGGACAATACTCAAATAGTATAGTAAAAAAATCGTATCTAATACATATCCCACCGTTCCTGCAACCAGAAGAAGACCTGCCAGGGAAAAGTTTTCCACATTTGCCCGAAAAACGGTGCGAAATATCAACCAAATGGCTATTCCAAAAAGAACGGTTAGTACTTCACCATAAACCCGGTCGATTCCCCATAAAGAGATTTCCGTGCCTGTCTCCGACACCCTCCCGGATGCCTTTGTCAGGTATGCAAGAAGCAGAAAGCTTCCTATCAGGCAGACCAGGCATATGCCTCCATAAACCGCCGTATACTGCATGTTTTCATTTCTGGCAAAAAAATCCATGGTAAAAAAACCCATGATCATACTTATAAAAAAAAGCTGATGCAATACTACTGCAACAGCCTTTTTTCCAAAAGAATATCGTTCCATTTCGCTGCTCCTAGCCTTCGATCTTATAACCAACACCCCAAACCACCTTCAGGTATCTTGGTTCCTTTGGATTTATTTCTATTTTCTCCCGGATATGGCGAATATGTACCGCAACCGTATTGTCTACACCAATTGCCTCTTCATTCCATATTTCCTCATAAATCTGATTGATGGAATATACTTTCCCTTTATTTTTTACCAGCAAAAATAAAATATTGTACTCAATTGGTGTAAGCTTTACTTCTTCACCATCTACCGTAACCTTTTTTAAGTCGTCATCGATGCATAAACCGCCAACCTCATATACATTGGCAAAAGCCACCTGTGACTGCACCATCATAGAATATCTTCTTAACTGCGACTTTACTCTCGCAACAAGCTCTAAAGGGTTAAAGGGCTTTGTCACATAATCATCCGCCCCTACATTAAGTCCGATAATTTTATCTACATCCTCTGTCTTTGCAGATAAGATGATGATTGGTATGCTGCTCTCCTTACGGGCCTGCAGGGTTGCACGTATTCCATCCAGCTTTGGCATCATGACATCTATGATCATTAAATCGATTCCGCCCTGTTTTAATGCTTCGAGGGCTTCTTCTCCGTCATATGCCTTCTTGATATCATAGCCTTCCTGCTGTAAATAAATTTCTATTGCATCAACGATTTCTTTCTCATCATCACAAACGAGTATTGTCATTCTTCCTCATCCCCACTTGCAAGACCAAGCTGTCTAAGCACTTCCGTATTGATTTTTATCTCTGTCTGACGATTCGCATAAATGGAAGGCTTTGACTCTTCCACAGGCAGACCTTCCTTCTTGGCCTTTTCTTTTTCTATCTCTTTGTTGCGCTCTTCAATGAGCTTTAAGTACTTCTCGCTATCCAAAAGATCCGTCAATTGTCCTTTCAGCTCTGTCTGGTTTGCCTGTACCATCTTAACCTGCTCATCCAGACGCTTATCCATATCCATATAGATTTTTTTAAAGCCTTCCTCCGCCTCTTTCATGATGTCCTGCACACTGCGAAGAGCTTCATCGGTATACATGACAGAGGCAGCATAAATATCCTCCGCTTTGCGGCTTGCATCCCAGACAATTTTATCGCCTTTTTTCTTGAATTCTCTCTCTGCGCGGTCACGGCTTTGGGTGGTAAGCTCGTACTCATCCATAATATCATACATACTCTTGTTTAAATCACTTAAAAGCGAGAGCATTTCCTGCTTATCAACAACAACCTTCGTCGTATCCTTCTGATATGGTTCACTTTTTGAAAGAAGCACATGTAAGCTTCGCAATATTTTCTCAATCTTATCCTGTGCGCTCATAAATCACCTCATACAATCTATCTAGTTTCATTTTAATTGTTTCCTTATAAAAGGTAAATATCCAAACGAAAAAAATCCAAAAGACTTGCTATGCATCCTCCTGTTCTTCTCCCTCAATAAGGTTTAGAACTTCTATTTTTCCCCTTGCCCTTTTTATGGAATCCACCATTCTTTGGTCCATGACTACTTTCTTAAGCATATTAAGCAGCTCTGTTTCCATCTGGTCCTTTGCATCGGGTACCGCAAGTAAAAAGAAAATGTATATGCGATCCTTTTCCTCTGCGTGGAAGGTTATTCCCTCCCGCACCAGCATAACTGCAATTCCGGGCCTGGAAACCACCTTAGACCTGCCATGTAAAATAGCAGCCTTTCCAATGATTATGCATTCCTTTTCACTTTCAAAAACATCCTTATGATATTCGACCACATTCATGATTTTACCACTCTTTACCATTAAATCGACCAATTGATTGATCCCATCCGTTTTATCCATCGCATTCCCGTCCAGCCGAATACTCTCAACCCCCAGCAATTCTCTGATTTTCATTTTTCTTTTGGCAGATCTCCTTCCTATCATTTTTTCTTTTCTTATGAGCGAAAATGAAAAAAGCTTCATCTTTCATCGATGAAGCTCAATCAATTTATTTTACACACTGGCAAAACTGCTGTTTTGCTTCCTGAACCTTCTTCTCATCTGCAAGTAAATCCTTGAGTGTAGATAATTCTTTCTCTGATAATTGTGGCATCGTAAACACCTCCTATCTTTTTACCATAGAAAGTATTTACGAAATTCTGTAAAAGTATACTTCGAAGAACACTATCTTTTCATCTCTTTTCAGGAACACTTTTCCAAAATGGAATATCTTATTCGAGAAAAAAGAGCTTCATCTCAAATGATGAAGCCCCTTTTCCTAATTTACATCAATATATCCCGGATCATCCGACATCACAATGGCTGCAATAATGTATGCCAGAATTCCGCTTCCTCCTAAGCAGGTAAATGCAACCCAGGCCAATCTTACAAGGGTTGCATCAATGTTAAAATACTCTGCGATTCCTCCGCATACTCCACAGATTTTTCTGTCATGTGTGCTCTTATATAATTTTTTGCTCATAGCTTTCTCCTCCATTTCACATGTTATGAATCGGTTTATTTTTTATATTCCTATTGTATGTGACTCCATTCATCGGATAAACCATAGGATTCGCAAATTAAGGGATATTATTTTGCTAATGCAAAACTGCTTTTATGATTTCCTTTGCCCAGGATAAATCGGATGGAACATTCTGATCCAGCAATTCTTCTATTCTGCTGATATCCTGGATGGAAGGATCTCCTATGACCTGATACAAGGTACCTTTTGCTTCGGATTGCCCTATTGCTATCATTGCCTTGGCATGGTCTCCAATAGCAATATATTTTCCAATTGCCATTGCACCCACAGAAAATTTCCCAATTGACGCAGCCCCAAAGGAAACAATACCAAAACAAACGGCTCCGGCTGTCAGAATACCTGCTGCAATTGCCCCGGCTGATAATAATCCAAGAGCAAAGGTTCCAAATGCAAAAAGTCCAATGGATAAAACCCCAAAGGAGAGCAGTCCCGTAGAAAGAAGACCTAGGGAGATCACACCACTGGCCTTTAGCCCAATAGCAACGATGCCATGGGCATTGAAACCAACGGTAAATACTCCTTTTGCATTTTTTGCAACATGTCATAACGGCATTCCCCATAGCATTTTTTTACTTTTTCTTTCCTTCGGAATACGATAATAAGAATCATCCCACTTTTTATCTTTTTCCTTAGATCTATCTACATCTTCCGATTCCTTTAGCAGATAATCCATACTGCAATCAAATAACTCACTGATCCGAATCAGTTTATCTGTTTCCGGATATGCAATATCCGATTCCCATTTACTTACAGATTGTCGGGATACACCTAAAATCTCCGCGAATTGCTCCTGCGTATAATTGCTTTCTTTTCTTAATTTTGATAACTTTTCTCCAAATGTCATTTTTATTCTCCTTTATGAAATATCTTAGGTCTATCATATATTTTTAACTAGAAAAAAGCTATCAATCTCTTCGTTCTTTCTGTAAACTTTCGGTTGCATTGCCTTTATATCACAAAAAAACCTTAAGAATTTTACTTCTTAAGGTTTTATAAAGGTGACTATCGGATTTGAACCGATGAATCAGGGTGTTGCAGACCCACGCCTTACCACTTGGCTAAGTCACCATATGAAAAAACTCCCCAAGTAGGACTTGAACCTACGACACTTCGGTTAACAGCCGAATGCTCTACCGACTGAGCTATTGAGGAATACTGAATGTATATTTCATATACCTTCAAAACTTCATACAGTCTGTTTCCTTAAACCTGTTCCTTCCTTGAT
>CAMDYX010000061.1 GCA_945910395.1 uncultured Agathobacter sp. | reverse complement strand
AGGAAGGCAATCAATTCCAGACTTTATTGGGTGTTACGGGCTCCGGTAAGACCTTTACCATGGCAAATGTTATTCAGGCCCTGAATAAGCCTACCCTTATTATATCCCACAATAAGACCTTGGCGGGACAGCTCTACGGAGAGATGAAGGAGTTCTTTCCGGAGAATGCGGTGGAATATTTTGTGTCCTACTATGACTATTATCAGCCGGAAGCCTATGTTCCGCAGTCGGATACGTACATTGCGAAGGACTCCTCCATCAATGATGAGATTGATAAGCTGCGTCTTTCGGCAACCGCCGCCATGGCAGAGAGAAAGGATGTCATTATCGTTGCATCCGTTTCCTGTATTTACGGAATCGGAAGCCCGGATGACTATATGAACATGATGGTATCCCTGCGTCCGGGAATGGAAGTGGATCGGGATGATGTGATCCGGGATCTGATCAATATGCAGTATACCCGGAACGATATGGACTTTAAGAGAGGAACCTTCCGGGTGCATGGGGATGTGCTGGAGATTTTTCCTGCAAATGAAGGGGACACTGCCATCCGCGTGGAGTTCTTTGGTGATGAAATTGACCGAATTACGGAGATTGACGTATTGACCGGAGAGATTAAGGCGGAACTGAAGCATACTGCGGTATTCCCTGCCTCTCATTATGTAGTGCCCCAGGAAAAAATTTTGGAGGCCTGTGACCGCATTGAGGCGGAACTGGAGGAGCGGGTACGGTTTTTTAAAGGTGAGGGGAAGCTTCTTGAGGCGCAGCGTATCGCAGAACGCACAAATTTTGATATTGAGATGTTAAAAGAAACCGGATTCTGCAGCGGAATCGAAAATTATTCGAGACATCTGGCGGGAAGAGCACAAGGGGAGATGCCGGATACACTGATCGATTATTTTAAGGATGATTTTCTGATTATCGTAGACGAGTCCCATATTTCCATTCCGCAGATCCGCGGAATGTATGCGGGAGACCGCTCCCGAAAGACAACACTTGTGGATTATGGCTTCCGTCTGCCGTCGGCTCTGGATAACCGGCCACTGAATTTCGAGGAATTTGAAAGCAAAATTGATCAGATGCTCTTTGTTTCCGCAACACCGAATGTCTATGAGAAGGAGCATGAGCTTCTTCGGGTGGAACAGATTATACGGCCGACAGGTCTTCTTGATCCTGAGATATCCGTTCGTCCGGTGGAGGGACAGATTGACGATTTGATCAGTGAAGTCAATAAAGAGACCGCACAGCATCATAAGGTACTGATTACCACCCTGACCAAGCGCATGGCAGAGGATCTGACACAGTACATGGCAGAGGTTGGCATCCGGGTAAAATACCTTCACTCAGATATTGATACCCTGGAACGTGCAGAAATCATCCGGGACCTGCGTCTGGATGTGTTTGATGTGCTGGTGGGCATCAATCTGCTTCGAGAAGGTCTGGACATCCCGGAGATTACGCTGGTTGCGATTTTAGATGCAGATAAAGAGGGATTCCTACGTTCGGAAACCTCATTGATTCAGACCATTGGACGTGCTGCCCGAAACAGCGAAGGCCATGTCATTATGTATGCGGATACCATGACGGATTCCATGAAGAATGCCATCGCGGAGACTGAGCGACGCCGCAGGGTGCAGCAGGCCTATAATGAGGAGCACGGAATTACTCCCCAGACCATTCAGAAATCGGTGAGAGAGCTGATCGCCGTATCGAAGAAGGTGGCGGCGGAAGAACTGAATTTCGAAAAAGATCCGGAGTCTATGAGCAGAAAGGAACTGGAAAAGCTTATTGCAGACATTCAAAAGAAGATGCAGAAGGCTGCAACAGAGTTAAACTTCGAGGCTGCTGCGGAGTACAGAGACAAGATGATTCAGTTAAAAAACATGCTACGGGATTTATAATTTTATCCCATTTTACAATTGTGTGTCCGAATGAATTTTGCTATTCGAATCAGAACGTTTAAAAAGCGTCGGCACTTAATGAGCAAGTATTTGCGAATTTAGTACCGCTACGCTTTTTACAAACGAGAGTGGGTTCTGATTCAAATATGCAAAATTCATTCATAGACACACAAAAGTAAAAGGGAAATAATTTTTACCAGATTTATGATTTATACAGAGGGATGAGATGTGAGAAAATGGAAAGAGAAACTGATCGGAGACCGGGCATTTTATAAGATGGTTCTTATGATCGCCCTTCCGATTATGCTGCAAAACGGGATTACCAATTTTGTTGGTTTATTGGATAATGTAATGGTTGGACAGTTGGGGACAGAGCAGATGTCAGGAGTGGCAATTGTCAACCAGTTAATAATGGTGTTTGGTTTATGCATCTTTGGAATGCTTTCGGGAGCTGCAATTTTCAGCTCTCAGTTTTACGGACAGGGGAATCAGGAGGGTGTTCGCTATACCTTCCGGTTTAAGCTGTTCAGCAGCGGCCTTCTTACGGCTATCTGGATGGTGGTGTTTGCCATTGGCGGTTCAACCCTGATTTCGCTCTATCTGAGTGAGGATGGAACCGGAGATATTTTAATGACACATGCTGCGGGAATGAAGTATCTTCATCTGATGATGATTGGCTTGATTCCCTATGTGATTTCCCAGATCTATGCCAGTACCTTAAGGGAAATTGGGCAGACCGTTCTTCCGATGATTGCAAGTTCCGTTGCGGTGGCAGTGAATTTAATTGGAAACTATATCCTGATATTCGGACACTTCGGAGCACCGGAGCTTGGGGTAGAGGGCGCTGCAATTGCCACCGTTCTATCCCGATTTGTGGAAATGCTGATTGTTGTTGTCTGGACCCACAGGAAGGCTTCGGAATATGCGTTCATACAGGGCGTGTATAGAAGTCCGTATGTTCCGATGAAGCTGGTAGGGCAGATTATTATAAAAGGTATCCCACTGCTGATCAACGAGACCATCTGGGCCGCTGGGCAGGCAGCACTGGTACAGTGCTATTCCACGAGAGGACTGGTTTCCGTCGCAGCATTTAACATTTCCTCTACGGTATCCAATCTGTTCAATATTGTATTTATTGCATTAGGATCGGCAATCGGTATCGTGGTGGGACAGCTTCTGGGGGCTGGAAAGACCGAAGAGGCGGTAGATACGGACCGAAAGATGATCTTTTTCTCAGTGGCATGCTGCTTTGGAATTGGGGCCATCATGTTCTGCTTTGCGCCGCTTTTCCCGGAGCTTTACAATACTTCCGTAGAGGTACAGAATCTGGCCTGTGCTCTGATTCGCGTCGGAGCATTGTTCATGCCTCTGTATGCCTTTTACCATGCGGCGTATTTTACCATCCGCACAGGTGGAAAAACCATAATTACCTTTTTGTTTGACAGCTGCTACCTGATGGTCATTAATCTGCCCCTTGCATTTGTACTGAGCAGATTTACAACCCTTCCGATTCTTGAAATTTTTATCTTGGTCCAGAGTGCGGAGGTATTTAAAGCGGTGGTAGGCTTCATACTGATAAAGAAAAGAGTCTGGGTGAACAACCTGGTTACTAATTTATAAAGAGGATACGAAAATGGCTAAAAAAGAAAGAAAATACATTAAAATTCGCGGAGCGAGTGAGCATAACCTAAAATGTATTGACATTGACATTCCAAGAGATGAATTCGTGGTACTTACCGGACTTTCCGGTTCGGGAAAATCCTCCCTGGCCTTCGATACCATCTATGCAGAGGGACAGCGCAGATATATGGAATCCCTGTCGTCCTATGCCCGCCAGTTCTTGGGACAGATGGAAAAACCGAATGTGGAGTCTATTGAGGGGCTTCCCCCTGCAATCTCCATTGACCAGAAGTCCACGAACCGTAACCCGAGATCTACCGTTGGAACCGTAACGGAAATTTATGACTATTTCCGATTGCTTTATGCAAGAGTGGGAATTCCTCATTGCCCAAAATGCGGAAGAACCATCACCAAGCAGTCCATTGATCAGATGGTAGATGCGGTCATGCAGCTTCCGGAGCGTACCAAGCTTCAGATTCTGGCACCGGTGGTACGCGGGCGAAAAGGAGAGCATCAAAAGCTTTTCGAGAAGGCAAAGAAGAGCGGATATGTCCGTGTGATTGTAGACGGAAGCCAGTATGAGCTTTCGGAGGAAATCAAATTAGATAAAAATATCAAGCACAATATCGACATTGTCGTGGATCGTCTGGTGGTAAAAGAGGGAATTGAAAAGAGACTAACCGATTCCCTTGAAAATGTATTTGAGCTTTCGGAAGGAACAGCAATCGTTGATGTCATCGATGGGGAGCAGATGACATTTTCCCAGAACTTTGCCTGCCCGGACTGTGGAATCACGCTGGATGAAATCGAGCCGAGAAGCTTTTCCTTCAACAATCCTTTTGGTGCCTGTCCGGTGTGCTATGGACTCGGCTATAAGATGGAATTTGATGCTGATCTGATGATTCCGGACAAGAGCCTTTCTCTGGCGGAAGGGGCAGTTCAGGTGATGGGATGGCAGTCTTCGACAGATCCCAAAAGCTATACCTATGCGACACTTCGAGCCTTGTCGGAAGGCTATGGATTTTCCCTGGATACTCCGTTTAAGGATCTTCCTAAGGAGATTCAGGAGATGTTTATCCATGGCGGAGATGGAAGAGTTCTTAAGGTTAGATATAAAGGACAGCGTGGAGAAGGCGTTTATGACCTGAACTGGGAAGGACTGATTGCCAATGTAGAGCGCAGATACCGCGAAACCTTCTCAGAGACTGCAAAGGCAGAATATGAGCAGTTCATGAGAATTACACCTTGTAGTGAATGTCATGGTCAGCGTTTGAAAAAGACATCTCTTGCGGTAACGGTGGCAGATAAAAATATTTATGAGATAACCTCCATGTCGGTAAAAGATTTATGCACATTCTTAAATCAGATGGAGCTTACAAAACAGCAGCATCTGATCGGAGATCAGATCTTAAAGGAGATTCGGGCGAGAGTAGGGTTTCTTCAGGAGGTAGGACTGGAATATCTGACACTTACCCGTGCAACCGCCAGTCTTTCCGGCGGGGAAGCACAGCGAATCCGTCTTGCCACACAGATCGGTTCCGGTCTGGTGGGAGTGGCGTATATCTTAGATGAGCCAAGTATTGGACTTCACCAGAGAGATAATGATAAGCTCCTTCATGCCCTTAAGAATCTGAAGGATCTGGGAAATACCCTTGTGGTTGTGGAGCATGATGAGGATACCATGAGGGCGGCAGATTATATCGTGGATATCGGGCCTCAGGCAGGTATTCATGGTGGAGAAGTTATTGCTACCGGAACGGCGGAAGACATCATGAAATGCAAGGAGTCCATTACCGGGGCATATCTGAGCGGAAGAATCAGGATACCGGTTCCGGAAGAGCGTAGAAAGCCAACCGGATTTATCACGGTAAAGGGTGCAAGAGAGAACAACCTAAAGAATATTGACGTGAATATTCCCCTTGGAATCATGACCTGTATTACCGGTGTATCCGGTTCGGGAAAGAGCTCCCTTACCAATGAAATTCTTTACAAGCATCTGGCAAGAAGCCTGAATCGGGCAAGATGTATCGCCGGAGATCATGATGATATCCTGGGAATCGAACAGTTAGATAAGGTGATTGATATCGATCAGTCTCCTATCGGGCGTACCCCAAGATCTAATCCGGCAACCTATACCGGCGTGTTTGATCTGATTCGTGACCTTTTTGCTGCAACACCGGATGCAAAGGCCAGGGGATACAAAAAAGGAAGATTCAGCTTTAACGTGAAGGGTGGACGATGTGAAGCCTGTGGTGGGGATGGAATCATCAAGATTGAAATGCATTTCCTTCCGGATGTGTATGTTCCCTGTGAAGTATGTGAGGGCAAGCGGTACAATCGGGAAACCCTGGAGGTAAAATATAAGGGCAAGAGCATCTATGATATTCTGGATATGACTGTAGAGGATGCGGTAGAATTCTTTAAAAATGTACCATCCATTCATAATAAGATTAAGACCTTAAATGATGTGGGACTGGGATATATCAAATTGGGACAGCCATCCACCGAGCTTTCCGGAGGAGAAGCGCAGCGTATCAAGCTGGCAACAGAGCTTAGCAAACGGAGCACCGGAAAAACGATATATATTCTGGATGAGCCTACAACGGGACTTCATTTTGCAGATGTGCATAAGCTGATTGAAATTCTCCACAAGCTTTCCGAAGGAGGAAACACGGTAGTTGTCATTGAGCATAATCTGGATGTAATCAAGACCGCCGATTATATCATTGATATGGGACCGGAAGGCGGAGAAGGAGGAGGAACCGTCATTGCACAGGGAACTCCGGAGGAAATATGTAAGGTTTCACAGTCCTACACCGGACAATTCCTAAAACCTTATCTGGATAAAAAATGAAAATATTCTGATATTTTTACTCTCATTTTTTGATTTGTGTTTCTAGGAATGAATTTTGCTATTTCAATCACAACGTTTAAAAAGCGTCGGTACTTAATGAGCAATGGATTGCGAATTTAGTACCGCTACGCTTTTTACGAGCGAAAGCGTGTTGTGATTGGAATATGCAAATTCATTTAGAAATAGAAAATAAAATGGGAGATTTTTTAAGTTTTTTTTAAAGAATTTTTTTCCAAGCCACGTTGCAAAATCATTTTTTATTGTATATAATGTCCATGTATATGTAAAAATATGATTAACTGAGTTTTTGCGCCCAAAAGCAGAAACTTCATATAAAAAGAGAAATTTCTTTTTAGGTGGAAAGGGGAAAGAAATGATCGGATCAGATATCGGAATTGATTTAGGAACAGCCAGCATTCTTGTATATATTAAAGGCAAGGGTGTTGTATTAAAAGAGCCATCCGTAGTGGCATTTGACAGGGATACAAATAAGATTAAGGCAATTGGAGAAGAGGCCCGTCTCATGCTTGGTAGAACACCGGGTAATATTGTTGCAGTCCGTCCGCTCCGTCAAGGGGTAATTTCAGACTATACCGTAACGGAGAAAATGATTAAGTATTTTATTCAGAAGGCTCTTGGAAAGAAGACCTTCCGTAAGCCTCGCATTAGTGTATGCATTCCAAGCGGAGCAACAGAGGTTGAGAAAAAAGCAGTTGAGGATGCTACTTATAATGCAGGAGCAAGAGATGTTGCAATTATCGAGGAGCCGATTGCAGCTGCAATTGGTGCAGGAATTGATATTTCCCGTCCATGCGGCAATATGATCGTAGATATCGGTGGAGGTACCGCGGACATTGCGGTAATTTCCTTAGGAGGTGCTGTTGTCAGCACATCCATCAAGATTGCCGGAGACGATTTTGATGAAGCTCTTGTTCGATATATGAGAAAGAAACATAATCTTTTGATTGGTGAAAGAACCGCAGAAGATATTAAAATTAAAATTGGAACCTGTTTCCCGCTTGCTACAAATGAGACCATGGATGTCAGGGGACGTAATCTTGTAACAGGACTCCCTCGTACCATTACCGTAACCTCGGAGGAGACAGAGGAGGCACTTCGCGAGCCGACTCTTCAGATTGTCGAAGCAGTACATTCTGTTCTTGAGAAGACTCCGCCTGAGCTTGCGGCAGACGTTGCGGACAGAGGTATTGTCCTTACCGGTGGAGGAGCACTTCTTCGGGGACTTGAGGAGCTGATTGAGGACAAGACCGGAATCAATACCATGACAGCCGAGCAGCCTATGACCTGTGTTGCCATCGGAACAGGAAAATTTGTTGAATTTTTATCAGGAAAGCGTGATGATGACTAAATCCTGATATGGTAGTCTTAAGTACCCACACCACAATATGGTGTGGGTTTTTTTCATATTTTACAGTCTCAAAGCTTGTTTTTCCTTGCATCTTACTGCAACATAAAATAAAATGATAATAATAAAGCTTCTCTCATTTCGGAAAAGTTTTGATGAGAATGAATTTTGCTATTCGAATCAGAACTTTTAAAAAGCGTCGGCACTTAATGAGCAATTTGTTGCGAATTTAGTACCGCTACGCTTTTTACGAAACGAGAGTGTGTTCTGATTCGAATAGCAAAATTCATTCTCATCAACACTTTTCCGAAATGGGAGTAAAATTTAAAAGAAAATAGCCGATATAGAAATTGAAACTGTCTACATATTATAGGAGTAGCACAATATGGTAAAAGGCTTATATACTGCCCATACGGGCATGGTAAACGAAATAAAGCGTTTGGATGTGTTGGCAAATAACCTTGCAAATGCTGATACAAATGCATACAAGAAGGAAGGAACGACTTCCCGGACCTTTGCGGATGAGCTTGCCATCAAGGTTAAGGATTCCTCCACCTATGGACTTGCCCAGAGGCTTGGAACCATTTCCATGGGTGTTCATATGGGACAGACCTATACCGACTGGTCCACCGGAAGCTTTAAGATAACGGACAATCCGACAGATCTTGCCATTGACGGAAACGGATTTTTTGCAATTTCTTTTACAAATAAAGCCGGAGAGACCTCCTATAAGTTGACAAGAGACGGAGCCTTTACGTTGGATGCCAACGGCTATTTGCGTACCAAGGACGGAGATTATGTGCTGAATGCCACCGGGGCTTTAAATGGAGATCCGGGGGAAGCAAATTATATTCAGTTAGATCCTACACAGCCCTTTGAGATCACGGAGCTGGGATATATCTATCAAAATGATGCATTAGTGGGAACCGTTGGACTTGTAGATGTAGATAATTATGATTATATCTCTAAGTACGGCGAGAATCTGTATGATGTCGTCGAGGGTGGCAATCTGGTTGCCGCTGATGCTACGGTGGAGGATGGAGTCCTTGAGACCTCCAATGTGAACGTGGTATCGGAAATGGTGAATATGATCTCAATTCAGAGAGCCTATGAAGCAGGACAGAAAGTAATTACTTCGATTGATGGCACCTTGGATGTTGCCGCCAATCGTGTTGGAAAAGTATAAACAAGCTACGAACTAGGAGAGGAGCAGGATAGCCTATGATGCGAGCACTCTATACCGGTGCAACCGGCATGATTTCAGAACAGACGAATGTAGATACCATTGCAAATAACCTTGCAAATGTTAATACAACCGGATATAAAGCAGAGAGAACCGAATTTAAATCACTTCTCTATCAGACCTTACAGAGTAAGACAACCACAGCCAATGGGGAACCAAAGCCGGTGGGAGCGCAGGTAGGACTTGGCACAAGAGTCGCTTCCAATACTTCTATTTATACCCAGGGGTCTTTGAACTCCACGGAAAAATTGACGGACTTTGCATTGGATGGAGACGGATTCTTTGCTGTCAGAGGAGCCGACGGAGAAACCTATTATACCAGAAACGGTAATTTTACCTGGAGTCTGGATGCCAATAACAATATTATCCTTGCAACCCAGGAGGGATATCCGGTTCTCGGAAGTGACGGAAACGTGATTCAGGTACCCAAGAATCTTTCTGCCGAAGCGATGGTATTTACGGAGGAAGGACAGATTGGATATAAGAATGTGGGAGGAAATGTGACCCTGACCAATCAGTATTTCGGGTTGTATCAGTTTAACAACCCGGCCGGACTGGAAAAAATGGGACAGAGTCTGTTGACGCAGACCGAGGCATCCGGGGTGGCCATGAGTGAGCTTACCAATGCAAACCTGGGAAGAAGCAAGGTTGTGCAGGGATATCTGGAAGGATCTAATGTTTCTGTGGCAGATGAGATGGTAAATCTGATCATTGCCCAGAGAGCCTATGAGATGAACTCGAAAGTAATTACAACCTCAGATTCCATGCTGGATACGGCAAACAATTTGAAGAGATAGTAAGGGGGTAATATACAATGGATTTTTCTTCGATAAATGGATTATCCTATTCCACTGCCCAGGCAAATGTGAATTCGGCCAATGCAAATTCACTTACAAATTCCCTCAATAAAATTTCTTCCGAATCTACAGAAGAAGAACTGAAAGGTGTCCTTAAGGATTTTGAGTCCTATTTTGTGGAACAGGTATTAAAGCAGATGAAAGAGACCTTCACAGATGAAGAAGAGGGCGATGCCACCATGTCACAGTACAAAAATCTGTACATGGATCAGGCAATTGAGATGGTAGCAGATGAAATTGTCGATCAGGTGGGAGAAAATTTTACCCAACAGCTTTATGAGCAAATGAAGCGGAATTATAATATTGAATAAAAAGCAAAAGCCATGCGAGAGAAATCTTGTATGGCTTTCTTTTTTCTAGTATACTTATGACAGAGTATTTTTAAGAGAAGGATAAGGTCAGATACCTTGGAAACAATAAGTGGTTATGTAGAAAAAGTGAAATTTAGGTCACCGGAGAGCGGATATACGGTATTATATTTGACGGTGGATGAGGAAGAGGTTACCAGTGTGGGAATTTTCACAGGGGTAGAAGAAGGCGCTTTCTTGGAAATCACCGGTGAATATGTGGAACACCCAAGCTATGGGATGCAGTTTAAGATGAGTTCCTTTGAGGAGAAGGCTCCTCAGGATTCCCTTGCCATTGAGCGATATCTGGGGTCCGGTGCAATAAAAGGTGTGGGAATTGCTTTGGCGGCAAGAATTGTGCGAAAGTTTAAGGAGGATACCTTCCGCATCATCGAGGAGGAACCGGAGCGTCTGGCAGAGGTAAAGGGAATCAGTGAGCGAAAGGCAATGGAAATTGCGGATCAGGTGAATCAGAAGAAGGATCTTCGGGCCGCAATGCTTTTTTTGCAGCAATATGGAATCAATACCGCTCTGGCTGTAAAAATTTACAATACCTATGGTTCACAGATCTATTCGATTCTGACAGAAAACCCGTACCGTCTGGCTGATGATATTGATGGTGTCGGTTTTAAAACCGCAGATGAAATCGCAACGAGGGTAGGAATTCGTACAGATTCGGATTTCCGCATTCGAAGTGGTATTTTGTATACACTTTTGCAGGCATCAGGGGAAGGGCACACCTATCTTCCCATGGAGGAGCTTTCCAGAAGGGCCGGTGAGCTTTTGGGAGTAGAAGAAGCTTCGGTTGAGGTTCACTATATGAATCTGGCCATGGACCGGAAAATCGTGATGCAGCAAAAGGAGGAGGTCACCCAGATTTATGCATCTTCCTTCTATTACATGGAAGCAAATACTGCCTCTATGCTAAAACAGCTGGACGTCAGCTATGATGTGCCGGATATAGAGATTGAGGCAAGAATCCGACAGATTGAAAAACAGACAAATATGTGTCTGGATGAGCATCAGGTGAATGCAGTAAAAGAGGCAGTGCGAAATGGACTTTTGGTTATTACCGGAGGACCGGGTACCGGAAAAACCACAATCATCAATACGATTATCCGATATTTCGAATTGGAGGGCATGGATATTTTTCTTGCGGCTCCAACAGGACGTGCGGCAAAAAGAATGAGTGAAACCACGGGCTTTGAAGCGAGAACCATCCACAGAATGCTGGAGTTAAATGCCGGTGTGGAAGGAAATGCCGGATTTTTGCGAAATGAACAAAATCCTCTGGAGACAGATGTCATCATTGTGGATGAGATGTCCATGGTGGATATTTCTTTGATGTATGCACTTTTAAAAGCCATTGTTGCAGGAACAAGATTGATTCTGGTTGGGGATATCAATCAGCTTCCCAGTGTGGGACCGGGCAGCGTGTTAAAGGATATCATCGATTCGAATCAGTTCCATACCGCGAAGCTTACCAAGGTTTTCCGTCAGGCAAGCACCAGCGATATTATTGTAAATGCCCATAAAATTAACCAAGGAGAAGAGGTTAAGCTGGATAATAAGAGTATGGATTTCTTCTTCTTAAAGAGGTATGACGCGGATAAGATCATCAATGTGACGCTCCAGCTTGTTAAGCAGAAGCTTCCCAAATTTGTGGATGCCTCCGAATATGATATTCAGGTTCTGACACCCATGAGGAAGGGGTTGCTTGGAGTAGAGAGGTTGAATCAGATCTTACAGATGTATTTAAACCCACCGGACCAAAAGAAGAGAGAGAAGGAGTATGGCGGAACCATCTTCCGTGAGGGGGATAAGGTCATGCAGATTAAGAACAACTACCAGATCGAGTGGGAAATCCGGACAAAATTCGGTCTTTGTGTGGACAAGGGAACCGGAATATTTAATGGGGATACCGGTATTATTGAACAGATCAATGAGTTCGCCGAGACGATGACGATATCCTTTGATGAAGGAAAAATGGTTGAGTATTCTTTTAAGAACCTGGAGGAGCTGGAGCTTGCATATGCCATAACGATACATAAGTCCCAGGGATCCGAGTATCCGGCAGTAGTGATACCACTTCTTAGCGGACCAAGAATGCTCATGAACCGGAATCTTTTATATACAGCAGTTACAAGAGCTAAAAAGTGTGTTACGATTGTAGGAGATGAAGAGACCTTCCGGATGATGGTGGAAAACAACTATGAACAGAGAAGATACAGCGGACTTTGTGACCGGCTGATGGATATGTGTTCCTGAATGAATTTGCATATTTGAATCAGAACCCACTCCCGTTTGTAAAAAGCGTAGCGGTACTAAATTCGCAATAAATTGCTCATTAAGTGCCGACGCTTTTTAAACGTTCTGATTCAAATAGCAAAATTCATTTTCAGGAACAAAATTCCGAAATGGGACATAGAATTGAAGAGGATAAAAGAAATGGAAGAACTGAATGTTGTATTAAGAGAAAAAATGGATTTGTTTTTTCAGACTTTAAGAAGAAGTCAGGCAGACGGACAGATAACAGAGGATGAAAGAGAAGAACTGCAAAAAAAGGAAGCGCAGATGCTGCAGGAGATATTGCGGGGAGTCTATCTTGTGCCTGCAAGAATGCAGCAGAATATGCCACCGGAGTTTGGAATTCTTACTTCCGGCAATCCGATTGTGGAATGGTTTCCTGCTTTTACCAATATGGTGGAGCTGCAGAAGCTTTTTGACCCGAATCAGTGGACGATACTAAGCCTGAATTATGATCAGGTAATTCGTGAAGCGGGAGAAAGGGGCGTCGTTGTTGACCCGGCAGGATACAATTTTAGAATTACACAGCAGAATAAGGGGATGATCGAGTCCTTTCGGGGAAATCTTTCCACACAGAAGGAGGCTCCAAAATCCCAGGATGTTCCGGTAGAACAGAGCACGCCCGTAGAACAGAGCACGCCCGTAGAACAGAGCACGTCGGCAGAACAGAGCGTACCGGCAGAACAGAGTGCACCGGCAGAACAGAGTGCACCGATAGAACAGAGTGCACCGGTAACGCAGCAGGTACCGGTATTTTTTGCTCCGATAGATTCTAGTGCACATTTTGCCCCGGCGAATTGTCCGCCACAGATTATTCAGGCACTTAGCAATACCATGGGGAGAATGCCGCAGGTGCGCCGGGCCTATATGGTTTCCATGAATAGTCAGGGACAGGCCTGCCTTCTTGCAGTGGTAGATACCCTTGGAGACCAGAACGCGATTTTAGAGCAGATTTATCAGAGTGTTGCACCATATTTGAATGGGCTTCCGCTTAAAATGCATGGCTCCGATGTGTGGGGACTCTCTGCGGTAAAAGGAGTAAAACCATTTTACAAAAAAAGTATTTTTTAGCGTATAACTTAAGAAAAGAAAGCAATTGGAAGGAAATTTCGATAAGGCATCGATGGGATAGTGAAGATGGATATAAGATTATTAAGCGAGCAGGAGCTGCCTTTTGCAGTAGACCTGTCGAGGTATACATTTGAATACTGCCTGCAAAGAAGCATCATGCAGCAGGATTTGATTACCGGATTTTATCAGTATGTTTCGCTGGAAAATCTCTATCAGCTTATGCAGTCGAGGCGAATCTGCATCTGGGGCGCATGGTTGAACGGTCAGCTTGTAGGAGTTTCTGCAATGCAGGCGGAAGGTCATATCACAATGCTTTATATTGCACCCTTTTGCCAGAGGAGAGGAATCGGAAAGGCACTGCTAAGAGAGATGAGAAGGTTTGCGGCAGATGCACTTTCCTGCCAGGTCGTTACGGTAAATGCCATGCCTGCCTGGACCGCAAATTATTTCAGAAGACAGGGATTTCTGATGATACAGATGCAGCCGATAGGAGCACCATATGTTTCTCTTTTGGCACCTGTGATTAAAGAGGTGTCCTACCCCATCAAGCCGATGAAGCCGGGAATTGTTGCTGCGGTTATCGGCGGATTTGTGTTCTTAATTTTATTAATCGCATTTGGGTTCATGCTGATCTGTTACTAAAAAAATGAGTTGAAAAATGAGATGTGTTGTGATAGACTTTTATCAATTTAGGGTAAATTTTTGACAGGGGGATTTTGGAGCCAAAAAGCATATGAAAAAAAGAGTTTATCTCTTTTTTTTTGCATATATGTAGAAAGACAAGGATATGAAGGGAGAAAAGATGAAAGCGTTTTTAATACTTGAAGATGGCAATGTATTTACAGGAACGAGCATCGGTTCAACAAGAGAAGTGGTAAGTGAGATTGTATTTAATACCTCAATGACCGGATATCTCGAAGTTCTTACCGACCCATCCTATGCAGGACAGGCAGTTGTAATGACTTATCCTTTGATAGGAAATTATGGAATTACTCCGGATATGGAATCAAAGAAGCCATGGCCGGATGGATATATTGTAAGAGAGCTGTCCCGCATGCCCAGCAATTTCCGATGTGAGGGAACCATTCAGGACTTTTTAAAAAAGCATGATATTCCCGGTATTGCCGGTATTGACACGAGAGCGCTTACGAAAATCCTTCGTGAGAAGGGAACCATGAATGGTATGATTACCACAAATGAAAATTATGATTTCGATGAGATTCTCCCAAAGCTTAAGGCATACAAAACAGGAAACGTGGTTGACAAAGTGACCTGCAAAGAAAAGAGCGTTTTAAAAGGAAATGGAAAAAGAGTAGCGCTTCTTGACTTTGGTGCTAAGAATAATATCGCAAAGTCATTAAATGACAGAGGATGCGAGGTTACCATCTTCCCTGCGAGAACCTCCGCAGAGGAAATCCTTGCCACAAATCCGGACGGAATTATGCTGTCCAATGGACCGGGAGATCCAAAGGACTGCGGAAGCATCATTGACGAAGTAAAAAAATTATATGACAGCAATGTACCGATTTTTGCAATCTGCCTTGGACATCAGCTTATGGCCCTTGCTACCGGTGCAGATACGCATAAAATGAAATACGGACACAGAGGAGGAAATCATCCGGTTAAGGATCTTTCCACAGGACGTGTATATATCTCATCCCAGAATCATGGGTATGTAGTGGATACTGATAAGCTTGATCCAAAGATTGCAAGGCCTGCATTTGTCAATGTAAATGACGGAACGAACGAAGGTCTCGAATACATCGGTAAGAATATTTTTACCGTTCAGTTCCATCCGGAGGCCTGCCCCGGACCACAGGATTCCGGATATTTGTTTGATCGCTTTATTCAGATGATGGGAGGTGAACAGTAATGCCAAGAAATCAGGATATTAAAAAAGTATTAGTAATCGGTTCCGGCCCAATTGTCATCGGACAAGCCGCTGAGTTTGACTACGCAGGAACACAGGCATGCCGTTCATTAAAAGAGGAAGGCGTTGAGGTCTGCCTTGTAAACTCAAACCCTGCAACCATCATGACGGATAAGCAGATTGCAGATCAGGTATACATTGAGCCCCTTACTCTTGAAGTACTTGAGACCATTATCGAAAAAGAAAAGCCGGATTCCATCCTTCCTACCCTTGGAGGACAGGCAGGACTGAATCTTGGTATGGAATTGGCCGAACATGGTATTTTAGAGAAATATGGGGTGAAGCTTATCGGTACCACCGCAGAAACCATTTTTAAGGCGGAGGATCGTCAGGCCTTTAAGGATACCATGGAAAAAATCGGGGAGCCGGTTGCCGCTTCTTTAGTTGTAAATACCGTGGAGGATGGTATTAAGTTTACCAATACCATCGGATATCCGGTAGTACTGCGTCCGGCCTTTACCCTTGGCGGAAGCGGTGGAGGAATCGCTCACAATGAGCAGGAGCTCATCGACATCCTGACCAACGGACTTCGTCTGTCCCGCGTGGGGGAGGTTTTGGTGGAGCGCTGTATCGCAGGCTGGAAGGAAATCGAGTATGAGGTAATGCGTGATGCCAACGGAAACTGCATTACCGTATGTAATATGGAAAATATTGATCCGGTAGGTGTGCATACCGGTGACTCCATCGTCGTAGCACCCTCCCAGACTCTTGGTGATAAAGAGTATCAGATGCTTCGAAGCTCTGCCCTTAATATTATCAACGAGCTTCAGATTACCGGTGGTTGTAATGTGCAGTATGCCTTAAAGCCGGACTCCTTCGAGTACTGTGTTATTGAGGTAAATCCGCGAGTATCCCGTTCATCGGCCCTTGCTTCAAAGGCAACCGGATACCCAATCGCAAAGGTTACCGCAAAGATTGCTTTAGGATATACTCTGGATGAGATTAAGAATGCCATTACCCAGAAGACCTATGCAAGCTTCGAGCCAATGTTAGACTACTGCGTAGTTAAGATCCCGAGACTGCCTTTTGATAAATTTATCACCGCAAAGAGAACCCTTACCACACAGATGAAGGCAACCGGAGAGGTTATGAGTATCTGTGACAATTTTGAGGGCGCTCTTATGAAGGCAATCCGCTCTTTAGAGCAGCACGTAGACTGCCTTCAGTCCTATGACTTTACCCAGCTTACCAATGAGGAACTGGATAAGCAGTTGTCTATCGTAGACGACCGTCGTATCTGGGTGATTGCGGAGGCAATCCGTAGAGGAATTTCCTACGAGCACATTCATGAAATTACCATGATCGATCCATGGTTCATTGATAAGATTGCGATTCTTGTGGAGATGGAGAAAACTCTCATCGCATGTAATCCGGCAGTTGCAAAGGCAATGGGAACCCACGAGAGAGAGCTTTCCGTTGAATTGCTAAAGGAAGCAAAACGTATCGAATTCCCGGATAATGTCATTGCCCGTCTTACCGGAAGGAGCGAAGAGGAAATCAAGCAGATGCGCTATGCAAACGGTATCGTAGCTGCATACAAGATGGTAGATACCTGTGCGGCGGAGTTTGCAGCAGAAACTCCTTATTATTACTCCGTATTCGGAAGTGAGAATGAGGCTGCGGAGACGCATCCGAACAAGAAGGTGCTGGTGCTTGGCTCCGGACCGATTCGAATCGGACAGGGTATTGAGTTTGATTTCTGTTCCGTACATTGTACCTGGGCCTTTGCAAAGGAAGGCTGGGAGACGGTTATTGTAAATAATAATCCGGAGACGGTTTCCACAGACTTTGATATCGCAGATAAGCTGTACTTTGAGCCTCTTACGGCGGAGGATGTGGAGAGTATCGTAAATATTGAAAAGCCGGATGGAGCCGTTGTACAGTTTGGTGGACAGACGGCAATCAAGCTGACCGAAGCTCTTATGAAGATGGGAGTAAAGATTCTCGGAACAAAGGCCGAGGATGTAGATGCTGCTGAGGATAGGGAACTTTTTGACCAGATTTTGCAGGAGACCGGTATCCCAAGAGCTGCCGGAGGAACCGTATATACGGCGGAAGAGGCAATGGAGGTTGCAAATCGTATCGGCTATCCGGTGCTTGTCCGTCCTTCCTATGTACTTGGCGGACAGGGAATGAAGATTGCATGGAACGATGAAGAAATTTGTGAATTTATCGGAATTATCAATACCATTGCCCAGGATCATCCAATTCTTGTAGATAAGTATCTCATGGGTAAGGAAATCGAAGTAGATGCAATCTGTGATGGAACCGATATCTTAATTCCGGGTATCATGGAACATATTGAGCGTACCGGTGTACATTCCGGAGACAGTATTTCCGTATATCC
>CAMDYX010000060.1 GCA_945910395.1 uncultured Agathobacter sp. | reverse complement strand
TCTGATTCAAATAGCAAAATTCATTCTCAGGAACACAATTCCGAAAAGGGATTAAAAAATAGAGACAAAATACTGAAATTGTGGTAGAATTATTTATCTACAAAAGGCTATTTTGATTGCAAATTTTTGACATCAGAGGAAGAGAGGGGAACGTATGGTAGATTATGCAGAAGGATCCGGAAAACAGTATCATACCGGCGTAGGTCCGGAGGATATCGGAAGATATGTGATTTTGCCCGGAGACCCAAAACGCTGTGAAAAAATCGCACGGCACTTTGAAAATCCGGTTCTTATGGCAGACAGCCGTGAATATGTGACTTATACAGGAACTATCGATGGAGAAAAGGTAAGTGTAACGTCAACCGGAATCGGAGGCCCATCTGCCTCCATTGCAATTGATGAGCTCGCAAAATGCGGAGCGGATACCTTCATCCGTGTAGGCACCTGCGGCGGAATGCAGGAGAACATTGTAGGCGGAGATATTGTGATTGCAAATGGCGCAGTCCGTATGGAGGGAACCAGCAGGGAGTTTGCTCCGATTGAATATCCGGCAGTACCAAATGTGGAGGTTATGAACGCGTTGATTCATGCAGCAAAGAGCAGGAAAATCACGCACCATGTAGGAGTGGTACAGTGCAAGGATTCTTTTTTCGGACAGCATGAGCCGGAAATTATGCCGGTGAGCTATGAATTACAGAATAAGTGGGAGGCCTGGAAGAGAATGGGCTGTCTTGCATCGGAAATGGAGTCGGCGGCACTTTTTATTGCAGGTTCATTCCTTAGGGTCAGAGTCGGTTCCTGTTTTCTGGTAGTCGCAAACCAGGAACGGGCAAAGCTTGGACTTCCAAATCCACAGGTTCATGACACGGAGCTTGCAATTGTGACGGCTGTGGAGGCAATACGTGAATTGATCAAACAGGACAGAGAAGGAAAATAATACATAGGAATAGGGGGCATAAATGGAAAAAAGTGAATTGGTAAAGCTTGCACTAAAAGCAAGAGAAATGGCATACACACCATATTCCCATTGGAACGTCGGAGCAGCTCTTTTGACAAAGGCGGGAAAGGTGTACATGGGTTGTAATATTGAGAACGCATCCTACACGCCAACAAACTGCGCAGAACGGACTGCCTTTTTTAAAGCGGTAAGCGAGGGAGAGCGGGAGTTTACGGCTATTGCAATCGTAGGAGGACCACAGGGACAGGCTCCGAAAGGAATATGTCCGCCCTGCGGAGTGTGCCGTCAGGTAATGATGGAATTCTGCGACTATGAAAAATTCGAGGTCATACTTGGGGTAAGTGAAAACGAATATGAATCTTATAAGTTAAATGAAGTAATGCCGATGGGATTTGGGCCGGGAGATTTGGGACTTCCAAAACCGAAACTTTTGTAACGAATTTATATTTCCAAAGAAATTTGCATATTCCAACCAGAACCCGCTTGCGTTTGTAAAAAGTGTAACGTTACTAAATTCGCAATAACTTGCTCATTAAGTGCCGACGCTTTTTAAACGTTCTGATAGGAATAGCAAAATTCCTTTGGAAACGTAAATTTGAAAAATTGCAAATAGATTTTGCCTGAGAAGCTATAAAGTAGAAATGATTGATAAGAAAAGAGGACAAGAAAATGGATGTAAAAAATATTTTAGCGATTTGTGATCATACATTACTGTTGCAGACTGCAACCTGGGATGAGATTAAGGAAATCTGTGATGATGCAATCAAATATCAGACCGCATCAGTCTGCATTCCACCATGTTATGTAAAGCAGGCCCATGAGTATATGCGGGATGCCATGAAGGTCTGCACGGTAATCGGATTCCCGAACGGAAACTGCACCACAGCCACAAAGGTTTTTGAAACGAAGGATGCGGTTGCAAACGGCGCGGAAGAAATTGATATGGTAATCAATGTGGGAATGTTAAAGGCTAAAAATTATGATTATGTGCTGGATGAAATTAAGCAGATCAAGGAAGCCTGCGGTGGAAAGCTTTTAAAGGTCATTATCGAGACCTGCCTTCTGACGGAGGATGAAAAAATCAAGATGTGTGAAATTGTGACAGAATCCGGAGCAGAATATATTAAGACCTCTACAGGATTCTCCACCGCAGGAGCCACCTTTGAGGACATTGCACTTTTTGCAGAGCATGTGGGACCAAATGTAAAAATGAAAGCTGCCGGTGGAATTTCTTCCATTGCGGATGCAGAAAAATTTATGGAGCTTGGGGCAAATCGACTTGGTACAAGCCGTATCGTAAAAATCGTAAAAGCAATGCAATAAAATTATATGGCATTTCTGGGAGAAAAATTATGGCAAAATTTAATCGTGTATTTGTAATCGTTCTGGATTCCATGGGAATCGGGGCAATGCCGGATTCGGAAAAATTTGGCGATGTGGGGGTAGATACCTTGGGGCATATCTGTGATGCAGTGGAGCATTTTCAGATTCCTAATTTAAGAAAGCTTGGACTTGCAAATTTAAAAAAGCTTTCCAAGGTGGCTCCGGTGGAGCATCCGCTGGGTTATTATATGGAAGTAAGTGAAGCCAGCAATGGCAAGGATACCATGACCGGACATTGGGAGATGATGGGAATCCATACCACAAAACCTTTTATTACCTTCACGGAAACCGGTTTTCCCAAGGAACTGATCGAGGAATTGGAAAAGCGCTGTGGAAGAGAAATCATTGGAAATAAGTCCGCCAGCGGAACCGCAATTTTGGAGGAGCTTGGAGAGCAGGAAATCAATGAGGGAAAGCTCATTGTCTATACCTCCGCCGATTCGGTACTGCAGATTTGCGGAAATGAAGAAACCATGGGACTGGATACGCTGTACCACTATTGTGAAATCGCAAGAGAGCTTACTTTAAAGGATGAGTGGCGTGTGGGGCGTGTGATTGCAAGACCCTATGTGGGAAAGAAAAAGGGGGAGTTCAAGCGTACCAGCAATCGCCATGATTATGCCCTTAAGCCCACGGGAAGAACGGTGTTAAATGAACTGAAGGATGCGGGATATGATGTGATTTCTGTCGGTAAGATCAATGACATTTTTGTTGGGGAAGGAATCACAAAGAGCAATCATTCCGATAGCAGCGTGCATGGAATGGAGCAGACCATCGATATTGCAAAAGGTGATTTTGAGGGACTTTGCTTTACCAATCTCGTAGATTTCGATGCACTTTGGGGACACCGCAGAAATCCGGTAGGATATGGCGAAGAAATCGAAAAGTTCGACGTAAAGCTGGGAGAATTTTTAGGCGTTATGAGAGAGGATGATCTTGTCATCTTAACGGCAGACCACGGAAACGATCCCACTTATACCGGAACCGATCATACAAGAGAAAAGGTTCCCTTTGTGGCATATTCTCCATCCTTTACGGGTTCAGGAGAACTGCCAAAGCAGGATACCTTCGCGGTAATCGGAGCCACAATCGCAGACAATTTCAACGTAAAAATGCCGGAGCATGCAATCGGAACCTCCATTCTTTCTATGTTGAAATAGATTTTTGGGAATCTCCCTTTTTTCCTTTGTGTGTTCAAGAATGAATTCTGCTATTTTAAATTCAGACCGAAACTAAAATTGGCGAGACAGTAATGTTACTTAATGTTTGGTCTTTTTACTGTAATGAGCGAAGCAGGAACAGTAATATTGCCTCTTTACTAAGAAAAATATTGTTTGGCTCAAGGCGAATAACAGTATTCTAATACGATATAGCTAGATATTACTGTTTTTGTACAACTGGCAAACAGTAAAAGTACATGAAGAGGCGCAGATTTACTGTATATAGGAGGAAAGAAACAGTAAATTTGGTGCAACAGTAAGCTTTTTTCTGTTAGAGAATCACAAGTGACAGTAGAAAGTGTATTTTCCAATTGTTTTACTGTAAAACAAAAATCATTCTTGAACACACGAAAGGAAAAGAGAGAAATCCATTCATTTTCAGCAACACAAATTCGGATGGGTTTTAACTTTTTGAATGGCAGATTGTAAGGTTTTAAAAGGAGACTTTTTGCCTGCACCTAAGGAATGAAGAATTTCTAGGCATACAACAAAACGTAGTCCTCGAAACCATAAAATCTGCCATTTTAAGTAGTAATTTTTAATGGAAATTAGGTGCGTGGAAAAATTTGCCTTTCAAAACCTAGCAAAGGATGCGGGAATAGATGCGTATTCATCACCGACCGGAACCAGTTCGTACAAAAGTATGAAAACCAAAATTCCTTTTGTTGCAAGAAAAACAAATACTGCCAATGAATTTGGTTCCAGACTGGATACCATTGCAGACCTTACATTGGTTGCGGCTTGTATGATAAGAACTGAGAAGCATAAATGGAAGAGTGAGCGAAAATAATTCAAGGAGAGAATATTTATCATGAAGTGTAATCAGTTGTTTTATAAAAAACAATCATTTGAGCAAAGCGGAAGAGCTTTTCAAGGAATCAGTTCCTTTACACTTCATATCATTGCAATGCTTCTTATGCTGTGCGACCATCTTTGGGCGACTGTCCTTTCCCAATACGCATGGCTTACATGGGTGGGGAGGATTGCTTATCCGATCTTTGCCTTTATGCTGGTGGAGGGCTATTTTTACACCCACAATTTAAAAAGGTATTTGGGACGCCTGTTTTTGGGGGCGATTCTCTCCGAGCTGCCATTTAATCTGATGTACGCGGGAAGTCCGTTTTATCCCTTCCACCAAAATGTACTGTGGACATTCCTGCTGGGACTTTTATGTATTACTCTCATCGAAAAGGTGCGCCATAAAGGAAAAACGCCACTTACTATTATCGTTTTTTTGTTTTCTGCAGTAGTAGGCTATATACTTGGGTTCCTTACAATGGTAGACTATTTTGGATATGGAATATGGATGATACTGGTTTTCTACCTGTTTCGTGGAAGAAAATGGTGGTGTTTTTTAGGACAATTTGTTGGACTGTACTGGATTAATGTGATGTTAATTGGAGGTCTGTCCGTTCCTGTACAAATCTTTGGGCACGAAATATTTATCGTACAACAGTCAATGGCATGTTTGGCACTCGCTCCAATCTGGCTGTACAAGGGGAAACAGGGACCACATAACAAAATCGTCCAAACCGGATTTTACGCCTTTTATCCAGTACACATGCTGGTGCTATCATTGATTGCGTTTCTATGACAGTAAGGTAAAAGGCATGGAAAATCTGAGGGCTAGAAACGAAGCATAATACTTAATTTGCTATCCTGATATTGAGCCGATATAGTTCCACCCATACGCTCTATCAGATTTTTGGCAATGGATAATCCCAGCCCGCTAGAGTTACGGCTTGCTTCTACTGTATAAAAACGGTCAAACAATTTACCGACTGTAACAGCATCCAGGTCTCGCAAAACAGGCTCATCGGGCAATTCAATTAGTGGCTGGATGCCTCTTTCCTGCATGGCTGCGTAGAAAGAAAGCAGACTTTCTTCCAACACTCGAACTACATCCATACATTCTGATTTTAAATCTTGTGAAGCTGTAACCACGCTGTAGCGGAACAATTCTTCGGTCAGGTTTTTCAAGACTTCCGTTCTATTCTGAATTTGCGAAAGATAACGCTGTACGTTTTCGCTTTTTTCTTCTTTCTCCAACAAATCAAGATAACCGCTGATTGCCGTAAGCGGAGTGCGCAAGTCGTGGGATATGTTGGTTACAGCCTCTTTCAGTTCCAAATCCCCCTGTTGATAACGATGGCGTTCCCTAACCTGTCACGGAAGCTTTGCGCGATTTCCTGTGCAGATTTGCGCAGGAAATAGACCTTTGCACACAACGCAAGGATAATCAGAAGCAATATTACAATGATGATTAACAGCAGGTGTTTCATAAGGACTCCTTATTTAATGTCTGTGTGCCGGAACAAAACGCTACCAACGCCTGCTGCCAGTATCCAGGCAAAATCACAAATAAGCCAACGTGCAACAAGTTTATTACGGATAAAACCATCACTAAAATCCTGACCCGCAAACAAGCTTACCAATGCTGCTGTAACTAAGCCAAATAAAAGCAACTGACATTACCAGCATACTTCCGAGACCTCGCCAGAACTATTTTCCCCGCAACTCTTCGCCGGACAATCCCGGAAGCATCAGATCAAGCAGAACCAAATCCGGCTTATTTTGAGAGAGGAGATATAAGGCTTCTGTGCCTGAATATGCACGAAGAACAGCATAGCCCTCAATAATTGCTATCGTTTTCATAAAAACTTCGTAGAAAAGATGTCCTTGATTTAATCAGTATATCATATGAGTGTGAATCTTTCTGCCAATCCATCTTTTCCACAAAATATATTCTGGTGGTGTGATGGCACAGAAAGAACATATAGAAAACATGGAAAAAAATGACAAGAGTTTTTTATCAGGTAATTCCAGATCCGGCAATCGGATTAACCGGGGAAGATATAGGAAAAGCAGAAATTCTATGCCCTTGCATTTCTTTTCTTTCTACAGTAAAATAATAAATCTGAACAGTTAAACAATCACTTTTGTGAATTGTGTTCCTGAGAATGAATTAATATAATCCCATTTCGGAAAAGTGTTACCGAATGAATTTGCATATTTGAATCAGAATTGTGGAATTTGGCAAGATTTGAGGTTCTAGAACTGTCGTATACCTAAAATCCTTGAAAAACAGCTTCAAATTGCGGATTTTTCCTGGGAATTGTACTATTAGAAGGAGTGGATCTCGCGGTATACCTAATATTTGCAATTTCTTAGGTACAGGCTAAAATTGATCCGGCGAAAACATACAATCGACCATAAAAAGCGCTTGAAATGCCGCTTTTTTCATAGATTTTAGGTACTGGAAGAAAATCAACCAGCGAAAGGATACAATTTACCAATCAAGCATGAAGCAAAATTTATTCTCGGGAACACAATTCCGAAAAGGGAGAAAATATAAAGCATAAAAGGAAAGAGGAACAACCATATGGCAATCGACCAGAGCAAGATTCGCAATTTTTGCATAATTGCCCATATTGATCACGGTAAGTCTACACTTGCGGATCGTATCATTGAAAAGACCGGAACACTTACCAGCCGCGAGATGCAGGCACAGGTGTTAGACAACATGGAGCTTGAGAGGGAGCGAGGAATTACCATCAAGTCCCAGGCTGTCCGCATTATTTATAAGGCGAAGGACGGGGAAGAGTATATCTTCAATCTGATCGATACTCCGGGACATGTGGACTTTAACTATGAGGTATCCAGAAGCCTTGCAGCCTGTGATGGCGCAATTTTAGTTGTGGATGCAGCACAGGGGGTGGAAGCACAGACCCTGGCAAACGTATACCTTGCTTTGGATCATGACTTAGATGTATTTCCGGTTATCAATAAGATTGATCTTCCAAGTGCAAGACCGGATGAGGTGGCACAGGAAATTGAGGATGTTATCGGTATAGAGGCTATGGATGCGCCTCGTATTTCTGCCAAGACCGGTCTTAATATTGAAGAAGTGCTAGAGCAGATCGTTACAAAGATTCCGGCACCCACCGGAGATCCGAAGGCTCCGCTGAAAGCGTTGATTTTTGACGCAGTATATGATTCCTACAAGGGTGTTATTGTATTCTGCCGCTTTAAGGAAGGAACCGTCAGAGTCGGTACCAAAATCAAAATGATGGCAACAGGGGCAGAGGCTCTGGTGACAGAGGTGGGCTATTTTGGAGCAGGACAGTTTATTCCCTGTGACGAAATGTCTGCCGGAATGGTAGGCTATATTGCTGCAAGTATCAAGAACGTAAGGGATACCCGGATCGGTGATACCGTCACAGAGGTGGATAATCCCTGCGCAGAGGCACTTCCGGGATACAAAAAGGTGAACCCCATGGTGTACTGCGGTGTGTATCCGGCAGATAGTGCAAAGTATCCGGATTTAAGAGACGCTTTGGAAAAACTGCAGATCAATGATGCCTCCCTTCACTATGAACCGGAGACCTCCATGGCGTTGGGATTTGGTTTCCGCTGTGGATTTTTGGGTCTGTTACATCTGGAAATCATTCAGGAACGTCTGGAAAGAGAGTTTGATCTTGATCTTGTAACTACCGCACCGGGGGTAGTTTATAAGGTGCATAAAACCAATGGGGAGGTCATTGAGCTGACCAATCCATCGAATCTGCCGGACCCATCGGAAATAGAATATATGGAAGAACCATTTGTGGCAGCGGAAATCATGGTGACCAGTGAGTATGTCGGGGCAATCATGAAGCTTTGTCAGGAGCGCCGTGGCATTTATGTCAGTATGGAATATATTGAGGAAACCCGTGCGGTGATCAAATATGACCTGCCGTTAAATGAGATAATTTATGATTTCTTTGATGCATTAAAATCCCGCTCCAGAGGCTATGCTTCTTTTGATTACGAGTTAAAAGGCTATGTCCGCTCAGAACTGGTGAAGCTGGATATTTTAATTAACAGAGAAACGGTGGACGCTCTGTCCTTTATCGTGTTTAAGGATAGTGCCTATGAGCGCGGCAGAAGATTATGTGAGCGCTTAAAGGAAGAAATCCCTCGCCACTTATTCGAGATCCCGATTCAGGCCTCGGTTGGAGGCAAGGTAATTGCCAGAGAAACTGTAAAGGCAATGCGAAAGGACGTGCTTGCAAAATGCTATGGTGGTGATATTAGCCGTAAGAGAAAGCTTCTTGAAAAGCAAAAAGAGGGAAAGAAGCGTATGCGCCAAATCGGAAACGTAGAGATTCCGCAGGAAGCATTTATGAGTGTGCTTAAATTAGACGAAGAATAAAACAAATTTTTAATCCTATTTCGGAAAAGTGTTCCCGAATGAATTTGCATATCTGAATCAGAACCCACTCTCGTTTTTAAAAAGCGTAACAGTACTAAATTCGCAACAAGTTGCTTATTAAGTGCTGACGCTTTTTAAACGTTCTGATTCAGATAGCAAAATTCATTCTCAGGAACACAATTCCGAAAAGAGATAATTTTTATGAGTTATATGGAAAGGAGTATGTATGGGAAAGAAGAATTTAGAGCTTTATATACATATTCCTTTTTGCGTGAAAAAATGTGGGTACTGTGATTTTTTGTCCTTTACCTGCGACGAGCGTACCCAGCAGGATTATGTGAAGGCTCTGATTAGGGAAATCAACTACTATGGACCGATGATGAAGGACTATGAAGTGTCTACGGTCTTTGTGGGCGGAGGAACCCCAAGCTGGCTTTTGGAAGAGTCCATGCAGGATATTTTTACTGCGCTTTTTGGTAATTTTGATATCCGATCCGATGCGGAGATTACCATGGAATGCAATCCGGGAACGCTGACCGCAAGAAAGCTGCTGGTGTACAGAAACTGCAAAATTAACCGGCTTTCCATCGGACTGCAGTCGGCAAACGACGATGAACTCAAAATCCTCGGAAGAATTCACACCTATGACCAGTTTTTAAAAACCTATGAAATGGCAAGAGTAGCCGGTTTTTCCAATATCAATGTGGATCTCATGAGCGGACTTCCCTATCAGACGACGGAGAAATTTGTGCATTCGCTAAAGAAGGTCATAAGCTTAAAGCCGGAGCATATTTCCGTTTATTCCCTTATGATTGAAAAGGGAACGCCTTTTTATGATGAGTACAAATTTGACGCGGTCAAACAGGAGGCAGGAATGCCTACGGAGGTGCTGCCCACAGAGGATGAGAACTACAGGATATATAAAGAAACCCAGTATCGGTTAAAGCAGGCCGGATATGAGCAGTATGAGATTTCCAATTATGCCCATAAAGGAAAAGCCTGCAGGCACAATATTGGATACTGGACCAGAGAAAGCTATCTGGGAATGGGGCTGGGAGCATCCTCTTTGATTGAAAATGTCCGCTTTGAAAACCGAAAAGACCTGTACGAGTACATGGATGCATCCTGGGACGGGACAAATCTGCGCAGCAGTGCGGATCCGGTAAGCAGAAAGGCGCAGATGGAGGAGTACATGTTTCTTGGACTTAGGATGAGTCAGGGAATATCCCGGGCGGATTTTGAAAAATGCTTTGGTGTTGCAATCGAAGCCATTTACAGAGATGTGCTGGAGGAACTGAAGGAAGAAGAGCTTTTGTATATGCAGGAGGGGAGGATTGCCCTTACAGATAAGGGGATGGACCTCTCCAATTATGCCATGAGTAAATTCCTGTTCTGATTCGAATAGCAAATTTTATTCTGGGAACACAAATCCGAAAAGAAACTTACAATATAAAGTGTGGAATCCGTTTTTCTATGATTTAGTCATTGTTATTAAAGCAAATATATGTTAGAATATATTATCGTATTGTGGAAACACAAATACGAATGAGTTCTTATTTTCTTAAGAGGAGGAAAAGAAAAAATGAAAAAATTAGTTTCTATTTTACTTACAGCTACTCTTGCAGTCGGCTGTTTGGTAGGATGCGGAAGCAATGCAGGAACAGATGCACCTGCAGGAACCGAAGCTGCAGCCGATAATGGCGCAGCAACTACAGAAGCTGCAACAAACGATGCAGCAGATGCAGCAGATGCAGCAGATGCAGAAACTGCAGTAGATGTAACAGATCCTAATGCAATCCCGGATGAAATGACATCAGAAGATGGAACCTATCAGATTGCATTCGTAACAGACGTCGGACAGCTTAAAGATGGTTCTTTCAACGAGGGAACCTGGAATGGTGTTAAGCTTTACGCAGCAGCAAACGGATTAAGCTACAAGTACTATCAGCCGGCAAATGGTTCTGACGCTACAGATATTGACCGTCAGAATGCAATGGAAGCAGCTGCAGCAGCAGGAGCAGATCTTGTTGTATGTGCCGGATTCCTTCAGGGAACTGCACTTGCAGAGGCTGCAAAGAACTATCCGGATACAAAGTTCCTCTTTGTAGATGGTTGGACACTTGGTCTTGAAAACGTTACAGCAGTAGTATTCCAGGAAGAGCAGTGTGGTTACTTTGCAGGATATGCAGCAGTAGCTGATGGATTTACAAAGCTTGGATTCTGCGGCGGTGGCGGCGGAACAAACCCGGCATGCTGCCGTTACTTATACGGATATATCCAGGGTGCAAATGCCGCAGCAGCAGAGCTTGGTGTGGAAGATGTAGAAATCAAGTACACCTGGCAGTATGGTGATTCTTACTCAGCTTCTACAGAGCTTCAGACTCTTGCAAATGGATGGTATGAGAGCGGAACAGAAATCATCTTCTCTTGTGGTGGTTCTATTGACAGCTCCATTTTCGCAGCAGCATCTGCAAACGATGCTTATACCATCGGTGTTGATGTTAATCAGGCAGGAGATTCTGATACAGTTGTAACTTCTGCTATGAAGGAGCTTGCTCAGTCTGTTCAGAATGTAGCAGCAGATGTATACGCTGGAAACTGGGATAAGCTTGCTGATGTATGTCAGACTCTTGGTGCAGCTGATGGATGTACAGGTATCCCAACAGATGCAGCATCTTGGAGATTTGAGAAGTTTACTGTTGATCAGTATCAGGCAATCTTTGATTCCGTAGTAAGCGGAGATCTTGTGATTGATGCTGACTATGGCACAGGCGAATACAATTTCTCAACAGATTATTCTAACGTAACAGTTATTGCTGTAAACTAATATCTCATCAGAGTTATAGTGCAATGAGGCAGCACACAGTGTGTGTTGCCTCATTTTTCTTAATACTATAAGGTGAATTTAAGGAAAGAGAGGAGAAAGCATGGAGAATACATCGGAATATGTCATTGAGATGCTTCATATCACGAAGGAATTTCCGGGCATAAAGGCGAATGATGACATTACGCTCCAGCTGAAAAAAGGGGAAATTCATGCACTTCTTGGGGAAAACGGTGCAGGAAAATCAACTCTTATGAGTGTCCTTTTTGGCTTATATCAGCCGGAAAAGGGAGTAATCAAGAAGGATGGAGTAGAAGTTAAAATTAATAATCCAAATGATGCAACTGCGCTCCATATCGGTATGGTGCATCAGCACTTTAAATTGATTGATGTTTTTACGGTATTGGACAATATTATCCTCGGTGCGGAGGATACCAAGATGGGCTTTTTGGCTCGAAAAGCTGCAAGAGCAAAGCTTGAGGAGCTATCGGAAAAATATGGTCTGGCAGTAGACTTAGATGCAAAAATCGAAGACATTACGGTCGGAATGCAGCAGAGAACCGAAATTTTGAAAATGCTCTACAGAGACAATGAGATATTGATCTTTGATGAGCCCACTGCGGTACTGACACCACAGGAAATTTCGGAGCTTATGCAGATTATGAAAAATCTGGCAAAGGAAGGAAAATCGATCCTTTTTATCTCCCATAAGTTAAACGAGATTATGGAGGTATCGAATCGTGTTACGATTCTTCGAAAAGGCAGGTATGTAGGAACCGTTGACACAGCTTCTACAAACAAACAGGAACTTTCCAACATGATGGTTGGCAGACCGGTACAGCTTGAAGTTGTCAAGGATGTGGCAAAACCAACGGATGTTGTTTTAAGTATAGAAAATATGTGTGTGGCATCCCATCTGCATAAGAAGGATGCGGTGCACGATGTCTCTATGAAGGTAAGAAGAGGAGAAATTGTATGTATTGCCGGAATTGACGGCAATGGTCAGACGGAATTCATCCATGGACTTACCGGACTGGATAAAATTACCTCCGGAAAGGTGGAATTGTGTGGGGAGGATATAACCCATGCATCCGTCAGCAAAAAGGGAAAGAATATGTCACATATTCCGGAAGACCGGCATAAGCATGGACTGATTCTGGATTTTACCTTGGAGGATAATATGGTGTTACAGCGATTCCGGGAGCCACAGTTTGCAAGGGCAGGCTTTATCAAATTCCCGGAAGTAAGGAAATATGCCCAAAAGCTGATTGACCAGTATGATGTCCGCAGCGGTCAGGGACCGGTTACAGTCGCCAGAAGTATGTCCGGTGGAAATCAGCAGAAGGCAATTATTGCAAGAGAATTGGACAGAGAAAAGGATCTCGTTGTTGCGGTACAGCCGACCAGAGGATTGGATGTAGGTGCTATCGAATATATCCACTCACAGCTGATTGCCCAAAGAGATGCCGGAAAGGCAGTCCTTCTGGTTTCGCTGGAGCTGGATGAGGTACTTAGCTTATCAGATCGCATTCTGGTCATGTACGAGGGCGAAATCGTGGGAGAGCTTGATCCGAAAAAGACAAATGCACAGGAATTGGGATTGTATATGTCCGGTGCAAAAAGAAATCAGGAGGAGGGATCAAACGAATGAAAGAAATATTAAGTCGCTGGTATGCGAAAGATTCGGTTAAAAAGATTCTATCCTCGCTTATTTCTATTTTGATCGGATTGTGTGTCGGTGCATTACTGGTACTGATTACCGGTATTTTTAAGAGTACCATCTCAGGAAAAGGAATCTGGGAAGGCATTCGCATCGTATTCCTTGGAATTCTCAGCACAGGGCGAGATGCAAACGGTGCACTTTCCTGGGGACTGAATGCATCAAATTTGGGAAATATGCTGTTTCGTGCAACACCACTGATTATGACGGGACTTTCCGTAGGGGTTGCCTACAAAACCGGACTCTTTAATATCGGAGCCCCGGGACAGTATCTGATGGGTACCATGACGAGCCTTGCGATTGCATTATCCATCCCATCCGAGGTGGTTCCCGCATGGCTCATCTGGATCATTGCAGTGCTTGGTGCCGCACTTGCCGGTGCATTATGGGGTGCAATTCCGGGAATTGTGAAGGCTTTCTTTAATATCAATGAGGTTATTGCCTGTATCATGACAAACTGGATTGCAGCAAATGTAGTTACCTGGTTCTTTGATGGCTCCGGCTTCTGTAATGTACAGGAATATGGAAAGACCGGATATATTTATCCCACCAGATATAACAACGTTGCTACTGTAAAGCTGGGGCTGGATAAGCTATTTGCCGGCTCGCAGGTAAACGGAGGTATTATCTTTGCGATTTTGATTGCTATCGGAATGTACATCCTGATCAATAAGACGACCCTCGGTTATCAGCTTAAGGCCTGCGGATCTAATCGCAATGCTGCAAAATATGCAGGAATCAAGGATAGGCGGAATATTATCCTATCCATGGCTATTTCCGGCGCACTGGCCGGTGTAGGAGCCGCATTGTACTGGTTATCCGGAAACACAGAGTTTGTATGGTCCACCTACCAGGCGCTTCCGGCAGTGGGATTTAACGGAATTCCGGTTGCACTTTTAGCACTTAACAATCCAATCGGTGTTATTTTTACCGGAATTTTTATGGCAATGTTAAATATCGTCGGACAGCAGCTTACGAACTTAACGGCTTATAATGAGTATATTTCGGATGTTATTATTGCTATTATTGTATACATGGCTGCGTTCTCCCTTGTGATTCGTGTCTGGCTGGAAGGAAAATCCAAAAAGAAAGCGATAGCAGAAGAGAGCAAAGAAGTAACGAAAAAGGAGGAAGAATAAATGTCGACACTGATTCAACAGACACTTTTATATATGGTTCCTCTTATGATCGTTGCACTTGCCGGTGTATTTGCAGAGCGAAGCGGTGTTATCAACCTTGCTCTGGAAGGTATTATGATCTTTGGCGCATTTACGGGCGTTTTATTTGTAAATCTGGTACAGCAGGCAGGCTGGTTTACTCCGGCGAAGGAAAGCGGCAACTGGGTAGCCCTTCAAGGGTTTGAGATTCTGGCAATGCTGTTTGCAGGAATTATGGGAATGCTGTTTTCTTTACTTCTTGCATTTGCCGCAATTAATTTAAAGGCAGATCAGACAATCGGAGGTACAGCCCTTAACATGCTGGCTCCTGCGATCGTACTGTTTATCGTGCGCATCGTGGCAAACCAGAATGTCATTGCCATGGCAGACGGAGATGCTGCTTCCTGGTTTATGCTGAAAAAATCCATGTTTGGATATGGTCGAAACGAGGATATGGGATTCTTTGGAATGACCTTTTTGAATAAGACCTATATTGCGACCTATGTGTGCATTTTGATTTACATTATTTTATCCATCATTCTTTATACTACAAAATTCGGCCTTCGCCTTCGCTCCTGCGGCGAGAATCCACAGGCGGCTGACTCTTTGGGTATTAATGTATACAAAATGCGGTACTCCGGTGTCATGATTTCCGGATTCCTTGCCGGAATGGGAGGCTTTGTTTTTGCACTTACCGCCGCAAACTGTACGGCAAATGGAGATGTGGCAGGCTTCGGATTCCTTGCACTGGCGGTAATGATTTTCGGAAACTGGAAGCCGCTTAATATTGCAGGAGGAGCATTTATCTTTGGACTTTTTAAATGTATCGCTGCCTGCTATTCCACATTGGATATCAACGGAGACGGGAAATACTGGCTGGTTGATATCGGAATAAGCGTGCATGTATATCGTATGCTTCCATATATTATTACACTTCTTGTGCTAGTGTTTACATCAAAGCAGTCCAGGGCTCCAAAGGCGGAAGGAATTCCGTATGATAAGGGACAGCGGTAAGTATATCATTTCATTTCTAAAATAAAAATAAAATAGCATCAAGGTGTTGACATTGAAAACCCTTGGTGCTATTTTATTAACAGAACGATATTAGCACTCCATTTAAATGAGTGCTAACAGCGAAAATAAAAGAATTGTTCAGGAGAAATGAATGCAGATTCCAGCGGAAGAATTAAGCGAACGAAAAGTGAAGATTTTGGATGCGGTCATTCGCAATTATTTGGAGACAGGAGAGCCGGTTGGCTCCAGAACGATTTCCAAATATACAGATTTGAACTTAAGCTCCGCAACCATCCGCAATGAGATGTCAGATCTTGAGGAGCTGGGATACATTGTTCAGCCTCATACGTCTGCAGGACGTATTCCTTCTGACAAGGGTTACAGATTTTATGTAGATCATCTGATGAAGGAAAAGGAACGGGAAGTCTCCGAGATGAAGGAATTGGTCATTGAGAAGACCGAAAAGATGGAGCAGATGTTCAAGCAGGTTGCCAAGCTTCTTGCAACGAATACCAATTATGCAACACTTGTTTCCGCACCCTCTTATCATATGAATAAAGTAAAATTCATTCAGCTTTCTGCGGTAAATGAGAACCAGCTTTTAGCAGTTATTGTGATGAATAGTAACATGGTGAAGAATCAAATCATCAATCTTGAGGAATCCTTAGATAATGAGATGCTTCTTAAGCTTAACATTTTGCTGAATTCGTCTCTGAATGGACTTTCCCTTCAGGAGATCAACCTTGGAACCATTGCAAAGCTGAAGGAACAGGCTGGAATTCATTCCGGCATTGTGGGAGATGTGTTAGATACTCTGGCACAGACCTTAAGTGAAAACGAAGATCTTGAGATTTACACCAGTGGTGCAACAAACATATTGAAGTATCCGGAATTGTCAGATACGGAAAGCGTCACGAATCTTCTTTCTACCTTTGAAGAAAAGGAGGAGCTGCAGCATCTGGTAAACGAGTCGCTTTTAAGTGATGGGGAAGAAACAGGAATCCAGGTTTATATCGGCGATGAAGCACCGGTTCGGACCATGAAGGATTGCAGTATTGTTACCGCTACTTACGATCTCGGAGAAGGGGTAAAGGGAACCATTGGAATTGTTGGTCCAAAGAGAATGGATTATGAAAAAGTAGTAACGAATCTGAAGACATTGAAATCCCAGTTAGACGGAATTTTAAAAAAGTCGAAGGATGAGTAACAGAAAGGATGTTTTAAATGGCAGAGGAAAAGAAAATGACGGCTGAAGAAGCTGTTGATACCGAGGAATTCGATACAGAAGCTGCAGAGGAGTCGGCAGAGACAGAGGAAACAGCAGATACAGAAGATACGGCAGAGAAAACGGCGGATACAGAGGCTGCGGTAGAAGCTGACGAAGTCACGGAAGAAGCTGAGGAAGAAGGCGCAGAAGGCACTGAATCGGAAGGTAAGAAAGGCTTTTTCAAAAAGAAAAAGGATAAGCGTGACGAACAGATTGAAGAACTGAATGACAGAGTAAAGCGTCAGATGGCAGAGTTTGATAACTTCCGCAAACGTTCTGAAAAGGAAAAGTCGCAGATGTTCGATCTGGGAGCGAAGAATATCATAGAGAAGATCCTTCCGGTAATTGACAACTTTGAAAGAGGCTTTACAACGGTGGAGGAAGCCGATAAGGATGATGCCTTTGTCCAGGGAATGGATATGGTATACAAGCAGCTTATGACAGAGCTTGAGTCCGTTGGGGTAAAAGCCATCGAGTGCGTCGGAAAAGAATTCAATCCGGATTTCCACAATGCGGTTATGCAGGTGGAAAGCGAGGAATATGAGTCAGGAATCGTTGCACAGGAGCTTCAAAAAGGCTATACCTACAAGGATACTGTGATCCGCCACAGCATGGTGGCAGTCGTAGCATAATTTTGTTAACAACGCATAATTGCGCATGATATAGGTAATTATTAATTTCTTTTAGGAGGATAAAAAAATGGGAAAGATTATTGGAATTGACTTAGGAACAACAAACAGCTGTGTAGCCGTAATGGAAGGCGGACAGCCAACCGTTATCGCTAATCAGGAAGGTGCAAGAACAACACCATCTATCGTAGCTTTTACAAAGACAGGAGAGAGACTTGTTGGTGAGCCGGCAAAGCGTCAGGCTGTAACAAATGCAGAGAAGACCATCTCCTCTATTAAGAGACATATGGGAGAGGATTACAAGGTTAAGATTGATGACAAGCAGTATTCACCACAGCAGATCTCAGCAATGGTGCTTCAGAAGTTAAAGGCCGATGCAGAAGGATATCTCGGAGAGCCTGTAACAGAGGCAGTTATTACCGTTCCAGCATACTTTAATGACGCTCAGCGTCAGGCAACCAAGGATGCCGGTAAGATTGCCGGTCTTGATGTAAAGCGTATTATTAACGAGCCGACAGCAGCAGCACTTGCCTATGGTCTTGACAATGAAAAGGAACAGAAGATCATGGTATACGATCTCGGTGGTGGTACCTTCGATGTATCAATCATTGAGATTGGTGATGGCGTCATCGAAGTATTATCTACAAA
>CAMDYX010000059.1 GCA_945910395.1 uncultured Agathobacter sp. | reverse complement strand
CTAAATTCGCAATAAATTGCTCATTAAGTGCCGACGCTTTTTAAACGTTCTGATTGGAATAGCAAAATTCATTTTCCGTAAGCATAATCAGAAATAGGGAAGAATTTTTGCAAAATAAGTAAAATGATGGAGGTACAGAATGTATATCAATAATAAAGATAAGTATGAGGACACGAAATCTACCGGATGGACGTTTGTATTAGTGGGGGGAATCGGTCTGCTTGGGGTGATTCTAATGGATCTGGGAGTTTTTCCCTTTCAGATGCAAAGCTATATGAAAATCATTTTTTCCATTGTCATGGGTGCGTTGTTTTTGATCTTTTTAGCAATCGGAATCAAGTCCTTTTTATCCTTAAAGCAGATAAAAACAGATGCTAAGGATCAGGAAGAGGCGGAAAATGAAGTGGTTTCCTGGTTTTTATCCCATTATGCAGAGGAAATGAAATCCTATCACACACCGGATATGAATGAGGCGGATTCCGATACCCTTTATTACCCCCGTGCGGAAAAAATGGAGGAACTGATTACCGCAGAATACAAAAATCTCTCTGCCGATGAAGTAGATCACCTGGTAGAGAGACTTTATTCCGAAATTTTTCAGACTACGGATAATATATAAAAAATTGACGATAAATGCTGCTTGTCTGTTCCGTCTTATTGTTTACAATCACTACAGAAAGCACATTATTTCCCTCAGGAACAGGAATTGGCTCGATATACATTTCCGATAAAACGTTCGGGTCACTTCCATCCCAGGTATAATATGCGCTGCATCCGTCCGGAACCGTTATCGTTACCGTTGTATACTCGCTGAACTCTCCTCCATCCGGTGTAATTACCGGAGTTTTTGGAACAGGAATAAAAACCTTGTATTCCTTCACAACGATGTCGCTGTAAATGTTTTTTTCGTTCACACACACAGCCTGTATCACATATTTTCCCGGAGAGGTATACAGTATTGGCTCTGTGTATAATTCTCCGTATAAAACAGGATCACTGTTATCTGTTGTATAATAGATCTTATTTTCTCCATAGGAAAACAATTCCAGTTCCAGATAATTCTCATAGGTTCCGGATTCCTCGGAAAAAATTGGCTCATTTACCGCATAATCGGAAAAGAGCTCCAATACATCAGGATCGGAAACCGTATTCATCAAAGCAAGAATAGAATCTGTGTCCTCTTTTTTTTCATAGATGGTAATCAGATTCTTATAGCTTTCCAGATTGGACGGATCAATTTGAATCGTTTCCAGATACAATACCATTGCCTCATCATATTCCGTAAGATTCATATAAATAGAAGCAAGACGTACACGTAAATCGACTTCATCCGACTTTAATGCAATTGCATTTTTATAATAGGTAATCGCATCTGCAATATGTCCGTCCATATAGGCTTCCTGCGCCTTTGCGACCTGATAATCATAGGAAACCGCATGCTCCTTCTCTGTTTTGATTCCCACATAGATCACAATCCCAACGATTATGGCAAAAACAACCAGAGAAAGAAAAATTCCTCTAAAAAGCTTTAACTTACGTTTATCTAACTTCTTTTGATGATCCTCTTTTTCATCACTTTCATCTTCCGGCATCTGTTTGTTCATCAAAATTGCCTTCAGATAATCGTCTTCCAGCACATCCTCATCCGGAACAACGACTACTTCATTCCCGCATTCCGGGCAAAACAGACAACCTTCTTTAATTTCGGCTCCACACTTCGAGCAAATCATATGAGTCCCCTTTAATTACGAATATAACTTCATTGCCTCCACGCAATTCTTCATCAGCATTGCAATCGTCATGGGTCCAACACCACCGGGAACAGGGGTAATCGCAGAGCATAATGGTTCTACTTCGTCAAACTTTACATCTCCGCACAGCTTGTTATCCGCATTTCTATGGATGCCCACATCAATTACAACAGCACCATCCTTTACGTACTCCGCTGTAATAAACTGTGGTTTTCCAATTGCAACAATAAGAATATCTGCTTCCTTGCAGATTTCTTTTAAATTAGAAGTTTTGGAGTGGCAGATGGTTACTGTAGCATTTTCACGGAGCATCAAAAGCGCCATTGGTTTTCCCACAATGTTGCTTCTTCCTACAACAACACAGCGCTTACCGGCGATCTGGATATTGCTTCTGTGCAAAAGCTCAATGATTCCTGCCGGAGTACAGGAGACAAAACCCTGACTTCCCACTACAAGAGCTCCCACATTTTGTGTATGGAAGCCATCTACATCCTTTTTTGGCGAAATCGCCTGGGTGATTGCTTCCTCATCCATATGCTTCGGCAAAGGAAGCTGGCATAAAATACCATGCACATGCTCATCCTGATTTAATTTATCAATCAAATCCAATAACTCGTCCTGCGTGGTGTTTTCCGGCAGCTCATAAGAAAGAGATTCCACACCGATATAGGCACAGGCTTTTTTCTTATTTCCCACATATACAGAGGAAGCAGGATCTGCTCCCACCTGTATCACAGCCAGACAGCAGTTTTTTCCTTCAGCCTTTAAAGCTGTAACCTGCTCCCTTAGCTCATCCTTTAACTCCTGCGAAATCTGTTTTCCGTTAATCAATTGTGCCATTTTTTCGTCTCCTTAGAACAGTCCGGTAATTACTCCATTGTCATCCACATCTATATTGTTTGCAGCAGGCTGCTTCGGAAGTCCCGGCATTGTCATAATAGATCCATTAATTGCTACCACGAACTCCGCACCTGCGGAAACATATACTTCCCTGACATTTAAGGTAAAGTTCTCCGGTCTTCCAAGCTTGGAAGGATCATCAGAAAGAGAATACTGTGTCTTAGCCATACATACAGGGAAATTACCCATACCAAGATCAGTAATACGTTTCAGCTCCTTCTCTGCTGCAGGCGAATACGTAACATCTGAAGCTCCGTAAATTTCCTTTGCAACGGTTTCGATCTTCTCCTTCAAGCTCAGCTCGTCGGCATAAATTGGAGCAAAATGGCTCTCCTTGGTTTCGAGGGTTTCAAGAACCTTCTTCGCAAGTGCAACTCCGCCTTCACCACCTTTTTCCCAAACTTCAGAAAGGGCAAACTCACAGCCTCTCTCTTTACAGAAGTTCTCGACGAAGTCGGTCTCTGCTTTGGTATCTGATACAAAGGAATTCAGGGTAACAACTACCGGTACCCCGTATTTCTGAAGATTTTCAATATGTTTTTCCAGGTTTACGATACCCTTCTTTAATGCTTCCAGATTCTCATTGGAAAGCTCTGCCTTTGGTACTCCGCCATTGTATTTTAAGGCACGGATTGTTGCAACAAGAACAACCGCATCCGGAGTAAGACCTGCTTTACGACATTTGATATCAAAGAATTTCTCCGCTCCAAGGTCAGCTCCAAAGCCAGCCTCTGTGATGACATAATCTGCCGCTTTTAGTGCAATCTTTGTAGCACGGACACTGTTACAGCCATGGGCAATATTTGCAAACGGTCCACCATGAACGATGGCCGGGGTATGCTCTAAGGTCTGAATCAGATTCGGCTTTAAGGCATCCTTAAGAAGGGCAGCCATTGCGCCTACCGCCTTAAGATCCGCTGCGGTAACCGGCTTTCCATCGAAGGAATATGCTACAATAATTTTGCCCAGGCGGCGCTTTAAGTCCTCCATATCGTCAGAGAGACACAAAATTGCCATAATTTCAGAAGCTACGGTGATTACAAAATGATCCTCGCGAACCATTCCGTCCATCTTGTTTCCAAGACCAACTACAATATTACGAAGGACACGGTCATTCATGTCCAGACATCTCTTCCAGACAATCTGTCTTGGGTCGATTCCAAGCTCATTTCCCTGCTGGATATGGTTATCCAAAAGTGCTGCAAGTAAATTGTTTGCAGAAGTAATTGCATGGAAATCTCCTGTGAAATGAAGATTTAAATCCTCCATTGGAACGACCTGGGCATAGCCTCCGCCGGCAGCACCGCCCTTTACACCAAAGCAAGGTCCCAAAGATGGCTCCCGAAGGGCGATTACTGCATTTTTTCCAAGCTTTCCAAAAGCCTGTCCCAGTCCCACGCTGGTGGTCGTCTTTCCTTCCCCGGCAGGAGTAGGATTAATTGCAGTTACCAAAATCAGTTTACCATTTGGGTTATTCTCAATTTTCTTAACATAATCATCCGAAAGCTTTGCCTTATACTTTCCATAGAGCTCAAGATCGTCCTCTTCAATTCCCATAGAGGCTGCAATTTCCTTAATTGGAAGCAATTTTGCCTCCTGTGCGATTTCAATATCTGTTTTCATCCTTATTTGTCCTCCTAATTAGTATGCTATATGTGTATCATTTTTAAACAGATTCGTCAATAAACTGTTCCAATTCTTCCGGTCCCATTAAGACTCTTCTTGGCTTTGTTCCTTCCTCCGGTCCCACAACTCCTGCCTCTTCTAGCTGATCCATGATTCGTGCGGCACGGTTAAATCCAACCTTTAAAAATCTTTGAAGCATTCCGATGGACGCCTTATCCTTGTCGATAATAATCTTAGCCGCTTCCACAAAATACGGATCTCTTCCGTCTCCGCCGACATCCCCATCGGAAATGGCTACCGTCTGATTTGCTGAGGCTGCCGCAATATTATCGATTTCTCCGCCGATATCCTTTCCGGTTGCATTTCCGTCGTTATGACTCATAATATATTCCACGACCTTAATCACATCATCATCCGGCACAAAGGCACCCTGGACACGAAGGGGTTTTGGAATTCCCTGGGGATAGAAAAGCATATCTCCTTTTCCAAGAAGCTTCTCTGCACCCACCATATCCAGAATGGTTCTCGAATCCACGCCGCTCGTTACCGCAAAAGCGATACGGCTTGGCATATTTGCTTTGATAAGTCCGGTAATAACGTTAACAGACGGTCTTTGTGTCGCAATAATCAGATGAATTCCACAGGCTCTTGCAAGCTGTGCCAGACGGCAGATAGCATCCTCCACATCACCGGAGGCAACCATCATAAGGTCCGCCAGCTCATCCACAATGATTACGATCTGCGGCATCTTGGCCGGACGCTCACTTTCATCCGTCACCTGAATGGAGGCAACCTTTGCATTGTATCCGTGAATATCACGAACTCCGCATTCTGCGAATTTTTCATAGCGGTCCGTCATTTCTTTCACCGCCCAGTTCAACGCTCCTGCAGCCTTTTTCGGATCCGTTACCACGTTGGTAAGCAAATGAGGAATTCCATTGTATACGGAAAGCTCCACTACCTTCGGATCAATCATGATCAGCTTTACATCATTTGGATCGGCCTTGTATAAAATACTCATAATAATGGTATTGATACACACCGATTTACCGGAGCCCGTTGCACCTGCAATCAGCAGATGAGGCATCTTCGCAATATCTGTCACCTTAACCTTACCACCGATATCTTTACCTACAGCAAAGGTGATTTTCGACTTTGAATTCTTAAAGTCCTCCGATTCAATCAGATCACGGAAGGCTACCGTTACATTTTCCTTATTCGGTACTTCGATACCAACTGCCGGTTTACCCGGAATCGGTGCTTCGATTCGAATATCCGCAGCAGCAAGATTTAGCTTGATATCATCAGCAAGGCCAACAATTTTGCTGACCTTGACACCCATTTCCGGCTGAATCTCATATCTTGTTACCGCCGGTCCGCAGCTGATGTCGGTAACTGTAACATTTACGCCAAAGGTTTCTAACGTCTTTTTCAGCTTATCTGCTGTTTCAAGAAGCTGACTTTCGGTATTTCCGGAAGCCTTGTTATTTCCCTTTGTAAGAAGGGATGTGGGTGGAAATACATAGTTCTTAACCGGAACCACATTCTGCTGTACTTCCTTTTCCATCACACCAATTCCCTCTTTGATCTCTTCTTCCGAAGCACGTGGGTTCTTTCCGTGAGGTTCTCTCTCCGGTATGTTTTCCCCTGCCCCCGGTTCCCCTGTTGTTTCCTTGTATTCCGGTGCTGTAATTTCTGACATCTCATCCTTTGATGAAATATCTCTTGAGAAATTTCCTGAAATTACAGGTGAAACAGATTTTATTTTTTCTGTAACCGGAGCAGCCTGTTCACCGGAGGATAAAGCAACATGAACCTCTTCCTTCACCGTTGGCTGATTTGAGAGGACCTGGTTTGGATCAATTTCACCCATATTATCCGATTTCTTTTCCTCCGGTCTTTCCACCTTCGTGTCTATGGAGACACCGGATACCTTCTGATCCATGCGGCGCTGTTTTTTCTCCGCAGCCTTATATTCCCGATATTCCTGATAACGTTCACTGTTTTCCTTTGCAGACTCATACACCTTCTGACCGCTGTTTTTCATGCCCCGGATTGCAGATTTTCCGGTTATAAGAACAACTGCAATAATCAGTACAATAACATCGATAATATATGCACCGATTTTTCCAAAAGCCGGAACCAGAAGGTACGCAAGGGTACCGCCGCAAAGTCCGCCCCCAAATTTTGTTTCCCTGCTGTATGTAAATGCTTCCATGGGTTTTAGTACTGTGTCCTTGGAAACAATAAGGCTCATGAACATGCACAGAAACAGAACAAGTAAAACGGAGGCAACCAATTTTAAAATTGCAAAGGCATTTCCCTTATTGGCAATTGCAAAACCGCATCCCACAATCAAAAGAATCGGGAATATATAGGCGATTAATCCAAATATGCCAAACAGGAATCCGCTTACCATTCCGCCCACGGTTCCTCCGACTCCAAAATTACTGATAAAGAGCAAAAGAGCTACCGCTACAAAAATCCAAAGCAGAACTTCCTTTTTAAAATTTTCTTTACGCTCCATCTCCTCCATGCGTTCTTTTTTTGTTTTTCTTGGTGTGGTTTTTGCTGCCTGACGCGTTCGGGATGAACTACGCTTTTTTGTTGCCATATCTTCCTCCAAAAAGAGACGCCAAAAAGCGTCTCTTTCTTTTCACTACTTAACTTTTTTATACCTCACCTAAAAGGTAATTATAAAGTCCTTCATAACGGAACTTCGAAGCATTCCATGAGAAGTCCTTTGTCATACCACGATCAATCATCTGATTCCACTGACGTTTTCTATCGTAGTAAATATGCTTTGAATAATTGATGATATATAACATTTCATCTGCATTATAGTTGCAGAAGGAGAAGCCGTCTCCTGTGTTGTCATACTCATTAAACGGAATGACCGTATCCTTGAGTCCTCCTGTTTCACGGACAATCGGGACAGTTCCGTAACGGAAGGAAATCAGCTGGGTAAGACCGCAGGGCTCAAATCTGGATGGCATCAAAAATGCGTCTGCTGCCGCATAGAGCTTGTGGGCGAGGTCATCGGAATAACAGATATTCGCAGATACACGATCCGGATATTTCCATGCATAGTGACGGAACATATTCTCATATCTGCTCTCACCGGTTCCGATTACAACAAGCTGGGTGTAGTCATCAATGATTCCATCCATCACATAATTGATCAGATCCAGTCCCTTCTGGTCGGTAAGTCTTGAAATCAGACCAATCATATATTTGCGCTTATCCACAGCAAGTCCAAGATCTGCCTGAAGTCTCTCCTTGTTGATTGCTTTCTTCTTGCGGAAGGATTCTGCATCATAGGTTGCATAGATTTTCGGATCTGTGGAAGGATTGTAAACATTATAATCGATACCGTTTACAATTCCCTGCATATCAAAATGACGTGCAGAAAGCAGTCCGTTTAATCCTTCTCCATAGTAATCTGTCTGAATTTCCTGTGCATATGTATCACTAACCGTAGTGATGTAATCCGCATATACCAGACCGCCCTTTAACATATTGGCATCCTTTTTAAACTCAAGCTTATCCGGAGTAAACAGATTTCTGGAAAAACCGGTAAGCCCCTGCATGGTTTTAATATCCCATACTCCCTGGAATTTCAGATTATGAATCGTCATGATCGAGCGGATTCCCCAATAGAAGGAATCTGCGGAAAATTCATTCTTTAAATACACAGGAATCAGCCCTGTCTGCCAGTCATGGCAATGAATAATATCCGGTCTGAAATCGATATGCTTTAACATGGACAGAACCGCTTTGTCGAAGAAGACAAAATGTTCAATATCACTTCGGATATCTCCATAAGGAGTCGAACAGTTAAAGTAATCCTGATTGTCTATAAAGTAATAGGTAACGCCATCCATTACATATTTGAGGATTCCAACATATTTTCCCCGAATATATGGGCCCGCATCCATCCAGAAATGGGAAACATACTGAAACTGACTGCGGAAATGCTCCGGAATACAGCTGTAATTCGGTATTACAACTCTTACATCCCAATATGCTTTGTCGAACTCTTTCGGAAGTGCGCCGCATACATCGGCAAGTCCTCCTGTCTTAATAAAAGGTACACATTCAGATGCTGCAAAAAGAATTTTCTTCATAGAAACCCTCCCAAAGGTTTAAATTATCTCCCATTTTACAATTGTGTGTCTGAATGAATTTTGCTATTTAAATCAGAACCCACTCTCGTTTGTAAAAAGCGTAGCGGTACTAAATTCGCAATGAATTGCTCATTAAGTGCCGACGCTTTTTAAACGTTCTGATTTCAAATAGCAAAATTCATTCATAGACACACAAATGTAAAAAGGGACTAAATTATTTTACTCTTCCCAGTTATGATATACTTCCTGTACATCATCGTCATCATCTAAAAGATCCAGTATTCTTCCGATATTAATGATATCGGCTTCCTCTGTAAGTGAAACGTAAGTTTGAGGAATCATGGTAACCTCGGCAGAAGCCATAGCGATTTTTGCTTCTTCTAAAGCGCTTCGAACTGCCTCAAAATCTTCCGGAGCAGTAATCACTTCAAAGCTGTCCTCTTCTTCTGCAAAATCCTCTGCACCTGCATCAAGAGCAAGCATCATAAGATCATCTGCATCCATATCGCACTCTTCTTTATCGATAATAATCTGTCCTTTTTCATCGAACATATAGGATACACAGCCCTGTGTACCAATACTTCCCTGACCCTTTGTAAAGCAGTTGCGCACATTTGCTGCGGTACGGTTCTTATTGTCGGTAAGGCATTTTACGATAATTGCCGTACCGGATGGTCCGTATCCTTCATATGTAGCGGTCTCATAATTTACACTTCCGCCTTCACCGGCAGCCTTCTTGATACCACGCTCAATGGTGTCGTTCGGCACATTGTTTGCCTTTGCTTTTGCAATGACCTGTGCAAGCTTAAAATTATTGGACGGGTCCGGTCCGCCTTCCTTTACAGCAACAGCGATTTCACGACCAATCATGGTAAAAATCTTTCCCTTTGCTGCATCATTTTTTTCTTTCTTATGCTTGATATTCGCAAACTTTGAATGTCCAGACATAAATAATTTCCTCTTTTCTTCTTAGTATCAATAATTATTTTATCATTCTTTTAAAATAGGTGCAAGTGCCATGACATACTCCGCCTACTTATTATTTCCGCGGTCCTTTTGGATTACGACCTTGCGGATGACCTTATCCTCTACCTCTTTGATATCAAATATGTAGCCATGGGCATTTACGCTGGCAGTTTCGCCCTCAACCGGAATCCTTCCCAAAAGAGAGATCAGATATCCATTCAGGGTCTCAAATTCATCCTCCTCCATGGGCAGCCCAAGCATCTCGACAATATCGGAAAAAGCAGTCATTCCGTCTACATGAATACTACCATCGGACTCTTCCGTGATCTGCTGCTCTTCCACATCATGCTCATCCTCGATATTTCCTACAATCTCTTCCAGAATATCCTCCATTGCCACGATACCGGAGGTCTGTCCATACTCATCCACCACGACAACCAGATGATTTTTCTTGGATTGCATTTTTGTAAAAAGCGTATTGATATTCATGGTTTCAGGAATAAATTCCGCTTCCCGCAAAAGTCCCGGTATATCCTTTATAGAAGTACGAAACAGCTCGTTCCTCTTCGAAAAAGCAAAGGCATCCTTGATATGAAGCACCCCGATAATATGATCCACATCTTCCAGATAAACAGGGTATCTGCTTCTTCCTGTTTCAATCAGAAAAGATACCATATCCGTATAGGATAATTCTCCGTCCAATGCGATCATACTGATACGCGGGGTCATAATATCCTTTGCTTCTTTATCGCCAAATTCAAAAATATTATGAATCATTTCCACTTCCTGCGCCTGCAGCACACCCTGTTCATGTCCTTCATGAACCATGGAAATGATTTCCTCCTCTGTCACATCCGCAAGCGTTTTGTCTTTTCCCCCGAAAAATGCCTTTACCCTTTTCGAAAAATGCTGATTTTTACGGGGACTGCCACTATCGTCCATCTCTTTCTTCCTTCCTTATCAAACAAAAAAAATCATATCATTTAGAAGCTGCTTCGTCAAGTTATGTATACAGCTCCAAACTGATTTCCAAGGCTTTATCTATTTTTAAAAGGATCTGATTGTCTAAATGACATACTTTATCCTTCAATCGTTTTTTATCGATGGTGCGAAGCTGCTCTAACAGGACAACGGAATCCTTTGCAAGATCATACTCATCACAGTGGAGCTCCACATGGGTAGGCAGCTTTGCCTTATTCATCTGTGAAGTGATTGCCGCACAAATCACCGTAGGACTATGTCTGTTTCCAACATCGTTCTGTATGATCAGTACCGGCCGGATTCCCCCCTGCTCTGAACCGACAACGGGTCTTAAATCTGCGTAATAAATATCTCCTCTTTGAACAATCATAAAAATACACTCCATAAGCTTGGTTATAAATGAAGTATCTCCAAATTTATCGAGTGTATTCTTCCTATTTATCTAATTTTAAAGATAACATTTTCAAACCATCTATGATATCCTCTGCCATAAGCGCAATCACACCCTGTTTTTCCCGTGCCAGATCACCGGAAACGCCGTGTATATATACGCCAAGGGATGCAGCACGCTCTGCAGGAAGCCCCTGAGCCAAAAGAGAACCGATGATTCCGGCAAGGACATCACCGCTTCCCGCCGTAGCCATTCCATTATTTCCCGACAGGTTTACATAGCTTACCCCATAGGGAACCGCAGTCACGGTATGAAAATCCTTAAGCACACAGGTGACATTGTACTGCGCGGCAAAATCCTGTGCGGTTTCCAAAAGGTTTGCCTTAATATAGGATATGGCATTTCCCGTCAAACGTGCCATTTCTCCAAGGTGGGGAGTAAGAATATAATCCACATGAGGGCGAAGCAGTTCATCCACATCCTTGGAAAGAAGATTTAAGGCATCTGCGTCAAACACAACAGGAACAGATGTATTATTCATCACAAGCGACAGCAATTCCTTTGCAGAATCAGAGCTTCCGATTCCCGGGCCTACAACGATGGCATCTGCCCAGTTTATTTCCTCAATTACCCTCTTTTGATCCGGATTTTTCCCATAGGCAGCTACGATGGCTTCCGGAAGTCTATCCAGAAGAATCGTCCGGTTATTTTCTGAAGTTAATATTTTTACGATTCCGCAACCGGCTGCATAGGCAGACTTTGCCGCAAAAAAGGCAGCTCCTGCCATATCCTCACTTCCTGCAATGACAAGAAGCTTTCCATAGGTGCCTTTATTGGAATTTGGTTTTCTTTCCGGAAGAGAAAGTAGATCCTCCTTAGTAAGAGCCGCATATTTCGGCTTTTTATCAAGAAAGCTCTCTTTTGTTATGCCAATCGGTGCAACAACAAGCCTTCCGCTGTACTCATATCCCGGTGAAAACAGTTGTCCGATTTTTGCAAAAGAAAAGGTGATAGTGGCATCTGCTAAAAATGCGGTTCCAAGCACTTCGCCGGTATCTGCAGAAATCCCTGAGGCAATGTCCAAGGCGACTTTATAGGGGTTCTGACATTCGTTTATGGCTTCGAGCACAGTCTGGATTTCTCCTGTTATAGAACGGGACAGTCCGGTTCCGAAGACCGCATCCACGATCAAATCATAATCCTCGGAAATTTCACTGGTCTGGGGCATCTGGTAAGCCCGGTAGATTTCCATTTGCAGTTTATGCAGCTTGGACTCTCCCTGTGTCTGTCCAACTGAAAAAACAGAAGCAAACACTCCGGCCTGATTTAATAATCTTGCAGCCGCAATGCCGTCTGCCCCGTTATTGCCCATTCCACAGACCACAAGCACCCTTTTCATATCCTTTTTTAATGAGAAAAGCTCCCGAACAAAACTACCGGCAGCCTGCTCCATCAGTACCTCTGCAGGCACTTTAAAGTATTCGCTGGTATTTTGATCCAGAAGCTTCATTTCTTTTCCAGTAACAAGGTATTCCAACTTATGTATCCCCTTTGCTTTCCTCATATCGGCGATCAAACAAGTCAATCACTTCAGGTCCTAAGACATCATGCAAATATGCATACATTTCTTTATTATTGATATCTCTGTTCTGTTTACGAATAATATTTTTTTTCAGTTCAATTCGGACCTGAGTAATCCACCGATCGATTTCTTCTGATTCTTCCTTGTTCACACGGATGATTTCGTAAAAGTAATCCATGCTCTTTATCATAAGAAGTTCATTTGTAGCTTTAATTTTATTCGGAAGCTCTAAAAGTTCATCCTCATAGCTTTCCGTCAAGGCTTTGATCTCATCAATCTTTTGCCGGTCTTCCTCTAGCTTACGGGCTTTTGAGGAATTGCTGGCCTCCTCCGTAGAGCCTTCCATATTCTGAACAATATTATCCATCAAAAGATTCTTCTTTTTCTTTAGTTCCTTTAAATCATTGTTCAGCTTTCCCTGGCGCTTTAATAATTCATTCAGCTCGCTCTCTAATTCCTTTACCGCTTCCGGCTTTCCGTGAATTGCAAAAAGTCTGTGCCATTTTTGGTCTAATGTAAGAATTGGAACCTTTTTCCCTTTTAATGCGCCGGCAAAATCAAGTTCTTCCCCCATAACACAAGCCTCCTATGACTGTGCCTTCTTTTTTACGATATTGTAGGTTAACTGCATCAAACTATCCGATAAATGGACATTCTCCACAACAACCTCCTTTTCATCCACATCAAGATCCACGTGGGCGAAATTCCAGATTGCATGAATTCCCAGCTTCACCAGCTTGTCTGCGATCTCCGGTGCAAAATCCTTTGGAAGTGTAAGGGCTGCAATGTCCACCGAATGATTCTTACAAAAGTCCTCCAGCTCATCCATCATGTAAACCGGAATATCCCGGCATTTTTTCCCTTTTAATTCCGGTTTTACATCGAACATTGCGATAATCACAAATCCACGCTTTTCAAATTTTGCATAATTTGCAAGGGCCTGTCCTAAATTACCTGCTCCAATCACAATGATGGTGTGCTGCTGGTTGAGACCTAAAATCTTTCCAATTTCATCATACAAAAACTGTACGTTATATCCGTAGCCCTGCTGTCCAAATCCGCCAAAATTATTTAAATCCTGGCGAATCTGTGACGCAGTAACCTTCATTAATTCACTTAAATCATTTGAGGAAATTCGCTCTACACCCTGATCAAGCAAATCTCCTAAATATCTATAATATCGCGGCATTCTGCGGATAACTGCTTGTGATATTTCTTTTTCCACGATCTAAACCTCCTAGTTCATATAGGATTGTTAAAAATATATCAACAAGAATTATTATAGATATTTGCTAGTCATATGTCAAATCCTATAGCATTTTTTCCAGTTCTTCGCGGATGGCCTTGATGAAGCCTTCACTATTTAAAACAACAGGGTTTGGAATGGTGGTAATAAGAGCAAGATCCTTTGTCATCTTACCATCCTCAATGGTCTTGATGCAGGCTGCTTCCAATGCATCCGCAAACTTCATAAGAGCCTCATTTTTATCCAGCTCACCGCGCTTTCGAAGGGCGCCGGACCATGCAAAAATAGTAGCCACAGAGTTGGTAGAGGTCTCCTCTCCCTTCAGATGCTTGTAATAATGTCTCTGAACTGTTCCGTGGGCTGCTTCATACTCATAGTATCCCTGCGGAGAAACAAGAACAGAGGTCATCATGGCAAGGGAACCAAATGCAGAACTGATCATGTCGCTCATCACATCACCATCATAGTTTTTACATGCCCAGATGAATCCGCCTTCGGACTTCATAACACGGGCAACCGCATCATCGATCAAGGTATAGAAGTACGTAATTCCTGCCTTTTCAAAGGCATCCTTGTAATCTGCATCATAGATTTCCTGGAAGATATCCTTAAATGTATGATCGTATTTTTTTGAAATGGTGTCTTTGGTAGCAAACCAGAGATCCTGCTTCGTATCAAGTGCATACTTAAAACAGCTGTGGGCAAAGCTTTCAATGGAATCGCAGAGATTGTGCTGTCCCTGAATGACACCGGCACCCTTAAAATTATGAATCAGTTCTCTTTTTTCAGTCCCATCCTCTGCGGTATATACCAGCTCCGCTTTTCCTGCACCCGGAATCTTCATTTCGGTTGCCTTATATACATCGCCATATGCATGTCTCGCAATCGTAATCGGCTTTTTCCAGGACTTCACATTGGGCTCAATTCCCTTTACAACAATAGGCGCACGGAAAACAGTACCATCCAGCATAGCACGAATTGTTCCGTTCGGACTCTTCCACATTTCCTTCAAATTGTATTCCGTCATGCGGGCAGCGTTTGGCGTAATGGTTGCACACTTTACAGCAACTTTGTACTTCATGGTAGCATTGGCAGAATCAATGGTAACCTGATCATTGGTACGGTTTCTTTCTTCCAGTCCAAGATCGTAGTATTCCGTATTCAATTCAATAAAAGGGCAAAGTAACTCGTCCTTGATCATCTGCCAGAGGATTCTGGTCATCTCATCTCCGTCCATCTCTACCAAAGGGGTTGTCATTTTAATTTTTTCCATTGCAATTCTCCTTTTTCTAATTTTTTTCGGTTTTAGCACAAATTATCCCAGCCAACCCTGTCCATATTGGCTTTCGTACTCTGAATATGGGCATGGGCATATTTTTCCGCTAAATCCGCATCACGGTCACGAAGTGCCTGTACAATCAGCTTATGCTCTTTTGTAGAAGCCTTTACCCGGTCGGGATCTGCTAAGGTAACTCTTCTGGCTCTTGAAACATACTGATGATAATCCTTTAATACATGGATCAGTTCCTTGCTGGCAGAAGCCTCATACAGCGTCTCATGGAAGCGGTTATCCAGCTCTAACACCTGTTCAAAATTTCCTTTATTTCCATGGAATTCACACAAATAGATATTCTCCTCCAATTCGGCAAGCTGCTCATCCGTGATAAATGCAGCCGCCCATCTTGCACAGAGTCCCTCCAATCTGGAGCGGATCTCATAAATATCCTGTATGTCCTTCGTGGATACCCCGATTACAAAGGCTCCTCTGTTTGGAATCATATTGACCAGGCCCTCCAGTTCAAGCTGGCGGAGTGCCTCCCTGACAGGAGTCCGGCTTACTCCAAACTCTTCACCTACCTGTTTTTCTTTGATTTCCTCACCGGAGGAATATTCTCCGGCCAAAATTTTATTTCTGAGCTTATGAAACACCTTCGCACTCAGTGAATAATTGTCCTCTGGCATATCTCACCTCAATTACAAAACAATATTTAACTCTTTGCAGGCATTTGTGATCTGAATGACCAACTCATTATCCGTGATAACGGTTACACGGCCCTCATCATACTCTTTGTCAACCCACTCTTTTACTTTCGTAACAATTGGAGAAGACTTGTCCAGCTTACGCTCCTCAGGAAGATTGTAGTAATTGTTGATCCAGTGTGCAATTCCTGCAAGACCCGAGGTATTGGAAACAGCAACAAGTGGTGGGCGATTTAAGAACTTTCCGGTATCAAAGATGTTATAAATCTCTTCATTTTTCAATAATCCGTCTGCGTGGATTCCGGCTCTTGTAACATTAAAGTTGCGGCCCACAAAAGGAGTTCTCGATGGTTGCACATATCCAAGCTCCTTCTCAAAATACTCCGAAAGCTCGGTGATTACCGTGGTATCCATTCCATCGAGAGTACCCTTTAACTGGGCATACTCAAATACCATTGCCTCAAGAGGTGTATTTCCGGTACGCTCTCCGATTCCAAAAAGTGAACAGTTTACACCGCAGGCTCCGTAAAGCCAGGCTGTTGTGGAATTGTTCACTGCCTTATAAAAATCATTGTGTCCATGCCACTCAATCAGCTCCGAAGGTACTCCGGCATGGGTCATAAGACCATAGATGATTCCCGGAACGCTTCGTGGAATAACGGCACCCGGGAAGTTTACACCATATCCCATGGTATCGCAGGCACGAATCTTGATTGGGATTTTATACTCATCCATGAGCTTCATAAGCTCTAAACAGAAGGGAATAACAAAGCCGTAAATATCTGATCTGGTAATATCCTCCAGATGGCATCTTGGGCTTACACCGGTTTCCAGACACTCACGAATCACGCTCAGATACATGTTCATTACTTCTCGTCTGGTCATCTTCATCTTGTAGAAAATATGATAATCGGAACAGCTTACCAAAATTCCGGTCTCCCGAAGTCCGATTTCCTTCACGAGTTCAAAATCCTTCTTGCTGGCACGAATCCATGCCGTAACCTCTGGGAATTCATACCCGCGCTCTAAGCATTTGTATACTGCATCACGATCCTTTTTGCTGTATAAAAAGAATTCACTTTGACGAATTTTTCCATTTGGTCCGCCTAAGCGATGCAGATAATCATAGATGGTTACGATCTGCTCTGTGGTATATGGTGCTCTGGATTGTTGACCATCGCGAAAGGTGGTATCCGTAATCCAGATATCCTCCGGCATATTGTGCGGTACAATACGATCATTGAAGGCAATCTTTGGGATTTCTTCATACGGAAACAGATTTCGAAATGTATTTGGTTCGCTTACATCTGCCAGCTGATAGAAATGCTCTTCCAACTGCAAAAGATTCGTTTTATTGTTCATTACAACATTTCTCATGGTCAAGTTCTCCTTTTTTGAATAATTGTATACAATTATACTTGTGTTCTGATTCAACAGTTTACTGAACTAAACTATTGAAGTCAATAGTAAATCATAAATTTTAGGAACCAATTGTTTTTCTTTTCATAATATATAGTGTAAATTAAATTTAATGGAGGTCACTTATGAGTGATTTAGCAGCAACAAACTGTGGATGTGGATGCAACGAAGGAAATGGATGTTCTTGGATTATCTGGATTATTCTTCTCCTTTGCTGCTGTGGCAACAATAACGGATCTTTATTCTCCGGAAACGGATGCGGATGTGGCGACAATAGCTGTATCTGGATCATCCTTCTTCTCATCTTCTGTGGCGGATGTGGAAACGGCATGGGAAACGGCATCTTTAACAACGGCTGTGGATGCGGATGCTAATAAAATAGCAATTTCATAAAGAAGAAAGAGGACCTTAATGGTCCTCTTTCTTATCTTCACGTTCCTGTAAGCTTTTTCCCTCTTTTACGAAATATTTTTCAATCCCACATTCAGAAGGGACTTTTCGCTTTTTTATACATTCCTCATCTATCTCAAACACACTTTTCCCATCTATGATTAGTCTGCCCATAACAGCCGTTCCTGTCAAAATCTTGATATAAGATATGCGATCACATACATAATGTGATTTTTTCTTTCATAAGATGGAAAAAAACGGATATTTTATGGAAAATAACAATATGTTTACTCTATTTGATGAAATGATGCAAACCAGAGAACAACAAATGTTAAAATCTATGCTTCCATTTTTAGAGGGAAATCAACGGCAAAAGGTCTTTTATCTCATATTATATATGCAGATCATGCAATCCAGAAAGGTATTATCTCCACAGGGAGCTTTATGTGCACAGTCCCTTCCCACCGGAACCGAACGAATATGTGCCATACTTAACACAATCAAGGACTACTGCAATCCCAAAGAACGTGAAACCCTTGAAACGATTCAGAATTTTATGTGCTTATTTGATAATTATGATGCATTTACAGGTTGAATAAAAACCTTTCAGGAGCTTTCAAGAAAATTTTATTATATAGACTTTTGAAGTATAAAAAAGTTTCAAAATGTAGGAAAAATTTTTCATAGTATGAATAAAATAACTCCCATTTTACAATTGTGTGTCTGAATGAATTTGCGTATTTGAATCAGACCCCACTTGCGTTTGTAAAAAGCGTAGCGGTACTAAATTCGCAATAAATTGCTCATTAAGTGC
>CAMDYX010000058.1 GCA_945910395.1 uncultured Agathobacter sp. | reverse complement strand
TTTACAAACGAGAGTGGGTTCTGATTCAAATATGCAAATTCATTCAGGAACACAAATCCGAAATGGGAATATTATTTCACATATTCCTTTCTGCTGAGTACGATTGAATTTCGGAACCTTTTTGTGCTATGATTAGCAGTAGATAAACGGGAAACCATGTGAGGATAAACATGAGCGAAAATACCAAAAGAGTAAATATGAAAAAATTCATCATTATGCTGTCAGCTCTGCTTGCTATTGTGGTAACAGTTCTGTCCAGTTCCTACATTATTTTCAATGAACTGGAAAATCAGTTGCAGCAAAACCTGGAAGATGTTGCAAATCAGAATTCTCTGGCCCTGCAAAACAAAATAAATGCAAACTATCTGCTGTTACAGGGACTTTCAGAAAATATGCATGGGGTAACCCCGGATACCATAGATGAAACCCTGCAGTCCTTTTCCATCTTTTTGGAAGCCTATGATTTAAAACGCTTTGCTTATTGCTTTTCGGATGGAACCAGCCATTCCACAGATGGCGGTGTTGCCAATCTGTCCTACCGTGAATTTTTCGTGCGGGGCATGGAAGGCAAATCCACTATATCCGGTGTGTTAAGTGATGCTTTGGAAGAAAGCCACAGTCTTGTCAATGTTATGACCATTCCCATTTATGACAAAAACGGAAATGTAGAAGGTGTATTCGGGCTGACCTATCAATCCCAGGTATTTAATGACGCCCTGCAGATTGATTGTTTTGATGGGCAGGGTTATAGCTGCGCCATCAACAGCGATGGGCAGATTATGGTGGCTATGGGAAATGACATTCTGCAGCTGTCCGAGAATATATTTTCGGATGTGTTAAGTCAGGATTCCCGCAATGAGGCTTCCATACACAAGCTGCAAAAGCAGATGGAAGAACATACCTCCGATGGAGGTAAGCTTTATCTGAGCGAGGAAACCTATTACTATTGTACTCCTGTAAGTCTTATGGATGGGGATATCACCTGGTACGTGCTTACCCTCATACCGGTAAATGTATTGGAGAGCAGGGTCTCTCCGGTTCAGAATAGTCTATATCTCATGGCCTTTGTTGTAGCTGTGTTCATTTTTATCGGTGTTGCTCTTGTTATTATGCTTTCTCGTGATCAGAAGAACATGATGCTGCGCTATGCCTATGAAGATGCTCTTACAAAAGGTGCAAATTTTGCCAGATTCCGTATCAACATGAAAAAAAGACGCAGCAGACCAGGCTACATGGTCTCCATGGATATCACAAATTTCAACAATATCAATATTGCTGCCGGAAAAGCCGCCGGCGACCTTATGATTTGCGATATCTGGCAGATACTTACTGAGGAGCTTAACGAGGAAGAGCTTGCTGCCCATGTGCAGGAAGATGTCTTTATTATGTTCTTAAACCTCGAAGAAAAGGCTTCTTTTCTTGAACGATTAAACCGGATTTCTACCCGCATCAACCGGCGGGCAAAGGATTTACAGATCAAAGGGATTCATTCCCGGTATGGAATTTACGAGATGCAGGGTACAGAGGAATTGGAGGATGCTTACAGCAAAGCCCAGATTGCCAGAGAACAGTCAAAGGCACAGAAGGAGCAGTACTATGTATTCTATAATGAGATGGACCATGAGAAGCTGCAGCAGGATCAGCTGTTAGAGGAGCGGTTTGAGGAGTCTCTTGCAGAAGGCGAGTTCGAAGTCTGGTATCAACCGAAATATAGTGTTTCCACCGGCAAAGTCGTGGGCAGCGAGGCCTTAGTGCGCTGGAGGGATAAAGACGGCAGTCTGATCTCACCGGGCAGGTTCATTCCTCTGTTCGAACAGAACGGAATGATTGCAAAGCTGGATGAATATATGTTCCGCTGTGTATGCAGGCAGCAGGCAGAGTGGCTTTCTAAGGGCCATACCATATATCCGGTATCCATTAACCTAAGCCGGGCCTCCCTCTATTATTCCGATATTGTAGAAAAATATCTGGCTATCCTGCAGGAGGTCGGTATTGATCCCGGCTATATACAGCTGGAGATTACAGAGAGTGCCATGGAGGGGACTTCGGATATCCGCGGATTGTTAGAGCGCTTTAGAAGTACGGGTATCCGGATTCTTATGGATGATTTCGGCACCGGATATTCCTCCCTTGCCACTTTGAATATGAGATGCTTCGATACCCTAAAGCTGGATAAAAGTCTGATTGACCATATCGGAGATCAAAACGGAGAAACTCTGCTGTACTATGTCATCAGCATGGGCCAGCACTTAGGACTTCATATCACGGCAGAAGGGGTAGAGACCGATAAGCAGTTTCATTTCCTGAAGGAAAATCATTGCGACGATATCCAGGGCTTTCTCTTTGCAAAGCCGATGCCGGCAGCTTCCTTCGAAGAAATGCTTGCTCCATAATTCATCATAAGAAAAAACAGTCCTGTTGGATTACTCCGGTAGGACTGTGGAATATGTAAGCGGAGTTTTGTATACTTTTTCATAAATTTCCTTCCAGAGTGCATAATTCTTCTCTAGCATTTCATCTGCTCTCTGATGCTTTCCCAGTTCCATGTTCGGATAGAGCGGTTTTCCAACATGAATCGTGTACTCCTGAACCGGGAATCCATCCCCATCCAAACGGTCGCTGTCCTCCATGGTTATAAAAATCGGAAGAACCGGTACGTTGCTTTTTACCGCTAAGGTATAGGCACCTCTCTTTAATGGTTTTGGTTTTCTGTAATTCCACCACATGCTGCCTTCCGGGTACATGAGTACAAAATGTCCCCCCCGAAGCAGGGTATCCACCGCACTCATAAATTTCTTCATGGTCTGCCTGTTTGAGCTAAGGGGCAGGGTGTTGCAATTTCTCATGAGCATTCCAAAAAAGCCTGGAAAGCTCGTGTAATTGCTCTCGTTGATAACACGGTAGAACCTTCTTTTTTTCTGTCCTGAAGCCTCATATACGATTTGCGCCAGAAAGCTGTCCATGGGGCTGAAATGGTTGCAGGTTATGATGGCCCCGCTCTCTAAATTTCTGTAATTTTCAATCCCACGGATTTCTTTTATCACCAGCTGCTTTTGCTTAATCATCTTGTTCATGAATTTCCGCGCCAGATGATAGGTCATTTGGGTTTTTATTTTTGTGTCAAAACGCCAGGGCTTTGGAATATAATCAATCTCATCCGGTTTCAGCTCCCGCCCCGGAGGATCCTTTTCTACATCCTCACTAAAACGTCCTTCTCTTTCATATTGCTCAATCCGGGCTAATACCTCCAGACGTTCCTTTGACTTTTCAACAGTTGCTTGCTCACAAGTAGCTGACATCTTTTTCTTCCTCCCTTTTTTCTAGCGTAATTTCATACAAGTCCTCAAATGGAATCTTCGTACTTACAATCACAAGAAGCCTTGCATCCGCATCTATCCGGGAAATCATCCCGGTCACCTTCAGATATTCCCCTTTGCAAAAATAGATTGCCGTTACAATATCCTTTTTTTTAAGCTTTGCGAACTGCTGATCCAGTTCTTCCTTTCGCTCCTCGGACAGCTCAATCCTTGGCACAACAATTTTTTCCCTTTTTTTCAGCTCTTCCTCATATCCCTTTAGCGCTGCAAAAGGCATAAACTGCTTTGCCCGGTCCTGCCGGCTCATTTTCGGTCTTACACTACTCCCCACTTCTATGTCCTCCGATCTGATGATTGCGCTCCATAGTTGTGGCACCTTCCTCTAAATTTATCCCCTTTAGTATAGCGTTTTTTCCAAACTTATTTTTGATGTCGATCATAGCCTTCTGCATTTTTCGCTCCCGTTCCAGTTCTGCCGGGTCAAAAAAAAGGCCATACTGCTGATACACCTCTTCTACAACATGGTTAAAGCTGATATTTACTCTGTGTATCGGGTACTCACTTTTTACAATCCTTTCATACAGCTCCTCCACCTTCGGAACAATGATTTTGGAAGAGCTCGTGGCATCCTCTAAATGCACGCTCCCATGGGAGCCTTCCACTCCCACCCGGTTGGAATAACCTACCGACAAGGTAATTGAGGAGGTTACCAGACCTTTGTCTACAAGATCAAGACACAACAAGTCTGCCATTTCTTTTACAATAATACAAGCTTTTTTTGCAGTGTAATCACAGCCTAACACCTGCCCGCTGGTTAAACAATTGGTGGTTGGTCTGTAAGACTTGATATCCGCAATCGTAGTACTTTCTCTTCCCCAGGCGTGATCGATCAAAAGCTCTGCATCAATCCCAAAAATCTTGTACAGCATATCCTCATCCCCATGGGCGACCTGCCCCATGGTGTAGATCCCGTATTTGGAAAGGCGACTGGCAATTCCCGGTCCGACTCTCCAAAAATCCGTGATTGGTCTATGATTCCACAATGTTTTCTGATAGCTTTGCTCATCCAATATGCCGATGTGATCCTCCACATGCTTTGCCGTAATATCCAGGGCAATCTTTGCAAGATACAGATTGGTTCCGATTCCGCAGGTTGCGGTAATCCCCGTGGTTTCAAAAACATCCTGCATGATTGTTTTCCCCAGCTCCTTTGCCGACATCTGATACAGCCCCAGGTAATCCGACACATCTAAAAACGCCTCATCGATGGAATACACGTGAATATCATCCTTAGAAATGTACTTTAGGTAAATCGAGTAGATATCCGCTGAATAGTCAATATACTTCTTCATTCTCGGAGTCGCCATAATATAAGAAATATTCTTTGGAATCTCAAATACACGGCAGCGGTTTTTAATCCCCAGCGCTTTCATTGCAGGGGAAATGGCAAGACAGATGGTTTTCTCCGTCCGATCCGGATCTGCCACCACAAGTCTCGTGGTAAGAGGGTCAAGACCGCGCTCCACACATTCCACAGATGCGTAAAATGATTTTAAATCTATGCAGATGTAAGTCCTTTCCCGATCTTCCTTCATACTTTCCTTTATTCCTTTTCCGTTTCGCTTAATACACCGTTCTCATCGATGTCCACATTGATGGAGATGCTCTCCAGATAGGAGTATAGTGCCTCCTGCTCATCCGGGTCACTCACGTAGTAAGTCCGACAGCCGGTCTGAAGTGCCGGCAGGATGGAAACCTCCAGATTGTCCGAATCCCCGTCTCCGGAAAAATGCAGATTAAGCAGCATCGTATCCAGTGTTTTATTGTTGAACCAATAGTTGCCGAGACTGTAGATGATCGGCTTTCCGTCGTAGTATTCCATTCCCTGAAGACAATGGGGATGAGCGCCGATAATGACATCCGCTCCTGCATCCAGGTATTCCCTTGCGGTATCCAACTGCACCGCTTCCAGCTGGTCGCTATACTCGGTTCCCCAATGTACATATGCCAGCACGAAATCCGCATTCTCTTTTGCTTCCCTGATTTCATCTACAAATAATGTCGTGTCATAGCAGCGCAGAATTCCCGGGGAATCTTCCGTTGCCTGAGGGGTCATTTTATTCTTCTCTGCCCGGGAAGCCGCCACAAATGCAATTACCTTCCCATCCAGCTCTACATAGTATGGCTCCGTAGCCTCTTCCAAATTCCTTCCGGCTCCGAAAAATGGAATCTCTGCCTCATCTAAGGTATCAAAGGTATCTAGCAATGCCTGTTTTCCATAATCGTACACATGGTTGTTTGCAAGGTTTACCACATCTACGCCAAGCTCCTTCAGCACATTTACATTTTCCGGATTTCCGCGGAAGGTGTACATTTTTCCTTCCATAGGAGAGCCGTTTGTGCTGTAGGTGAACTCATTATTGAGGCACATGATATCTGCACTCTGCATTGCCTCAATCAAGTCCTTTGATATGCAGTCATATACTCCGTTCTCGCTGTCCTTCATGGTCTGGGTGGTGACTGCATCATCCGCTAAGCTGATATCCCCGGCAAAGCAGATGGTAAAATCATAGCTTTCGGATTCACTTTTCCTGCTTTGCGTCTCTGCTTCGATTACGAATCCAGCTACTGTCTCACTTACTGTCTCAGATACTGACTCATCCTGTGACTCTGTGGTCATTTCTGTTACCGTCTGGGGCGCAGGGTCTGCCTCTTTGGAGTTTCCTCCCCCACATCCGCTTAAAAATGCCGCCATCCCCATAAGAAGGGCAGCATATGTTCTCTTCCTTTTCACACCAACTACTCCTATGCCGTTTTAATATTTCTATTATAATACAAAAAACGTCATAACCAAAGAAAAAATCCCCTTAAGTGAAAACCTACGGGGATTTTTCTTTGCATTTATTCTACTTCTCTTAACCGTTCTACCACACTTTGCTTTGCCGTCTGTCCGTACATGACAGAAGGAATCAGCCATCCCAGCAGTGCAAAGATGGGAATTGCAAGCAAAACAGGCAGAATGGTAAAGTTTGCAGTAAAGAACCAAAACATGTTTTCCAGCACATTGCCGGTCAATGGGTTGAGCACCAAAGATAAAAGTAGAGCTGCAAGGGACGCACCCAGCGCATAAAACAAGCCTTCATAAACCAACATACTTTTTAATTGCCGAGCTGTCATGCCTACGGATTGCAGAACTGCAAATTCTCTCTTTCGGGACAGAATACCGGTCATAACCGCATTGAAGAAATTCAGGATTCCCACCACACCGATGATTGCACAGAGCAGGCCACCAAGGAGCAGGAACATCTTTTGGAAATTTTCAAATTCAGCCCGGAGGGTGGACTTGCTTTCATACATCAACCCGGACAAATCCCCTTCCGTCAGATCGGCAAGATAGTTTTCTGCAGTCTGTTCCGCTGCGATATCCGGGGTGTCGAATAGATAGAACAAAGGGAGCCTCGTCTGCCGGCTATCGCTTTCCAGTCTGTCAACGGGCAGGACAAAGCGGTATCCCAAGGTATAGTAACGAAAGCTCATGGACTGTGGCACTGTCACATAAGCACAGATGGTATAGTCCACATCATGGCTTTTGGCAATGTAGTATTCCAAAAACTCTTCCGGAGTGTTTTCATCGCACTTTTCACCGGTTCTGTTGTCGATATAATAGGCCTCCTCAATATAGGTGATGGTTTGCGTGGCTCCCAGAGGAGGATAATCCTCCAGATCCATGACATTGCCGTAATCGTCCTCATCCACAACTAATGCAATGGCATTATCATTTTCCGAAAGCAGGGCTTGGATGTCACCGTCAATAACCGTCAATTTTTCAAATAAGGGGTCATCCAGTCCCTCAATCTGAGCATTTGCTCCCAAAAGCTCTCCTCTTCGGGCATATATGGACAGGCTTGTCTCAAGCATTTCACCGGATACAAACTCTGGCAATTCCCTGCGAATCATTTCTTCCGGTACCCAGCCTGTGGGTTCACATCCACTTAATGTGTATCCGCAGCCGGATATGGTTTGTGAAGTATTTGTTTCGATTTGTTCTATCATATCCCGGGAAATATAGCTGTCTATATTATGGGCAGAGCGGAAATAGTCGGTGCTGCTGACGATAAAATCTGCACAGCTTTGTTTTTCCAGATATTTTTCCATGTCGAAGCCGTTTGTAAAGGTCACCAGCACATTCAGAAGTACCACGGAAAGCCCTAGAGAGATCACTACAAGAATGGTCTTACTTTTGCTTCTCCCCAGATTGGCAAAGGCCATCTGATGTACCTTGGCCCCACGGGTTTGACGATGGGTTTTCTTTGTCTGCGTGGCTTCAGTATACTTTACAGCTTCCACCGGAGACACTTTTGCGGCAATTCGTCCGGGACGGAAGCAGGATAGTAAAACAGTGATAAGCGCAAATAGGGCGGAAGCAAGAAATATTAGAGGAGAAGTGCTGATCGTGGTAACACCGGCGCCGAAGCTGGTTTGCTCCATTATTACCGGCATCAGAAGGATGCCTACGCCATACCCCAACAGCAGTCCCACAGGAATACCCACAATACACAGTAATAGTGCCTGCTGGCGAATGATTCTGCGGAGCTGCCGGGGCGTAACACCGATGGTTTTCAGCAATCCATAAAAACGGATATCCCCGGTTACGGAAATCTGAAAAATGTTGTAAATAATCAGATACCCGGTAAAGATTACCAGGGCAAGAAAGGCGATAATACCTAACAAAGTTGCTGCATCCATACCTTCGCTCATTTGAGCTGTGGTATAACCCCAGTTGACACCGATACGGACATTGTTTTCTTCACCGGAATTCTCCCAGGTATAGCCAAGATCCGAATCCACCTGCTCCATCTGTCCCCGAATATCTATGGCGGATTCCAGCATCACATTAAGGTCGGTGCGAAATTCCTCCATGCCCTCTGCCATGCCTTCCTCTTCTACTGCTTCGGCATATTCCCTTGAGATATTGATAAAATGAACGGGACAGATATCGTCATACTCCCACCATCCCACTAACGTAAAGGTATCTATTTTCTCATGAGCAATCTGATTTTTATCACAGATGTTATAAGTCAACGTAATTTCGGCCCCCAGCTGCGGGTCAAGCCCCAACAACGCTAATGCTCCTGTATCCATGGTAATCTCTTTGCCACTCTGGGGCATATGTCCGGTGTCCGGCTTTGCATAACTCCAGGTCGTGCAGTTTTCATCCATAAAACTAACTTCCGCAGGAACTTTCGCAAATACACCGCTGCTTATGGTGCCAATGACTGTACGCTCACCTACTGCCTTTACTTTTGGGTGTCCGGCAATCCCACGGATTTGTTCCTCGTTCACTTCCTTAAAGGTGCCATGACAGTAACCGCCGATCTGCCGGAAGGTGTACGTCTCATAGCTGGAATTTATAGACATTACCACGGTAAACAAGGAGGTAAACAACAGCGTTGTCAAAATAATTGCAGCAATGGCAATGATATTTCGTTTCCGGGATGCCCACAGAAAGCGAAAGCTTAAGTGTCGGATACACTTCCTGTTTTTTACATTCATTCCTGCCACCTCCTAACCTCGAGAGACAATCCGACCATCTTCGATGTGAATGATTCGGTCTGCCATCTGTGCGATCTCCTCGTTGTGGGTAATCATTACGATGGTCTGCGCGAATTTCTGGCTGGTCACCTTCAAAAGGCTCAGTACATCCTGACTGGTCTTGGAATCCAGATTGCCCGTGGGTTCATCTGCAAGAATGATAGCCGGTGCCGTTGCCAATGCCCGGGCGATGGCAACCCTCTGCTGCTGACCGCCGGAAAGCTGACTGGGCAGGGCATTAAGGCGCCCATCCAGCCCCAGAGTCTGGACGATTTCCTGTATAAAATCCTTGTCCGGTTTTCCCCCATCCAGCTGGATGGGCAGAACAATGTTTTCATACACGTTCAGCACTGGGACGAGATTATATGCCTGAAACACAAAACCAATTTTGCGACGACGGAAAATCGTCAGGGCTTCGTCCTTTAGAGAGAAAATATCCTTACCATCAACCATTACGGTTCCGCTGGTAGGATGGTCAAGTCCGCCCAGCATATGAAGCAGGGTAGATTTCCCGGAACCTGATGTGCCGACGATTGCAACAAATTCGCCCTTTAAAATACTCAGATCTACGCCATCCAGAGCGCGAACGGAATTTTCTCCGGAGCCATAAATTTTTCGCAGGTCTTTTGCCTGTAAGATTTCCATAAATATGTACCTCCATAAAAAATCTGTATGCAGAGAGTTCTTCCTTCTCTACATACAGATTATCTCATAGGATTCTTTCCACATTCTTTCAGGATAAAAATAAATTCTAACAGTTTTGAAAGAATTGTCATTGTCTGGGCAGAAATACAGAAAAAGCTGCCCCTTTCCCAGGACTGGATGCAACCTTGATATAGCCGCCTTGGCCGGATAAGATCTCCCGCGCCAGATAAAGGCCGATTCCCACACCCTCCTGCTCTTTTGCATTTTGTGAACGGTAGAACCGGGTAAAAATCTTCGCCTGCTCGCTCTCCAAAATGCCGATTCCGGTATCCGCAATATCAATGCGGGTAAACATTTCATAGTCCACCACAGAAAGGGTAATGCTCCCCTGCTTTGTATATTTTATGGCGTTATCCACAATATTGCCGATGGCCTCTGCTGTCCATTTTTCATCAAAAAGTGCGGATGACTTTGTATCCTGCAGCTGTAAAAGAATTCCTTTCTCTGATGCTTTCGGCCGGAAGTAATCTACAATGTCTTCCAGCATAGGCTGCAGCCTTCCCGGTTGTGGGGAAAGGGCAATAATTCCATTTTCCAGGCGGGACAGCTTGACCAGCGAAGCAATTAAAAAGCGAAGCTTTTCTGACTGTGCATATATGGCCTTTGCACTGGCCCTTGCGGATTCCGGCAGATCTTCCTCCTGCAGAAGCTCGCTGTATAGCAGCAGATTTGAAATGGGCGTTTTCGTCTGATGAGAGATATCTGCAATCAGCGTCTTGATTTTATCCTTCTCAGCCGCCACGTTTCTCGCAGAAATCTCGGATGCCCAAAGGTAGTGTGCAAATTTCGTTTCCAACGAAGATAGCCTGCTCTCATCGAAATCCTTTTCCGTAAAGGTTCCATCCATTGCCATATTCAGCATTTGCTCAATTGTTTCCATTGTTTTTCTTGTACGCCTTAAATTCCAAAGAATAAGGATCACTGCCGTTACAAGACACAAAGTTCCAAATAATAAAATCCAACGATTCATTTTTTCACCCAACTATATCCAACACCATATACGGTTTTGATGTAATCCTGTGCATCCAGCTTGTCACGCAGACGTTTTATCGTAACAGACAGGGCATTTTCATCCACATAGTCTGCACCATCCGTCCAGATTCCATCCACAAGGGTTCTTCGGCCAAGTACCGCTCCTCTGTTCTCAACCAGAAGTCGCAGTAGCCTTTGCTCTGTTTTGCTTAGCTCCACTTCCCTCCCATCGACAAGAAATCGACAATGGAAAAAGTCAAATGCAAAGTGCGAAATCCTAATCACCTGCTCCTTTGCCGCCGCGGCGGACTTCCTTAGCTGTGTATTGACTCTTGCACGCAGAACAGATAGTGAAAAGGGCTTTGTAATGTAATCGTCAGCACCTTTCTCCAGTCCGTCCACAATATCCATATCTGTGTCATTTGCAGTCAGCAAAATTACGGGCAGATCCGGTGTTGCCTTTTTTATATCGTGGAGCAGATCCAGTCCGCTTCCATCAGGCAGATTGATATCCAAAAGAATGAGTGATACATCCCCGCACATAAGCTGCTCCTTGGCGGATTTTATATTCGGGCAGGAAAAAATGATTCTGTTTTCTGCTTTCAAAGCCTTACATAAGCCCTGATTCAGCCCATTATCATCTTCAATAATCAATAATTGTTCCATCCGTTTTCCTCCATCGTTTTATCCTGCTTTTCCTTTATCCTACCACACATTCAGGAACAGGGATAGTATTTATAAGTGCCAAAAACGGTGTGGCCAGATCGGTCACACCGTTAAAGGATTTCTCTCTAATTTAGTTCTTTTACACTTTCTGTATTCTGCATTTCAAAAGGAACCAGTTCATGAACTGCCGGAGAATTTAAGTCAATCATGCAAAAAAGAATCTCCATACTTCTTGCCGCAATCCGCTCATAGCCCTGTCGGATTGTTACGATCTTCGGATTATAATAATCCGCAAGAAGGGTTCCGTCAAATCCTATGATGGAAATGTCCTCCGGCACTCTGCGCCCACTATCACAGATTGCCCGGATGGCACCGATTGCCATCACATCACTCATTGCAAAAACAGCGGAAATCGGTATATTTTTCTCAAACAGCCTCTGCATTGCACGATATGCGCCATCAAAAGAAAATCGGGATTTTTCATAATAATCTGTATCAATCTTCATTCCATGCTTGCGATAACTGTTTTCATATCCGCGGTATCGCTGCTTACTGGTATGTGACGCACTCAAATCTCCGCCTAAAACGGCTATATTGCGATGCCCCTTCGCAATCAGATAATCTACTGCCGTTTCTGCTGCCGCCGCATCATCGGTGGATACCGATGACAGATTGGAAAAGCCAAGCCCGTCTGCCTGGGTAGTTACAAGGACGCAGGGAACCGATACGTCGGCAAACTGCTCTTCAAAATAGGTCGGGTTTCCTCCGAGGAAGAGAATACCAATGGGTTTTCTTTCCCTGCAAAGCCGGATTGCCTCACTTACCTCGTTGGCATCTTCGTCTAAATAGTACACGCGAACCGTGTACTCCGATGCCTCCACGCTCTTTTGAACCGCTTCAATAATATTCGCAAAAAGCATGTTGGAGGTACCTTTGACTATCACAAGGATCGACTTGGTGGTTGTCTGCTTTAAATGCTTCGCATTATTATTGGGAATAAAATTGTGGGCTTCCACAATCTCCATAATTTTTTGTTTTGCAATAGGACTTACGTCTTTTCGATTGTTTAGTACCCGGGAAACCGTGCTGACGGAATATCCGGATTCTTTTGCAATATCAATGATTGTCATGATTAACCCTTAACTGCTCCTGCCAATACACCTTCAATGATGTATTTCTGGCAAATAATATAGAAAATTACAATTGGTAAAATAGCAAGCACCAAAACAGCCATCATTGCGCCCCAGTCTACCTGTCCGTGACTCTGCTTTAGATATTGGATCGCAATTGGAATGGTTTTGTATTTATTGACATTTAATACCAGACTTGGAAGTAAATAATCATTCCATACCCACATTGCCTCAAGAATTGCAACGGTAACGGTGGTTGGCTTCAAGATTGGAAATACGATTAAGAAGAAGGTCTGAAGGGGACTACATCCATCAATCATAGCTGCCTCCTCAATTTCCAGGGAGATACTCTTTACAAATCCCGTAAACATAAATACCGAAAGGCCTGCGCCAAATCCCAAGTATACCACAATAATACCGATTGGATTGGATAAATGCAACATATTTGCAAATTTTGATAATGTAAACATTACCATCTGGAAAGGTACAATCATAGAAAACAGGCAAAGTAAGTACATAATCTTTGTTCCGATTGTATTTACACGCACGATATACCATGCACACATAGAGCAGCACAGAATAATAGCACATACTGCTCCTACTGTAATAAACAAAGAATTTCCAAAGCTATTCCAGAAATTCGTCTTTTCAATTGCATTTCCGTAATTTAACCAGCCACAGAAAATTTTCTGTGCCCCGGCAACAAAATTATCCCATCCTTCAGCAATAGACTTTGAAGAAATTCCAAAGGGATAACGGAAAATGTATGCCTTCAATTTAAATGAGTTTAATACTACGACCAAAAGTGGAAAGATCCAGATAATACTTAAGATTGAGAAAAATAAGGTAAGAAGACCGCCATGCTTTGCTGCGCGAACGGTACTAACCTCCGGTCCATTATGCTTTGCCATTAGCCTTTCACCTCCTTGCTTGTTGTAAGCTTATTCTGCGTTACCGAAATCAGCGCAACTAAAATAAAGAAGATTACTGCCTTTGCCTGACCAACCCCCTGCCAACCGGTGGTTCCATACATGGTGTCGTAAATATTAAGCGCAAGTAACTGCGATAATTTTCCCGGGTTTCCTCCGGTGAGCGCTAAGTTCTGGTCAAAAAGCTTAAATCCATTTGTCAAAGTAAGGAATGAGCAAATTGTAATTGTTGGCATCAGCATCGGAAGAGTAACATTTCTAAGAAGCTGCCATGCATTTGCTCCGTCAATTTTAGCAGCTTCGATTAACTCACCCGGAATATTCTGAATTCCGGCGATATAGATAATCATCATGTATCCAATCTGCTGCCAACAGACAACCGCAATCAGTCCCCAGAATGCTGTCCACTGGGACGTAACAATTGTCATATCAAATCTCTGTAAAATCGCGTTAAAGATCATTAACCAAATATAAGAAAGTACAATTCCTCCAATCAGATTGGGAAGAAAAAATACTGTACGGAACAAATTTGTTCCCTTAATTCCCTTTGTAAGTGCCATCGCAATTGCAAAGGCTACAACATTGATGATTAGAACAGATACCACCGTAAAAAGAGCGGTATACCAAATAGAATGTATAAATGAGGTATCTAAATTACCATTAATAAAAAAGATCTTTGTATAATTTTCAAATCCGACCCATTTCCAGTCTGTAACAGTGGTGAATTTACAGAAGGAAAGAAAAATACCATATATAAAAGGGGCAATAAATCCGATTGTAAAAGCAATCATTGTCGGAAGAGCAAAAATGACAAAATATTTTCTGATTCCTTTTTCCATAGCAGTTCCTTTCTAAAAAAGGGGTAAGTGACTTACTCACTTACCCCTCTATAATTACGTGTATCTTGCTTACGCCCTATTACTGTGCGTTCTGAAGATCCCAGTAGTAAGCCCACTGATCAACAAATGCTGTCTTAACATCATCCCATGAACCACCACGCTCGGTGTACTCTGTAAGTGGAGCGATGAAGTCTGCTCTCCAGTCATCTACTGCAGGAGTTGCATTAAAGCTCCATGCTACAGATGTCTTTCCAGCTGCACCATAGGTGTTAACCATTGCTGCAAAAGCGTTCTTTGAAGCATAATCTCCGGTAAAGGTGTCAAATGGAGCGGTAAGTCCCATCTGGTTTGTGATAGCGTCACGTCCTTCGTCAGAAGTAATTACCCACTCAAGGAATGCTAAAGTAGCATCTATGTCTTCCTGTGAAGCCTGTGCGTTAACTGCCCAATGATTCTCTGTTCCAACAGCAAGTCCCTGCTTCTCATCATCAACACCAAAGTAAATTGGCATCATAGAAAGGTCACTAGCTTCTACAATGTATCCGTTATCCGGATTTGTAAATGCTGAATACTCCCAATCACCATTCTGGTAGAATACTGCTTCACCAAGTCCTAATTCCTGCTCTGCATTATATGTACCGGAATCAAGAGTTGCCGGGTTTGCAGCTGAAGTAGAAACATAAAGATCCCAAACATTCTTAAAGTTATCTAAGTAAGCGCCGGTAACAGTTCCCTGTCCTGCGATTAAGTCACATCCAGCATCCTTAAATTCATAGTAGAGTGCGATACCTGCAAGGTGACCAGAGAATCTCCAGTTAGATCCTGAATCAAGACCAGCGGAAGCGAATGCTTCTGTAAGCTCTGTGCCACATGCTTCGTTGATTGCATCAACGTTTGCATTGATATCTTCTGCAACTGCCTTTAATGTATCAAAGCTGTTGATGTCATCTACAGATGAGATAACAGCACCTTCATAATTATCAATGTAGTTTTGAAGAATTGTCTTATTGTAGATGATTCCGTAGCACTCATAGCAGTTTGCAATTGCAGCTACCTTTCCATCATACTCAAGAGCAAGTGACTTATCTGTTAAATGATCATACAAAGCTGAACCTGACAAATCATAGATGTAATCTGCATACTCAGCACAGTCTGCTGTGCTACCAATATTGTAGATTGTTGGAGCCTCTGACTTAGCAAGCTCAGACTGTAAAGTCGTCTTATACTGTCCGTCTGCTGCAGTAAGAACGTTAACCTCTACACCAGTCTGCTCGGTATATGTCTTAGCAAGTGCCTGCCAGGCATCGTCGGTCTCCGGCTTGAAGTTTAACATGTAAACAGATCCTGTTCCTGCCTCAACCGTTGATGTTGTCTCCTGTGCATCGGTTGTGCCTCCTGTCTGTGTAGAAGCTGGTGCCTTTGTGTCTCCACATCCGGCAAGCATGGTAGCTGCCATTGCAGAAACTAATACTGCTGATACTAATTTCTTTTTCATTTTTTTCCCTCCTAAAATTGAATACAATAATATGTAAACGTTGCTGGTAATGTTCTCGGTAATGTTGCCGGTAACGTTTTCAGTAATCTCAGTATAATCACATTTCCCTTTTTCTGGCAATCCCCTTTTTCACATTTTGTATGGATTCATAAAATATTCAACCATTTTTTGTGCAAATACGACAATAATAATTTTTATATGTTGACATATCCTTTATATGGTGGTACTTTTACTACGCCAGACGTAGTACGACAGTCGGAGCAACGATTGTCGTAGATACGTCAGTCGTAGGAATAATGGAAAGGAGTAGTTACATGAATACGATCAGCAGTGATGTCATACGTGGTTACAACGACACAATGATCTTATTTTTTCTTTTGGAAAAACCCTCCTATGGGTATGAAATTTCCAAACAGATCAAGACGTTAACAAAGGAAAAGTATGTCATTAAAGAAACCACGCTCTACTCTGCTTTTACCCGCATGGAAAAAAACGGATATATTGTCTCATTCTCTTCCGATGAAGAAAGTGGAAAACGAAGAACCTATTATCGGATTACCGATCTCGGAAGAGAGTATTACGCCCAGAAGTGTGCAGAGTGGAATTTGACAAAAGAAGTAATTGAGAATTTTATTGATAAGGAGGTCTTACAAAATGGAAGCTATTAGAAATTATTTGGAAAGCATGTTCCAGAATCTTCCCAACACTCCGGAAGTGCAGCGTGCAAAAAGCGAGCTCTGGCAGATGATGGAAGACAAATATACAGAATTGATCAACAGCGGAAAAAGCGAGAACGAAGCCGTGGGCACCGTAATTTCCGAATTTGGTAACTTAGATGAGATTTCAGAGGTTCTTGGAATCCGCAGTGTTGTCCGGCAGCCACAGATGAGCATCAACAGAAGAATGGTGTCCTTTGAGGATGTAAAGCAGTTTTTAAGTGACTACTCCAAGCAGACCATTCAGATCGGTCTGGGTGTTTTCTTATGTATTACCAGTGTCATCGGACCGATTTTCTTTGATGCAATTGGCGCACCGGACTTTTTGGGTGCAATCAGTCTCTTTATTTTTATTGCAATCGCCGTTGGACTTTTTGTTCATCCATCCATCATTATGAAGCGTTGGGACTTTTTAAAGCAGGAGCCCTGCTCCATAGATTTTGCAACGACGAAATATATTCGTGATCAGAAGGAGCACTATCGCACCACCTATGCTCTGCTTCTTACCATCGGAATCACCCTCTGCGTTATTTGCGTTGTTCCGGAAATTATCTTTGAAGAGTTTAATACCAAAATCTGGCACATGAATCTGGAGGCCCTCGGAGGTTGTCTGCTTTTCCTTCTGGCTGGAATCGGTGTTTTTATGATTATTCTGGGCTGCCGCGTAAACAGCAGCTTTTCCTTCCTGCTTCAGCTCAATGATGCAACAACAGTTGGTGGCAACTTTGTTCCAAACCAGCATCCGGCAAAAAAATACAACAACAAAACGGTAGAAACCATCATGTCTGTTTACTGGACAACAATCACCTGTGTTTACCTTTGCTGGAGCTTTCTTACCTTTGATTGGTGGATTACCTGGATTATCTGGCCGGTTGCGGCAATTATCCATGCGGTGATTGACAGTGCCTACAAAGAATAGACAAGGAGGAATTGTAAAATGAAGAAAAGTATTTATACAACCATATTAGTGATACTCACCATATGCTGTATCATTGGCGGCACCATTTACCATGTGTTTGGGTGGCTTTCACACTCCTCCCTTTTGCCATGGAATTGGGGAAGCTCTTATGAGAAATTTGATGAAAACAGGGAAACCTATGAATCCCAGCTGGATGCTTTTTCGGCTGTAAAAATCGATGGAAGTGTATTTGATATTACCATCGAAAGTGGCGATGGATACTATATCTCCTACGACTGTGTGTCCTATCTGGTACCGGAAATCCGCCAGTCTTCCTCTGATAAAACCTTAGAGATTATTCAGCCGAAGGTTCCGCAGTTTCATTCCGGAATCCACAATAATAACTGTGACATGATCCTTACCGTTCCAGGTGATTGTAAGCTGGAGGGTGTAACGATTCTTGGTGATGTGGGTGATATTGAGATTAAAAATCTCTCCGGTGCAAAGCTCTGTATCGAGTCTGCTGTGGGAGACGCAAGTGTAACACATTGCAATTTTGACTTTAGCGACATTTCCATGGATGTAGGAACACTGGAAGTCGAAGATTCCTCTCTAGGAGTTTGTACTGCTGATTCTGATGTGGGTGATCTGACCTTCTCCTCCTGTGATTTTACATCTTTAGATGCAGGCTCCGATGTAGGTGACATTGAAATCGAACTGCAGAAAGACATAAGCCACTATGAGGTGGATTTAAGCTGCGACATCGGTTCCGTATCCGTAAACGGTAAGGACTGTAGAAAATCCTTCTATCAGTCTTCTGAGCATAATTCCAATTCAATTATTGCAACCACAAGTACCGGAGATATCAAGCTGAAATATTAAAACTCCCGTTTCGGTTTTGTGCGCCTAAATGAATTTGCATATTTGAATCAGAACCCACTCTCGTTTGTAAAAAGCGTA